>CAYPPG010000003.1:98771-207708 GCA_964412555.1 uncultured bacterium
TTCCTGACGTCCTTCCTGACGTCCTTCCTGACGTCCTTCCTGACGTCCTTCCTGACGTCCTTCCTGAAGCCCTTCCTGAAGCCCTTCCTGAAGCCCTTCCTGACGTCCTTTCTGCAAGCCTTTTTGTCGCCCTTCTTCAATACCTTCTTGAAGAGCAGTTTTTCTGGCATCTTCGGCAAAAATTTTGTAGGCATATGACTCGATCATAAGGTCTCTCCTTCTCTCGAATAGTTCGTTGCACAATTTCTCTTTGCGCAAACCAGCAAAAATAGCCATGGCTGCCAATAAATCCGTTTTCTCCTCCTTCTCCAAATCACTATTATACAACATTTCTTCCGCTTCAAAGACTAATTCTTCACCATTTTTCATGACCGGAATAAACGGAAAGAGTAAATAATCTCCGGTTTCAATCAACTCTTCCGCATTTTCTTCCCACATTTTGATGAGATCGAAATGGAAGTTCAATTCTTCGTCTTCATATTCTCCTTTTGCCGATGCACTCTCTGAAAATAAAAACATTGTACTCCGTACAGGGAGGTTGTATTTTTGCTTTGCTCGAATCCTATAATCAATCAAATTCAGAAGATCTTTTTCCTGCCAGCGTGTCTTGAATTCCCATATGTGAATCTCTTGATTTCCCTCCTTATCGGTCACTTTGATCAAATAATCTCCTTTCTTGATATTGGGTAATTCTTGCGGTAGATCATCGATCAATTTCAATGAAAACGCTTTCCGTTTTCGAAAAAAACGAAATATAGACTCTTTTCCCTTATCAACCAAAATTTTAGAAGTAATATCGTATTTCACTTTTGCAATCCAGAACAATGATAAAAACAGTAACTCTATATTGTATCATAAAAGCAATAGTAACTTGCAAATTCCCAAATTGCAAATCCAAACTCATTTATGTACACTTTCCTATACGGGAATTTCGAATGATAATCTTTAAAAAAGTAGATAACCAATGAATGACACGATTTCTTACCAATTACCGCCATGGCATTTAAAAGGGGAAGGATTGATCGTTTTTAGATTCCCCGCTCCCTCCGACATCCCGTCGAAATACCCGCAGGATATCTTGATTCGTAGCCCTTTTTGGGGAAAAACCATTGCCGGTTATTACATCGGTTCTTATATCACAACGGTAGGAGAGCATGAAACTACTCCATGGAATGAGTGGGGAAATGTACTGGGATATGCAAAAGCCCAGAGAGATTCCGGTCTTTTTATCAGCGCGATGGCTACTGATTCTTCCGCTGCTTATACTGCCGGCCGTGAAGTGTGGGGGCTGAACAAAATCATGGGCGCGATTCGCTTTGAAACAGAAAAAAATACCGGCCGTGCTGAGTTGCAAACCGACACGGATTCTGTTCACCTCGAGTGGAAAACCTTCGGTCCTGCCTTTCCATTTTCACGGCCAAACTGGTTTCTCACCTCAATCTCTGGAAAAATGCATAAGTACCAGGTTCGCATTCCGGCTCAATATAAATTGTGCCGGATTCACCTACTAAAACAGGAAGGCCCTGATTTCACAGGGCTGAAAGAGGGAAAATGGTGGGGTATTCGATTTTTTGATGCCGATATCATAGTTAATTCTCCGGAGGCAATTCTTCCCTAAGATTCTCTTCCTGAGCGGAAGTATTCTCAGTGCTTTGTTTTCGCTTCTCGGCTAAATCACGACGTTCTTTCTTCATCTCCCTTTTATTGATGATATGCTCATTGTGGGTCACTGAGAACACAGCTTCTCCACTCGGCATCGTCACGAAGTAAAAATAATCGGTTTGAGCCGGCATGGCAGCAGCACGTAAGGACGCACGTCCGGGGTTGCAAATTGCCGCAGGAGGGAAACCGGTATTTTCATAAGTATTGTAAGGTGAATCAAGTTCCAAATCCTCCGACGTCAATCGGCGGGACCAATCATTCAAGGCATAATGAATCGTGCTGTCGGCCTGGAGCGGCATATCTTTTTCGGCCCGATTGATGAAGACAGAAGCGATAATGGGGCGGTCTTCATCCAGTTTCGCCTCTTTTTCGATAATCGAAGCCAATACCACGACACGAAAAATCTCTTGTTGAGGGGAAGGTTCGCCTTCCTGCCACCACCATTGTACATCCGGATTTTGTGTCGCTTCCTCACGGATTTCTTGCCAGACACTTTCAAAGGTGCGGATCATGCGAGCGACAACTTTTATGGCAGGCGTATTTTTTTCAAAAAAATACGTTTCCGGAAATAACAATCCTTCGCAGCCGGGATTCGCCCCTCCCGGCGCTTGAGCAATGATCCCTTGAAAAACATTTTGTTTCCGGCATTCTTCCAAAAAAGCTTCTTTCGTACAAATTTCCAGTTCTTCGCACTTTTCTGCAATTTGAATTTGGGTGAATCCTTCCGGGATCGTCAACGGATGCCGGAAGGCATAACCCGTCGCTAGCATTTCCACGATTTCATAGGGGCTTTGCGTTCCTTGAACCTTATATTCACCGGCCCGGATTTTTGTAGCGAAACCACGCAAATCCGCTAAAGCGAGGAAAAACGTCTTGCTGTGAATAACCCCCTTTTCATACAAAATATCGGCGACATCCCGTGCCGTCATTCCTCGTTCGATTTCAATAAAAAATGCATCATCCTCCGTCCCCCAAGGACTCGTCCAACGGCTGTATTCATCGTAAATAATCCAACCTGCCACTACCACAACCAAAAGGAACACAACACCAATAATCAACAGTATTTTTTTCTTCATCGTTCCCCTATCCTCTTTTGATAACCATTTTTGTCATGTAATCTCACTGTCGAGTAATACTAAAACTTAGGCAAAATATTTCTTCATTCATTCAAATTTTAACGATTGAATTGAGGGTATGTCATGTTCTCACCAATTCATCATTACAAGATTTTACATTTGTTCTTTCCGATTGACTATAGCCATTATTTTATCAAAATATGAATGACTCACGAAGCCGTCATCATTGGATCCAATAAATTGCCTCTTTCAGGAGAATTACCGTGGAAAATACAATCCGCTATATCAAGGAAAACAACCGGCGTTTTATCGACGAATTGGTTGAGTTTCTTACCATACCAAGTTTGAGCGCGCAAAGCAAGCATAAACCGGACTGTGAACGAGCTGCCAATTTTCTCGTAACACAACTCCAACAATTCGGATTGAATACCAAAATCGTTCCAACGAAGGGAAATCCGATCGTTTACGCCCGTTATCATACCGGAGACGATCAACCCACAGTATTGATTTACGGTCATTATGATGTTCAACCCCCTGAACCGCTAGAACTTTGGAATAGCCCTCCTTTCGAGCCAAGAATCGAAAACAATACGATTTACGCTAGGGGGGCAACCGATGACAAAGGGCAAATATTCGCTCATCTCAAAGCAGTCGAAGCCCATCTCAAAACAACCGGAAAATTGCCGGTGAATGTCATTTTGATTATAGAAGGTGAAGAGGAAGTGGCCGGAAGCGGTGTTTCCGATTTTATCCGCGAGTATCGGGATGAATTACAATGCGATGTTGCAGTGATCAGCGATTCCTGCCAATACGGTCCCAACATGCCCGCCCTCTGCTATGGCTTACGAGGTATCTGTGCGGAAGAAATTATTGTCAAAGGACCAAAACAGGATCTTCACTCCGGTAGTTTCGGCGGTTCTGTCGCCAATCCCGTCAATACGCTATGCCACATTGTCGCCAAACTTAAAGATGAAACCGGAAAAATACAAATACCGGGTTTTTACGAGGATGTATCTCCTCTCGAAGACTGGGAAAGAGAAGCTTTTGCTTCACTGCAATGGGACGATCATGAATTTCGCGAAAGTCTCGAAGTGAAACAACTCCACGGAGAAGAAAGTTATACTACCCTTGAACGAAAATGGGCGCGCCCGACATTGGATGTGAACGGGATTTTCGGAGGCTACAGCGGCGAAGGAGCGAAAACTATCATCCCGGCTTGGGCGGGAGCAAAAATCACCATGCGCCTGGTACCGAATCAGACTCCGAAAAAAATCAGTACTTTATTTCGTGAATATGTTCGGGCCATCACACCCAATACGGTTGAAATTTCCTTCATTGACCACAGCGGATGTGGCCCTGTGGCCGTCCCGCGCACGGCTCCATTCGTCGAACAAGCGCTTGAGTCTCTTCGGAAAGGTTTCGAGGCAGAACCGGTATTCATCCGGGAAGGCGGTTCGATTCCTATCGTCCTGACCATTCAGCAGGAGCTCAAGGTCCATACAATGCTACTCGGTTTCGGTCTGCCCGATGACAATCCTCACGGGCCAAATGAGAAATTTTCGTTGGTGGATTTTGAAAAAGGGATTATTACTTCTGCAACGTTTCTTGAATTGTGCGCAAAGAAGTAATTTTCGTTCATTTCAACATTATCCTTAACTGCTTGTTCATAAATTGTTATCGAATTTGAAAGGGTTCAGCTATTGTTCGACTGAAAAATACCCATACAACACCTCACACAATTGCTCTCCAAACAACTCCCAGTCTTTACCCATCGGCGGTTTCTGAAGTCCTTCGCTCCAGTCGATGTTCAATTCGATGCCAAAGGAATCGATTTGATAGCGGTCCGAGAATGCGGCGGTCATGACGCGGGGAACCCATCGGTTTTTGCCCATCAGTTCCGTGCTGGTGTACCAGGTGTGTTTGCGCAGGAGTCTTGCGATGCGCTCCATGTTGCGAAGGTAATTTTGATGTTTGTCTTGCTTTCGGAAACAGTAGATGTATTCGCGGACATCATTGTGCCAGTCGATGGCGAGGTGCGGTTTACGACCTTTTTCGATCATGTTTTTTAGCCATTGTTCGAGGGCATAATTTTCCGGGGCAATCTTCGGATCTGCCGGATTTTGCCAGCCTGTGTTGAGATTGTAACCGGTGATGGAATAATATTGTTTTCCCCAATGAATACCGTCTTTATTCGCCATCGGCATGGTGTAGACGCAGTAGCGCCGCAGATACCGTTGGGCGTCTTCGTCATCGGAAGTGAGTTTACGGATAAGGCCTTGAATGACCCAGCTGCCGGACACTTCCCAGCAATGCGGACGGATGCGAAGAAAGACGCGAGAGGGGGCGGTATCTTTACCGATTCGGATGATTTCCAGTTCCCGCCCTTGAACAGTATGGCCAATAGGGGTGATTTCTACCTGCGGATGTTCTTTGATCTCGGCTTTCAATCGTTCCAAATCGCTGACACGATACGGTTCGGAGCGGGATATATATATCATGGCTTCTTTCATGTAGACTTGAAATTGAATCCGGTCTTCGGCGATGCGGTCGGCGGAAATTGGTTTCCAGGTTGTGCCGTCAGGGGAAATGAAGCAGTGTGTTTTATCGGAGATATGTGTGCCGTGCCAGCCGCCATGATGAACCGATAAACCGTTGATTTCTATGGTTACATCGGAGTTTTGATCAGCAAAGAGTTGAAAATGCCAGTGGCCGACATCGTCATCGAAGTTAGTGCTATCAATGCCGTGAATAGGATTTATGATCAAGTGTCCATTCGGTGCAATTTCCCAAGTCAATGGGGAACCATTTTCGAAATGCCAGTTTACAGAATGGACAGGAGAGTTGTATTCATTCCAGTCTTGGGGAATCGTGGAAGCTGAGGCGGTCGAGAGAGTGGATAAAAAAGTAATAGTAATGAATAGATTTGTCATAGTGATGAATCAATATCCTTCCCAGTTAATGGATGTTTTGCCGGGAGAAAGTGGGCCGATGTAATTTTTCGCAACGACAATATGATCAAACCACACTTTGCTGACATGTCCCTGAGGTGCTCTTGTTATGTAGAGATATGTCCAAAGATAGTTGACAGCGAGTTCTTCGACAGTGCGCCACTGATAACCATCGAATGTTTTATTGCTATCACTATCGGGATTCCACCAGCCTCCCCGCCAATTGCCTTTTGGGAATCCCTCGCCAATGTGACTGACGACCTGATCCCCCACGCGCCACAATTTACCGTCGATCCAGAACGCTTGTTCGCCGTTCGAGGCGGTGACGGGATCGTTCATTTTCACCATCATTTCCACGCAGATCCATTGACCTTTTTGCACCTTCGGTTTGGGAACGCCGGAAAGGAAGGGAGTTCCCCAATAATTGCCGTCTCCGTGGATGTGCATGCCCTGCCAATAGGTATAAAAATCCCAATTCCAATTAGTACCGTAAGGCTCAACGCCAGTTGTGAAGCGTTTATCACCTTCCGGTTGGGTACCTGCGCCTCCCTGAGGCCAAGGGGTGGAAGGATTGAAGCCACCGAGATGGGTGCCAAAGTGATGAATCTGGGCACAGTCGGGAGCGAATTTGACGTAAAAGCGGGCGAAAACTTGCTCATAGCCGGGCATCAGCCGTCGGTACAGATGGCCGCCGGTACCTTGGCCGCCGATATGCGTCATGAGAAGGGAATGGTTTCCCTTGCTTTCGGTAGGAATATCTTCGGAGAAAGACATAATATCCAGGTTTTTGACGCTCTCCCACCGGTTTTTCATCGTGTTGAGCGAGTTTTCTTCAAATTTTTCAACGAAGATGACATGGGGATCCTCTTCGATGCCGGTGTCTCCCGGATAGTTGGAGGCTATGCCGTTCTTGCCTTCGGGAAGTTTTGTATAGTCTTCGGCCGATTGGAGTGGGAGCGGTTGAGTGGTGAAAAGGGAAAGAATGAGAAACAATGTCAACATTCGTATAAATACCATAGTTTTAATTCCTTGTTCGTTTTACCTTTTTGGTTTTGATAAAATTTTGATCATAATGAATCGTAGCATGATGATGGTGTGGATTCAAATCGATGTGTTGGCATAGATAGTGAAAGTTTTTATATTCTATTCGAGTTTAAAATCCAAAGGTGAAAGAAGCGGCAGTTGAAAGGAACGAGAAAATGGGAGCGAGAAAGATTTGTATTCCCAATCCACACGGTTCACAAGCAATTCATATCAGTACAGGAGATATTGCGACAAGAAGGCATATCTGAAGATAAATGAAAGCAATTGAATTAAATTGACAGAAATTTAAAAGCCAAAAAGAGCAATAATATTCCTCCGGCAGCGCCCACAATGCGGCCGAATGAAGCGCGCAAGAAGCGACCGAGAAATAAGCCGGTAAGGGTCATGGTTCCGGCGACTATGCCGATGAGGAGACTAGGAAGAAGAGGATGAATTTCAAGAACGCCGAACACTAATCCCACCGCCAGGGCATCGACGCTGGTAGCAATGGAAAGAGAAACCAGGAACCAACCACGGGTGAGGTCGCGGGTGATCTCCTTATCGTCCGATAAAATCGAATCGTATAGGTTGTGAAGCGCAACGAAGAAAAGCACACCGAACGCCAACCAATGATCCCATTTTTGCACCCATTCCACGGCAAGGCTGCCGATACACCATCCGATAAGCGGCATAAGAAATTGGAATAGGCCGAAGTGAAATCCAAGCCGGAATTTCTGGCCTTTGTAGCGCTTGCCGGTACCAACAGCAAAGGCGACAGAAAAGGCATCGGCTCCAAGGGCAATAGCGATGAGAAGTATTGACCAAATCGATGAAATGGCTGCTGTTTCCACAAAGTTTCTTACCGTCGAATGCCAAAATTTTTCAGTTGCCAGTCTGGGAAGGTGCAGTATTCAAGTGTGTCGAGATGATCCGGCATGTTGCAGAGATATTCGACCTGTTCGGCATAAGTTTCCGGATCGGCATACATTTTTTCAGGGGGATGAGGCCGGCCGCCTCGGTTGTCAAAAAAACGGGTTTCGGTCATGCCGGGACAGATTTGATGGACATGAATATTATACTCATGAATTTCCTTCGCGAGGCAGTGAGAGAAACCACGCAATGCCCATTTGGAAGCGAAATAGAGACTATGCCCTTTGCGATAATAAATAGAAGCGATGGATGAAATCATGAAGATGCGGCCTTTTTTCGCTTGCATCATAGCGGGGAGAGCACGTTTCGTGCAGAGAAATACTCCCCGGCAGTTGACAGACATGGTTTTGTCCCATTGTTCTTCGGTGAGTTCCAGAAGTGAATTCGTACCGGAAATCCCGGCGTTGTTGACGAGTATAGTAGGGAGACCGAATCGTTTTTCTGTTTTTTGAAACCAGCGATTTACATCGATTTCCTGGGAGACATCGGCTTGAATGGCGAGAACATCGATTCCGGCTTGTTTCAGTTCGGGTTCCGCTTGGTTGAGATCGTTTTCGTTCCTGGCGCAGAAGCTGATTTTTGCTCCCTGTTCACCGAGTCGTTTGGCGATGGCATAACCGATCCCTTTGCTGCCTCCACTGATCATGACAATATCCTCGTGAAATGAATGCATGGTTCTCCTCAATAATCGTACCGCTGGAATGTGTTCGTGTAGGTGATTTCCGGCACCTGCGCATGAGAAGGCAGGCGGCAAAGAAAATCGATAGTTGCGGCAATTTCGGCAGGATCAATCCAGTCGATATCCCAATCCGGTTTACCGATTTCATCAAAAATGCCGGTATCTGTCATCCCTGGGCGAACAATGTTCACTAGAATCCCATGTTCGCAGAGTTCCTGCGCAATACAGCCGACGAATCCTTCCAATCCCCATTTGGTGGCAGCGTAACAGGAATTTTGTGGAGGTGTGATGATGGCGATATTGGAAGACACAAAGATAATTCTACCTGATTTGCGTTCGATCATTTGGGGCGTTACCGCTTTGGTAACGAGAAACGCCCCTTTCAAATTGATGGCGAATTGAGTTTCCCACTCGTCGTAGGCAATGTCGACGATGCTGTTGGGTTGATAAATACCGGCGTTGTTGATAAGAATATCGATAGGGCCAAAACGCCGGTTGATTTCAGATACACCGGATTCGATAGAGGGAAAATTGGAAATATCTGCGGTAAAGGCAAATACATCGTGCGAAATTTCTCTCAAATGAATTTCTGATTTCCGCAACTTGTCTTCATTTCGTCCGCAGAACGCGACTTTTGCACCGCCCTGAAGAAGTTTCTTCGCGGTTTCAAATCCGATTCCACTGCTTCCGCCGGTGACGAAAGCGACTTTATTTTGGATCTCTGTATTTTCTATCATCACATTGCGACCGGTTCTTCTTCCGGAAGGAATTGATCTTTATATTGCAACTGGTAGAGACGGTAATAGAGTCCGCCTTGTTCCAGAAGTTCTTGATGCGTTCCCCGTTCGGTGATTTGGCCTTTGTGTAGAACGAGAATTTCGTCCGCTTTTTGAATAGTGGAAAGGCGATGCGCGACCATGATACTGGTTCGGCCTTCCATCAAGGTATTGAGTGCTTCTTGAATCAAGTGCTCGGTTTCGGTATCCACGCTGGAGGTCGCTTCGTCCAGCACAAGAATGCTGGGATTGATCGCTAGCGCTCGAGCGAAAGAAAGAAGTTGGCGTTGTCCCACCGACAAGGATGCACCGCGTTCCTTGACCTCGCCTTGATACTGATCGGGTAATTTCTCAATAAAACGATCCGCTTGGACGGCTTTCGACGCTTGAATGATATCTTCGGTACCGATGTCGGGACGACCGAGACCGATATTGCTTTCGACATTGCCGGAAAAGAGAAAAACATCTTGTAAAACCAACCCCATTCGGGAGCGTAAATTTTTCAAACTGTAATTCTTGATATTGACTCCGTCGATGAGAATTTCACCCTTCTGGACATCATAAAAACGAAAAAGCAGGTTGATAATGGTGCTTTTACCGGAACCGGTAGCGCCGACAAGGGCTATTTTTTTCCCTTTGGGTACCGAGAGGGAAACATCACTCAATACCCATTCTTCTTCCTTGTACGCAAACCATACATTACGAAACTCAACCGCCCCATCAATGGGTTTGGTAATGGGGGATTCGCTTTCGATAATGTGTTCTCGCATATCAAGGAGTTTGAATATCCGTTCCGCAGCGGCCATGGCAGTTTGCATGATATTGAATTTATCTGCCAAGTCACGGATGGGATGAAAGAATTTTTGAGATGCTTGCAGAAAGGCAGCAAGTGTTCCAAAGGTCAAGGCGTCCGGATAAGTCAACATGGTCACACCGCCATACCACAGCAATAGCGCAATGGCCAGAGAACCGAGAAATTCAACCGTCGGAAGAAAAAACGCAAAATTTATTACACTGCGAAGATTGGCATCCCGAAACGCCTGGTTAAGCGGGTAAAAATGATCAAAGTTGCGTTGCTTGCGTCCGAATATTTGGACGGTTTCCATCCCGGTGATGTTTTCTTGCAGAAATCCGTTCATCCGGGAAAGGTAGCGTCGCACACCTCTATAGGAATTGCGTATGTTTTTCTTGAAACGAAGACTGGCCCAGATCATGATGGGTAAAACCGACAGGGCCACCAACGTCAATTGTGGGCTGAGATAGAGCATAAGCCCTGTTAGGCCGATAATGATCAAGATATCGTTGAACGTGAAAACGATACAGTTTGCGAACATGCTGTCCAATGCTTCAATGTCGCTGGTAATACGTGTAAGAAGACTGCCGACGGGCCGATGATTGAAAAAGCGGAGAGACATACTTTCCAGATGCCGGAAGAGATGCATCCGGAGATCGTACATGGATTTTTGACTCATCACATTAACGAGATAAAATTCGACATAATTGAATATCAGGCCACCGACAAGCAAAAGAAAATACAGCAAACATAAGAACGTTAGTCCCTCTGCATGTCTGGCTTGAATAAAACGGTCTACAACGATTTTATACAAATAAATCGAGGAAAAGAGATCGATGGCCGTAAAAATAAGAAGAGCGCCGAACGCAAAGAAAAAATACTTGCGATAAGGATCAAGATAAACAAGCAGCCGCTTCATCAGCCGCGCGTCGTACGCTTTGCCAACGACTTCATCTTCTTGAATATTTTTTGCTAATCGTGCAGATTTCATTCAACTTGAGTTTTCAGATTGGAATGGACAATAGTATACCATGGAGTCGGAAAATCCCGAAGTTAATCGATTTCAACCCGTATTACAAGAACCGACAGTCGTATTGACCGTCGATGTTGAGGATTACTTTATGAGTCCGGAGTGTATTCCGGTAGAAACATGGCCAGATTATCAATCAGCAATTCATAAGGGAATGGAACGCTGTCTCAACCTATTCGACCGATACAAAGCAAAAGGAACATTCTTTTTTGTAGCATGGCTGGCGGAACGATACCCCGAACTCGTTGAATGGACAGTACAAGCGGGGCATGAAATCGGCACACATTCCTACGATCATACATTCGTCACTGAATTGGACGAGAAAGAATTTGCTGCAAAAATCGAAAAGAGTTTGGAAATTCTTCGATCTTTGGTCCCGAATCAAACAGTAGTAGGGCATCGAGCTCCGGCATTTTCTTTGGAACGGAAAAAGAAATGGCAATTTGAGATTTTACGCGAAAATGGGATTGAATACGATTCATCGATCAATCCACATCAAACATATTTGTATGGAGAAAAACATGCTCCCCGGCATCCTTATCCACTGCATGGTTTGATCGAAATCCCTCCGGCTTCGATCGAATGCTATGGAAAGCGGCTTCCGGTAGGCGGCGGTGGAACATTGAGAATCTTACCGGAAATGTACTTGGCATGGGCAAGAAAGCGGTATCAGGAAGAAGGATTTCCCCCAGTCATCTACATTCATCCGTGGGAATTTGTCCCCGAACATCCGAAAACCGTTTTGCCATGGAAACTGCGCGTGATCCACTGGTTGGGAATTAAAAGTACTCAAATCAAGATAGAAGCGATATTGCGGCATAACAAAATCATTACAATGAAAAATTATTACAATCAGCTGGTTCAGCAATGCTAAGGACTTGCCTCCCCCCATACTTGTTAGGAAAGAATGAGGAAGGATCAGTTTTCGTATTTTCGAATTAGAATATGTTTCAAATGTATTGATTGAGATAGGAGTAATGGATTACGGTGATTTCTGAACCTATGGAAGTCAAGATTCGGCAAGACAAGCGTCTTTTCGTGATTCGAGTGACCGGTGCGATCAATATGGTCTATTCGCCCCAATTGCGGGAATTGATTCACCGGGCGTTTCTTGAAGATGTCAAGGGTGTTGTGATCGACCTGCGGAAGGTCAACTATATGGACAGCTCGGGATTGGCAACCTTGGTAGAAGGAGTGCAAATTGCTGAGCGGGAGAAAAAAAGGTTTGTATTAACCGGCGTGGTTAGTGAGATGGTACAACATTTATTGGAAATTTCGCATTTGGATGGGTTGTTCGAGCAGTATGAGACGGTGAAGGAGGCGGAAAAAAGTATTTAACTCTTATCGAACCTCCCCGAAAATCCCCCCTTTAAAGTCCATATACAAATATCCCTGACTCCATAAGCCATTTGTACTATCAAAGGGAAAATTCTCAAATCGATAATGAGGATAACCAGAATCAGGATAAATCGATTGAATTTTTGGGGATTTTTCCGATGGACCGGCGCTGAATGTAAACCACGCCGGCTTTTTAGGATCGTACACGGGAATATGAATCGGGATGAGATGTGCCGTAGTACCGAATCGAACGTCGAGCAATGGATTTGCCTTTGCTATTGGTATGAAAGGATCTCTCAAGTACTTTTCAGGCATTTTCGGGAATATGGAACGAAATGAAGGAAGAAGATTACCGGTTTGTTTCTTCAACGAATCGGGGACGGGTGAAGATCGTTCCATCATATGGCCGGTTGAAACTGTGGTCAGGATATAAGAAGCATTGCTAAAAAATGCCGTAATGTTCACACGGGTTTTGAGTTGGTGGTATCGATAAACAAAGATTACAGCCAGAATACCCAGCACGACCAAAAGAATAGTGGTCTTGAAGAGAAAACGAGGGGAGAGAATGTTTGAATTCAAGTTAAAACCCGAAAACTTGTTTATGATCTTCTTCCGCAAAGCGGTCCGTCATGCCTGAAACGTAATCGGCCACAGAACGTTGTAAACCATCCTTTTCAATCCGATTGTAAAAAGAACGAGGTAGTTGTTTGGGATTGTCGGAATAATGTTCAAACAATTTTGTGATGATTCTCCTACAACGGCTGTTTGTTCGTAACACAAGACGATGCCGGTATAAATTGTCCATCAGAAAATCTTTTGCTTCTCTAATCTTTACTTTCATGGCTTCGCTGTAGTCGACGGCATTATCGAGCGGCAGAACACTCGTTTGTTCCAATCGGCGTTTGGTCTCATAGGCGACATCCATAACCATTTCGTTGATGAGTTGAATGATAATTTGATATCGTTTCCTCTTTTCGTCGATATCAGGAAAGCGTTCTTTTACTCGTGCACAAGCTTCTTTCCAAAGGGGTAGGTGAAAGAGCGCATCAGGCATGAGAAGTCCGGATTCGATTCCATCGTCTAGATCGTGGCTGGTATAGGAAATTTCGTCTGCGATATCGACAATTTGGGCTTCAATCGGCAGATGGTCAGGCAGCTTTTCCCCCCTTCCTTCATAGGGTGGTTTGGCTTTTAGGATTCCCCGGCGAGTTTCGGCGGTTAAATTCAACCCCGGATAGTTGGGATAGTGTTTTTCCAATCGATCCACAATCCGTAGCGCTTGGGCATTGTGTTCGAATCCTCCGGCATCCACCAACAATTCATTGAGCGCCCGTTCACCTTCATGACCGAAAGGGGGATGGCCGAGATCGTGGGCGAGGGCGTTGGCTTCGCAGAGATCTTCGTTGACTCCAAGAATTCGTCCCAATGTGCGGGTAATCTGGCTAACTTCAAGAGTGTGGGTTAAGCGTGTGCGATAGTGGTCCCCGGCGCTATATAGAAAAACTTGAGTCTTGTATTCCAGCCGGCGAAAGGCAACGGAATGAATAATTCGATCCCGGTCCCGTTGATAACAGGTGCGAAATTCGTGTTCAGTCTCCGGATGGATCCGCCCCATAGATTCACCGGATTTTGCCGCATAAGTGGCGAGTTTTTGGGTTTCAAACAACTCAAATGATTCACGGTTTCGAAAGTGGATTCTCTGTGCTGTTAAGAATTTATTATTCATAGTGTTCAAAAGAAAAGACTGGTTTCAACTTTCTGCATTTATGTCATTCGATTGAAAAATTTTCGTGGTGTTACTATCAGGGTTTTCTTGTAAGATTCTATACTTAACAAATGTTCATCTAGACTAACAAGATAATCCGCTTTAGCGGCATGGGCACACTCGACAAATTTGCGGTCATCCGGATCTTCAATATTCAATTGTATTCTTGAAGGGAATTTGAAGTAAATGACATGGGGATGAGTTGATATGTCTTCTAAAAAAGAGCCTGCTTTTTTCCGGATGGGAGGGATTTTTCGTAAAACGGTGCGGTATTCATGGAATATGGGATCACTATAGCAGAGAATAAGGGCACCCTGATGCCAGGATTTGATAATGTTGGAAGATTTACTGCCAAACAGTGCAGCAACGATCACACTTGTATCCAAAACGATTTTCGGTGGTGAATCCATAATTTATTGAGAACAAATCGAAGATAGTATACCCTATTATTATTCGATAATATGATTGAAAGGAACGTACCCTGGACGAACAGCGCTCATATCGATGATCTCATCATCCACTCGATATGTGTTTCCTCCATTGTGATAAATCAATTGAGCGTCGGGTAGCCAATCTTGATCAAAATAATAAGAATCGACGGTGATATTCAAAATTTCTCCGGAAATGAACGGACGATTTCCTGTCAGTATGATATCTTGTACTTTGCATTCAATGTTTGCCATGCAAGATGTCAGCAAGAGTGGACTGACAGATTTTGCACGGGAAGTGGAGAGGTTTGTGTGGTATATTTTATCCAAATCCCTTCCCGAATGAACTCCGCAAAAATGAACGGCTTTTAATTGTTGCTTACTTGGCACAGCCAAGATAAAATCTCCGGATTGCCGAATATAATGATAACTCACGGAGCTGGGTTTGATCGAAATACCGAGCATAGGCGGTTGCATACTGAGGGGAATGTATTGCGTAACCGGGGCAACAGAATTCGAACGGCCGGAACGAGATGAAAGTAAGAGAACCGGGTGAGTAGCAAGCATTCGTGAAAATAACGTATTGGAAATCGCAATCATTGAATCAAGGAACTTTCTTGGCTGCAGCGTTTTCTACCGGTTTGAGACCGCTACAAGATAGTATATATTCATTTTACGTGAGGAAAACCTATTCTTGGGGCGATAAAAAAGTTCTACCGGATTTCGCCAAAACCATTTGTGTCTGTTGCTTTTCCGAGTGGAGTTCATTAAAATCGCTTATTATACCTTACAGTAATTATGAAAACTTGTATCATCCGAACCAGAATGAGAGTGAAAAGTGACTGAGCAAACCACCGTTCTAACACGTTCTCCATATCAAATTCTCAAAGTGACTCGTTGGGCAAAGGACGAAGAGATCAAGGCGAGCTATTTTAACTTGGTCAAGCAGTACAATCCCGAGTATTTTCCGGATGAGTTTATCGAGATTCGCACAGCGTATGATATTTTGAAAGATCCTTCCTTGCGAGCAACCACCGATGTCGAGAATTTTGCCGCGGCTCCACCGTTTTACCATACTGATTATCCTGATTTCCCCCAACAAACACTTTCCTTGTTCAAATTGAATCAAGAAATAAAGACATTATGTGGTGAGAAAGAACCAGAGAAATTAGAGGGAGAAACCCAAAAACAAGTTTTGCATTTCATGCGGGGAATTGCCCTCTATCATGCTGCCCATGAAAAATGGGATGAAGCGAGAGAAACATGGCAACGCATATTGAAAATGGATCCGGATGATTCAGAATCAAGAATGAATCTTGCCCGTATTTATTGGCATGAAGCGTTCAAGGCGGCTTTAAATGAACAGTATGATGAAAGTGAGCAATTATTTACACAAGTCGCCGAAAATGGATTGAAAAATAGCACATTGTATATTAACTTGGCTTTGTCCTGCGAAAGGCAAGGGAAAAAAGAGGAAGCTGAAGAATATTGGAAAAATGTACTGAATCATTATAAGCAGGAATTAAAAGAGGATCCGGACAGCAAGTATTTACAATCATTGCTCGTCGCCGTGCACAAATATACCGGCGGGAAATATTTGGAAGGGGGCCAAGGAGGGCAAAGCGGATACGGTTCCAAAGCCGGATCGGCGAAAGAATTAGGATATGCCTGCATTCAAAAAGGCAATTGGAAACAGGCAGTAGAAGCGCTGGAGCAAGCACTGCGCGAGAATGAAGATGATGTTGATGTATTATGCCAGTTAGGGTGGGCTTATCTCAACACAAATCAACACAACCGGGCATTTCATATGTGGAATCTAGCCCTAAAAAAAGCTCCAGGGCGCTCACAGGTTATTGATCACCTGGTTCGCGGCTATACTATATTCGGAAAGCGGCTTAAAGAGCAAAGAATTTTCAACCAAGCACTGGTCCAATTCAAAAACGCTTTGAAACACGATCCTGAAAATGTTGAATTGCGCTTGCATTTGGCAGATACTTTTTTCCAGATGAGAAACTTCTCGGCGGCATTGCAAGAATACCAGCGGGTTTTGGATATAGAACCACGAAATAAAGGAGCACGGCAAGGAGTGCGTGAATCAAAACGATTAGGAGGATTACGGTGAGCTACTGGTTCCAATCCTCCGAAGACCCCAGAGAAGTATTTCCGATTGAAAATCTCCCGATTGAGACATGGGGAGAAGAAAATCGTGACGCATTGACATTGCTTTATCAACAAAAAAGGTTGCAACAAAACTTGGAGGGAAAAGCCCATCCGTCTCTAATGCAGAGAGGGATCGATAAAGAAAAAGAGGTTTTTTTTAAAAGAGCACTCCCCATATTGGATGGATTTGATAATATCTTCAAACACGCGAATGCACAAAACATCGAAGGAGATGAAATTTTAGCCAATTGGCTGAAAACGATGGAGACGTTATACCGTAGATTACAATCAGCTCTAGAAAAGGAAGGGCTGGTTGCGATAGAATCCATTGGAAAACCTCTCGATTTATCCAAACAGGAAGTGGTCGATACGCGAGAGGTTACAAATATACCAAATAACACCGTGTTCGATGAAATTGTGAAAGGATACATGTATGGAAATCGTGTTTTACGCGATGCCAAAGTGATCGTAGTAAAAAACAGTGGAAATGGAAAGAATTCTGCCGGTTATGAGGAAATCGCCCCTCCGGATTATTCCGTTTCTGATGAGTCTACATTGTTTGATGATACTGAAGATAATTTTGTTGAAGAAAACAACAGATAGAAATTATAAATAATTTGCCGATCCACTTGAAAGGATTGGAGGAGTGGTAGCTTCATGGCGAGAATATTGGGTATCGACTTAGGTACAACCAACTCTGTAATTGCTTACATGGATGGGGACACCCCAACGATTATCCCGAATGAGTTGGGGGATCGGATAACTCCATCGGTGGTCTATTTTCAAGAAGAGGGTTCCGTTCTGGTTGGGAAGAAAGCCCGTCGCGCAGCAGGTTTGAATCCTCAACGCTCGGTTTTTTCGATCAAGCGTCACATGGGAACCGGTTTTCGTGTGAATATCGATGATAGGGAATATACTCCACAAGAGATATCTTCTTGTATATTGCAAAAGCTGAAGTCGGATGCGGAGTATTTCTTTGGAGCGGAATGTCCTGAAGCGGTCATTACTGTTCCGGCTTATTTTACAGACGCCCAACGGCAGGCGACACGTGATGCCGGACAAATAGCCGGCTTTCACGTCCGTCGAATCATCGATGAGCCGACCGCAGCGGCAATCTCTTATGGTTTGGAAAAGGAAAACGATCAGATTCTGATGGTGTATGACTTGGGGGGTGGGACATTTGACGTTTCCATCATCGAGATGGTAAAGGGAGTCTTCCAAGTCCTTTCCATAAAAGGAAACAATCATCTCGGTGGTGACGATTTTGACCAACGAGTAGTCGAATATCTTCTAGAAAGATTCAAAGAAAAACAAGGCGTAGATTTACAGGATGATCAAAAAGCCATGTTCCGCCTTCGGGAAGCAGCACAGGAAGCGAAAATCGAATTGTCCGGAGTGACAAAAACACAAGTGATCGTAGAAGCGATTGCAATGACTTCAAAAGGACCGATCACACTGGAGGAGGAACTCAGCCGGGCGACTTTCGAGAGTTTGGTTCACGATTTGTTGGAAATGACCATTGAACCAACTCATCAAGCGATTGAGGATGCCGGATTGAATCCGGAAGATATTTCCAATGTATTGTTGGTAGGTGGTAGTACTCGGATTCCGGCGGTTCAGGAAATCGTCCATAAAATTGTTCAAAAAGAACCGCGAAAAGATGTAAGTCCGGATGAATGTGTCTCTTTAGGGGCTGCCATACAAGGATCGATTCTTGCGCCTCTGGATGAGGAATTGGAACAAACAGCGGCAGATGCTGTGAATAAAGAGGGGCCGGTCATCGTTCACTTAACCCCATTTTCACTCGGAGTCGGTTTGTCAGATGACCGTTATGGGGTTTTGATCGAACGAAATTCCACCTATCCGACTGAAGCAAAAGATTTATTTACGACCACTCGCGACTTTCAGACGGCGATCAGTTTTCCTATCTATGAAGGGGAAGAAATGGTCGCTTCAGCAAATACGTTTCTTGATATGCTGCGAATTGATGACATTCCACCTGCCCCGCGTGGGGTTCCCCGAATCGAAGTGACTTTTCGACTCAATCAGGACCGTATTTTGGAAGCGACGGCAAAAGATTTGACAACCGGAAATGAGGTGAGTGTCACTATTATTGCTACAGATAATCGGTTGAGCGAAGAAGAAGTGCGTGAATTGACAAAAGCGGCACAAGAGCGTGTTACGGAGATGCTGCAATCGCGAAAGAAACAAGAGCAATCCAATGAAGTAGAAAGTTTGGTCTATAAAGCAAAACGTGTATTTTCCGATTCGGATGATCCTCTTGCCGAAGAAGCGATGCAGATGATCCAAGAACTCGAAAGCGCTGACAATTTGGATGACGATGAATACTTACAAGAAAAAATGGGGCAGTTGAACGAAATGCTTTCCCGTTATGAAACCGCCGATTATTGATTCTTCGTTTCCCGGGTATGAAAGATCAGAAAAATGAGACGGCCTGTTAGGCCGTCTCATTTTGTTATAATATAAAGAACATGTGACTTGTGTTAACCGTGAAACGTTTTCAAAAAAGCACGGATTCACGAAAATGTGAACCATTACAAAAATGTTTTTTGTTAAAATGTTTGGGACACAAGAGAATTGAGAAGGAGTAGAACTGATGGAAGGTTTGATTTGTCCGGTTTGTGGAGCGACGAATCCCGTTGAAGCAACGGTCTGTGAAAATTGCAGCGAGAACTTGAATGCGGTGAAAAGCGTGATGGATACCGCCAACACGCATTACAATGAAGCGCTTGCACTAGCGCATTCAGGACGGTTGGATGAAGCGATTGCGCAATTGGAAGCGGCAATCGCGCTTTCGGGCATGGATCCGAATTACCACAATCTGCTGGGAACGGTATATGCCCAAAAGGGATTGTATAGTGAATCGATCCGGGCCTGGGAAAGAGCGCTGGCCCTCAATCCGGAAATGGAGAAAGCCTATAAGAATATCGAAAAAGCCAGACGAATGGAAGAAGAAGCGGCGGAAGAACAACAGAAACGTCCTTTTTTGCTGACTTCGATTACGGCCTCAATTGTGGCTGCTCTTTTCTTGGTAACAACCATTTTTTTCGGTGTCCGCTCTTATTTTGCATCCAATCGCATTGAGACGATGACACATGATTTGACCACGAAAACCAATGAAGCACAATCCTGGAAACTCAAATATGACAACATGAAAGAGATTCTTCCCGGAGGTGGTTTGGATCAAATCATGAAAGAATTGACCGAGGCGAAAAAAGTCGCCGAGGAAAGGCAAACACAATTGGAAAGGGAACGCGACCGCTATACAAAAATCGTGCAATCCCGCAATGATGAAATCACCAAACTCCGCGATCAAATCAAAACGCTGCAAACGGAAAACACACAACAGAAACAAGATCTTCAAAAAATGAATGGTTTGCAGTCAATGATCACTCGAAATAACGCCCAGATCGAGAATCTCCAAAAAACCATTCAGGAAAAAAATGAGGAGATTAAAAAAGCGAATGAGCGTACTGAGGAAATGAAACAAAAATTGCTCATTGCTCAGCAAACGATTGAAACGATCCGCCAAGAGCGCATCGACAGCTTGGATAAAGCACGAAAGGCACATGAACAAGCGTTGGAGGAAGTTCATTCACAAATATTGGATTTACGCAGCGAAATTGCACAGCACGAGCGGAAACATCTTGATATGAAATATGCGAATGAGGTGTTGATCAAAGCGTTGGATAATCTGGAAGCGAATGAATTCGATTTAGCGTTTCAGAATGTGCAAGACGCATTAAATCGTGTACAGAATCATCCTACGGCGATCTATCTTCATAATAAACTACAAGACATCATGAGTAATCCTCTGGAAATGGAAATGCGCAGACAGGAACAAATGAATAGAGAACGGCAACGAGCACAGAAGAGAGCCGAATTGGTCACGATCAATTTGGAAGCAGCCGAGGAGTATTATGAGCAAGGCGCTTATCCACGGGCAATCGAATCGGCGCGGCGTGCTCTTGCGCTTTCCCCTTCCGATCCGGATAAATTAGAGGATCTCAATCGCTTGATCCATGAGTCTGAAGAAAGGAATCGAAAAAATGCGATGCTGGTTTTAGAAGCACGGGAAAAAATCGTGAATGGTAAATATCGGGAAGCAAGATCACTTTTGAATAAAGTTCTGAGACGTTCGGCTTCTCATCCGGAAGCAAACGAGTTGATGCAACAATTAGAAAATTGAAACCTTTTAAAAAAATCAATCAAGCTAAACTCATCAGGGGGGCGGGTATTCATCCGCCCTTTCGTTTCGCCTGGACAACTGTTCGTTTGGAACTCATTTATGATACATTTTCCTTGATAGCAGGAGGATAATGATTATAAGTGATGCCGTCATGATAAACGATAGCGAATTCGAGGTTACTATTCGATGAATTCTGAAAAGATTCGAATGTTACTGGAACAAGTTAAATTGAACGCATTATCCATCGATGAAGCGATGGATATCCTAAAACGTTTACCCTATGAAGATATCGGTATCGCGACACTTGATCATCATCGATCATTACGGCAAGGGGTGGCGGAAGTCGTTTTTTGCCAAAACAAGGAAACACCGGATATCATCAAAATTGTACAACATTTGCGGCAAAATCACCAACCGGTCTTAGCAACACGAGTCTTGCCGGAAGCGTCGGAAAAATTGGTAGAGGAATTTCCGGATGCGATTTTCCACAAGCGGGCAAGAGCTGTTACAATAGGAGAAAACGAAATTGCAGAAGGAATTGGAAATGTGCTTGTGATCTGCGCCGGAACATCCGATCTTCCAGTAGCGGAAGAAGCGATTATCACCGCCCGGTTTACGGGTTCGAGGACAACTCAGCTGACCGATGTCGGTGTGGCGGGAATCCACCGTTTATTGGGGCGATTGGATAGTATTCGATCCGCGAATGCAATTGTAGTGGTGGCTGGAATGGAAGGAGCACTGGCGAGTGTTGTGGGAGGATTAGTGGATGCACCTGTCGTTGCCGTGCCGACAAGTGTCGGATATGGTGCCAGTTTCGGGGGTGTTTCTGCGCTTCTTACAATGCTGAACAGCTGCAGCGCAGGAGTAACTGTAGTGAATATCGATAATGGTTTTGGAGCCGGATTTGCGGCCAGCGTAATCAACAAGCGCATTTGTAACGTCAAACAGGAAGGAAAACCATGAATAGAATGGGATACTGTCTAAAAAAATGGATATCCTTAGTATTGATTGGCGGAGGAATGGGTTTTTTATGGGGGTATCCTTCATTCGCGGATATCGTAACGTTGAAAGACGGAACAAAAATGCGGTGTGAGGTTATATCGGATTCTCAAGTCAGTGAAACAGGAGCCGCTTTTTTGCAGATTCGTGTGGATAACTCGATGATTTGGCTAAGCCGTGACGCCGTGGAACGAGTCGAGAGAAGACCTGAAACCGGTCCAGCCGGTTCGGAATTACACGACTTAGTGGAAAAGCTGAAACGGGAAGGAAGAGCGTTTGAAAATTTACCCACTCAAACGGATTTTTCCGCTCTTACTCCAGTGGTGGATCAAGAGGTCGAGTTGAAAGTCCAAGAAGTGCGAGGGTGGATCTATACCTATGAAGATCGAAACGCATTGGTGGAAAAAAAACGCGCTCCCCTCCATAGTGGTGAAGAAGTTCCCATTGGCTCTTTTCTTTCGGTGCCCCCTAATTCTCACGCCACTTTCAAGGTGGGAGATATCGGAGAAATTGGAGTATTAGGAAATACCCGGCTTCGAATCGATGAATTCTCGATGAATCGAACCCAAAGTTATACCATGGATATGCAACTCTACGAAGGTTCCGTTTGGTTCCGAGCCGGCGTGGATACCCCAAGTTTCAAGCGATTGATCCTTACGTTGAATGCTGCAAAATCCGTGATTCAAGGTGGGCTTATTTTCGTCGAGACCACAGAACGCACCGGTGAATTGATTGTCACGTATTTGGATGGGGAAATCAATCCACTTACAAATGAAAAGAATACATTGAATTTTTGGCGGTCAGTGGATGGCCCGTATATTGTATCTGTCGGGGAAGCGATTTTAATTTCCCCGGCAACCAATCGTTTACCGGTTGAGCCTTCCCAACGGTTGGCGGAACTCCGTTCGATTGTGGAAGAGTGGGACCAATGGCAACCGGAACCGTTAGCTGTCGAGCTAGACATTTTTACACCACCGTTGAAAATGTATTCGGACTTTGGGACTCAACCTGCGCTGCATCCGTATCGCATCCCGATCGGGAAATCCATGACGCTTCCTCCGGAAACACGAAGTTTGGGTCAACTATTGAGTATGTATAAACAAGCTGTGGAGCGTTATTATGTCGATACCGGCCGCTATCCTCCCGAAGAATATGGTCTCGAAGCCCTACGAAAAAGTTATGATATTGGTGGGTGGAGAGGTCCTTATGTTTCATTGAACTTGCCAAGACGCGATTTGTGGGGAGAACCATTCGTGTTGGAAGTGATCACAGAGGGAAGAAAAGAATATGTAGACATACGCAGCAAAGGTCCAAATCGAAAAGACGATCGTGGTCTTGGTGATGACATTCGGTAAGAAGATGCAGTAGACCGATCTCTTGAGAATCGGTCTCGAAAATGCTCTTCTCCAATACAATTTTCAGTTCAATCATAGATGAAGAAACAAACCGGAGTAAATATGGCCATCCAATGGAAACGATGGATGATCGTCGTAGTGTCTTTGTGCATCGTTGGATTTTGTTTGTGGATCTTGCGTTCCTGGAATCTGGTCATTGGCGACGGGGAGTTTTGTTGTAAACAGACGATCGCGGAATCGGCTTTTGCGGTGACATTGTCTCGTGCTCCACTCTCTTATTTGTTGTATCGAGGATTATTTTTTTCATTGCATCCGATACTAAATTGGTGGGTGGAAGATATCATTGCACTTTCTTCTTGTGTGGCGGGTATTGTTTTTTTCTTTGCCGTGTATTCATTGGCCAGACAAACGAGCCGTTCTTCCTTCGAGTTTTGGATAATATTTTTATTTCCTTCCACCACCCTTTTGTTGCAAATTTTTTGCGGGCATGTTGAATTTTATCCATGGACCTGTACTCTTTTAGCGGTCAGCGCATTGTTGGCCTGGAAAAGTATCGCGGACGGCTGGTCACCGTTGTGGGCAAGCGGCACGATGGCGTTGGCGGCGGCGTTTCACTCCAGCGGCGTATTTTATTTCCCAGCATTATTATTACTCCCTCCTTTTTTTACTTATGAAACAAAAAACAAGACAAATTTGTGGTGTGAAAATCGCTCAAGAGTTCTTATTTTATTCTTTTTGTTCATTCTGACCGCGTTACTGCATCGAACGCCTACGTATTTCTGGATCGCGATTGCTGTCGCTATGGGGATCGGTTTTCTTTTTCGAACAACGATTCAGGAATATCTTGCAAAAGGATGGGAAATTTATATTCCTTGGTTCGTCTTGTTTGCCGTTCGCGCTTTTTTCGGATTACGGGCAGAACCGCTCATTGAACATCTTCCTCCCGTATTCGAGCCATACGATCACGGCGCCTATCTATACGAGGCGTTTTCGTGGGATCATCTTTATGATAAAACGATGTTCCATTTTTGGCTGGCTCCTTTCGGATTGATTGCATTGCTATTGTTTGGATGGAGAGAACGAAAAAAAATCACGCGAGAGCCTTGGTTATTGTTTCTCAGTCATTTTTGCTTATGGACTCTCGTATGGACAGTTTTATTCTATCCTCAATTAAGAACCCGAGACTGGGATTTGTTCGCGACGATGTCTATCCCTTTCAATCTATTCGCTGTGTACGCGTTTCTGCGATTTTTACCGGTGAGTTTTCAACGTACCGTCATCCCCATGATGATCCTTGCGCATCTTACTATCAGCCTGCCAGTAGTAATAAAAAATTCTCATTTGTTGGAAGGGAGAGGTTATGTGACCTTGACCTATTCTCCTACTCCCGCTGAAAACCGTGCATTTCTGCGTGGACTGCAGGTAGGTATCACTCCCTTGACTCAACCGAATGTGCGGTCCGGTTGGGCGGAAATTCGGATCGTACCTTTAGAAAGAGGATTGCACTCTTGGGCGATTCATCAGGATTTAATTCCCGGGAATCACTATCTTTTCGATCCGATCTTACCATCGGCAGATCATCCGATTCCTCCTCCACCCTAAAAAAGAAAATGATAATTTTGCTGGCAAGTACAAATTTAAACCATTCGAATGATGATGTTCGTGCTAGAATCGTGACATGATTTTCATTCGCGAAATGTGATGGCAATAAAGCAATGAAACGAGAACACGTTATTTATGACAGTGCCTGGAAAGAAATCTTGGAAGCTTTTTTCCAAGATTTCATCCAATTCTTCATCTCGGAAATTTACGATAAAATCGATTGGAAGCATGGTTATGAATTTTTGGACAAGGAGTTTCAAATTCTCTATTTCGATTCATCGATTTCTTGATGTATTTACCCGAAGATTTAGAGAAGGAATTCACGGAAGAAATTCTACAGTACCAGGAGGAAAAGAAAATGCCTTTCATTGCACCTTTTGAGGAACTGGCCATGAAAAAAGGATTCGAACAAGGGAGACAAGAGGGAAGACAAGAGGGGAATCTTGAGGAAGCACGAAAAGTATTGATAGAGTTTTTGAATATGCGATTTACGGATATTCCTTCTTCTATATATGAATCCATTCAAAAAATCGATCAATTGTCACGTTTAAGGGATCTGCGAAAAGAGGTAATCACTGCTACATCTCTTAATGAGTTCCTTCAACGATTCAACTCCCAATCACCATAATCTCCTCACTCTCACGTTGAACAAATCGATCTAAACACAGTATAATTGACAGATCCTTTAAATTGAATTCGCATCGCATTCATTTTTTGAGAGAGTCTATTATGCTTAGAACCGCCATCATCCTCGCCGCGGGTTGCGGAACAAAAATTTGGCCGTATTGCGACACATGGCCGAAAGCCGCACTCCCAATCGCCAACAAATCTCTCATTCGAAGGCAAGTAGAGATCCTTAAGGCTTGCGGAATCGAACGATTTGTCGTTGTTGTCGGCCATCTCGCATCCCAAGTGAAAGAAACCTTGATCGGCCTTGAAAGTGTTTCTTTCGTCGAACAATATAAGCCGAGTGGAACAGCCGACGCTTTATTACTTGCTTTAAAAACCTGTGATGTCGAACATGCGTTTTTTGTTATGCAGGGTGATATCCTTTTTGCGGAAGAAGATTGCCGGCGCCTAATGGAAAAATATTCAATTGACCAGAATCCGGCGACGCTCGTACAGCCGCTTGGATCTATGTCTCCCAATGAATGGATTTGCGCAAATCTCGAGGGAGAAAGCATAAAAGAAATCCTCGGCCATCCGCGCGAAGCCACTCACAGACTTTGTGGTTTGTCTATTTTGCCGAAAGAAATTATTCCCTTCTTGGAAACCAATCCCGGTATGATGACGTCCATCGAAGTCGGCAACATGCCTCCACAAGAATCCGAATTAGCGGAATCCCTGAGCCGTTATCTTCAGAAAGGAAATTCTCTCTCTGCAATCGAAACTCAACATTTGTTCTTCGACATCGATAAACCTTGGCATCTGTTGGAGGCAAATACTGCTTATTTGAATTATCTTGGTTCCCGACTGACAAACAATCATATTGCAAGCAATGCTGTTGTCGCCGTGGGGGATGAAATCGAAGGATATCTGGTAATCGGTGAAGGATCCTACATCGGCAAAGATGTCAAGATCAAAGGAAATTTATGGGTCGGCAAAAATACCAACATTGTCGATGGAGCTATCATCGGTAAAAATACTAGAATCGGTGACAATTGTACTATCCGCGAATATTGTAAAATTGAAGAATGCAGCGCAATCGGGAATCGCTGTGTAATCGGTCATGCAGCGGAATTCGGCGGCATTCTTATGGATGGTGCGTATTCGTTTCACTATGGTGAATATTGGGGGATTATTGGCCGTTCTACGGATTTAGGCGCAGCTACGGTTTGTGGGAATTTACGCTTTGATGATCAAAATACGATCCATCGAATCAAAGGCAGGCGTGAGTTACCCGCTTCCGCTTCCGCGAATGCTGCTTATTTGGGTGATTTTACCCGTACCGGTGTTAATACGATTCTTATGCCTGGTGTCAAAATCGGCCCATATAGTGTAATCGGGGCGGGTGTCATTCTGAACGAAGATGTGCCTAACAATTCCTTGATATACGTTAAACAAGAACTCATTCGGAAAAAGTGGGGGCCGGAACAATACGGTTGGTAGTTTACAGATCGTTTTTACAAGAATATATCCTTCAGCCAGGGAATAATGATTGAAGTCTCTCCCGATACATTTCTCATGACGATTCGACAGCTGCCTGGGATTCGGATACTGTTTCTGTTTGTTTTTGTCCGAGTATTTCTTGTAGAAGGTCTTGAGGAATCGGCTCGATGGAGGATATCTCATATCGGCCGGTATGCATTGGCAAGTCAATTTCGACAAAATCTCCAACTGATTTCCCATAGAAAGCCCGGGCAAATGGCGCTTGATAGGAAAGAATATTTCGATCCGGATCGGATTCCCACGGACCGAGCATAATGTAATCTTCCACGGCTTCCGCCCCTACCGGTGTCACCTGGAATTTTGTACCAAATTCAATTCGGTTAAGATTGACATTGCCTAAATCGACAGATTGCGCTATGGAAAGAGCTTCTTGCAACTCACCGACCTGGGAAGCCAACAATTTCTGTTTATCTTTCGCGGCATGATATTCCGCATTTTCACGAAGATCACCATGCTGCCTGGCTGTTTCGATCTCCTGTACGACTGCGGGGAGTTCGATTTCCACCAGACGTTTGTACAACGCTTGTTTTCTGGATAACGATTCTTTCAAACAAAGCCAAGCATCCGGCACATTGTCTTCTTCGATAGTTGTTGTTTGGAACAATTCCGGATAACGCCCTCTGACAATGGTTGTCAAATCCGATGCAGTCCGGGCGTCCAATCCCTCGTTGGTTTGAGCGCGCCGATAGATGGACTCCGCCACGGTTCTGTCTGCATCTTGAATGTGTTGTTTGAACAATGAATAATTGTTCCGGCGAATGATATCTCTGGCATCGGCAGCCACTTTCCGGAGCCACACGGCTTCATCTTTATCTCTTCGTTTTGCTTGACTGGTCAGATAATCCACCAGCAAGAGTAGCCGGTCGATCAAGACGGCTTTATGGATTTTCCCATCCATCCACGTGGAATATCCTCCCAATTCTCTTCCCGTCAGCCAAATAAACGTATGTGGGTACTGCCTGAATTCTACCAGTGCCACTTCGACGACAGTTTTCAGCATCTCTTCCTGGCCGGCTTCCAATAGAGCCGCTTGCAATTCGTTGCGAATCATGATATTCGGTTCCAGCAGTAAATCCTGGAAAACAACCGCCCATTTATCCGGATATTCCGATTGTATATATCGCACAAAGCGCAACTGATGACTTTTGAAGCGAAGTTCTTGCACGAGTGATTTCAATTTCGAGAAATCTTGAATGGTTTTCTTTAAAACTTCCTCGGAGACAGACTCGATTTCTTCGGCATATTCCTTCAAATCCTCATTGGTAAACCACAATTCAATTCGTTCGGCGATACTGCGCCGATGAAGGATCACTGCGTGAATCTTATGAGAGAAGTGTCGAATGATATGTTCGTGGATATCGGCTTTTTTGGTTGTTCGCAAATAGGCATAAATCTGATCCACTTTAGCATGAGCCGCCTTGGTTTCATCGAATCGTTTGAGCAACTCTTCTTCATCACTGGCAGCATGTTCCCGCAAAATAAATTGTTTCGCGACACCTGTGGTTGTGGAAATATAAGGGTCTTTGCGCATGGCAGAACTGGTCGCCGACCACCACGGACTCCAATCTTTAATAGGAATAATGGAAGGAACCAACAAGCTTTTGATTTCTTTCGCCGTCAGTTCATTATTGAAACTTTTCAACATTATTTTGATCAACTTCAACGAATCTTCTTTCACAAGCCGATGCAATTGATCAACATCCACGATGCTCAATACACGAAAATCGTCATGCGCTAATTGTTGCACCGCTTTGACAGCCAATTCCAAATCCATGGAATGATCCCGTTTCCGCTGGAAATTGATAAGAATTCGTTTCGAACTCATATTGAGGTCTTTTACACGCCCAATGCCCCAGTCGGGATGGAGAACATAGGTATCCGGCAAAAAGCCGCTTAAGAGTTCCACTTCGGCAAGCGCCTCCGGAAGAGGACGGTCTCCTCGAATATCCGTATGGATCAATACTTCGGTAAAATGAGTCGAGTTGTCATGTATTTTCCCTAATACATCGACGATCGGTTCCCGTAGGGATTTATCCTTTGGGGTATAGTCCAAAATCTGTTTCAATAAACGGTATTGGCCAGTCCAATCCTGCCGTTCTTCGCAAAACGGTAACAACATTTGCAATAAGACAGCCGCTCGCTGATTCTGTTTGATCTCCGCCAATTTTGCAGCAATGCGCAAATAAAATCTTAAATTACCCGGTTCCAGTTCCGTCATCTCCATCCAGAGATCTTCGAGAATATCATATTGCCGTTCGCCTGCGGCTGCTTCGATCCCGATTTCCAAATGGCGTACGGCTTCTTCGTTTTCTTCATTTTCCCTGTAGTACAGCGCCAATTTTTTTGCCGTTTCGGGGACTCGATCATTCAGTTCCAATAATTGATACAGCGCATCTACATATTCTTCATCTTTCTGGCCTAATTTTTCCAGAGCCTGTACCCATCCCCGCAACACATATGTGGTACCTGGCTCCTGTTCATTGTGCTCACGCGCTCGTTCAACAATTGCTTCCCAGCCTTCTTTTCCTCTTAATTCATTGAGTTCATCCAATGAAATCATTAGCGGACGCCTCACCTTTGGATTATTATATTTCATATCTATAAAACTTTTCTGCCATTCGAACAAAAACCATCCCTTTATTCCTACATGGATAAAGGAAGTTGCAGCAATTGTTCGAATGGGAACCACAAATATATAATTTTAGCAGAGAATTTGATCCAGACCAGACAGTCAAATTATAAAATGTATTTCTCCAACTCAGCATGCATACACAAGTACAGCATTGACAGATAGGAAGGTATAATAAAATATCATGAATTTGTTTCGGCATGAGAAAGAAAGTCTGTCACAGATTTCTTTGACAGAAGGATCGCACACTATTTCTATACGATCGATTCGCCTAATTTCGAATGCCGAATAGGGTTCAATATTCATTTTTCGAACCGTTTTTATACAATAGAACATCGACATCCATTCAGTGAGGAGATACGGAATGAAACAGCTTCTTCAAATTCTTTTGGCAATACTCTTTTTGGGAATTGGGACTTCGTTCTTTCCCGATCTTGCCTTTTCTGAGGAATCCTATTTGCTGAGAAATCAGTTTCAGGAAAATCAAACCGCCTATTTAATCATGAATTCAACCGTCATTACGGTGACTACAGAAGATGAAAAACAACATCGAGTCGAGCAGGGATTGAAGACAGTGATGTCCTATAATACTATCATGATCGATCCGCAAAAGAGGGCTACGATTAAGATCGGTATTGAACAATTGGCGATCACTGGCAGGACTCCGGTTGATCTGAAGAAAATGCTCCAAATCGAAAACGAAAAAATCACCCTGAAAATCAATCCTCTCGGAGAGGTTTACGAATTCACTCCTCCCCCCTCCCTCTCCACACCCAATACTCAGGGACAGACCACCTCACAACAATATCCCTGGTTGAAATTTCCTGAACGCGCCGTTCAAGTGGGTGATTCCTGGACAGACCAAAGAACATTGCCTTATCCGGGAGCTTCGAAACCGATCATTTCCTATACCACATACACACTCCAAGAGACTGCTCAACAAAACGATCAAACCATCGCCGTCATTTCAACAAACACCCAAATTCAAGCCGATGACGTAACCGTTGATCCGGTCGCTCAAGGCGAAGGTGTCGCAAATTTACAGTTGAAATATACTTTCAAAGAATTTCAATCGAGAGGAAAAGGTTCGATCCGGTTTAACATGGATACAGGACAAATCGTATCCTTTCATTCGGAATCGGATTTATTGATGGATCTCGCAGTTGATGCGGGTGTCGGTCAGGAAAATTTCCCCAATACTTTTATCCAAAAATCAAAAGTGGAAACTACTGGTTACTACTCAAGCGAGAAACCGGATTGAAAGGAAAAAAACAATGAACCAGCAATCCATGAAAAGCCGTGAACGGATTTTCTCTTACATTCAAGGGGAAAAAACGGACTGTTTGCCCTTCATGCCGATCACCATGACGTTTGCTTCAACTCACACCGGTGTGAAATACTATGATTATGCCATGGATCATCGCGTTCTCGCTGAATCACAAATACGTACGGCGGAAGCATTCGATTTCGATTATGTCTCAGCGATTTCCGATCCGGCCCGTGAAGCCGCGGATTGTGGCGGTGCTGTCCATTACGCAGAAGATGATCCGCCGGATATCGATCATACCCATTCCCGTTTAGCGGATAAAACCGAACTGAACACTCTTACAATACCCGATCCACTCGGCGGCGGCCGCATGCATGACCGGGTAAACGCCATTGCCTTACTCAAGGAAAAAGTTGGAAACGATAAACTCGTTGAAGGATGGGTCGAAGGCCCTTGCGCCGAAGCGGCGGATCTTCGAGGAATTAATACGCTGATGATGGATTTTTACGAAGATCCGCAATTTGTCCGTGATTTATTTGAATTCGTAATCGAGATGGAACTTCAATTCGCTCAAGCGCAAACCGACGCAGGAGTTGATCTGATTGGAGTAGGGGATGCGGCTTCCTCGCTCGTTAGTCCTTCTCTCTACAATGAATTCGTGTGGCCCTATCAAAAAAGATTAGTGGATGGAATTCAGAAAATGGGGACAATGGTTCGACTTCATATTTGCGGAAATACACGGCATATCTTAGAGGGGATGGGTCGATTAGGATGTGAAATCGTGGATTTAGACTATCTTTCTCCCATTTCTGAAGGACGGGAGAAGATGGGAGAAAATCAAATCCTGCTTGGCAATATCGATCCGGTCGCCGTTTTACGGAACGGCACACCGGAAACGGTGTATGAAGCAATCGCAGAATGCCATCGGCAAGCCGGTGACCGTTACATCGTCGGCGCCGGTTGTGAGGTTACAAGAGACACATCGGTTGAAAACGTACGTGCTATGTGTGAATATGCGCGTTCCCACTCTTCCTAAATCCAATGGACGATATTTCCCAAGCCCCTTCCAGTCTGATCAACAAAACATTCATTCTTGGTTTCTCGTACAATTTTGTCATGGGATTTATCTTTTCCAACAATGCCCTCTTTCCTCTGTATGTGGAATATTCTGGGGGGGGAGCACAATCGATCGGATTGTTTATGGGATTTCTTTCCCTTTCAGGGATACTCTGCCGTCCCTTTATCGGATATTTAGTCGATCGTTACGGAGTGAAGCCGCTTATGATGTGGGGTAGCCTGTTATTTGGATTACCCTGCCTCGGATATCTCCTGTTGTTAGATGCAGGATTGGTCGCGGCAGTCTGGGTATTGCGCCTTATTCAAGGATTCGGTTGGGGAGCGCATATGACTGCCTTTTTAACGTTGGCGGCTCAAGCATCTCCGCCCGGAAGACGGAATGAAACCGTGGCCAAATATGGAGTCTCCGGATTGTTTGCCACGAGCATCGCTCCCTATATCGGAGAACATCTCATCAAGGATTATGGGATTGAATATTTCTTTCTATTTCTCAGTTCAATGGGAATTCTAGCGTTTATCCTGATATCATGTATTCGCGTTCCTGTCCGGTCGGTTCATTTGACTGGTTTTAACATCCAGGGGACGTATCATATTCTCAGACTCCCTCAATTTCGGATTTCATTTTTATTGGCAATCTGCTTGGCGGCTTCTTTTTCAACAATCAGTTCCTTTTTGGCTCCATTGGCCACCAACCGTGAGATTTCCTCTTTCAGTCTCTTTTTCACGGCATTCGCCTCAACAGGCGTTATGATTCGTTTCACTTGCAGTCAATGGGGAGATCGATTCGGTTTGGTTCAAGTGATGATACCTGGATTTTTCATGTATGCATTGGGATTGATTATTATCCAAATCAGTTGGAATCTAGGCGGCATCCTATTGGCCGGCTTATTCTGTGGAATCGCTCATGGAATTACATTCCCTGCCGTCATTGCTCTTGGTTATAGTCTCGCTCCTTCAAAGTATCGTGGCAGCGCAATGAGTCTCGTTACAGGGATGATGGACGTCGGAAATATGGGGAACACTATTCTGCTAGGGCAAATTGCCGGTTTATGGGGATACCATATCATTTTTTTCGTTGGAGCCACTGCTCCTATAACAGCCGTTCTCTCCCTTCTGTTCTTTTCTCGACATTCCCGCGAAGAAAGCGGACAAATCGAATCATAATCAAAGGAAAACCGCACGAAAAACGCTACTATCCTTGAACATTTTCAAGCATGAACTTCCGCTCTATAATCTGAAAGTATTCCATGAAAGTGAGTCAAACCATGTACCGAATCATTATTTCTTGTTTCATTTTCACACTTTTTTGTTTCCCAACAGTTGCGGCGGATTGGCCAACCTATCGCGCCGATGCTTTCCGTAGCGGTTTTACAGAGCAAAGCCTCCCTCAAAAGGTGTCGTTGCATTGGACTTATCAATCTCCACATCTTCCCCAACCTGCTTGGAAAGCTCCGGATACAAGAATGAACTTCGATCATGCTTTCCAGACTGTTGTATCCAATGGAACAGTACTGTTTGGAAGTTCGGCGGATTGCAAAGTATACGCTTTAGATGCAATAACCGGAAAAGAGCAATGGAGTTATATTACCGAGAGTCCAATTCGCTTTGCTCCGTTACTGTGGAAAAATCAGGCCTATGTCGTGAGCGATGATGGCTATCTTTATTGTTTCCACACTCAAAATGGTAAATTGGTTTGGACAAAACGAGGCGGGCCGAACAATCGTATGATTCTCGGCAACGATCGCATGATCTCCCGATTCCCCGTCCGTGGAGCACCCGTAATCAAAGATAACATTCTCTACTTCGCCGCTGGGATATGGCCATCGGAAGGTATTTTTCTTTACGCTTTGGATCCGGAATCCGGGAAGGTGTTATGGTGCAACGATACATCCGGTTCAATCGCCATGCCGCAGCCGCATGGAGGCGCATTCGCCAAAAGCGGTGTTTCCGCCCAAGGTTATCTTGTTGCTACTGATTCTCAACTGTTCGTTCCAACCGGACGGGCAGTGCCGGCAGCGTTCAATCGGGCAAACGGCGAATTTCAATATTTTCATCTCCAGGCCAACCGCGCGAGTGGAGGTGGTTTTATCGCGGCAAACAATTCTTTCTTTTTTAACAGCGGAATTCTCTTTGAATGCGAAAGCGGTCAACCTCATTTGAAAACCAATCAATCACAATTCGTGTCGATGCCGGACGGCGTAGTCCAATCGGCGAAAAATAAAGTAAGTGTTTACCGATGGGTAGAAACGGAACGAATCGACCGCAAAGGGAAAAAAATCCCATTTACCGACTTGCAATTGCAATGGTCTATCGAGACGCCACATGAAGTGGTTTCCATGATCGTTGCGGATCAAACTATCATTTGCGGTGGATACCATGGCCTCTGTGCTATTGATATGCGAACGAGAGAAATTGTATGGAATCAAGAAATCGATGGTATCCCCTATGGATTAGCCGTTGCCAACAATCGACTTTATGTGAGTACAGACCAAGGCACAATTTATTGCTTTGGCGCTTTCCATGACAAAAAACCTTTCACGAACCAACCTTCAGTAGAAAAGATCGAAGAACAAACAGATTCCATATATTCCAAAATGGCAAGTCAAATTATTCAAGACACCGGAATTACAGAAGGATATTGTCTCGATCTCGCATGCGGAGATGGTTCTTTGGCTATCGAACTGGCGAAACGAACGGATTTGCAAATCTACGCGATCGATTCGGATGAAAAGAATGTTCAAAAAGTCCGCGCCAAATTGGATAAAGCCGGTCTTTATGGTGTTCGAATAACTGCCCATCATGGGGAGCCGGCAAACACTGACTACCCGAATTATTTCGCTGATCTCATTGTTTCCGGCCGTTCCGTGAAGGAAGACGCCTCGATCGTTCCGGAGGAGGAAGCCTTTCGCTTACAACGTCCGGCGGGAGGCATCGCATACTTTGGGAAATTTGACGGCATTCAAAAAACGGTTCGTGATGAATTAGATAAAACCGGGGTTTGGACTCATCAATATGCTAACCCCGCCAATACTATTTGCTCGGAAGACCGTCTTATAAGAGGACCACTTGAAATGCTCTGGTTTCGAGATGTCGATTTCGACATGCCTCAACGACACGGGCGCGGTCCTGGTCCTCTTTTTTACAAAGGCAATATGATCATGGAAGGTATCGATGCTATCCGGACCGTCAATGCTTATAATGGGCGGCCATTATGGAAATTCTCTCTTCCCGGTATTCTGAAAGAATACGATCAAGATCATTTGATGGGTGTTTCCGGAACCGGCAGCAATATGTGTGTCGATGGAAATTCGGTTTTCATTCACAATCAAGATCAATGTTATCAACTCGATCTCGACAGTGGCGAAGTGATCCACACCTATGATCCTCCCGATCCTTCTCAAACATGGGGATTTCTGGCCGCTCAAAACAACACCTTGTTCGGGACCACTGCCAACACTGAGCATGTAGTGAAATGGCGGTATTTACAAGGGAAAATGGCCACACAATTTACTGAATCTTCTTTTCTGTTCACGATAAACACAAGAACGGGGCAACCCAAATGGCAGTATGAAGCCAATCACTCCATCCGCCACAATACCATTGCCATCGGGAAGGAAATGGTTTTCTTGATCGATCGCCCGATTGCGGAATTCGACCGCCTCGATTTCAATCGGGAAAAAAGACGCGGCAAAAAACTCGAACATCCAACCGGTACACTGATCGCTCTCGATATCCAAACCGGCGAAGAAATTTGGCGAAATGATGACAATATCTACGGCACTATGCTCGCATTAAGCGAAGAGAATAATGCACTGCTGATGAGTTATCAATCCACCCGATTTCAATTGGACTCGGAAATCGGTGGGCGATTGGCCGCTTTCTGTGCCTCGACCGGTGAACGATTATGGGATATCGAAGCCGATTACGCCTCCCGGCCATTGATCAATGGTCAAACCATCTACGCCCAACCGAGTGCATGGGATTTGCTGACAGGAGCACAAAAGGATTTTCAATTTACACGCTCATACGGTTGTGGTATCCTCGCCAGTGCTGCAAACCTGTTGGTCTATCGGTCTGCAACGCTTGGATATCGCGATCTTGAACACGACACCGAAACACAAAATTATGGCGGAATTCGTCCAGGCTGCTGGATCAACGCGATACCGGCCGGCGGTTTGATTCTCATGCCCGATGCCGCCAGCGGCTGCACGTGCAGCTACTTGATCCAGGCATCCATCGCGCTTCAAACGAAGAAGGAGGAGGACTAAATTCATGAACATTCGATTTCTTGCAATCATCATACTCTTGTTCAACACAACCATTCCTTATGCTGAATCTCCTAAAATCACCGTAGAAGCAGGAGACTATGATCGTATCGACACGATCGTATCCATTCCATTCGACTATCAAGCCTATTTCCCGGATAAGAATCATGAAAAACACGCGCTCAATGTATTCGATGGACAAAACGCAAGTTATGCGCAATGGATTCCACCCGACGAAGGTGAAGACATCGGACGTCTTATTTTTATTATTGACAAAACGTTAAAAGCAGGGCATTCCAAGAGCTATACGCTGCTCGTCAGTGATAAGACTCCGGCGTTTCCTCCGTATGCCATTGACCGTATTCCCAATGATCATGTAACCGTTTCTTTCAAACGATACAGAGCAGAAAAAGAAGGCCCGGCCGACATTCTTCGCTATAATCATGGCATTCAGACATATGAACCTGATCCCAACAGTCATCTCAGCCGCAGTGGCTATGTTCATCCTCTATACACTCCGGCCGGCCATATCGTAACCGGCGATCTTTGTCCTGACCATCCGCACCAACGCGGCTGTTTCTTTGCCTGGACAAAATGTACTTTCAAGGGAGAAGAAATCAATTTCTGGGCGCTCGATACCGGCAAAACGAAAACTGCCGCTCCGCCGCAATTCACAAATGGTCCAGTGGCATGCATCTTGAAAGCCTTTAATGAACTTGGAACGGTGAATGAACCTGTTTTGAATGAAACATTAACCTATACCCTCTACGGGAGAATCTCGGATGGCTGGATCATCGATATGGAAATCGAACAGGAAGTCGTTGACGAGCCGCTGCAAGTCGAACAGTATCTCTATGGTGGAATGGCCTTTCGCGGTCCTGCTTTCTGGTTGGACAAAGATCTCTATGTGATCACCAACAGCGGGATCGAAGGACGGGATTCGAATATGACTCGCGCGAAATGGATTCAGATGTCCGGTCCGGCGGAAGAAAATCCGGAACAAACGATCGGTGTTACTTATTTCGATCATCCCGCCAATCCGCGCTATCCGACACACTTGCGCGTTCATCCCTCCAAGCCGTATTTCGTCTTCGCCTATCATCAGCGTGAAGGGCTGCATATCGATCAGAAGCATCCGGTGAAACTGAAGTATCGGATTTTAGTCCATGACGGGAAAGCGGAACCGAATCGGTTGGATGCGATGGGGGATGATCTTGAATTTCCGCCGGTGGTTACAATCTCCGAACCAAATTAAGGGTTCACTCCATGAATTGATGCTTTCCTCCCCCTATACGGACCAGAAAAACCAAGTTGGCGCAGGTATTGTACAAGTTTTCTACGTTTTATGGGTCCAAAGTGTGGCATTTATGCGACTTCTTAAATATTCAAGATTTCGAGTAAACCTGAATTTTTTTGATGGCCAAAAGAATCTCATAGAGATGTTTTTTGATCGTTGCTTGCATAAAGAGTCATTATACGTTTTTCAATTTCTTCTTTAAAATAGGGATTTTGAATCGCATCCTCTACAACCAAATCCACTTCTCTCCCAAAAATCGCTTCCAATTGCTCTTTCAATTCAAAATAGCGATTGAATAATCCTCCCCCTTTTCGGTAAAAGCGAACCAGAATATCAATATCACTATCATTTTTAAATTCACCCGAAATGGCAGAACCGAATAAATCGAGTTGTTCAACATTCAAAAGTGAACAAATCTCATGAATTTGTTGGATATTCCGTTCAGCAATTTTCATAACATTCTTTGTTACAGTATTTCACTTCTAATCGATCATGATCCTTCTTTTTACACTTCCAATTATAGCCGATTTCCATTATTTCAGAAAATAGTCAATGCCTTTACTCCGTCACGCCTCGATTGGTGGCGATAAAATCCCCATTCGAGGTCAATCCGTTGTTCGGAGCATAGGCATACCATAGCCGGCGCAGGCCAATACTCAAAAAATCACCGCCCTATTGCAGTTTCCTGTCCGGTCCGATATTACGCATCACATATCCAATTCCATAAGGATCATTCAATTCTTATCGAACCGGCTTGACTTCACGCTCCCATTCCGCCAACAGTTTTTTCAGTCTCGCGGTTTCTTTGGGACGATTGGAAATCAAATTTTGCTTCTCCGCCGGATCGTCCTGCAAATCGAATAGATATTCTTGGAATTCATCACCATCCTGCCGGGAAATATATTTCATCTTGCCATCCCGCACCGCTCGCCACGTTCGATCTCCTCTTCGTGCCCGCCAGAATAAAGTCCGTTCTGTTTCCGGCTTCTGATTTTCCACCCATTTCAAAATATCCACCCCGTCGAATTCCCGTCCGGCAGGAATTTGCGCGCCAGCCGCCCGAATGATCGAAGCGGATAAATCCATCCCAATCCCCATTTGATCGGAAATAATCCCTTCCGGAATGACACCAGGCCATTGTACTGCACACGGCACACGAATCCCCCCTTCGAAAAGCCCGCCTTTATGTCCCGAAAAAGGCGCATTTCTCCCTTTGTTGTTCGCCCCGTTATCGCTCATAAAGATCAATAAGGTATTATCAAGGAATCCTTTCTCTTCGAGAGTTTCCACAATTCTGCCAATTCCCTCATCCATCCGTTCCACCATTTCCACATAGGTTTCACGAGTACCTTTATTGAAATTCTCATCTGAAACCGGCTTTTCTGGCTTGTCATCCGGTCCTTGATACGGTGAATGAGGAGCGGTATAGGTCACATACAAAAAGAACGGATTTTCTTTCTGCCTTTCAATGAATTTAACCGACTCTTCCGTGATCAAATCGGTCATATACTGATCGCGGTGAACCGGTTTTTCATTTTGATACAGCGCATAATATCCACCCAATTCCGTATGATGGAAATAATCACAATTTCCACCGATCGGCCCGATGAAATAATCGAATCCATGCTTGAGCGGATTGAACTTCTCTTCATAACCCAAATGCCATTTCCCGCAAATTCCCGTTGCATAGCCGGCATCTTTCAACATTCGCGCAATCGATGTTTCCTGCACCGGTAATCCCAAATCGTGAGTCTCCCGTAAGCGAATCGCATCATCATATCGGCCAACATTTCCAACTCCAAGCGCACACTCCAATCCTCCGACTCGATGCTGATACCGGCCGGTCATGATTGCCGTACGCGTCGGTGTGCATTCCGGAGCATTCGCATAAAAATTCGTAAACCGCACTCCTCGCGCTGCAATTCGGTCGATATGGGGCGTCTTGATATCCGGACACCCATAACACCCGACATCGCCATACCCCATATCATCGGCCAAGATAAATACAATATTCGGCCTTTGCCCTTTTCCCTTCTCTCCTGCTTGAACGAAATGCGAAAATACACCAAGAGAAGTAACGCCTGCCATTCGAGTCAAAAAATGTCTGCGGGAACAACCATCGATTGGGTACTGTTTCGTCATGATTCACCCTTCTCTTTCTCATTCTTTTACAATTCCAATTTTTTCAAGGACACTTGCCGTCCATTCTGCTTCATGGACTCTTCCATCGCCTCGATAATGGCAACCGGTTCAAATAAATCTTCAAACACCAGCGGAGGCTTCCCTTCTTTCAATCCATCAAAAAACATCTTCAATCCATTCCCATAATCCCCGCCTGTCCTCAGTGACAAATTCTCCTTTTCTCCAAAAGCCACCGCCCGAAACCGGCTCAATCCACCGGCAACTTGGATGGAAAACATCGTACCGGACTCCGTTGTCACGGTCCCCGCCACAGCATTTCCTTCCTGTATCGCTGACGCGGTTATTACCCGGTCTGCCATCGTATGTGTCAACAATTCAATCGCATGGATGCCATAAAATCCGAATCCCCCATATTGGCTCGAAGCCGATCCCGGCCCTGCTGTCGCTCCACCGAGTATCTTTCCAATTTTTGCAAAACCGGTACAAAACTCACGCACTTCATCACTCCAGCGCACCGTTGAAAAAGACGAAATATACGTCCCATTTTGTTTTGCCGTTTGCAGCATCCGTTGTGCATCGCTTGTTTTGAGCGCAAACGGTTTATCCACAAATGTCGGTATTCCCTTTTCGATAAAAGGCAAGGCATATTTCGCATGAAGGTCACCGTGCCGAAAATCCACAATGGCCATATCGACCATGTCCAGCATCTTCTCCGGATCCTCTACAATCGTTTTGATTTTCCCTTTTTCGGCGACTTCTTTCGTTCGTTCTTCTTCCTGCCCAAACACAGCCACGACCTCATATTCCGGAAATCTTTTATCAACATTGATCAATCGCGAAAATGCAATCGAATGGCTGTTATCGGTTCCTAATATCCCAATCCGCTTTTTCCCCGCTTGACTTTCACCGGCGATGGTGAGTTGGCTTACGATCCCACCCAATACCACTCCTGAAACACCTTCTATGAATGTTCTTCGCTTCATGATGATCCCTTCCTTTCCCTCGGACTATTTATCTCTACAAAACAATTTCTAAACTGATTCGAATTAGGGTTGTTGCAATGCTTCTGGCAAATCCGTCTTGTCAATCCGTTCCCATGGCCCAGTATGGCTTTTCGAGCGAAACCAGATATCATCGGATAAAACAAACCACACTCCTTGATCGAAATAAATTCGATACATCGAACTTGGCGCAATATAGAGTTCCAAATCTTCCTTATAAATCAATTTCGGTAACTTTTTCCCCAAATCCGGCGTTGGATCCGATGGGGCTTTCCCTTCTGGACTCGTAAACTCGGTTACCGGTTGATAAACCTGGTCGGGTAGCGGGTCACTTGAAATATGCGGTTCAATATCGATCGGTTGTTGTGAATAATCGGGTATCCTTGTTCGTCCAACATCAAAAGGCAATGGCGGTTCTTTTTCCACCGGTGCTTCAGCGGGTGGTGGAGTCGGTGGAGGAACAACAGGTGGTGGAGTACTCGCACATCCGAACGATAAAACCGCAACAATCAGGCTATAGACTATTTTATTCAAAGTAATGGTTCCTATCTTCACGACTTGTTTCCGTGACTAGTATAATGAATTATAAGTGTATTCCAATCGAATTACCTATAGGCTAATAACAACAATGCTGAACTTATGAAAACAAATCAAATAAAACATAAAAACGAAAGATCAACATCCGTCGAAAGGCAATCCCCTTCACGCCGACGGGTGATCGTCTATATAGTCTCATCCTTTTTACTCGGCACAGTGCTGACGTTTCTCATTCTAGCCTCTGCCGGTATTTACGCCCTAAAAACTTTCTCACGGATGGAAGAACTGCTCCATGGAAATCCATGGAATCTCCCCACTCGCGTATACGGACATCCTTTCGAAATCGTAGTGGGCAGTACTATCCATCGTCAAGGAGTCATTGCCCGCCTTGCTCAACTCGGCTACTATCCCGTTTCCTCGATCCAATCTGCGGGTGAATATTCTTGGGATGAAAAAGGGCTGAATTTATACCTACACGATACCCCTATGATGGACGGCATGCGCAAAGGTTTTCCCGTTCGCATCGAAACCAAAGAAGAAATGGTCATTGGGATTGTGAACACGGAATCAGGGAAGCATCTTTCATCCGTGATGTTGGATCCCGATCTACTAGGCTCGATTTATGATCCTTCTACGGAAGACCGCCAACCGATCTCTTTGGAGGAAGTCCCACAAGAATTTATCGATTGTTTATTAGTCTCAGAAGACCAGAGTTATTTCGAGCATCATGGTATCGATCCGTTTGGCATCCTTCGGGCAATCTGGGTCAACTTGCAAGAACAGCGCTATGCTCAAGGGGCCAGCACTATCACTCAACAACTTGTCCGAAGCCTTTTTTTGACCCGTAAACGCACCATGCGGCGAAAAATGGAAGAAGCCGTAATGGCTGTATTACTGGAAATGACACGCAGCAAAGAAAAAATTTTAGAACTCTATATCAATGAGTGTTATTACGGACAGGCCGGAGCGGTCAATATCGGAGGACTGAGGCAAGGAGCACGCTATTATTTCGGCACCGAACCGCGTCATCTCACATTGGCGCAAAGCGCCATGTTGGTTGCCATATTGCGTGGACCGAATTATTACAATCCTTTCAAATATCCCGATCGTGTAAAAAAACGTCGTGACTATATTCTGGCCCGCTTGGCACAAGAAGGAAAAATCACCGAAGAGCAAAAACATCAAGCCATAAATACCCCTCTTCCGGAAGTCCCCCATTCACTCTCCGGATCGGCTCCGTATGTGGTGGATGCCGTCCGCCGTACTATACCCGATATTATTGAAATGAATGAGCTTCAAACCGAAGGATATACAATTTTTACTACTATTGATTCTCACATGCAAACAGTGGCACAAGAAACTGTTCAAAAGTCGCTGAAAAAACTGGAAGAACAATTCCCTCATCTGGCAACTTCATCCGAACCGCTTCAGGCTGCCCTTATTTCCCTCGATCCCTATACCGGAGCCGTCCGCGCGATGGTTGGTGGACGGAATTTCAAAACCAGCCAATACAACCGAGTGCTCCTAGCCCAACGTCCGATCGGCTCCGTCATCAAACCGTTCCTCGCCCTTTGCGCTTTGGAGGGAACTCACCGAGGCGATTATGATTGGCGTCCGAACTCCCTTTTGGAAGACAAACCGATCACGATAAAAACCCCCGCCGGCCCCTGGACACCCACCAATTTTTCCAAGGAATTTCACGGACAAGTACCCTTGCGCCGCGCTATTGAAAACAGCATCAACATTCCTTGTATCCGTCTTTCTCAAAAAATCGGTATTTCCGTCTTCGCGGATTTCTTGGAATCACTAGGCATTGAAGATCCGCCACGTGTCCCTTCACTCGTCCTTGGAACTGTTGAACTCTCCCCTTACAAGGTAGCCGGATTATTCACCACTTTCCCCAACCGTGGCGAACAGGTTTCTCCTTTTTTCCTCCGTGCCATCTTGAAGACTGACAACGAACAATTCCCTCTTTCCCCCCCAACAATGAAGCGTGTGGCCTCTCAACTAGCCACATACCAGGTTCTATCCATGCTGGAAGGAGTTTTCAAACGAGGAACAGCCGCTTCGGCTCCACGTCTCGGATGGAAAGGCATCGCCGCCGGAAAAACCGGTACCACGGATGAACGAAAAGATTCCTGGTTTGTCGGCATGACGCCCGATTTACTCACTGTCGTATGGGTCGGTTTTGACGATCCCAAGTCCACCGGACTCACCGGCAGTATGGGAGCGCTTCCGCTTTGGGTTGAATTCATGACTCAACTGTATCCGGATGGCAATACCGAACCTTTCCCCGTCCCCAATGGTTTATCACAACACCTGGTATCGTATTCCACCGGTTCCCGCACCTATCAAGAGGGGCCGAACGTCATCCAAGAATACTTTTTGAAAAACTCAATAACAGAACAAGAAACTCCTCTCACCAAACAAACGATCACTCCCCGTAAATCCGAGACCTCGGAATTCACGACAAAAGCGCTACCGGATATCCACATTTCCGAAAGTGAAATCTCGACAGGTAACAAAGAGTAAACTTCTGCTTATTCATACAATAAAAGACTGACAAAGTACAGTGGGGTCCACAAATGTATATTTTATATTTTTTACCGTTGCATCAGTTATAATAGAGAAGAGACTCAGTTTTCATGAAAGAGACATGAAACAAATGCTCGACTCCGGAATTCACGTTTTATGAAAGGAAGGTTTTATCATGACACAATCCATCGAGGAACGATTAGGCCAAGAAGCGGAATATTATCTACAGCACGAATGTAAGACTGTTCAAAAAGAATTGCTCCACCTTCCGGGTCCGGATTTCGTAGATCGAATTTATGCACAATCCGACCGCAACAATCGAGTGTTGGGAAACTTGCAGTGGATGTTCAATCATGGACGTTTGGGTGGAACCGGCTATCTCTCTGTTTTGCCGGTTGATCAGGGTATTGAGCATTCAGCAGGTGCATCCTTCGCGCCCAATCCGATTTATTTCGATTCGGAAAATATCGTCAGACTCGCTATCGAAGGCGGATGCAATGCAGTGGCATCCACTGTAGGAGTACTAGGTAGCGTAGCAAGAAAATACGCTCATAAAATACCGTTCATCGTAAAGATCAATCACAACGAATTACTCACCTATCCCAACCGCTACGATCAACGCTTGTTCGCGACAGTCGAACAAGCATACGATATCGGCGCAGCCGCCGTAGGCGCGACAGTTTACTATGGATCGGAAGAATCCGCCCGACAGATCGAGGAAATATCCGAAGCGTTTGCCCAAGCGCATGAATACGGTATGGCTACAGTATTATGGTGCTATTTGCGCAACAGCGCTTTCAAAAAGGATGGAACGGATTACCACACCGCAGCGGATTTAACCGGGCAGGCGAACCATCTTGGCGTCACGATTCAAGCGGACATCATCAAACAAAAACAACCCACCACTAATGGCGGCTACCAAGCAATCGGATTCGGGAAGACGCATCCGGAGGTGTATTCGAAACTGACCAGCGACCATCCGATCGATTTGACCCGATATCAAGTCGTGAATTGCTATATGGGGCGCATGGGATTGATCAATTCGGGAGGCGCGTCAGGCAAGGACGATTTTGCCGATGCCGCCAAAACCGCAGTTATCAACAAACGTGCAGGCGGTATGGGATTGATCACCGGCCGTAAGTCTTTTCAGCGCCCTATGGAGGAAGGCATTCGTTTGCTGAACATGATCCAGGATATTTATCTGGATTCGTCTGTAACCGTTGCATAGGACAATGGTTGGCTTGAAAAAAAGGGAATAAAACGTTGAATATAGGTATTATCATTTATTCGGGAGATATATGTTGGAAATTCATATTCCTGAACAGATTGAATTATTAAAAAAGACTGTAAAAGAGAAAATTGACGCTCGTCAAATTTTCCTTTTCGGCTCCCACGCTTATGGAAAATCCGGTGAAGAGAGCGATCTCGATGTATGCATCGTAACCGATCTCGAAAATAAGCGCAAAATTGATGTAATCCGTGAAGTGAGACGTGAACTCATCGATCAGATTGCTCTTCCACTCGATATTTTGGTCTATTCAGAAAAAGAATTTTATGAAAGAGCTGCTCTCGCAAATACACTGGAACACAAGATTTTAGTGGAAGGGATAAAACTGCATGGATAATGATGCCTATGCACAAGAATGGTTTCATATTGCAGAGATGGACTTATCTTCCGCTGAATTTTTACAAAACATGCAACCGGTTCCATATGAGATCATCTGTTACCATTGCCAGCAATCCGCAGAGAAATATATAAAAGGATTTCTTGTTCTTCAAGGAGAAGCAATCAAGAAAACCCACGATTTGATCATTTTAAATAAAGAATGCCGGAAATACGATGAATCTTTTATCACAATAGAAGAACCATGTATCCTATTGACAGATTATGGAATCCATGTCAGATATCCTTTCCCTATGGATATCAATGAACGCGATATGAAAATCGCTTTGAGGAGTGCTCATACGATAAAAGATTATATATTATCAAAAGTGAATATGCACTCGTAATTTCAGTTTGATTATACATGAAACCGCCTGCCTTAATATTCTACTGTACAAGACAACGCAATCCTTTATCCGTCACATTCGCTCCACTCAAACTCAGCCGGATGAGTTGATCCAAAACCTGCAAATAGATGAAATCTTTTCAACTTGAAAAATTTGATATTCCCTGTTAGGTATGTACAATAGTATGCGTTATCTTCAATACACGAAAGGAGAAATTTCCATGAAGAAAACGAGTCTAATTTTATCAAGTTCTTTCGCTTTTTTGCTCTTCTGTTGCCCATCCTTCGTTGTGGCCCAGGAGATTGTCATCGATTTTGACGGATCGATGGGAGGTGAAGATATGAATCCCGGTGCAATCAACGGCCAATCAGATTCAAACGGAGAGTGGTTCACACGAGCGGCCGACGATGTTTATCATGTGATCGAGGATCCCAACGATCCGAATAACAAATTGTTATCCGTGGGACAAGAACCGCCCGGAACCGGTACGGAAACCTATTGGTTCATGTATGTCATCAACGGCGATGATCAAGGCGAATTTCGCGGCGATCTCTATTTTCAATTCGATTGGTTCTTTCCCGATGATCCAGCGCCTCTAGACAACGGGATGACATTAGCCGGTTATTATACTGATCCGCTATCCAATCAATGGAACGACAATCAAGTGTTGATTCGAAACGAAGAACAAGACCGCGGATTCGATGTTCGTTCCGCCGGCACCTATACGTCAGATGTCGAGATCTTCCCTGTGAGCGAAGTGTGGTATCGGTTCAATGCGGAAATCAGCGTACCCGATCAAAATTATAATGTTTGGGTGACGGATATGAGCACCGGTGAAAAAACACAGATTGCAGAAAATTACGATTTTCGTGGAAACGTACAGCTGGCATCCGATGAAGGGCTGGCCGTAATCGCCTTTTGGAGTTCTAATCCGGATGACGGCTCCCGCCCAGGCCGAGTCTTTATTGACAATATATTCTATTCGACCGAACCGTTCACGACGGATGTACAAGAATGGTCTGTTTATTAATAATCCGATAACGCCAATCCTGCTTATCTTCACTTTATTTGGAAGAAAAAGAGCTTCTTTCGGCAAATCGTTTTTGGTTAGAGAGTATCAATATTTTCGAAAACATAATTTCATTCTACAGGTTTCAGCCCTAGATTGATCTTACCGGTTTGAATTAGACTAACACTGCAATCTGGTGGAGGTGATCATGAAGCCTTTTTTGATAATGATCCTACTGTTCTTATTGGTTTTTCCTCTGGTTTCCTTGGGGCGGATAACGGATTTGGAAATACTGGAAGAAAAGCCGTTCGCTGATGAAAAAACGTTTGGAAAGACTGGATCATATGAAATTATTACAGCGCGCGCTTCTTATACCGTCGATCCTACCGCTCCAGCCAATCAATCGATTATCGATTTGGATAAGGCACCGAAGGATGAACGGGGATTGATACACTTTTACTCCGATGTGTGCATCTTGAAACCCGTCCAGATGGATAAAGGTAACGGAGTCATTCTCTATGACGTCAACAATCGGGGAAACAAACTTGCTCTGCGTTTTTTTAACGACGCCGGTGGCGATGCCAACCTGGTAGAGGAAGCCGGCAACGGATTTCTGATGCGTCATGGGTACACGGTTGTTTGGAGCGGATGGAACGCGGAGATCTTACCGGGAGATAATCGGCTTCGGCTTTATGCTCCGGTGGCCAAAAATGAAACCCAGGAGATCACAGGATTGATTCGGACCGAAATGATGACGAATCAGCCTACCGATACGCTACCGGTCAAATGGGACGCAAACCATGGCTCCTATGAGCCAACCGAAAAAGGAAGCGAAGAAGCAACGTTGACCTGGAGGTTGCGAGAGACCGATTCACGTATCCCGATTCCAAGAGAACAATGGAAATGGGATATTTTGCCGATCGAAAAAAGCGAAGGATTGCAAATCCTACCTTTGATCCATCTTGTGCTTCCATCGGGATTTCGCCCCGGTTATATCTATGAGCTGATTTATGAGGGGAAGAACCCGATTGTTCATGGATTGGGCTTCGCTTCTGTCCGAGATTTGATTTCGTGGTTGAAAACGAGTACAGATCAAGGGAATCCGCTTTTGATTCAAGAGGGGAAAGCCGGAATTCAATATGCATATACATTCGGAATTTCGCAAAGCGGCCGCTTTATTCGTGATTTTCTATATCAAGGATTCAACGCGGATGAAGAAGGCCGGCGAGTATTCGACGCCATGATACCAACAGTGGCCGGTGGGGGGCGAGGAAGTTTCAATCACCGTTTTGCCAATCCCACCTGGACGAACATGCAGCATATAGGCCATGCGTACCCAGCAGATCGTTTTCCATTTACCTATGCCGAGACAACCGATCCTTTCACGGGCAAGAAAGACGGCATATTGTCGAAGGCCGTCGAAACGAATACGGTTCCAAAAATTTTTCAAATCGATAGTTCCGCCGAATACTGGAGCCGGAGCGGTTCCCTTGCACACACCGATCCATCTGGAAATGCTGATGCCCTCATCCCGGAGAACGTTTGTTTTTACTTAATGGCAGGTTCACAGCATGGATATGGCGCTTTCCCGCCGACAAAAGGAATCGAACAGCACTTGACAAATCCTCTTGATTATCGTCCGATTCTCAGAGCCTTACTGGTCGCTTTGGACGAGTGGGTGCAACAAGGAGAAACACCACCACCAAGCGCTTATCCCCGTTTAGAGAATTCAACCTTGGTGGATTGGCAGCAGAAAAGCGTGGGATTCCCCTATATTCCAGGCACACGATTTCCGGAAGTGATTCAAAAGCCGGAGTGGTTCGATTACGGTCCGGAATTCGAAAACAAAGGCATCGTCAGCATTCAACCACCTATTTCCAAAGGTGTTTACAAGGTTCTTGTTCCGAAAACCGATGAAAATGGCAATGACATTGCAGGCATCCGGTTACCGGAAATCGAAGTGCCTATAGCGACGTATACCGGATGGAATCTGCGTGCAGCGGAAGCAGGAGCGGAAAATGAACTGGTCGATTTAGCCGGTTCGTATATTCCAATCGCCACCACCAAGGAAGAGCGGGAGAAAATCGGAGATCCGCGATTGTCTCTTGAGGAACGGTATGAAAGTTATGAAGACTATCTAAAGCAATTTCAAGCAGCCGCTCATCAACTTGTGGAGAATGGATTTTTGTTGAACGAGGATATCGATATAATTCTTCAAACGCGTGAGTCGATCAAAGAGAAATTCGCTACGGTTAAGGAATAGAACATATTTACGATACAATTTCCATATTTACTTGACTCCAATATCCTAGCGCGTAAAATTTATTTGAAGTAAACGGTGTGTTGTACTATGTTTCAGGAAAAGATGGCGAAAAGTAATTTTGTTTCTTCTGGGAATCAAGAGTGGAGACGTGAAACTGTCCTAAAAATTAATATTCATTGGAACATTTATGCTCGAATGGTGGCAATGTTCAACGGAAATGTATGTGTTGAAAAAATGCGGGCAAGGATGCCCGCGCTCCGCTTTTAGATGAAAAAACGCCGCAGGGATGTTCGTGCTCTGTTGTTGAGGAAAGTACTCTCGTGATGGAAAGAGCGAAAAAAAACTCCCTCAAATTACTAATAATTATTTAAAGGCAAATCTATGTCCACTCGCTCGGATGATTATAATCATGTAGCAGAACAATTTAAAGAATCGCTCATTCGCGATTATTTAAAAAAACATCCCGGTATCACCCGCGCGCAAATCGTGGCACGAACGATCAACGGAAGAATCGTTATCGATACAATCGATAACGTTTTCAAGCACGCAGCAGGGCAAAAAAAAGTACAAGAATCCATCGATAAGCAAAAAATCAAGGAACTAATTGATAAGGGAGAAAAGCGCCTCGAATCATCTATAGAATCACTGAAGAATTCCAAATCGTATGTGCAGTGGTTATACCGATCCCGTTTTACCAATTTTACCGAAAAAGATCGGGAGGAAGTAAACAGTTTTTTAGAGCAGAAAGAAATCGCTCTCGGAAAATGTGCGATCGAGGCGGATCAATCCAAACAAAAATTGGTGGAGATGCTTCACCAAAAAGTACGCGCTACAAGTTCGTTGGTTCGAACTGTCTTACAAGAGACATTACAGGCGGTTGGGGAATTGTTGAAAAATCAGGCCTCGATTTACAAACGAGAAGTGGATCTGGGAGATCACGTATCGAGATCCATGCAGGAATTTATCAAATCGTGCGCCACAGTGGCGAAGGCTCTAGTCAAGCCCACCACGATCAATGCCATGGCCCGCGCCTATCAAATCCTACGAAACGAATCGATCGATACGAATAAAATCACCAATCCTGAAAATCTGAAGAAGTTAAAAAGCGCAGTAGATGAGTTGGATGAACAATTAAATCAGCGGCGGGAAATCATCAAAGCGATCCAACAGCTGGTCGATTATGTGGAAGAAGTAGTGGCGAGTGCAGGGAAGTTGGAAGAAATGGAAAAAAAGGAAAAGCCAAAAGAAGACTCCCGCCAGCGAATGGCTTTCACATCGAAAAAACGGCGGTGATAACAGATCATTGACATGTAACATCAGTTTTGTCACTTCAAGAAAAAATTCCCCCCAATTATATCAACAAATTTCTGCAACAGATAAACTATGCTGACAAAACCTGCGAGTCAAAGTAAATTCAACCAAATCGATTATGAAAACGATCTTCGCAAAATGAGCTTTTTATGTAACGAATCCGATAAAATTCTGTAAACATCTTATATAAATTTGTCATATGTTTCTACTATACTTTCTTCATGACACATACAATATATAGAAAAAACATCAATCAATACTCCTACATAGAGTACCTCTTCCCTTTTCTTCTAAAAAACGAATACAAGTTTCAACGATAGGCATACTCTTTGCTATAATGAGAAGTGTTCACAGTTTTATAAAAAGGAAGAATAGGAATGAATATTCATACCAAAAAAATCGGAACGAAAGTAATGATTGGCTTTGCAATTGCCATGATTGCTTCAATGCTTGGAGTCTATCTGTCCAACAGCCGTTCCATCCGCGAATTTGGTTATGTGAAAGAAATCGAGCGGGCGCGGGCGCTGACTTCCTTTTGTGGCCAATTTCGAACTTATATGGGGAACTTAAACGAACGCGAAGTCTTCGATTATGACAAACTCTTCCATAATTTTGAGCAAATCAAAAATGAAGGAAAGGATTACCGGGAAACCGATCTCTATAAAACAATTCCAGTCGTTTCCGCCTGGACCGCCGCGCAGATGAGAGCAGAGGAATTGGGTTACGCCTTTCGCGTACCGAAAAACAATCCGCGCAATCCGCTGAATACACCGCGGCCTGGGCTTGAACAGGCTGTCGTCAATTATCTCGAAGGCAAAGGTTCCATCGAATCCATTGAACAAGCCGGCGGCCAAATCATCTATCCCAAAGTAAAATCCGATGCACGAAAGTTGGGGGAAATCGGGGTACTCCACATCGGCAGTGAATCCAGAATCCAACAGAAAGGCGGCACAACCAATGACATGAATGCAGTCCGCTTTTTCCGTTCCATTGAATTGACACAAGACTGTATGGTTTGCCATGGCTCGCCTAAAGGCGAAAAAGATCCAGTCGGCTTCGCCAAAGAAGGCTGGAAAGTGGGAGAAGTCCACGGAGCATTCGAAATCATCGCTCCATTGGATAATCTCGACAACCAAATCACCCAAGCAGCGATGTATCAATTCGGCATCTCCGGTTTCGTACTGATTGTGAGTTTGATCGCCATTTTCGGATTCTTGACCGTCACCGTCACCAAACCGCTTTTCAACTTGAAAACGAGACTCGACGATATTGCCGGAGGGGAAGGTGACTTGACGAAAAAATTAGATGTATACACCAACGACGAGGTAGGACAAGTGGCTGAACGATTCAACATATTTATTGACAAATTGCGCGACTTAGTAGCCGAAATCAACGAGTCTTCTCAACAGGTGGCCGCAAGTTCGGAAGAACTGGCCGCATCCTCGCAACATTTAGCCAGCGCTTCAACCGAACAAGCCGCCAGTTTGGAAACAACATCTACGGCCATTGAAGAGTTGGTGAGCTCGGTCGATCAAAACGCCAATCACGCACGAAAAACCAACGAAATGGCTACTCAATCCGCCAACGAAGCGGATGAAGGAGGAAAATCGGTCATGGAAATGGTCGAAGCGATGAAAAAGATCACAGAACAGATCACCATTATCGACGACATCGCCGACCAAACCAATCTGTTGGCCCTCAACGCCGCCATCGAAGCAGCCCGCGCCGGCGAAATGGGCAAAGGCTTCGCTGTCGTCGCGGTCGAAGTGCGCAAACTGGCGGAACGCAGCCAACTCGCGGCGAAAGAAATCAACGAACTCTCGAAAAACAGTGTTCTCCAAGCGGAAAAAGCTGGGAATCAGATCCAAAATATGGTTCCGACTATTCTGAAAGTATCCGAACTGATGAATGAAATTGCCGCTTCCTGCGATGAACAATCCAAAGGTGCGGCGCAAATTCAAGAATCGGTCCACCAGATCGATCAGATTACTCAACAAAATTCCGCCACCAGCGAGGAATCCGCTTCCGCCAGCGAAGAACTCGCGGCACAAGCGCAATCCCTTCAATCACTCGTCGCCCGATTCAAAATCGAAGAAGACAATCCGGAATTTCTTTACCGTGGGCAACAATCCGTTTCATTTGAAAATTTGAATCCCCGAAAACAAACATCCTTGCCCGCGCCTAAAAAAACCGGCCAAAAACCAACCCAGCCGAAAACCAACGCTTCGAAGCCGCAGGATGATGAATTCAAAGAATTTTGATCGCGAAAATTTAGCAATCCTCTCTAGCCGAATAAATATATCCGTTTATCCGCATATATTCATATTTACAATTTTGTTAAAGCCACTATAATCTTCCATAACGCATGAAGTTCATGCAATTTGGAATTGAAGTGGCACTCCAGACAATTCATTCGATCAACGCCATCACTTCAATTTTATGTTTTTAGCCAGTTAAGAAAGGGTAGTTTTTTATGTCTCACTCGGTCGATATTCGTGATGTGTTGAAAGAACGAATTCTTGTTTTCGATGGCGCGATGGGCACCTCCATCCAGAATTTGAATCTAACGGCGGATGATTTCGGTGGACTGAAATATGAAGGGTGCAATGAACATCTGGTCTTGACCAAACCGGAAGTGATTGAAACTATCCATCGAAATTTCTTCGATGCCGGCGCCGATGTGGTGGAAACCAACACCTTCGGTGGAACTGGGATTGTGTTGGCCGAGTATGAATTGAGTGACCGTGCGTACGACATCAACAAGGCAGCCGCCGAGATTGCACGAAAAGCGGCGGAACATTATTCCTCATCTGATAAACCTCGTTTTGTAGCCGGATCGATGGGGCCGACGACCAAGGCGATTTCCGTCACCGGCGGAGTGACGTTTCAAGAACTGATCGACAATTTCTACGAACAGGCAAAAGGACTGATCGCCGGCGGAGTGGATGTATTGCTGCTAGAAACCTGCCAGGACACCCGCAATGTCAAGGCGGGGATCATCGGAATCCGGCAGGCGTTTCACGATATGAGTGTCGAACTGCCGATTATGGTGAGCGGCACCATCGAGCCAATGGGAACGATGCTGGCAGGTCAAGGAGTCGAAGCACTCTATACTTCCCTCGAACATGTGGATTTACTCAGTATCGGATTGAACTGTGCGACCGGGCCGAGTTTTATGACTGACCATATCCGCTCACTTTCGGAAATCGCTTCCACACACATCAGCTGCTTCCCAAACGCTGGATTGCCGGATGAAGAAGGACGTTACAACGAGACGCCGGACAAAATGGTGGCTGTGCTAAAGCATTTTATCGAAGAGGGATGGATCAACATGCTCGGTGGCTGCTGCGGAACCGTACCCGAACATATTGCAGCAATTGCTGAATTGGCGAAAGGACAGCCGCCTCGTGCAATCGAACGACCCACGCGTGTCCATTTCTCCGGAATCGAATATCTCGAAGTGAACGAAGACACCCGCCCGATTATTGTCGGTGAACGGACGAATGTGATCGGCAGCCGCAAGTTCAAACGACTGATCGTGGAAGGCAAGTTCGAAGAAGCGTCTGAAATCGGGCGCAAGCAAGTGCGCAACGGCGCGCAGGTCATCGATGTCTGTTTGGCGAATCCGGATCGGGAAGAGTTGGAAGATATGGAGAAATTTCTCGATTTCGTCATCAAAAAAGTCAAGGTTCCGTTGATGATCGACTCCACAGATATGGAAGTCATCGAGCGGTCACTGCAATACTGTCAGGGCAAGAGCATCATCAATTCGATCAACCTGGAAGACGGAGAAGAGCGATTTGCTCAGGTTGTTCCGATTGCACAAAAGTACGGTGCTGCGCTGATCGTCGGTTGTATCGACGAAGATCCAAAACAGGGGATGGGAATCACGGTCAAACGGAAACTCGAAATCGCCAAGCGGTCTTATGAACTCTTGACGCAAAAGTACGGAGTCAAACCGAATAATATCATATTCGATCCTCTCGTGTTTCCCTGCGGAACCGGAGATGAGAACTATATTGGTTCCGGAGAGCACACGATCAATGGCGTAGCTGCCATCAAAAAGGAACTGCCGGAAGTTTCGACGATTTTAGGCGTCAGCAATATCTCGTTCGGGTTGCCCAATGCGGGACGGGAAGTCCTAAATTCCGTCTTTTTGCATCACTGCATCGAAGCGGGACTTGATTTTGCCATCGTGAATTCGGAAAAACTGCAGCGGTATGCATCGATTCCGGATGAAGAAAAGAAATTGGCGGAAAATTTGATCTTCAATCGTGGAGATGATCCCATCGCCGCCTTTGCTGCATTCTATAGGAACAAAAAAGTCGAGAAAAAAGAACCGCGTAAGAAAGGAACTGTCGAAGAGCGGTTGGCAGGTTACATCGTCGAAGGTTCGAAAGACGGACTGGTCGACGATTTGAATCTAGCCCTGCAAAAGTACCAACCGCTGGAAATTATCAATGGTCCATTGATGGACGGCATGGAAGAAGTCGGACGGCTGTTCAATAACAATGAGCTGATTGTAGCGGAAGTGCTGCAGAGCGCGGAAGCGATGAAAGCGGCAGTAGCCCATCTCGAGCCGATGATGGAAAAATCGGACACCCAGTCAAAAGGAAAAGTCTTACTCGCCACTGTGAAGGGTGATGTGCATGATATCGGGAAAAATCTGGTCGAGATCATTTTTTCCAATAACGGATACAACATCATCAACCTGGGGATCAAAGTTCCGCCGGAAGAATTGATCAAAGCCTTTGACGAACACAAACCGGATATGATCGGATTAAGCGGTCTGCTGGTGAAATCGGCGCAGCAAATGGTAGTGACGGCGCAGGATTTGAAATCCGCGAATGTGAATATTCCGATTTTGGTCGGAGGAGCGGCATTGTCGAATCAATTCACGCGGTTGAAGATCGCGCCGGAATACGAAAATTTGGTGGTCTATGCGAAAGATGCCATGAACGGACTTGACCTCGCCAATCAGATCATGAATCCGGAACGGCGGCAAAATTTGGAAGAGCGCATTCGAGATGAAAGCGCAACTTTGGCCTCCCGAAAAGAGAAGAAAGACGAAGCGCCAAAGAAAGAACAACAAGTTCAATCCGTGTCGATCCGCCAGGATCATGCGATTCCGACTCCCCCGGATTATAAATTGCACGTATTGGATTCCTATCCATTGGAGGAGATTTTACCATACTTAAACATGCAAATGCTGATGGGCAAACATCTTGGTTTAAAAGGCAATTACGCGCGGTTAATCGAAGCCGGTGATACAAAAGCTTTGGAGTTGAAGGAAACCGTCGAGAATTTGCAAGACGAAATGATCGCCCAGAAAATCATTCAGCCACGGGCAGTATTTCGCTTTTTCCCAATAACATTGGACGGCGATACGATTATCGTTCTTGATTCGGCACGAGTATCAGAGAAGGAACGATTTTGGTTCCCAAGACAATCGAAAGGAAGCGGGCTGTGTTTGAGTGATTTTATTTCGCCAAACAGGGATGATAATCTGGCAATGTTCGTGACGACTTGCGGTGGCAACAGATTGGCCGAATGGACGGAACGATATAAGAAGGAAGGGCAGTTCTTAAAATCACATGCGCTGCAAGCATTGGCCATTGAATGCGCGGAAGCATTCGCCGAATTGCTGCATGAGAAAATCCGAAATATGTGGGGAATTATCGATCCGCCGGAATTGACGCTTCGGGATAAATTGCACGCCAAATACCGGGGGATTCGCGTAAGTTTCGGGTATCCGGCATGTCCGAGGATGGAGGATCAAAGTAAATTGTTCCGTCTGTTGGAAGCCGAAAACAACATCGGGGTGGCGTTGACAGAAGGATATATGATGGAACCGGAAGCATCGGTTTCCGCAGTGGTGTTTCATCATCCGGATGCGCGGTATTTCAATGTTGCGGAAAAGGATGTGGAAGTGTTAGAGGAAAAGCTAAAGGACGTGAGCGTGCCGGTTGGGTGATATTTGTTTGAATCCGGATTGGTCAGGATTTTCCGGATTGGCAGGATGGGGGGTGTAGGTGAAATTGAGAGGGTATTAAGCCAGGATGAACTCGGACTTGCGCTTTCAGTAGCCACCGAATCTCAAAATTGTTCCTTCTTCTCAATCCACTTTTTCAAAATCTGTAGATTGGGACTGATTTCATCCCCCGCGCGGAGACCGGTGCGGTAAATATTGTTCCCGCTCCAATTCCACCAGTTCCAGCCAATGCCGAAACGTTCGAGAGTGCAAAGATAATCGTTCAGCCAGACAAGATGGTCTTCACCGGGGGAGATCATGGAAACGCCGAATTCACCGCAGTGCATGGGAACATTATGTTTAATGCCGAATAGAATGGCTTCGAGCAGTTTTTCGATTTCCTCTTCATGATGCGATTGGTAACCGGGATAGTATTCATCATATTGGTACCCCCAGTGTTTGCCATAGTGATGGAAACTGTAAATCGTGTTGGGATCACCGGTAGGTTCGAGCCAGAGGAACCATTCGCACTGAGACCAGCCGTCGCCCGCTTCGATTACGATGAGATGTTTTTTATCGACCATGCGAACGATGCGGGTGAGATCTTTGATGATTTGGTTCCAGTCCTCTTGATACATATAGGCCGGTTCGTTGAGGAAATCATAGGCGATGAGTCCTTCTGGTTCGTCTGCGTACCGTTCGGCAATGCGCCGCCAGAGTTCGTAGACATTTTCCCTCGTTTCCGGATGCATGCGCCAATAGCGGGTAGAATTGCGGACAAGATTTTTGCTGTCTTTTTGCGGCTGGTCTTCGTTGAAGAAATAACAGAGCATGGCCATGATATTGCGGCTTGTCATTTCATGCACCAAGTCATCGAGTCGCTGCCAGACTTCGGGATCTTCATTGATCGGTCCGCCGACGCCTTCTTGTAAGGGAATGTCCCATTCGGCGTTCCAGGCGAAAGCATAACGGCAGTGGTCGAATCCCCAATTCTGCCAATCATCGAACATTTGTTGTTCCGTGAGACCACCACGCGCATTCAACTTCGGATTCATTTTGGCGAAGAGTTCGCCAACCCCTTTGAGCAATTTGGATTTATCGACCAGCGGAGTGCTATAGTGCAACGTTTCACTTCCCGTTTGAAAGCGTAAGGGAGCATATTGAGAAGTATAATCGGTGGTTTCAATATCATCGGCTTGAATTTCCGGGAAATTGTGCAAGAGAGCATAGGATAACAACTGCGGAACCGGTGCAATTCGCTCAAAGGGCGTACCAACAATATCTGGAAAATCAAGATAGTGATATTTTAAATAAAAATCACCGCAAAGATTTTTTTTGTCTAGTTTTTCAATTTGCGAACACATGACCGGAATCGAGCGTAACCGTTTTGATAGAATAGAACACGTCTGGGCACTCGGTTCATTGTCGGAAGGAAAGGTATAGATAATGATTTTCGCACCTGGATCGTTGAACTGAATCGATAATTGCTCGAAGCCTAAATTATTGGTACTCCAATCAATCAATTGTGGGCATTGTTCTAAGAGGAGTAATACCGGTTTTGATTTTTTTAACGCCATGCTTCGATAAGGAGATACGCGGCTCGACAATAACAGCCATCCTTCAGTCAATTCGCTGCAATCGATCAATTGGGTTTTCGAATTGAGCTTTGTTTTGTTTAAACCGTTGGAAGACATATAGGACAAGTATTGAGGGCGGGTAAATCCTTTGGCGTCCCATCCCCAAAATTGAAAAGTGGATTGATCAGCGGTAAAGACGATCACAGGAGACATAGAAGAGGAATACATGACCAAATGCTCATATTCGTGAGGTGTGTCGATTGTGTACTCATTAGTCCACGACATTTCTCCGGGAGTAGTGACGACATCCGGTTGATACCCGTCAACAGATAAAGTAACAGGTTCATCAAGAATACCCCCGAAATTATTGTGATTGTATACTTGGATCGCGATGGTGTTGACTTCACCGGCTTTCAACAAATTTTCAGGGAAAACAAAGGAGCCTCCGTTTATTTGGGGATTGGAGATCGAGGTTCCATTCAGAAAAAGTCGTAACCAGTTTGCGGTTTTACCGAGATGCAGAACGACTTGTTTATCCTTCCATTGTAAGGGAATAGGTACTTCCCGGCGATACCAGGCATAACCATTGTACGGTTTGTTTTCGCAGCGCTTATCCTCAATTGTATAGGGACAATCCCAAGGAGAATACTCGTTGGTCTCTTGAAATCCTTGGCGCTCCCAAGGACCGGGAACACGGATTTCATGCCAATTGCGAAGGAGCACATCGGGAAGCTGCCATCCTTTCTGTTCGCCCTTGTTTTCAGGATCGAGGCGAAAGGACCAAATGCCCCGCAAGTCGATCCAATCCGCTTCCGAATTGATAAAGATGAATTCCAACTTGGATGGATCGCTCCCCATCAACGGCCGGGCATTCAACCAGCCGAAGCGGTCTTCATCAAAATGATCCGGTTCACCAATGGGAGCCCCCCAAACTGAGGATATTTTTTCATTCAACCATTCGATTTTCGGATGGGCTGTTTCCGTCCGTTTCAGGACATTACCCCAGTCTTCGAGATCAGCTTCCCGGCGGGCAGCTTTCATGATATTTCGAATTTCTTCGAACTCGAGTTTGTAAGAAGAAATGTCCTGCCCTTTTTCCCGAATCAATTCGATACAAGCAGACGCGTGTTGAATCTGACGCTCAATGCGTTCCACTTCACCGGCGGAATGGACAGCAAGTTCGGCTGCGGAAATCAACAAGGCGGCTTCCCGTGCCATGGCAATGGACTGCGCATATTCTCCTTGTTTTTGGGAATGGATAGCGACATTGAAAAGGATATTTTCAGCCTCTTCCGTCATTGCAGATGCATAACGTTCCGCCTGTCTCCAGATGGTATTCTTGTCAAACGAGAGAATCTCACTCGGAGAACGATAGCGGCGAAGCAGGAAGATGGATTGTTGCTTCAATTTTTCGATGCGTGCCAAATTTTTCGAAATATCCGATTTCCCACGTTCTTCATCATTATAATAAATGAGACGGGCATTGTGGGCGGAATGGAATGCACCTGTGGTTTTACCGGCCCGGTAAGGATTTTTTGCAGGTTCCAGTTGCATTTCATCCGTTACAGGCGTTACCCAGCCACAGCCGGAAGCAAAAGGATAGCGAAGATGGTTCTCATCAATGATCTCCCCTTCCGCCACGATGCCGGCAGGGCCAGAGTGAAAAACGATCTCCGTCGCCCCATCGATGTAGGGAGTGAGATCGGTGTCATAGATCAAGCCTTTATCGATATGCTTCATGACTTCAGCACCGTTGACTTTCAATTCAACCCCCTTATCACCCCAAATGATGATCCAACCGCTGCGTGCAGGATTCTGCAACTGGATAACGGGAGAATAACGTTTCACTTTTGCCGCTTTCCAATCATCCTTTACATACCATTTGTCATGAGGGTGTTCCCACCAATCGGCGTGAGTAGCAGATATTAGAAAAACAAATATATATAGAAAGTGGACTAGCCATGATAATCGAAATCGGAAATAGACAGAACTCATTTTGAATTCCTCGAGGAAGAAAAAGTGTTCGAGGGATAGTGTACTTTGTTAGATTCTTGTTTTGTAGATGTTGATCAGTCAAAAAGGAAGGAAAAAAAGATTCAACGGTGAGTTTTTTTATATGGGATTCGATTTATCACACTTCCGGCAGTTCTTACCTATCGCGGCGTTGGTAATCGAGAAACCAGCTTGCAGAATCTTCATTGGTAAAACGTTTATTGATCCCATCTCGAGATTTCATCTCCGGGTAGCGTATGATTTCCCCTTTCATTTTTATAGTCTTGGAGAGAGGATCACTTTTCTGTTACCCTCTATCAAAAATTTCATTTCCTTGCTATTACAAAATACTGCTTTTAGCAGAATAAAAAATCGATCATTTTATGTTGCGATTGTCTGAAAACGTGATAAAATTATATCATATGATACGAAGTAACGGATTTTGATTTGACGAACCGTGACTGTAAAGTTGTTGAGGCGGTGAAGGACGGAAACGATGGAATCGTTCTATTTGACCGGTCTCAGTATTGCCGCAGAACAGGGGATCGCTCCTACACAAAATTGGAGTGGTTTACTGATTCCTGCAATCGTGATTCTATTGATCATTCTCTTTGTCTTTTTCATGAACACTTTTTTGCAGGTATACTGGAAAAAGCGGGAAATTGGCGAAGAATGGCATGAACTGGAAGCCTTATTCAAAAAATATGAATTTTCACCGGAAGAAACAACATTTCTACGGTCGAAATTGAGAAAATTAGGGTACACTCATCCCACCGCCGTACTCCGAAAAGAAACGGAATTCTCCAAGTTTCATAAAAGAGTGCTACGCAGACCGAATCATCACGCCGAGTATCTGTTGGCATTGATTCGAAAGAAAGTATTCGAACAAAAAAAACATTCTCCGGCAGTAAAGAAACCTGTCAAGTCAGCAGTACGGAAAGCACCTTAAATGTTTAGCGCGTGAATTTATTCTCAATGGAAGAGCGAACAGATGATACCCGTCTTTCCGAAGATAACTCTTTGTCCAATTTTCTTTCACTTCTTTTTTGGACCTTAGAGGTATCGATATTATCAAAGAGAGTGGAATCACCGAGTTTCAATTCCCCTTTTTTGAAAGGCATTTGATCTGGTGAAACCGCTCGAAGATCAGGGATTACTCGCCGAAGATATCTTTTATAGTTTTCAATGTTATGATCAATTTCATCTTCTTCCAAAAGTTCTAAAAAATCCTTCAATTCCGTACGAATGGAAAGAGGCACTTCTAGACGCTTGAAAGTATCTACTGTCAAAAAGCCTTTCACCAAGCACCAGGAGATCATCTCTTTTTTCATCAAGATGTCGTCTTGCCATTCAAAATCATCCATTAATTGAACGGCAGGCACGCTGTGTTCAGAATCCGCGAGATAACGATGAAGCCGGAGTAAGGTTTTATAGAATCGGAATTCACACAGTTCATGTTTGCGCATAGTCGGGGGATGATATATTGGATACGCTTTCAATTCCGCATCGTACTCCGAACCGAAATTGTTTCCACACACGACACACTGGACATGATGTCTGGATATTTTTGTAAGTACCACGGCTTATCTCCATTTTCTCTTATATTTTCATCACATGAGTATATCTTATAGCAATTTAATATATTGTTAACGGTAAATATTTGCCGATTCATGCCATGTTTTTTTGACTTATGGATACACAAGCGTTGAAACGAACGCATCATTTTTTTCTTCAAGAGAAACGAAAGAGAAATAATAAACGATTGAACTCTCTCTTACATTATACGTTCCCACCACAAAAAACAAAAAAAGTGAACTAATTATCCGCTTGATCCGTATTCGCCGCAGAAAGAAACAAAGAACCACTGGAAGGAGCGTATTGCCCGACAAATGCGCTCACACCGGTTTTAGGCGTGAGTGGAGGGTGCAGCGGAGGAGACACAGTACTCCATCCTCGCACTTTATTCCCATCGTAATCGATCTTAATAATTACATATTTATTTATGGGAGCAGCGCGGAGAGATTCGACATCCAATCCATCGATTCGCACAAAGGAACCAGTACCCACGGCCAGTTCTTGACCATTCGATTCAATCCCGTCGAATTCACCGGCAGTGATGGATAAAACACCGGATGGATTGACGGAATCCGGAAAGACATTGAGCACATACCCCGCCGGATATTCCACATGAGAAACCGTTTTATTGCTGATAACCGGTTTGAGCACGCCAATCAGATTGATGGGCTGATTCGGACGGAGTACTCTATTCCGGTCATCGCCTAATGATGCAACAACAATCTCTTTAAGACCGTCTCCATTCAGATCAGCCACAACGGGTTGAATCCCGCCGTTGCCGCGTAAATGATTTTGTAGGAATCCGAATAGATTGGTTGTACGATGGGCGACCTCGGCAAACGCATTGTTTTGATTCCATTTCAAATCCATGATTTGAAATGCCGTTTGTGAATACCGGCTATAGGTTTGCGCGACAATCAGTTCATCGAAAGAATCACCATCGAGGTCTGCTGCCGCCAATGTGATTCCGCCACTGGCGTTTTGAATCCAGTCAGAATCTATCAGCCCCATAAATTGGCCTTCCAGGATAAATCCAAAGGGAGCTGGAAATCCAGTGTACTGGAAAAGGCGGACGACTTGATTCCCTTTGACACCTTGCGCGACGGCAATATGGTTTTCGCCGGCACGAACAAAGTTCCCGACAACCGTTCGAAGCTCACCGTGATTGTATTCAACGGCACGATTGTTGTTCCCTTTTGGAAAAGCAGAGAATGGATGACCGATGATTTCTTTCGTGGAACCGTCACGGACGATTACGAGATTGGGAAATGTAGATTCCCTTTCAATTGGACCTAGAGTAGTTACGATATCCGGATTCCCATCGTGGTTTACGTCACCGGCGGAAACATATACGGCTCGACTCAATCCACCACCGACTTTTTCATGAAAGGAGGTGGGAGCGAAATTGAAACCTCTCAAAACTCCATTGATGGGTATGGAGGCATTTGGAGACAGATTCCGAACGTTCACTCCATTGCCTCCGCCGTGGCCACAGGAAATAATTAGTTCATCCGCATCGGTTGTTTCCGAGGATCGAATTTGAACATAATAAATATCTTGATTGGAAACGCCGGTCGAATCCATCGCAGTAAATGTTACGACTACCGTCGATTCTTCTCTCGCGATGAATGAAGGGATATTTAAAATGAGTTCATAATCGATCGATGTGGGCTGAATATCGACAATAGAAGTACTGAAAGAAATACGTTCGCTCGCATTGAGATTCACATTCGGTAGCAAAACGGAATCTCCGTCCGGATCTTGAACATGGAAATTGAATGTCAAAGTCGAGTCAGGTTCGGTAAATGTCCATTGTTTGTCAGAGAGATTTGTAGGAGGATTATCATCGATTGATACCGATGTAGATATTTGGGGTGGTTTACTGGACAAAGTAACGAGTACTTCTTTCGTGACCAAAGTGGTTACCGGTTCACTTGAAAGGGGAGTATTTGTGAAATTGAAAGTAAAGAGAATGGGAACTTGCCGCGTTTCAAGGTCTGGTAATTCAGGAAATATGCTGCCGGCACGATAGTTCACGGTGGCGGTTATAGTACCGGTAGAAGTTTCGACAGAATAATCAAAAGGTACAGAAAGAGAATTGCTTGCAGAAAATGTAAGATCATCCAAGCCTGGATCGACACCCTGGAGTACTAGTTGTACTCTTGTTTCTTCCCGCATTTCTACAGAGTCACCGATTGTCGCTGGACGGGGAGAATTGTTCAGTTTGACGGAAATCACTTCGACTTCGGGCGTTGCCGCTTTGGGAGCTACATTCAAAACAAGAGAAGTGTGATCTTTAAACGTATGTTTAGGAGTTCTTCCGGAGAACAAATCCTGCGCAGTAATATTGAGAGTGTAGGTGGCGGCAGTAGCCTCACCGACGAGTGAGAGATATCCAGGTTGAAAAGTGAACGATCCGTTCCCCATAGATGTAAGAAACATTCCATTCTCGATCTCCGAAGAGGTTAACGCCGTACCTGTGGCGTTCAGGAGAATGGGATCCTGATCCGAATCCACGGCTTCGATTGTCATTGTCAAAGTCGAGCCTTCCGGCATAGTCGTTTCGCGGATGTCTTCCCCAAACACAGTTTGCAAACCCGCTGTACTTGCTTCGATAGAAGTGAAGTCGGGGAGGATTCTGCCGGCTGACGTAATTTGTTGCAAATCGAAAGACTCTTCAAAGAACGCCGGCCGATTGATCACCACCGTAAACGGTGAACCGATGGTTGTATTATTCTGATTGTCCTTCACCACTGCAGTGGCGATGACCGGTTGCGTTGCAGCGGACTTCGCCGGAGATGAAATCAATAGTTCAAGGTCCAGATTCTGAGGGGATGATGGATCGGTGAGGATAAAGCCACTCACGGGAGGATTGGAATGGATTTGAAGGTCGGCATACGATGTCGGTTCCACGATCCATTGGACAGAAGAAATCCCGTTGATATCGAATCCGGCAGCCTTTAGATGGAGCGGAGGAGTTCCTGCATGATAGAGGAGTCTTCGGGAATCATTAGGAGAAAGAAGAGTATTGTTCCTGAAAAAGGTAATCGAAGGTTTACCATCCAATCCGAAAACAGCATTGGACGGTTTCGCTTCTGTGCTTCCAACGGTATCCGTTGCGTGAACAACAAAACGAAAGGAATTCGTACTTTCATTTTCGGAAGCGGAGGGCAGTTGTACAAGGAAGGGGACGATCAGCGTATCCTCCCCCACCAAATCTACATATTTTGTTTCTAATTTAACATAGGAATCAGGAATAATAATACCGGTCGCGTTAAGGGTAGGAGAACCATAATTTCTGTTGTACCAGATATCCAATGGATGATCTACAAAGTCGAAGATTGTAGTCGTGATCCGGAGAACAGAACCTGCAGAGATAAGTGAACCAGGGGGTATTTTCTCTCCTGGAGCCGGATTTACGCCAGTAGGATATTTAGCGCTGCCGGCAACAAGGACAACCTCAACATTTCCGCTTATTGTCGGGCCGGCGTTATCGACACTGAGTGGCGGCCCAATTTTTCGAACAATGGATTGGTCATAAAGAGTGTTGAAAGGACGATTGCCCGCGTCATCCATGACTGTTACGGTAACTTGGCATGCGGATTTCGAGGCAAGAGCGGTTGTTCCCGCATTTTCTTCAACCATGACCGAAAAGGTCGCTTTGATCAGAGATGCTTTGCCGGTTTGCGGGATAATTTCCAGCGAGTGAGGAGAAAATGAATCATGGGTATTGGCTACAGCATTTTGAACGGAGGTTGCAAAACAAGAAAGATCGGCAGTCACGTTCAAGAGCGCCGGTTGCGATAGAAGATTGAAAAAGGAATGCTTGATATTGGGTAAGGAGCGAAATTCATCATTCCCTTCTCCATCAAGGCGCGTGTTGGTTGCATCGACAATGATGGAAAGTACATCTCCGGCGCGAATCCGATTGGGAACTTGATCAATTCCGTCAAGATTGGGAGCGGTGGGGAATCCAAGGCGTGGGCTTGCCGGATTGGTAAAAGCGTATGTGGGAGGCAATTTTCTGAGTATCAACTCGGAAGGGATTCTATAACTTACCTGTGGTGGAGAAGCATCGAGAGTAAACTTCGCGGACGATTGACGAAGCGGGATCGATTGGGCATCGATATCGTCCACAATAACTGTCACAGAAGCAATTCTTTTTGAAAACGCACCGTGCTGAACTTGAATGTACGGCAATCCCTCTAAAGCATCCAACGTTTTTTGTAACGGGATTCCGAATGATGAATGTGCACCAGTGGCTCCGATCAGATCAACACGAGTGGTAGGAGTAGCCTCAGTAAAATTACCGTTAAAACGGAAAATGTTTCCATTGGCAATGTTTGACCGTAAAACGCTTTGATCCGCGAACCACCGGCTTGCATAGGAATTGATGCCGGCACGCATCGGCCGAGTATCTCGATAATCGAACACAATTGATTCCCAACGGGCATGGATGTTACCGGCTTCAGTAATGCGAGTGGTTGTTGGAACAATTTCATCGACGACGTTGTGCAAGCCGGGTGGATAAAGATCGCTAAGATCAATGTGAATCGTATCCGGTGGTTCATTTTCAAAAGTGGATATCACGGCGTCCACTGCGAAGCGATCTCCTGGGGCGATTTCAAATATGGCGGAGGCCGAATCTACATGATGCCCGATTCCCAATTCGGAAGTGTTCACATCAGCATCGGATCGGCCATTTACCGTTAAAAACATTTCCGTAACAACGATCCATTGAGTTACGTCTTGAGATTGGACCGTGATTTCCACTGCCGGTGTGCTGGGATGGGAAGCGCTATAAATTAAGAGCGAAGCTTCTTCATTGGTAATATCGGGATCGTGACGGGTAAAAATGCTTATCGTCTGGTTTTCATTCCAATTAGATTGAGTAAACGTATGAGAAGTAGCGGATTGAAGGACAAAATCGGAATGCTCGGTCTGCCACTCGACGGCAGCCGTCAGGATTTCGGCTGGTTTTGTGCTGAGCCGTATATGAATGTCGCCCGTCAGTCCTTCCTGAATTGTAAGAGAATCGGACGAAAGAACGAAATGGGGATTATCTCGATCAATCTCTTTTACCGAGAATACGACTGTCGGAACAATATAACCCTCTTGAGCGTGCAGAGAATAAAGCGCAGAGTCATCTTTTCGATTTGCATCGATTGAAGCGCCGAAAATAACAGAGTGACTTTGGTTCCAATTTGAGGAGTCGAACGTCAAGATCGATCCGGTGATTAAATGAATCTCCGGTTCGGCAGCGTAGGTATCGATGACAGCAGTAACAGGATTGGGAATCTTTGCACTCAAAACAATCCGTAATTCCGTCGTTGCCCCTTCCAGTACAACCGGCGCTTGAGGAAGAAGTACAAAACCAAGAGAATCGTTATCCAACTCGCGTACGGCCACTTTTAGATCGGGTATCGAGGGAGTGGACTCGCTTTGCAAGAGAAGAGTAGCCGCTCCATCGACAAAATCATCGTCTTCCGTAGCACTCAAGATAATCTCTTGATAGACATCCCAATTGTCGGGTGTAAATATAAGTGATGTATTGGAATATAGACGAATATCAGGATCTCCCCTGATGATACTCGCAGAAACACTGATATCCTTTGGTGGCTGAACGCTTAATTTTACTTGTAAAGGAGCCGTTGCCCCTTCGGGAATAGACGGGATTTTTGGATTGGGAATAAAAAATAGCGGATCATCGTCCAGTTCCGCTATGTTGAATGCATGTGTGGAAACATATGGACCGGAAATGGATTGTATGACAAATAAGGACTTACCATGAAGATCGTCTACATCTGTTCTCGCTTCAAAAATTAACGTTTGATATTGATCCCAATTGGACGGTGTAAAAAATAAAACCGGATCGGAGAGCAAACGGATATCTGAATCGCCTCCACTCAAGCGTATTTCAGCACTAACCGAAGATGTTGGCATGGCCGTGAGTTTAATCTGCAAGGGGGCTGTCGCCCCTTCAGGAATAACCAATGATGAAGGCAAAAGATGAAAATTCAATTCATCATTATCCCTTTCGGTCGCTGTAATACGATGAGGAGTCACTGTCGCACCAGAGACGGATCGGAAAAGAACAGTCGCTTGGTTGTTGACGGTATCGTCGTCTTCGGCCGCTCGAAGTACAACGGTTTTGTAAGTATCCCAATCCGAAGGTGTAAATGTCAACGAGGCTCCCGAATGAATAGTAATATCGATATCCCCGCTTTCTATAGAAACAGAAACAGTTGTCGACGAGGCCGGTTGGGTGCTCAATTTGACTTGCACGGCTGCAGTGCTCCCTTCAGGAACATTGATCGAATTCGCTGTCGTGACAAATATCGGCTGGGATACAGCAGCACAAGGGAGTAGAAAAAGCAATAAGAAAAACAAGAAGCAGATGGATAACGAAGATGAAAGGGACATGTTGATCTCCTGTTTGAGTGTTAGCGTTTTGTTTTTTATCGTTTGATCTCTCAGAAAATACCTATACAGCACGGTCATTCGGCCTGAACAAGAAACCTACAAAGTACAGACCAAAGGTCTTCTCCGCAATTAATAATAGACGATTAAATATGAAATTAGAAAAATCCTTGAGTCCGTTTATTCTATACAATATATGATATCAAAAATTTCCTATTTTGTGTCACATATTTGATATGAATGGGTATTTGATTGTATATTAAGTATACATTTGATTGTATACCTGTTGATTTTGGTTGAAAAAAGAAACCGATAGGGATGATAGGAGAAAAATTATCGATCCACTGCTTTCAAGTAAAGAATTGCGTCTTGAGCGAAAGGCGATTGGAATGGCTGGTTTTGCCCCCCGGAAATAGGATCCCCCCTTAGGGTCTCGTTGTGATTAGGATCGAACCATTCGACGGAGAAAGTGTTATTGGTTCCCGATAGATCAACGGTAATTGAAGCCTTTTCGGGAAGATAAATCAGGTATTCCTTGCCGATATCGGCTAGACAATATTGAGTGGAACTGAGTTTGTTACTGGGAACCATTGTGGACAAGTGCATCCGGTTTGCATAGCGAAGAACATACCCCATACTTTTGCGAATCGGCTCCCATTTCGGATCGTATTTTTCACCTAACACCATTCCATCACAAGGATCCATAAAAATAGGATTCATGCCGCGCAGGAAACTTTTCCACACCCAGGCTTGATTACCCCCGATGCCCCATAGATGATCGGTATCGGTGATAATGACTTTGCTTCCATCGGCGGCTGGTGGATTATCGCGGTAACCACCTTCGGGATTGGGGGATATCCATTCCGCAGGGCTTTCGAAAAGGGTGGAATTTTTGCCTCCTTTGAATTGGAAGGTCATACCGACAGGGTGCTGAAATGGTTTGCTCTGTTCATATTTATGGATGAAATCGATCATATGGTATTGCCATTCGGTCGATTTGGGGTGATTTTCGTTGGAAATCTCATACAAGACATTGTCGAGATCGTTCACGGTGTCGATGACTTTTTTGACGTAAGTTTCCTGTAGAGCCGTCACATCCGGATTTTCCAGCATGTAAATTTCGAGTCCGTGGTTGTCACCGTCTACATCGCCATCGATCCCGTTGATATTATTGCCGAAATTGAAAGGATGGTATTTCCAAACGCCGTCGATACGCTGCATCGCCCACCCTTCGAAGAGCATGACGGAAACATAAATCCCATGATCCCGTGCTTGAATGACTCGCTCGCGTAAGCGGTTGAAATAATCCGGATTGAAGCGGCTCAGGTCGAATTTGGGTTTGCCATCCAACGCTTTCTCATCACCGGACCGCGGCCAGGGATGAAGGTTGACATAATGGAAGGTATTTTCATTCCGGTGTGAGGGATTGTTCCCTTGTGTATCCCACATGACCATTTCCCAACGCCACATGCGCATAAAATTGTGGTTGAGTTCTTGCATCCAGTCGAGATAGCCCTCGTAATCGAATGGCGGCGGGGGATCGGCCGGTCCCATATCGACCAGATTGTACCAAACGTGGGAACCGGTGAGCAGGACAGCCTGACCTGATTTGTCCATGAAGTAGCGGGGATTTCTCGGACAGACTTTCAGAGGACCGGATGTGGAAGCCGCATAAACAACACACATCCCGCTTGCCATGATTATCGTGAAAACAAGTAAGTAGAACAAAAAGGCTTTGTTTTTCATGATGACCTCGAGCTTAAAAGAGTCGTTGATTATATTAACAGGGTGAAATACAGGGAAATCAAGTGGGATAAGTAAAATTTCACGGTTCATACTACTTGTCGATTCCGATCTAGTCCATGAAGGCAATCCCCTCCTTTATCTTCAAGTAGGTTATTTGGATTTCAAGCAGATGGTGGTAGGATACGAGGGACAAATTATCATACCGAAACACTTTATTCGGGAGAAAAAAATGACAAGGCACATCCTCGTATTCTCGTTTTGCTCGATTGTAGCATTGAATGGCTTGGCTTCTACGGAAAAGCAACTGGCGCAGGAAATATTTCAAAATACAGGTGTCAAGGGGGGGCTGACCGTACATCTGGGATGCGGAGATGGAAAATTGACAGCGGAATTATGCACCAACGAAAGGATTGTAGTGCATGGTCTGGATACGGATGCGGACCGGTTGGCTGACGCCCGTGAATTTCTCTATCAAAAAGGATTAATCGGCCGTGTCAGTGTTAGCCGGTTCAATGGAAGAACACTTCCGTATGCAGAAAACCTAGTACGGCTTCTTGTTGCAGAAAAAGACTTTCAAGTGCCGGAGGATGAGATTATACGCGTGCTTTCCCCGGGCGGCTTAGCTTATATCAAGAACGGCAGTCAATGGAATACAATCGTCAAACCGTGGCCGGAAAATATTGACACTTGGACACATCTTTTTCACGGACCGGATAACAACGCTGTCGCTCAAGATTCCGTCGTGGGACCACCACGGCGGATGCAGTGGAAATCAAAACCAGTATGGTGCCGCAGCCACGAATTCATCTCCAGTTTTGTAAGCATGGTATCCGACAAGGGGCGAGTGTTTTTTATATTCGATGAAGGACTTACGGGAATTACGGATCCCCCCATACCGGAACGCTGGACTCTGATCGCGCGGGACGCTTTCAGTGGTGTTCTTTTGTGGAAACGCCCCATGAAAGAGTGGAACGCCGCCAATTTCCGTGGACGGGGTCGAGGATTCGTACCTCCACCGATCAATCGCACTCTGGTAGTCAAAGGCGACCACCTATTCACCGTCGCTAGTTTTAGAGGTTCGGTCATCAAATTAGACGCTGCCACAGGCAATGAGCTCCAACGATACCCTCATACCGAAGGCACAGAAGAAATCATCCTTTGCGACAAGAAGCTCTTGGTGCGCACCAGCAGCCGGGACAGTAATGGTGAAGATGCAATTGTCGCCCTCCACCCCCAAACAGGGAAACTCATATGGCAACGGCCGGAAACCGGCTATCTAGCGGAATCACTAGCGGCTCGGGAAAACAAAGCCGTTTACGCCAACCGAGAGGAATTGTTTTGCCTGAATCTAAATAACGGCGAGGTTCTCTGGAGCTATGAATCGCCGGAATTTCGAAAACATTCCTGGAGTGGCGGTCCCCGTATTGTCATTACAGAAGAAAATGTCCTTTTCGGCAAAGGCAACAAGATTCAAGCACTCGATGTAAAAACCGGAAACGTGATCTGGAAAAAGCCATCGGGGGGTGTTTCCATGCGCGGCGCTGACATGATGGTAATCGATGGGATGGTCTGGCACGCAAATGCCGAGGAAGTTGTCGGATATGACCTCAAAACAGGCGAACTCCAGCAAAAAATCGATCCGGGAAGCGTACAAAGCGCAGGCCATCACTTGCGCTGCTATCCCGCTAAGGGAACAGCCGGATACCTGATTACCCAGTTTCGCGGAGTAGAATTCGTCGGTCTTCAAGGTCAAGATCATGTCCAAAACGATTGGACGCGGGGCGCCTGCCGGTATGGGATTATGCCCGCCAATGGAATGCTTTATGTTCCCCCGCATCCTTGCTTCTGTTACGCCGGGGCGATGATGAAAGGTCTTAACACATATACTCCCGCCTCTGAAAACGAAATCAGCCAAATTGTAGATGCAATCCATACAACCGACGGTCGACTGGAGCAAGGTCCGGCCTGGGGAACAGGTAGCGCTTCGGTATCCCCAGAGGCCGATTGGCCCATGTATCGCGGCAATGCCCGCCGGACAGGTTCCTCATCCGTAACCGTGTCGGATGCTCTCACCCCAAAATGGAAAAACAAAATAGGGGGAAATTTGACTCAACCCATCGCCGCGCAGGATCAAGTATTCGTCGCAGACCAAGACGGACAAACTCTCTATGCCTTGGATATTGATGAGGGATCCCAGTGTTGGTATTATCTGGCGGGTGGACGTATCGATTCGTCTCCAACGGTCATTGGCAATATGGTTCTATTTGGCTGTGCAGACGGATATGTATATAACCTGAGAGCAAAAGACGGCGCCATGATCTGGCGTTTTCGGGCAGCGCCAATGGATCGGTTGATCGTAGTCGATGAACGATTGGAATCGACATGGCCATGCCATGGGAGCGTATTGGAACACAACGGTTTGATTTACTTTACTGTAGGCCGTTCGAGTTATCTCGATGGTGGATTGATCATTTATGCTCTGAAACCGGAAACCGGCGAAATCGTGTATCAGACTCGCCTGGACACCTGGTCACCGACGCGGGAAGACGCCCAGGACGCTCCTTTCCTGCCGGCATTCCATATCGAAGGTGCACGATCCGACATCCTGGTCAGTGAAGGCGGATACATTTTCCTAAATCAATTACAATATACTTCGGAATTGGAGTTGATCGATACGGAATATCGCCCCGGTCCGGAAGAATACCAGGAAGACCGCGGCGCTCCGGATGCCTTCGGACCTCTGGTTGCGGATATCGAAGTCGATGATCCCGATTTCGTTGATCGGGATACTCTGGCCCAGTTTCCACAAATGGCGAAACGCTGGTACCGGCGTGGGCACTTGGGCGCACGACATGTCAACCGGCATATATTTACAACCGGTGGCTTCTTGGACAATACCTATTTCCCCCGGACATTTTGGATGTACAGCGATCTGTGGCCGGGATATTATATTGCCAATGTGGCTCCCAAAACCGGACAAATCCTGAGCGTCGGACCGGACAGAACCTACGCAATCCAAGCCTACCCCCAACGTGTTACACTCAGCCCTATGTTCACCCCTGGCCGGACAGGTTATCTCCTTGTAGCCGACAACAATGAGAACGATCCTATTCTGCATGAAAAAAATTGGGGCCGCGACAAGGGAATGGGCTTGTCACGAAAGCAGCCGCCGGAGTGGTCTGACTGGGTACCAATCCGTGTACGGGCTATGACTCTGGCCGGTAAAAATCTATTCGTCGCCGGACCGCCGGATGTTGTGAAGAAAAAGGATCCCATGGCCTCATTTGAAGGGCGCATAGGCGGACTGATTCGGATTTACAATACAGATGAAGGTACCCATAGTCATCAATATCAATTGGATGCACCACCCGTTTTTGATGGAATCATCGCGGCCAGCAACAAGTTGTTAATCACCACAACAGATGGATCAGTTGTATGCTTGAGTAGTAAATGATATCCCACCTAAAAAATTTTGATACAAAACCGTAAAAAAAGTTGCCAGTGATCCAATTTTAAGGTATACTTACGTTAGTAAACTTCTTCCAATGATCTGTATTTTGCCGGTTGAGGGATCGGGTTTTTATTCAATACCCATCGTTATTATTTAAAACCAATAAATAGAGGATGTTAGAATTTTTTTTGCTTTCAAACCTTACTTGAACAGGTAAAGATTCAAGGTCGCAAGGAGAAGAAGCCAATGCAAATCATGAAATCCGAACAACTTAAAGTGATAATGCTTTCCGGATTCGCATGTCTTTCCGCTGCCATTTTCACAACTTATTATGCATTTCTATGGATTTTCATTATAATGTTGATAAGCGGTCATTCCATATTTCGCACGAAACAGGAATCTGTTCGGGTTTTATGCGTATTTCATCCAAGGAGATACAAGACGATGAAAACAACGCGAAAGGCGAGAAGATTTGGAAACGAACATGCGGCAGCCACGTTGGAATTTGCCATCATCCTACCCATGCTCTTATTGTTTTTGTTCGGGATCATTGAATTCGGACGAGTGATGACGGTCAGGAGCGTATTGATCTCCAGCGCACGTGAAGGCGCAAGAGTGGCGATTCTTCCCGGCGCAACCAATTCGGATGTGTTGTCAAAGATCAGCGAAGAGCTTTCTCATGCGGGATTGTCTTACGATAACTATGAATTCACGCCATCGGACCTCTCCACCGCGGGCAGGGATACTCCGATTACGATTCGGGTACGTATCAATTACGAATCGATCGCGTGGGTTCCCGGTTTTTTCCCCGGCTTGAGTGGTGCTCAACTGGAAGGAGTCACTGTCATGCGTAAAGAAGGATTTGGGTGAGAATATCCCCTTCTACACAACGTTTCTTCTCATTTCTTCCCTACATAAATTTTATGTGATATTTTGTGAATTTAGCGAGACGAAAGGATAAAGGGTCATGTCAAAAAGTGCAGCGTTCATTGTTTTAATCATGGCATTGATTTCCGGTTTGTTGGCAAGCGTAACAGTCATGAAATACATTAAAGATCAACAGAACAAGGTCGAAAAAGTCGAGACGGTCAAAGTCGTAGTCGCCAAAGAACAAATTCCGGCCGGAACAGCAGTTCTTTCTGAGCAAGTAGAAATAAAAGAACGAGAAAAAGATACTGTCCCTGTAGGAACATTTGACAAAGTCGATGCACTTGAAGAGCGAGTGGCACGGACGACGATATATCCGGGAGAAGTTATTTTACAAGAACGGCTCATCACCCCCGGCACTCCTGGCGGTTTACCGGCGATGATACCGGAAGGATACCGCGCCATCACCCTACGGGTAGACGATACGAAAAGCGTGGCCGGATTTGTTCGCCCGGGGCACTACGTCGATATTCTGGTTACAGCGGATATTGAAGAAGAGAACGGAAGTGACACAAAATGCAAAGTCATTCTTCAAAATGTAAAAGTCCTTGCCACCGGCCAGGAGATCGAAGTCAACAATAAAGAAGGAGATGAACTCGAAAAAAAGAATCAACCGAAAATTGTGCCAACCGTCACATTATTGGTGACTCTTGAGCAAGCGGAACGCGTGACGCTGGCATCCAATGCGGGAATCGTTCAACTCGTTCTGCGAAGTCACACGGACCAACTGGAAAAAGAAACAAAAGGGGTTAGTTTAACGAATCTCATTGCCAGAAATAAAAAGAACAATGATTTACCGACACCGACGGCGATGGTCTACACACCTCCCTTAGAACCGACAAAAGTTGCGGTTGAAAAGAAACCGGCTTACGTCATCCAAGTCTATCGCGGTAAGGATAAAACCGAAGTCACTTTCGATTAGACTAAAGAACAGCAAGACATGCCCTTCTAACCAACCTTACCAGATCAGCGATCATACACAAAAATCTAAAATAAATCGTCGTGAACACCGTATCCGCTGGTCATCTTGAAATCATTTTCAGAAACATGGATGATTGAGAACAGGAAGACATTCACATAAAATCCAGTTCGTATCCGCTTGAACCAAATACAGGGGGATCATGAAAAACGACCTTGTCGTGATCGCGATATTGGCAATTGCAATAGCCTGTTGGCTTGTTTTGTGGATTCTGCCTGCTGATTTTGAACCCGGAAGCGAGCATTCCCGTTATGTGGTTTTGATCAACAACGATCCATCCGAGCGCCATTGGGAAAATATGAAAACCGCTATAGACGCATTGAAATCGTATGATTTTTTGAAAATCATCGCTTTGGGAGATCGGTCCAAGATCCCCACTTTGGCACAAGTCCGGCAAGCCCTTCAAGCGATACAAGAAAAAGGAGGGAAACTTGAATTGTTATACATCACCGGTCATGGAACCCGTCTTTTCAATCAGGAACATCCCGAGGGCTTTCCCGCTGTCATGCTCAAGGATCAACCGTTGACTCCTCTTCACCTGGCTCCCGTCATTGGGAAAGGACCAACGGTGATGTATTTTGATCAGTGTTTTGCCCCTTCTTTTATCGAGTGTTTGCAGGAACAGCTCCAAGATACTTTTCTGCTTCTTTCCGATAAACACGAAGAACATCCCACAGCCAGTTGCCGGGGAATCAGTACGGAATTGTGGAAAGAATTGCGTTTGAACGCCAAGAAGGAAACAATGTTTCAAGCGGTGTTTCACGCCTGGGAGAAACATTGTAAAGATGGCATCTATCGGATTGTAGAAGTCTCGCAAGAATCGGATTATTGGAAGAGACTATTGGATTTGGAAACAAGGGAAAATGAAGATACTCCCTATCCAGGATAAACATCAATGGAAAGAATGGATGCAGCATTGCCGGGAAATCGATTTCCAGCAGACCTGGGAATATGGCAATGGAGTCAAGAATCACGCCGAGTGGGAACCGGTTCGACAAGCAGTTTTCGATGGAGAGCAGCCTATTGCTCTCGCCCAAACATTGACAAAAACCTTGCCGGTTTTAGGGAGAGTGGCACGGATGCAAAATGGGCCGATGTTCATCGATTGTGAGCCTCGTATCTTCCACGAACAAGCGATTGCCGCAATTCAAACACTCAAGCAGTACTGGACAGAAGAACAGCAATCGGTTCTTCATTTCACTCCTTGTCTTTACCCCCATGAATTGCCGGCCTATTGGGAGCAGGAGTTGGGATTGCAGGAAACCAACGAGCCAATTTGGGCTTCGATTCGAATCGACTTACACCAGGAACCGGATACAATTCGCAAACGAATGAGAAGAACCGGTTGGCGGGAACCGCTGCGAAAAGCGGAAAAAATGGGCTTGAAATCCGTTTGGAGCCAAAATCCCGGAGATTTTCACTATGTGTTGGATCGATACGAAGCATCCCAGGCTGCAATGGGATTTTCTTGGCCTTCCGTTGAACTGGTTCGTTCAATGTGGGAAGAGGCTTCTGATTCGTTTCACATCATTTTTGCCGAAAAGGAAAACACTCGAGTGGCGGCGATGGCAGTGTTCACTTTTGCATCGATCAGTTACTGTTTGATTGCTTGGAATCCACCCGATTCGCGAGAGTTCCATGCTGTCAATTTCATTTTTTGGCAATCGATTCTGCATTTTCGGGAATTGGGATACCGGTGGCTGGATGTGGGTGGGATTGATCCCGTCAACCTTCCCGGTATTACGAAATTCAAACGGGGAATGCGGGGAGAAGAATATCAATGGGCCGGAAATTATGAGGCCTATCCAGCTGATTTGTCTCCGCGATCGGAACATGTAAGCCGTTTCGAAAACATGAGCCACATTATTCCCGGATTGCAGATCCCTCAAGAAGGCAAGCAACCACTCAGGATCGTCGAGGATGTGGAAAACATCATCGATCAATTTCTGCAGGATTCCATCGGTGTAACCGATTCGGTCGACAGAAATCAGTCTCTTGTCAACAGCGGATTGATTGATTCTCTCAGCATTGTAAGCCTTGTGCAAACCTTGCAGGAAACGTTCAATATTGAAATCGCTCCATTCGAATTGACGATTGAACATTTCGATTCGATTCAGAAAATCAGCGATTTCGTCAGTAGGAAATGCGAGCCATAAGGGATTCACACAGATCGAATGAACTTTCACTCCTGGACATTCGGATTTTTCTTTATCGCCGTATATCTGCTCTATTTGTCTCTTCCTTGGAAACGGCAAAATCGACTGCTGCTAATCGCCAGTTACATATTTTATGGTTATTGGGATTGGCATTTTTTATTTTTGATTTTCATTTCCACTGTGACCGATTATGTTTGCGGGAGGAAGATTGCCACCGCTTCCCTTCCCTTTCAGCGAAAAATCTATTTAGCAGCCAGTCTTTTCATCAACCTGGCTTTGTTATGCTTTTTCAAATATTTTTACTTTTTATGCGATAATATCCGATTGTTGCTCTCCCTTGCCGGTATTCATTTTCAACCGCCGGATTGGAATATCATTCTCCCCGTCGGGATTTCCTTCTACACGTTCCAAACCTTGAGTTACACAATCGATATTTATCGCGGACAAATGAAACCCACTCGCAACTTTTGGGATTATGCGCTGTATGTCTCATTTTTCCCTCAATTGCTGGCCGGACCGATCGAGCGCGCCACTCGTCTGCTTCCTCAAATTCAACGCACTCGCCGGCTCGATGCGGAGCAGGTGACAGAAGGCGCATTTCTCATTTACTGGGGACTTTTTAAAAAACTCTTTATTGCCGACAACCTTGGAACTTTACTCTATCTATTCGCAAATCCTTCCACTTTAGGAAATACCGACGGGGATGGGGGAATTATTTTGTTTTCCGGATATGCCTTCTTGTTTCAATTGTACTGTGATTTTTCCGCATATTCCGATATCGCCCGTGGTCTTGCCAAGGTCATGGGATTCGAACTTATGGAGAATTTCAAGATGCCGCTCTTGGCTTCGAATATACAAGAGACCTGGTCGCGATGGCATATCAGTCTCACAACTTGGATGCGAGATTATGTGTATTATCCTCTTGCAGTTGTTCGCGTTCGAGGAAAGCACCTGAACAACAAGGTATTGATTATCATCGTTTTCTTGGTTGTCGGTTTGTGGCATGGGGCGGCTTGGAACTTTGTCCTCTGGGGTGGTTTTCATGGTTTGCTGCTCGCCGGTTATGCGTCGATCAAGCCAAAACTCGCCCCCTATCGTATAAAGAATAAATGTTGGATATCCATGTGCCTGCGGTTGCTATCCATTCTGTTCACCTTTCATCTTTCCATGTATGGCGCTTTGTTGTTTCGCGCGGATTCCCTAACACAAATACTTACATGGTCGACGCAGATATTTTCCGATTTTGCTTGGTCCTCGCTGACCATACAACTACTGATGAAAATGATTTTCTTTACTGCTCCGTTATTGCTTGTCGAAATCTTGTGGTATTATCATCAAGATCTGAAACGGTTGTTCCACTATCCAGCGATCTTACGATATGCTTATCTATACATCACCTTTTATTTATTGGTGATCTATTGTTCTAAAGCGCCAACCAATTTTATCTATTTCCAATTCTAAGTGCAGTAGGGAGACTGTTTCGTGCCTCATAAAGAAACACTTTGGCAACAATTCTTGAGAATACTTTTACAACAATATAAATTCTTTCTTTTTTGTGGATTGGCTGTCATTTTTGAACTACTCTTGTCACCCATCTTAGCTTCCTTGTATTCCGATGTGGATTTTTTAAAAGCCTATTTGGAACAAAATTTCTATCAAACCTATAGGGAATCTCCCAAATTTTTAAATGGGAATCTATACATTGAATTGGACGAAATACGTGGATGGAGAAATCGGCCCAACGCCCAAGACGGCAATATCGTTTTTGACGAGTATGGCTCCCGATCTCACAAAGGGATGTCGTTAACCGGTAAGAAATCCCGCATTCTTTTTGTCGGTGATTCAAGAATCCTGGGCGGCAATGGTGTCACGAATAACGAAACCATCAATGCGTTTCTGGAGAACGAAGAAACCGAGACGATGAATTTCGCATCGCCCGATTATAGTATGGATCAATCCTTCTTGACAATGAAAGAAACCAACGATCCGTTTTTGCCCGATACTATTGTAATCGGTATCGATTCAAATCCCGGCCGTTTACTCGACTGCCACTTTCTACCATTTTACGATTTATCCATTTTACCCCGCTTGAAACCATGTTATGAAATAAAGGAAAACCGGTTGGAACTACGCATCCCTTCTTACCGTGAGCTGCTTGATAATTTCCCCCGAAATCCCAATTTATTGGACTATCTCCGCGAGTATGACGGACACTACTTCCGTTTTGCCAATTTCAAACGGGAACAACTCTGGAAATTGACACCGATTCTAGCCTGTTTTTCGAAACTGCGTTCTGCTATTACAAAACTCTCACGGCAAGAACAAGAGCCTTATAAAAACCAATCACTTGTGGAAATGCTGATACAAGAAACTCGCCGTTATGCCGTTCAAAAGAAAATCCGATTGATATATGTGCTGTTTGCAAAGCGAGATGAAATTCAAGGGAACCATGAAAACTATGACAGAACGGAAAAAATGCTGAGGGGCAATTCAATCTATTTTGTCGATACAAGATTGTTATTCCAACAATATCCAGGTGAGGTTCTGGAACTCTATGTGGATGAACTTCACTGTTCAGCTCAAGGGAATCAAATCATCGCCCTGGTGCTTCGACATATGTTGGAGAAATTGGAGAGTCAATGAAGATCATTAACGGGTAATCGCAAGACCATATACGGTTTTAGAATGAGGCATATTGGTGTCGATGACCGCACAACGAACAATCGTTTGCACCGGTTGTAAATAAACACGGCGAACCGATTCCTTACTCGGCCAGCAGGATTCGCAGACGGTTACCGCTTGGAATCCGGTAATTTTAAACCACTCTTTGATCGAAGTGCATGTTTCAGGCATTTCCGGCAAGCCCGGACCATGAAACATATCAAATAAAGAATCGTTATAATCATCAAACGCGACAGGACTGCCGCTGCCTTCGGACAAGGTGTCGAACAAGGCAATCACACGAGTTTCACCGATGATACTATTCAGTGCGCTGTGCCAGCCGACCGACATGTATTGTTCGCCTGGCACCCATTTCCCATAATTCCCTAAGCCGTCATCGTTTAATATAAATTCCCCGATATTGGAACTTTCCAAATCGGCTTTCGTCATCCCATTGTGAATCTGATTCTCGATATAGGCTGTATTGATATTATCCGTGATGAACATGGTTCGTCCATTCCCCACTTTTCCTGGAATGCCATCCCGGGGGAACCACGGCGCGAGACAAAATTCGGGAACTCCATCTGGCCCATTGGTCACACTTTTTGTATCAGGATCATAGTAATAATCGTCAAAATCACTGACTCCATCAAACGCTTTATTCCAGGAATCTTCATGGACAGCGAAAGGAAGAATCGGAGCTGTTTCACCATCATTCAATCGAAAACCGCAAATCCGGTCTTCAACTGTCGCCACCGTTTCCGCATGGACTTCCACTTCCGTCAATCCCGTCAGTGCACTGACAAGCAGCTTTAACGTTCCATTCAGCTGAGAAGAACGAGAAGCACGGACTTTCACCGAATTATAGGTTTCAACACCTGTGGTTTGAAACTCACTGCTAAGACTATTGGGATTGGCAATATATCCGGCAACGATCCCGCCATTAAGATCGTTATTTTCATTACGGTCCAGTTGGAAACCCGCAATATTCTGGCTCGCATAGAATTCAGCATAATCACGTGCGGAGACGATATCATCGGCTTGTTGGTATTGATTCGGATTCTGAAGAAGATCCTGGTCGATCAATTCCTGTGCAGCCGCCAACGCCGCCGAATCGGCAATATTTTGTAACCTTCCTTCATCTGCTACAATATAACTGATATCGACCACCATTGCCAACGAAATTCCAAGTAAAACAAAAATAACTGCAAATAAAACTAAAATGGTCCCCCGTTCCCCTTCTTTGTGTTGGATCTGAATTCGATTCATGATTCGATCCCTCCTGAATTATTAATTAGCAGCCAAAGCTTGCACTTCCGCCTCACTCAAAGCACGATTGTATATTCGGACTTCATCGATCTTTCCATCAAACGGCCGGCTGGTATCCGAGGGAGGATTTTTCCCTATCCAAACCGAAACCGAATTGTTTGTATTAATTGTACCATTTTTGGAATACCTTCCAACTTCTTGTCCATCTTTGTAAAGAATCATATCAGTTCCGTCATAGACAGCAGCGGTATGTGTCCAAACACCGGCTTGAAGATTACCGGAACTCGCCACAAGAGTGGAAGTGCTTCCATTCGTCTTCAGCCGAAAACGGAGTCTGGCATATTCACCGTATTTGATGGTGCTTAGCATCCAATAATGATCTTCCGTCGCAGTTCCCGTCGCTTTCGACAACAACCGGGCATCCCAACCACTCAAATTATTAAACCGATCGGCATTGAACCACACGGAAATCGTCATTTCATCACCCTCGATGTCGAAAGTCCCGGCATCCACATAATCATTATTTCCATCGAAGGACAATCCCGAATTTGAATGCCCGGTACCCCAGGCCGCTCCGTGAAGTGTTCCGGTATGGCCTTGTCCGGAGCCATCTCCGGCGGTAGTACCGCTACCTTCATCCATCGCCCAAGAAGCGACAAGATCACTTGGGGTTGGAGTAAGGGTTGGTGTCGGTGTCGAAGTGGGTGTCGGTGTTGATGTGATAGAAGGATCAAATGTAGGCGTTGGCGTCATCGTCGGTGTTGGCGAAGCCGTTGGAGTAGGAGTGGGTGTCGGTAGACCAATGCCGTCGACCAAGTCTTGAATTTCAGATTGATTCAAAGCGCGATTGTATATGCAAACTTCATCAACTTTCCCATCAAACGGCCGACTCGTCGCCAGAGTCGGATTCGATCCAATCCAAACCGGAACCGAATTGTTTGTATCGATTGTTCCGGATTTGGAAGTCCGCCCCACTTCCTGCGCGTCCTTATATAGGATCATATTGCTTCCGTCGTACACAGCGGCGACGTGCGTCCAGACATCCGGCTGTAAATTCCCTGAACCTGCGATGAGAGTGGATGTGTTCCCCCCGGTTTTCAATCGAAATCGCAAACGATCCGCTCCACCGGATTCAATGGTACTCATCATCCAATAATGATCTTGTTCGGCGGTGCCCACCGCTTTCGAGAGGATGCGTGCATCGTGGCCGGATAAATGATCGAAACGATCCGCTCGAATCCAGGCTGTCAGCGTCAATTCACTGCCTTCCACATCCAAATTCCCGCCATCCACGTGATCGTCCACACCGTCCAGCGAGATTCCGCCTTCATATTTTCCCGTAGTCCAGAGTGGATTATTCATCAACACTCCATCATTGCCGTGCCCCGAACTATCGGCGGCAACGATTCCGCTTTCATCATTCAACCTCCAAAATGCGACCATGTCTTCCTCAACCAGGGGAACCGGATCGACATCGAATGGTTCCGAGGAAGATGTTGGCTCAGGTGCATCGGTAAAAAGACTTTTCGGCTCTGCAAAAACAACATCCGTGTCAAGAATTTCAACGGTCACCTTCGGTAAGGAGGAAGAGGAAAATTCGGTATTTGCAGTCACCGAGATGACTTGAAACGCCACGATTCCAAGATTCGCACCTTGAAGATTCCCTTGCAATGGATCGTAATTGATGCTGATGTCGCTGTCATAGACAACAGCACTGATTCTTCGACCTTCCAGCATCTTCAAAGCAGTAGCGCGTAACGGCGTGACATTTGATATTCCATCCAGCAACTCTTCCGGAACCGCTCCGGTTCCAAGTCCCGGTCCCGCCTGAATATAATTCTCCAATCCCACTTCGGTCGGTCCGGCGTCATCCCAGGTTGTCGGATAAGTTTTTAAAGCAAACCAGCCTTCATCCCCGACTTCACCGGTGAACAATGTGATCTGCTCTCCAACATGGCTTGCAAAATAAGGAAGAGGATCGCGAAGGCCAACCGCTGCAATATCATCATTGATATCGGTATCCGCGAAGAAATTCGGTTCGCTGCCATTATCGATACTATCCTCATCGATGAGGATGAAGGTCGAAGTTTGAGCCGGCGGCTGTAAGGGAACGGATAAGCCTGTGCATATCCATGCGAGAGATGCGCCGTTTGGATTGGAACTAGGGGTTGAGATTATTTCCACCGTCAAGGAATCCGCTCCCGCGGGAATAGTAATATCAAACCATTCCGTATCCCATTCCGAACCATCATGGCTGCCTAACGTGTTGACAAATTCGGTCACCTCACCATCCACGGTTACTTCAACAACTGTCGGCCGCAGATCACCGCTCGAGACACTGCCGACGAGTAGGACAAGGCGGGCGGTTCGTTCATAATCTTTAGCCGTGAAGGTAAATGTTTGAGGAACAGTTGTTCGCAACGGTTCGGAGAAATTCCAATAGGCTAAATCCTGCCCATCCCGAACCATGATTTCACTATCCCCATATAAGTCTTTATAAACAACTAACACACCGCCGCCATCGGCGCCGGGATTATTCGGATACTGGAAGTCAAATCCGTCGATTACAAGAGTATTCTCACCTTCAAATACCAAATCGGTGATATCGGCACGGTAACTTTGGAACATGATATCGCCGTTCCCGCCGGAGGAGAAAAATTTTCTTGGTCCACCGACCAGGATTCCATTTTTGGGTTGGCCGTTGACTGTGATCGGATCGATAACTCCATGTGGAATCCCATGTGTCGACTCTCCGTCCCAGAACAATAAGGCCCGCACTACCTCTCCCGGCACATCGATATCGATAACACCAGGTAGCGAAAACAAACCAGTACCAGCCGCGACGAGTCCTGTTCCACCGGGTACGATAAAGTCATGAGTAGCTAATGCATCTTCATAGGTTTGCGCACCATCCACGATCAAAGCCGCCGACTCCAAACATTTGAAGAAACAATACGGAACCATGATCATGACGGTCTGGCGTCCTTCACCGGTTTGCACAATCACTCCCATCAACTCGCAATGAGTGGGACTGTACGCTTCGATGCCTTCCTGCAAAGCGTCCTGAACAACGACTTCTTTCAAGGCATCATCCCAATAAATCAACCCGCCGGAGCCGATTCCCGTTTCCGGATCTATTTCGATATGGCTGTATCCGGTTTCCGGAGATTGACCGATGGAAAGCAAATCCCAAATCGCCGCTTGGATTTCGGCGAAAGTTACACCGTAATCTTCATACATCCCCCGGTAATATTGGTTCATGATGTAATTGACCCGCGCCAGATTTTCCGGAGCACCGATGATATCGCCGTTGATGTTGATCAATACATTCGAGGTTGTTCCGCTTTCAGGATCAACATCGGCAAATCCGTCTCCATCGTCATCTCGGTTCAAGGTTCGGTGTAAGGTCACATCCCCATTGGTGTAGAGTTCGTCGAATTCCAATAAGGTGAATAGATCGACACACCATCCGGGGAAATAACGTTCCACTCCATCGGTGACCAAAACGGATTTGAAATAGGAGGAAAGCGGAAGCATATAGTCCGCCATATCCGAAAATCCTTCTTCCGGCCATTCATAGCCGGGAAAATCCAGTGGGGGATAATCCGATGTGCTTTTATACGCCACAGCATCAGGAGGAATGAAAAGGTCCTCAGCACAGGGCAAACATTGCGGACTCCAAGCATATTCCCACATTTGATCATCCGTAATGGAAAGCCACAATTGGGTTTGCGATTCATAAAATCCTGCGGCATTCGGCGCACCCCACTCACAATCCGGATCGGGATAAGGAATGGTCAAGATAAATTGTTGAACCACGTCTCCTTCCGGCAATTCCCAACTGGTCAAATCCAAGGGTATATTTCTATTTTCCACTGCTGAGGTTTGCGCTTCATCATCGTCATATACTTGAGTGTGAACATTTAAACCATAGTTCCCGGCTGAAAGTGAAATCACTGCCTCCCAACCCCGCAATACATCATCGATATAGACCCATTCGAAATAAGGCGGTGTACCGTCATTGCCGAAAAAGCCATCGACTTTCTTTTCACCATCTATTTTGATATAGGCATCGTCTTCCATTTCAAGAACATGAGTACCTTCGACGCACAAAACAAGTGCATAGAGCAGATCGTTCGCCACATCGTACTGAAGGTAGAGAACTGATTCGATCGGTTTGCTTGGATTACCAGCGCGGTACATGTTGGCGTAAAAGTCATTGTCCAAATCCCATTCTTCTATCGAACCGTCCACACTAAAATTATCCACCGGCAAGGTCACCTCTTGCGGCGCAGGGAGTATATACCCACTCTCTTCCAAATCCGGAACGACGGTATCATTGGTAATTTCACGCAGCCAATGCCAGCTGACGGGCAAATTGATATTCTTTACTGTCACGATGATTTCATCGTACCATCCTAATTCTTCCGAATATTGCGGATTGGATATTCCTTCCTGCAAAGATCCCCACGGCATTGTCCACGTATTCGGAGCGGGATCCGGCTCAGGTGCGTCGACTCCGTTTTTTGTTAAACTTTCGCAGGTTCCCGTTTGCTCGAGCGGGGTATACATCCACCAGTGATACCATTCCGAATTCGAAATATACCCATCGATACTCGCACTGAGTGTAACCGTATAGAAGTTGAATTCATTCGGCTCCCCCCATCCTTCCGGTGTGGGAACCGGGAGGGGAATTTCAAAATAAAACACCTCTTCCGGACCAGGACCTTGAACTGTATAGGTTCCGGTTCCGCTCATGATACGGTCCGCCAAAACCGGATCGCTGGTGATTTCACGGTACCAATTATAAGAGACTTCTTCACCGGGAGAAAAATCGGTCAGCACCACTTTGATTTGTTCCGGCGCTTCCTGATTCCACATCCTCATCCAATTCCCCCATTCAATTTCTTCTCCATCCGTCCAAACCAGATACCATTCAACCGATTTTCCCCATGAATCAGATAAAGGGATAAGCGTGAAGCATAATAAGAAAGCCCAAAAGATCATTTTTTTCGGGGGTGTAATTCCATACATTCGAATTTCTCCCAATGTCGAAGGTGTTTAAAAACGTAACGCCGCCGTTCCAGCAGCAACTTCAAAGCGCCTGTAGGGGCGGTTCGCGAACCGCCCCTACCACATTTATGTTCACATCGCACACAAAGCTTACCTTCCTTTGTAAGGAATTATATCTAATTTGAGGGTAAAAGCAAATATTTTATCCCAATTTGCCATAAAATTGGCCAAACCACAATATTCCTTACCATGACAGGTAAACAACATGTTCAAAATCCAACACTTTTTACTTAAGAATAAATTGATTCTAAAATCAGTAATACATCCAATCACTCACGGGGACGACAAATAACTCATAAGGATCAAGATCGTTTTGTGGAGAATAGGCAAAGCCGGAACGCAATACATTGGCATCGAAACTGAAAAAGACCGGTTCACCGAGTTTAAAATAGAAAAACATGAATTCATTGAGATCCGAATAATCGAGTTCATTCCATCGGATATCCAACTTACCGAACACTCCGGTTCCCAGCGTTCCCACTTGCATTAAATTTTTGATATCCGTAATTAAATTTGTATGGCAATTCAGACTTTGAATAACATTCGACGGTGTTACATTCAGCGCCGTAATTTGGTTGGTGCTACAGATTAGATCGATCATTTGAATGTTATTTGTAATATCCAACTCAGAGATTTGGTTTCTTGAGCAATTCAAAAAAAGAAGATTGGGATTTCCAGAGGGATCCAAACTGCCTAAAAGATTATTGGAACAATCCAATCGTTCCAATGTGGTATTATGAGACACATCAAGTGTGGTCAGTAAATTGAACGAGCAAATCAGTTCCTTCAAACTATCACAGGTTGAAACATCCATTTCAAGTAAGGTGTTATTTGAACATTCCAATGTTTCCAGCGCGCTGTTTCCACTCACATCCAAGAAAGTCATCTCGTTTTTGGAACAATCGACTTGGATCAGTGCGGGATTGTTCGACACATCCAATTCGATCAGCTGGTTGTTAAAACATTGAACCTGCTCCAGTACCATCCCGTGAGGCACTTCAAGACCTGACAATGCGTTATTGTTACAATCGATGAAGGTTAAAAAGGCATTATTGGATAAGTCCAAATATTCCAACAGGTTATTATCACATTCGATAAAATCCAACAAGCTGTTTTGCTCGACGTTCAAGGAGATCAACATATTGTTTTGGCAACTCAACTTGGTCAGCGATAGGTTCGAGGATAGATCCAATTCCGTCAACAAATTGGCGCTGCAATTCAGGATTTCCAATTTCGTGTTTTCCGAAAGGTCCAATTCGGAGATGTCGTTTTCGGCGCAATTCAATTCTGTGATATTTTTGAAATATTCGATCCCTTTTAAATCTTTGATGTTCTTACGCAATATTTCCAGTGCATCGGTTTTGGCGGCGGCTCCTGTAGCGGTAAACGCCCCTCCCGATTGCACTTCCATATATTCTTCCACCGCTGTACGGAAGTTCGGATCGGGAAAATTCTCTTCCGTATTGATATTTTGGGAATACGCCAGGCAAACAATCAGCAAAAACATGACCGTAGCGTAAAAACGTTTCATTCTCTTTTGTCCTTTCCTATCAAGATTCAATTTAACATCATTCTATGCAATGTTGTAATGAATAATATACTATAGTAAAAAGTTGAGAATAGAACAACTCAATTTTCAACATCCATGCTTTTTAATTCTATCCTTGAGTTATTGATATTCTTTGTACTCTGGTCAATAATTTGAACAAGAAACACTGCATATCCTTAGCTGGACTTGCAGATCGTTTTTCATCTGTTTGAGAAAACATGTTTATGATGAATTACCTTTCCCAACTGCAACATATCTTTCATGAACATTCCAACCGAATAGCGGCAACTCACTATCTTGAACAGAATCAGTCGGTAATATTACGATATCATGATATCGAAGCGAGAGCAAAAAAACTTTGCTATAACCTCCGGCGGAATGGTTTGAAATCAGGAGATTTTATCGGTTTTTTTATGATTCGCTCTCCGGCACATGTCATCGCGATGATCTCGGCTATGCAATGCGGAGCCGTTTTTTTCAGTGTACAACCGAAATACACGATTCACCAGATTTTTTCTCTCATCAAACTTTGTACCCCCTCTTTTTTGATGATCGATAGCGCAGGTCTGTTTAAATTATCAAATATCCCTAAAGACATGTTCCGCGATATGGTCATAATTTATTATGATGAATGTGAACAAACGGATTTACACCAAAAGTGTTTGGATCGCCTCTCTCAATCCACTCATGTCATTCATATTTCCATAGATTCTCCCACCGACAAGGATGAAAGTGATGCTTGGGAGCCATCGAACATGCAAGATTCGGTACTGGCTCTTTTTACGTCCGGATCAACCGGTTCTCCTAAGGGAGTGATGGTTTCTCATGAAGATTTATATCGGCGGGTTATGTCGGAATGTAAAGCGTATCGGCTTACCTTTGCAGATCGATTACTCAATCTTCTGCCATTTTCCTTCGATGTAGGGCTTAATCAACTACTTTCTGCCCTGGCCGTTGGGGCGCAAATTGTGCTGCTCAATTCCTGGCTGCCTCAAGATATATGCAGCGTGGTTGAACAATATGAAATCACCGGTATTTCCGCCGTTCCATCCATTTGGACTGATTTCTTGACTCTTCCACTGGAAAAAGCTAGCCATAGCATAAAAAGCATCCGTTATATCACGGTTTCGGGTGGTGACCTTTCTGTACGCCAATTGAAGCAATTGCGTGAGCGGTTCTCCGAAGCGGATATCTACAAAACCTATGGGCAAACGGAAACTTTTCGTAGTTCCATGTTGATGCCGGAAGAATTCGACAGAAAAATGACATCCGTGGGCAAACCACTTGTGGAAACAACGGTATGTATAGTTTCTCCGGATGGAAAGCCATTATCTTACAATGAAGAGGGCGAGATTCTTCACAGAGGAATGGGAACAATGACCGGTTATGTTTCCGGTCCCGACGGGACGGAAGAAAAAAAGCGAAAATTTCGGAATCCGGAGAATGGTGAAGAAGAGGATTACATTTTTACAGGGGATCTCGGAAAATTGGACGAGGAGGGTTATTTATATATTGTAGGGCGAATGGATTCTATGCTCAAAATCCGCGGGAATCGTGTGTATCCTCGTGAAATTGAATCGATTTTCCATACACACGAAAATGTAAAAGATGCTGCGGTGTTTGGAATCAAGAATGAGAATGGAGAAAACCAGATCATTGCCGAAGTGATACCGAAAACGGATAGGCATTTCTCGGTTGATCAATTGAAACTTTTCTTATCCCGGCATTTACCCTCTTATATGATTCCGTCACAAATTACCATTGCCGAATCATTCCCCCGAACATCAACGGGGAAAATTGATATGGAAGTATTAAAGAAGAAATATAAAACCACCCAACCACAATCAGGGCAATCATGAAACGAGATGAATTTTATCAATTAGTCGATAAAACTAATTTAGAAGGAATCATTCGAGAAACCGAAACGCCCTGCTATCTCTATTTCCTGAAAATCATCCAAAGGCAATTGGTTCGGTTACGGAAATGTTTCGGTTCCAGATTTCAGATTCTATATGCGGTAAAAGCCAATCCACACCCACAAATTCTGCAATTCATGTCAAAATGCGGATTGGGAGCGGATGTTTCTTCTGCCGGTGAACTTACTGCGGCTTTGGAAGCGGGGATACCGCCGGAGACAATCGAATTCAGCGGACCGGGGAAGACTGTCGAAGAATTGAGGCAAGCGATCCATTCCGGTATAGGTTCGATCAACACCGAAAGCCTTGATGAGTTGAAGATCATTACTGAACTCGGCCGTGAGTTGAAAGTTCAACCAAAAGTCGGAATGCGTATCAATCCTGGCAGGAAGATGAGAGCCGGTTTGTCGATGGCCGGGTCTACCCACTTTGGAATTTCTCTTCCAACACTCGAACGAGAATTTAGAAATATCAAATCATTGGTGAGCGAGGTCGATTTCCGAGGTTTGCATTTTCATTTAGGCTCACAAATCCTGGATGTAGATATTCTTGCGGGATCGATCGAGCAAATTTTAGATCTGGCTCAACATATAGAATCAGAATTGGACATTCCCGTAAAAAAAATCAATTTCGGGGGTGGCTGGGGAATAGATTATTTTGAGAATCAGTCCAAATTGGATTTGGAGAATTTGAGAATCCGATTGGAGCAACTTTTCACGATCCCTAAATACAAAGACTTCTTTGAACGGATCGACGCGAAAGTGGAATTGGGAAGATTTCTCGTTGGTGAGTGTGGACTTTATGTCACGAAAATACTGTATGTGAAGGAAAATCAAGAACAGGTATTCGCTGTAACGGATGGAGGGATGCACCACAACTATTTGCTTGCAGGTGGGATGGGACAAGTTATCCGGAGAAATTTTGAAATGGATATTCTTTCCTCATCGCCACGAAATCCGTGTCCGGAGTATTCCTTGACAGTAACGGGGAAATTATGCTCACCCCAAGATCGGTTGGCGGATCAAGTACATCTAAAATCTCCGGTTTTTACCGGAGATTATGTTATCTTTTTCAACGGTGGCGCATATGGTTTGACTGCAAGTCCGGTAGATTTTTTAGGCCATAAAAAGCCATGTGAAATCGTGGCCGAGTAATTTTCTTCTTGAATCAGAAAAGTATCCAATCATCAGCAGCGACCGGTGGACCGCCGAAAATCAATGCGCCATAGGAACGTTCCTCATTGGCATACCCATTCCAGGTCATTTGAATATCTCGGTCGCCGGGACCGACATCATCATTATCATCGTCGTTTACGGCAATATTAAAGCCAATCAATTCGATGTCGAGCGGATTCAGAACCGCGCCTTTGGCAATGCGATATTCGATAATAAAACCGTCGTCCGAAGCCGTGTGTTCCGCATGCCAATCCGACTCTGCTTCGGTTCCGAACAGAAAATCCCCCAATGCAACGGCACGCCGTGCACCATTCGCGGTCATGGAGAATTTTCCGCTCGCGCCATATCCGACGTTGTTCCCATCATTCTGACTATAGTCACTGTCCAGCATAAACTCGACGGAATCATCATGCCAGAATGCCGCTTCATCGGTTTTCGGCGGTTCCGTATCTGCGCGGATAATATTGTCGCGTACATCTACTAAGGCATAGATAAAATCTTCATCATGAAAAAGATAGAAATCACAGGACAAATCATCCATATCTCTCGGATAATAGGTCCTGCCGGTCGTTCCTTCTTGTGCGCTGATACGGCCATGCGCCGCTTGATCCCAAACAGATTCATCTTTTTGCCCGTTAATCGTTACTGCCTCCGAAATCAGAGGGATCGTAATTTCACGTCGTCCGAAATAGAGATCGCCATAGGTGCTCTCATCGTGCGCCAAGCCTGTCCAGCGCATTTGGTAATCGCTGCCGCTGGCAGACGAATCGTCCGCGTCGTTCACGGCAAGATTGAATCCAATGGTATCGCCCTTTTGGGGATTCCCGATTTTGGAGAGTTTGACTCGGAATTCATAGTTGAAACCGTCGAAATTTTCGTTGTCCCAAACCGATCCATACCATTCATCTTCCGGACCGTCACCGAAAGTAGGATCTCCGGCTTCCTTGTCCCGGCGCGCCCCTGCGGAGGTTAACACAAACTGGCCGCCGGTTTCGTATTCTTCCGGATGATCATTCACATTACCCTCGACAGCGTTGTGGTTGCCGTCGATAAAGATTTCGGCGGAATCCTCGTTCCAGGTTGCTCCATCTTCGCTTCCGGCATCCAACCGTTGCACCATCTCATAATCGATTACTGCGACAGCGATGTAGAGAAACTCATCATCATACATTGCCCAGGCGCGATAGGAATAATTGTTGGCGGTATGCCAGGATCATTTCATGTAAGGCATCCTGCAACATTTCCCAACATTCATGCAAGGTCTTGCCTTCCGTGACGACTTCCGGCCATTCGACGAGTTGTCCCATATAGCCGCTACTGATTTTTGTGTATTTGGCTGTGTCCGTGACAGTCAGATTCAGCGATTCGAGAGAATGTTTGATAATTTTTCCGGAAGGAACGGGATTTTCATAGCCATTCCCTAAATACCATTTATATATTAATAAAATATCTTATACATTTCAAGGTAAAAGACTGAATTGAAGTTGCAGAGCAGTCATTTCACGGAAATCTCCCCTTATCCATAACGTTTGACCATCCCAAGTATATTCATCCCGATTCAAGAGACGTTCGTTCATAGTAACTTTCACAAGATCTTTCGGGGCATCGAGTAGTTCGAAAACAGGATTTACACAAACAACGTTGGGATTCAACTCAATGGTTATGGTGGTGTCCTCTACAACCAACCTAAGGGCACGCCTTTCCGGGGCATAGGCATCGATGTCCAGTCTGGCTCCTTCAATAGTCAATTCCGGTGGATGCGAAAAACTATGCGCCCATTCCAAAAGACGTTGATCACTTGCATCGGTCATTCCGATGAGCCATACCCAACGCCGCAAGTTCATCCGTTTGGGCTGCCCCAAAGCATCCAATGTTTCAAGCGCTGCTGTTCGCACAGGTTCCGGTTGTTTATGGAATCCCCATGTCATAATGCTATTGTGTGAAGGCGTATATTGAATACGGTCGTTAATCGCGAAACCGGTCGTTCTTCCTCGCGCCAGCGGCCAATGGTTCCCCCAATAAGCTGGCGTTACAAGGACGTTTTGATCATAAAACGGATCGAACACCTGAGGAATATAGGGATCGTTGGGATTGAAGTAGATGGCATCGAGTTTTTCCCCTTCGTTCAGCCGAATCAGGTACAGGATCGGCACGTCGCGTGGAGTTAATTTCTCTCCTTGCTCGGAATGAAAAAATGGGAACTCAATTTCTCGTTTATAGCCATCTACAAAAAGAAAATCGACAAGATTGGATGGCAAGACCTGAAACGGATATGCCGCTTGAGGGGTAAGAATGATGAATTCACTCAATTCATATTTTGTTCCCGCCGTGCTTTTCAGATTGAGGACGCGCGTTCCATATCCATCCGGATAGAAATAGTAATCTTCGACTGCCGAATCCCCCCACACTTTGTAATGAAAATCACACGACTGGTAACTCCATCGAACATGAATCCGCGAGACGGTCGACTCGATGATTTGCACGCGTCCATAGCGCAGTTCCTTGTCCATGAGCGGCTCGACACAGTCGGTATATCCTTTCGGAGGCTGGGTTTCCGCCCATTCATAGCACAAGCCGGTATTGTACCGCCCCGACCAAAAAGGAATATAACAGGCGCCCCGCCAAAAGACGAAACGGGAACCGTTCGGCAGCGAAACCACGATATCGTGAAGATGTTCATCCCACCCCTTATCGTAATCCATCGATGACAACGTTCCATCAGCAGCCCGGATGGAGATCGGGGCATCATATCGAAGTTTGGTTTTGGTTGCGCCAAACTCTGGCCAGGCGGGGATTTCCCGCACGATCATGGTTTGTATTTTTTTATTCCAGATTTCGGTTCCATCGTCTCGAAGGATGCTAACGCACAGTTCATCACGGTCAACGTTAGGAGGAAGTGGTGGCAATAGCATGTTGATTTCATTTCGTATGCCCTTTTTCAAGGGGAAAGAAACTACGGTCTTCTCATTGGGAGTCGTGGCAAACCAGGCCATCACCTGACTTCCTAGATAATCCCGCTCATAGTTGATTGCAGCAACATCTACATGCCCTTTTTGATTATTTCCGAGTAATAACCAATCTGAGGGCGGCAAGATGGTTCCGAGATCGACCGGATTGATAATGATATCAGGCTTTGCAATGGCATCTGCCTCGAAAGCAGATTGGTGAATGTTATGCTGCCCTATCCGTTCCAAACCATAAGGCGGCCGCCAAGGGTGCGAAGATTCAACAAGGATTTGCTGTTCTTCTGTCTTTTCTTTGGGATGTACTATCAAGGCACAGGAAAGCAAAACAATCCACAAACTCATGAAGCAAACAAATCCTCGTGAAATCGAAAACGTGTATCTTGAAATGAAAACATCATTACTCTGTAAACAGTAATTTCTACGCATCACCTCTCCTTTACAAACCAATCCTTCTCCCTGGACTTATCCATTGCCTTCTTCTGGTCTTGTTTTGATCGTGATTCATTTCAAACCGCCGGTCAAGACAAAATTGTTTATTCATAATAGCAGTTCTACCCATCTGGATTCAATTTCAATAGGGTAAAGCAAGCATCTCGCTTGCTCTTTTGATGCAAGCAGGAATGCTTGTTTTACCCACGAAAAGAAAATCGAAATCGGATTACTTTATCCATGTTCGGCGAGTAGACTTTTTCATTCAATTGCTTGATAATTGTTTGTAAGTCCAGATAATAGCGGATCGACATAGGGTACTATTTCTTAGGGGAGATATGAAAATGGACATAAAACGATGTAATTCATTCACCTTGATCGAGTTATTGATCGTTGTAGCCATCATTGGGATATTAGCCGCTATCGCAGTTCCGAATTTCCTCAACGCACAGACCCGGTCAAAGATCGCGCGAACGAAAGCCGATCTACGGATGTTGGATGATCAGGCCGTTATCCGTCACATGGATACGGGATTGTGGCTGATCGATGGTGACGATTGTGGCAAAGAGGGGATCAATGATGAACGGTGCTGTTTCGTAAACGGGGTTCATTATTTCGGTATCACCCCGAATCAAGCCGGCATAGCGAACGTTCTGCAAGATAACCATTTCAACGGCCAAAACTGGGCTTTGCTCACGACACCGGTGGCGTATATCGGTAGTATCCCAGTGGATCCGTTTGGGAATGGATGTTTTTATGGGTACGTAGACCGTGACTGCTCCAATAGTCCGAATGGGACTTGGTACATGATGTTTGCGGCGGGTCCGGATAAAACCTATTATGGTGACTGGGCTGCAACCCAGCGCGTGATTCCCTATAATGGCAGTAATGGCCTGGCGTCCAACGGCGATATCTGGCGGTCGCGCAAACTGCGTGATTCGGGAGATCGATTTCGCTATACGGATGAAGTTTTGCAGGACTATTGGGATTGACCTCATTCGGCTTCTCCTATAATAAATCATATCCATCCATCTCTGAATTTCGTTATCATGAGGAATCAGCATGTTTTTGAAACTTGTATTGAATCAAGCGAAGTATAAATGGGGAATCAATCTTTTAATTACGCTTGCACTGACAACTGTTGTCGCGCTGTATGTTTATTTGCAAAATACCACCCAATTTGCGAACCGTTCCATGCAGTTGATCATGAAAAATATGGGACACAATTTGTTACTGATCCCCGAAGAAGCCGACCCGGTTGACATATATCTATGTACAGATCAGCAAATCCTGTTTTCGGATCAGGTAACCCGCGAACTCGCCAAATATACCCACTTAGCCTCGCGATACTATGTTTCCGTACTTCAGCAAAAAATCAACATTGACGGGCACGAATTCATTTTAACCGGAATCGAACCGGTTCCACGCAAAGACGAAACCCGTGAAAAAGGAAACATGATCGCTCCACTAAAAAGCGACTTTGTCCGATTGGGCTATACGGCAGCCCAAAAACTAAATGCAAGGGAAGGAACGGAAGTCAATATTCTCGACCGGTCCTACCAAGTATCCGCAATATTTCGCTCAAAAGGAACGCTCGATGATTATCGTATCTATATCGCCCTTTCGGAAAGTCAGGCGCTGTTCGAAAAACCGGGGCAGATCAACGCAACCCTAGCCTTCGCCTGCCTCCACGTCGGGAACCAGGAAGAAACCGAAGCCTTTCAAAAAAGGGAACTTGCCAAACTCGCTCCAGGTTTTAAACAAATTACCAAGACAGACATCTTTCAAGGCCGCTATCTCGCTCGTCTGACAACTCGAGAATCGTTGAAATACTTATTTTTCATTGTGCTGGGTGTCGTAGTTTTGTTGATCACCATTACCGGTTTCCAGGAAGTCACCGAACGCCGTAGAGAGTTGGGGATTCTTGTTTCCATGGGCGCGAGTTATTTCTATATTCTCGCGCTGTACTTTGCAAAGATTTTGGTACTCGCTTTGATCGCTTCGGTAGCCGGTTTTTTGATCGGTTCTTATCTGTCGATCTCTTTGAACGCCCCTCTGCTGATCGTCAACACATCCCACGTACGGATACTATGGAAACATTTACCCAATACGATTTATATAACGTGTGCAATTGTACTCATCGCTGAATTGCTTCCAATTGTGAAGCTGGTGAGAATGGATCCTGCATCCACTTTGATCGAGGAATAAAGCGAATGATCACTGCCAAGGATTTGACTAAAATTTATACAAAATCAAATGAAAAAATTACAGCAATCAACCATCTGAACCTCTCCATTGAAAAAGGGGATTTTGTGGTGGTTTACGGCGCCAGCGGATGCGGTAAGAGTACGATACTGCTCCTCTTAGGCGGAATGCTCCATCCCACATCGGGAGAAGTCCTATACCAAGACCGGGATTTGTATGCGCAATCTTCGTTTCTGCGAAGAAAATACCGGAAACATATTGTTGGTTTCATGTTCCAGAAATTTTATTTAATGCCGTATCTGTCTGCGAAAGACAATATTCAATTAGCTATGTCCCTGCGGAACCAGAATCCCGGCAGCGAAGAGAAAATCGGTGCTCTTACAGCACGTCTTGGACTTGATCAGAGAATGGATCATCTTCCTGAAGAGCTAAGCGTCGGTGAACAACAGCGTGTCGCATTGGCTCGGACCTTGGCCGGTAATCCCGATCTTATTCTGGCTGACGAACCCACCGGCAATTTGGATCGTGAAAATACACGAATGATCGCCGAATGCCTGCAAGAAGAAAATTCACGAGGGAAAACAATCGTCTTGGCTACCCACGATGAATCCCTCATTGAACTGGGAAACAAACAATTCTACTTGGTTTCGGGACAACTCACTGAATAGAGCCGTTCTGCAAACGCAATTATTCAATGACTTTCCAAGGTGCAATGTACAAAGAGACAAAAACCGTGGTCAGCCCAGTTGGCAAAGGATCGATTTTGACTGTACAATTGCAATACCGGAAAATGAGGAGCAAACGATGGCCGACATCACGATTGCGATCGTAGAAGACGAAGAGGAGTTGAGGGAAAATTTGCAGGATCTTCTTGAATTCAAAGGATATACCGTTAAAGCGTATACGAATGCAGAGGATATGCTGGCCGATTTTGATTCACTCGACGCCAAACTGGTATTGATGGATTTTCAATTACCGGGAATGACTGGAATCGAGGCGCTCCCACTGTTGAAAGAAAAGAAACCGCAAACCCCAGTGGCGCTGGTGACTGCATCTTCCCAGCAAAATACCCGCGAAGAGGCGGAAAAAAGCGGAATAGACCGGATCGTTCTGAAACCGTATTCACCGCAGGACATTTTCACCGCTGTAGAAGAAATGCTTTCTCAATAAATATGTATCCAGTTTTCCCATAACGAAGACCGATCTACCGGATCTGCCAATGTTGTACCGGAGTAAGAATATCCAAACGGATTTCCAATACATGATCCCCTTGCGGTAAATTGTCGATAACGATTTCGCCCCCTTCATTTTTGTTAATAAATTCGTATGAAGCAATTTCTTCTCCATCCAGGAGTACAATATTCGGAGCCATCTCCGTTTGAATAGTCAGTTCATCTTCCGTTTCTCCCTGTTTCTCTAAACGATAGGATTTCAAATCCAGCGAATTCTCGAGCACGCTCAGCGAAAAATCTATAGTGTTGTTTGAGTGATACTTCACTTCAGCCGTTTGAAATGAATTTCCCCCAATGATGGATATTTGCCTGATGGTATCATCGATTCGACGGCGAATAAGCTGAAAGGAATGATTCATGAGATTCAGGGATATCTCATCATATCCATCGGCATGGCGGATTCCCAATGTATCTTCGTTATCGAATTCCGATTCCAGAATGCGAGATTCTGTCAAAAACGGCTCTATGATAGTCACATGTCTCGTTTGAGGTGTATTCGTTCTTCGGGCAAGGATAACCGGATGAATCCGTGGAGGATTGGGTGATGGACCATTGGCAAGGTAATAATCGGTTGGCTCTCCACCGGGGAAAATTAATTGTACACCGCGTGTTTCGGAAGGAACCGGTTCTCCGCTTCGGAACACTTGCAGATTGTCGATAAAAATAAGAAAAGGAATTTCCGCTTTTTCCGCACCGAAAAGTGTGAACTGCAACCGTCGGGCACGGAGATCGCTACCACCGACTTGATCGGGCTGTGTCAGATCGAGTTCGACGTGTTGCCATTCACCGGTTTGAACTGTTTCGCCACGCGCGATTTCCCAGCGCGCATCGGGGTACTCCGGCACTGCAATCAATTGCAAGATGAGCTGAGAAAATGTGGCCGCTTCGATTTTGATATCGAAGGTCAGGCGGTCGGGAATGATTTCTTCCTCGGAAAGCAATTCAAATTCTTTCGAAATTGTTTGATACCGCCTTGGAACAATCACCCATGAAAGAGAAAATTGACCTTCGGTTGCCTCCGAAGATAAATTGACATTGCCGTTCCAGTCATCTACGTTTTCGAACCCATCTTGGAATCCGAACGGTTTCCGGCTTTCAATCCGAACCATTTCGGCAGAATGATATTTCAAAATATCTGCAACTCGAGCATCGTTATACAATCGCGGCGTTTTTAAAAAGTTGTAGCCATTTTGGGACTGTTCCCAATCCGCATCTCCGCCGGTGGCTTCAAATGGATACTCGCTGAAAAAATCGCCGGCAGAATGGAAAACAAAGTCGATTGAATCTTGATCCGTGGAAACCTCATCGATCAACACAGCATAATCATCATCCACCGTGATCACCGTTCGTTGAACACTTGATCCTTGGGAATAAACCGGCTGTCCAATTGTCGCTTTCATGACTTGGAACGAATCGAGTGAAGAGGAATACAAATCGATCGGCCGTTCCTTTTCGGAATCGATCTTCTGATTCTGTTCACCGAGAATGACCGTATTATGTCCCAACGATTGACGAAACCAGCCTCCGAATTCAGCCGTATTTGCTTGCCCAATCCCCAAATCGGGCAGCCATTCAAATCCTTGTCCATAGAGAGAAACATGGAGTTTATCGAAATGGCCGTGTCCCAACCCATGGGGACCGTAATCCATGATGGCAGCCAGATCCTGCAAACGATCACCGGAGCGCAGGATGGATAATCCCATTTTATCATTGAGAGAAGGAGAAATTTGCAAAACACCTCGCTCGTACTCGCGTCCGAAGAAAAGGGATTCCATCGTATTGCGTTTGTAACCGAGATCGTCGTATATTTCAGTCAGGACTTCGCTAAAAACGGGTTCATCATAATGGGCATGGGCATGTTCATAGATATAATCGCGCCGCTCGATGGCTTGTGCAAATGAATCGTTGAGTTTGGGGAATGTGCCATCCGGATAGAGAAGACTCAGCACTGCCTGATGAGCCAATTGTATTTTCTCATCGAACGCCGGAACATTATGCGCTTCCATCGTCTCCATCAACAATTCCAGGGGAGTCAGAGCAAAAAAGTGATAGCCGGTCGATCCCTCCAGCCATAGCCCATCATCCCGGATGGCGTTTTCTTTGAGAAAATGAAATCCTTCCGGCCCATTCACCGCCCAATCGACAAGTTCGGAATCGTTCAAGACATATCCTGCAAATCCGACAGCGGTATCATGCCAAGCCTGCCAGTTGCTGGTACCTTCCGGATTTCCTTGGATGATCGCCACTATGGGGCGGATCAAGTTCTGCTCGATATGGGCATGGTCAGCGGGGGAATACACCGCATCGAAGCGCGTAAAATCGTAAGCAATAAGAGCATGAACAAGCCAGATCGCTTCACCCAATGTTTCCGTCATCAAGCGGGCAGACCAGGAAGATTGACCCTGTTCGTAATCATCGAATGGCCAGGATTTATAGCGGTCAGCAAAATCCAGCAACATTTCTCGCACAAGAGCGGCATATTCGATTTTAGGTTCCAATGCATACGCAATGCCCAAACTACGCAGCCGCGAAGCCAATTCATAATGATAATGACCGTACCATCCTTCTTCATATTTATCTCCACGATAACGGCGGCCATCGATGGAACAAAAGTATTCACCCGGCCGGAGCGGATCGAAAATCAATGGTGCGCCGTCTCCATCATTTGGATCGTCGTTCCCATCTCCAATTCCATCGCAAATATAGAGTCCCGTATATCCCGCTTCTCGTTCGGGAACTTGCAAATTCTCTTCTACAAGATTGTCTCCATGTTGAATCAGCGAATCGTTAATTTGGCGTAGATAATCATCCCCTTCCGTTCCTTGTCGACGAATATCTTCAAGTTGTTTAGGAGATGTAAAAAGAAAGCCGGATGGTGATGGAGGAAAATCGCGTATGGTTAAAGCGGCTTCGGCTCGTCCCAAAAAAAGGCCTTCTTGGTCGTGCAAAGTCAATGTATATGTCACCGCCTGTCCTGATTCGGCACTCATGGGAACCTGAATTTGAAAAAACAAATACTCCTTGGAGGCGGACGAAATCAAAATAGAATTGGGAAGTTCCTTTACCGGAAAAGATGGTGAGGCGGACGAAATCAACTGTGGTTCGATCGTCAAGGATTTCGAAAAGGTGTTGTCAAGGATGAAACGAAAGGGAGCGCTTGATCCGGGAATAGCGGCCATTTCCAACTGCCGTGGCTGAAGGATACTGTTGATTGCCTCCAAGTCGAGAACTTGATCCTTGACCGGAAACCAATATTCAACTTGCGGCGAACGGATATCGAGATCCTGATTTTCGATATGCAATCGCCAAATTTTTTCTCTTTCTTCGGGAGGCACAGAGGCTCGAAGAATGTTACGCCCATTAAAATTCTCGATGGTGTGTTGAGCGACGAGTTGATCACCCGAATCGTAAAGAGATACGGTTTGGTGTGTCGATCCGGCATAACTGGCGGAGAATTGGAATTCCATGGTTTCCTGTTTCGGCAGAAAAAAAAGATTCAACAATTGAGAAGAATCGAGGAGTTCAATATGACCCTGCACCGCCAACGCAGCGGCATGGGGAATCACATCATATCGAAGATCGCTGCCTGTCCGCAAGGCAAGGTGGTAGATCCCGGGAGAGGAAAGCGTGAGAGAAAGCGTCTCGGTTTGAATCGGTCCAGCCTGATAGCTGGAAGTTTGCTGCCCGTCGTCTTGAATACGCAATGTAGTAATCACTTGGTTGAAATCATCAGTCAGTGTGACATCGAGTGTATCAGGTCCATACGAAGCATTCAGATCCTGCTTGATTATTGTCACATTCAATTCTTTGTCGGAGGGTGATAAGGCAAGATCGTGGCCGCCGTTCAGGGCCATTCGTATTGGGGGATCGCTTTGGACAAAGGAACGGACTTTCTTCATTTTTTCAGATGGAAGAACATCCTGAACGAATTCAGTGGAATAAGGAATCACATCCCATCCGTTGATCCACACTCTTTGGGGCTCGGTCGAGGGGGGGGATCCCACAAGAAATTCGATGATTAACAAAAAGAAAAAACTTGTTCGGATTATCACGAATACTCCTCCGACTGGGTAGCGTAAAGAAATAGAACCGTGTCCAACTCATTATACCCGCGGAACTATTCAAGGCACGAGACGTTTCTCTCTTCTATCCATCAGACACTTATTCATACATAACTTCAAAAAAACAAATGATTTATTTATTCATCCCCAAAAGAAGTCCCAATAAATCCATTGACAAAAAAGCAGGATGCATAGATAATTTTGGCATGAAAATTTAATGAGAAGTTGGTGCGATTTTTGAATACAAGTGCTGGGTAATAGAATGAATACGGGATTTTTTTGAATGCACCTTTTCTCAGAGTGTCCAAAAACTTCAGTTATAAAACAGGTTTATCATAGATGGATCAGCGCCTTCAACTCCAACAAAAAATGTCTCAGCGGCTTATTATGACGCCGCAAATGCAACAGTCTATTCAACTGCTGCAACTGTCTACTCTGGAACTATCCGAACTCCTGCAAGAGGAAATGGCTGAGAATCCTATGCTGGAAGAGGAGGAGCAAACAGATAATTCTCAGGACAACGAATTCGAAGAATCTCAGCAGGATGATCATTCGGAGAATCTGGCCGAAGATTTGGCGGAAAGCGGCCATATCGAGCTCGATCAAAATTGGGAAGATTATTTTTCGGACAGCAGCGATTTGGGACAAATTTCATCCGGCACCTCTTATGACGGACAAGAGGAAGAAACCACCGGCATGCAATTGGCCAAAGAAGAAACTTTAAAAGATCATCTCATTTGGCAATTGGGGATTTCAACCGATACGGAAGATGAATTCCGTCTTGGTGAATATTTGATCGAACGGTTGGATGAAGACGGGTATTTATATATCCCCATAGAAGAAGTGGCAGAAATCCAAGGAGTTCCAGTCGAGTTCGTTGAACATGTTTTAAAGATCATCCAAGGTTTCGATCCGCCGGGGATTGGAGCCAGAAGTTTATCGGAATGTTTGGAAATCCAGTGCTTTCACTATGACATCGACGACGATGATATCATAGAAGTGATTCGGCATCATCTTGAAAACCTTGAACGCAAGCGGTACAGGGAAATCGCGCGTTCGCTGGGAGTGACCGAGCAACATATTCAAGAAATCGCCGATATCATTCGTACATTGGATCCGCGCCCGGGCCGCCAGTATCTTCTTTCGAATATAGAATATATCACGCCCGATGTCTTTGTCGAAAGAGTCGATGGGGAATGGCAGGTCCGTGTCAACGACGAAGGCGCTCCCCCGCTTCGGATCAGCCGGAAATACCGCGATATGCTGCAAAACAAAGACGGCATCACCGATGATGAATATGAATTTATCAAGAAAAAATTTCAATCGGCCATTTGGTTGATTCGCAATATTGAACAACGCAGACGGACCTTGTATCGAGTGACGAAATCCATCATGTCCCGCCAAGAAGGTTTTTTAGAAGAGGGATTGACCGCCCTCCGGCCGTTGAAACTTCGGGATATCGCCGATGAGCTTGGTATTCATGAAGCGACGGTTTGCCGTGTCGTCAATAAAAAATACGTGCAAACTCCACGCGGTTTGTTCGAACTGAAATATTTCTTTTCCACCGGTCTCGATACAATCGGCAACGATGATATGTCCGCCAAGAGCGTCATGGAAATCATTCGCAATCTCATCGATGAAGAAAATCCCCGCAAACCTCTTTCCGATCAAAAACTCACTGAAATCCTCCATCGCGATTACGACCTGACTATCGCCCGCCGAACAGTCGCAAAATATCGTGAAAAAATGGGTATTCTTCCCACAAGTAAACGAAAACGTGTGTAAAAGAATCCATATGAATTGAATTTTGCAATAAGTGTTGTATTATTGGGCGGGCAATGTTTTTTTATGAAATGATGATGAGTTGGGCTGGAGTCCCCGCCGGCTTGAAGTCGCAAGTATGATCCCTTTGCTTGAAGTTGCAAGCGAGGACGCTTGCTCTATCCACAATTCTGATGATATTTATTGGTTTTCTTTCTTTTGTAACTGATTGATCCTGGCGTTTTTGTAAAAACATCATGAAGATCGGAGCACGGCCATCACGCCCGGATCGTTTATGTGCGTATTTTGTTTATCTGTTCAATCCGGCATGAGTTTTCATGTTGGAATCTGTTCACGAACTTTGTAAGGAAAAGTGTTGAGCCGTGTTACAAAAGTATGCAAGAGGATTATCTTCCATTGAAGTTTTGCTACCGATTTTGTTTTTCGTAACACATGGTTTTTGTCTCGGTGCGAAACAAAATGAATTCTCCAATTGGACGATCCGCGCTTTTAGCGCCCCCAAGGATCTTCCGAATGAAGTGGTGCGCGATGCGATCATGACTCGTGACGGGTCCGTATGGTTAGCCTCTTGGGGGGGAGGCATCGTCATCATGGATGGAACCCATAGAAGAATTGTAAACATGGATAACGGGTTGATCTCCAATGATGTGCGCCTCCTGGAAGAGGATAACAAAGGAAGAGTGTGGGTTGGAACCCCCAATGGTATCAGCTGTATCCATCAGGATAGGATTGACAATTTCACAGCGGAATCTTTTCCTGGGCATCCTCCAAATGATTCTATTTCCGCTATTGAGTGTATGAAAAATGGGGAAGTGTGGATTGGAAATGGATCGGCATATCTGTATTCCTGGATTCCTGCTGCTAACGACAATGATGTAAGAAAGGGAAAATGGAAGTTGATCCATCAGTTTACAGAGAATTCGGATGCCATCATTGAAGACATTCAACAAAATGACAATCATGAAATTTGGATCGCCGTGAACCGAGTGGGAATGGTTCATTTCCATTCTTCGGACGAGTATAAAATTCTTTCCTGGGATCAATGCCCCCAAGAAAAAGATCGTGTATGCAAAGAATTTGTTTTCAATCCTTTGAACCATCTTTTTTTTATTTCCAGAGGCACAGTCCTGGAATGTGCGGATGGTCAAGTCCTTTCAACCAAGGGAACTCCCTTTGAAACCACCTGCCTTCAATGGGCCTTTGGGAAATTACTTTTGGGAACCAGAGAAGGTTTGTTCATTCTCAACGATGAGGAGTGGGAATTTTGCCCTCTAACTCCGGATAAGAGAAGGCTTCATATCGAATCCATTTCGTACCTGGAGGATCAATCCCTTTGGATTTGTACAAGAAGCGGCGTTTATCGCTTTACAAAACCTACTTGGACAAAACAATCCATCCCCGACTTGCAAACAACATTCATCAGCGAAAGTTTGACAAACAACGATCAACATCAACTCTTTTGCGTAGATATGAACTGCACGCTGTGGCGCTACTCGCAACATCAATGGAAATCGTTATATCAATTTCAATACATCGAAAATGATTTTGAAGCTTTTGATATCAATATCCAAAAAAACAGGTTGGTTCTTTGCAGCCGCAATCGTTATATTGAATTCGATTTGTCAAAATTGCGGATTATGAAAGAAATTCCTTTACCGGGGGATCTCCATGTCGGTGGAGATAAGCCAATCTTTTTGCCCGATGAAGAGCATATCTGGTTTACAGGTGAACAGGGAGTCGTGAAATGGAACGGTGAACAGTATGTACCTGTCTTCCCGTTATCGAATCATCCGAATCAAGTTGTATATTCTCTGTTGGAAACGTCCCTGGGAGAATATTGGATTGGAGGAAGAGGCTGGATCGAACATTGGATTCACGGTGAGCCTCGAGAAACGAATATTCCGCCTTCGTTTATGGAGGAATCGAGCAAAATCGTGGCTTCTTTGCAAACCCAAGATGGCGAATTATGGTTTTCTCGGTTGGGGCTTGGTCTTTTGCGCTATCAAGACAATCAATGGATTCAGGAATCGATTTCGAGTGGTTTGAAAAGCAATTATATACTGTCTTTGTATCAAAGCTCGGATGGAACCATTTGGGCGGGGGACCGCAATCAAGGCGTCATGAGTTTCAAGGATGGAAGATGGATTCAATATGGGTATGAGAATGGCATACCTGTAGGACCGGTGATTTCGATTGCAGAAGATGAAGAAGGCCGGATTTGGATCGGCATTATGAATGAAGGGATTTATGCATTTGATCAGGACAACAATGCTCCTGCTACAGAAATTGTCTCCGCCCCTGACCATTTAATCCCAGATGCTCGGGGGGTGTTTTCGTTCCAAGGGTATGATGCATGGAACCATACTTCCCGAAATGAACTTGTCTTTTCCTGGCGCATTGTGGACTCCGCCGCCCAGCGTGTTTTTCACGATTGGACTTCTTTTTCAGGGAAAACCTCAGCATGGATCCCACCGTTACCACCTGGACAATACATTTTTGAAGTTGTTTCCCAAGACAAATTCAGGAATACGAGTCAAGAACCGGCCCATGTACACTTCGTCGTGAATCCGTATTTCTGGACGACATATTCGTTCCGGATTCCCGTAGCCTTTGCGGCTTTTTTTGCATTGCTATCCGCTTTTTTGGGGTGGAGACACTATCAACGGGTGAGGGAAGAATTAAAAATTGAAAAGGATAGTTTCCAAGAATTTTGCGAAGCGACTCAAATCGGTATCTATAAAATATTCGATCCATACGAACTAATCTATGTCAATTCTGCAATGGCTCATATTACCGGTTTTTCATCGAGCGAAGAAATGATGAATCACCCCCACCCCTTTCAATGGGAAAACGAGGCGAAATATCGTCAATTCCTCCACTCATTGCTGAACGGGAAGAAATTTTCCCCCATCACATTAAAGGGAAAACAACCCAAAACAGGGAAAAACTTCTGGGTGCGGTTATATGGTGTAAGGAAAGGAGAAGAAATCGATATCCTCGCTGTCGATTTGACTACACAAAAACAGTTGGAAAAAGAAATTGTGTGGATGAGTACAAAAGAACAGCAAAAAATCGGCCGCGATCTTCATGATAGTATTTTACAGGAACTGACAGGGATCTCTTTTCTGGCGCAGCTGGTGTTAAGCAATGGTGAGAATGGGAAAAGCCATGATATGAAAGAATTGGAAACCATTGTTCAGATGCTCGATGACGTCCGGTTAAAGACCCGCAAATTATCAAAAGGACTAGCTCCCCTAACAATCGGAAAATTAGGATTTCACGCCGCCTTGCAAGAATTAGTATCGGCTACCCAAAAGTTATATAAAATCAATTGCCAGTATGAATCGGATTTAACCATTCGCATCGACAATGAAGAAGCCGAGTTACATTTGTATCATATCGCTCATGAAGCCATCAACAATGCGGCGAAACATTCCAAGGCCAATCAAATCCAATTGAAACTCGAACAAAACCGGAATTCCATTCTTTTAAGGATTCAGGATGACGGTATCGGATTTTGTGAAACAGATGATCATGGCGGAATGGGTATACAAATCATGCGGTTGCGGGCAGGAATCATTCTCGCCGATTTAAATATCTATGCGGGGAAAGGAAAAGGAACTGTTGTGGAGTGCCGATATACTCTCCGTGATCAAAATGAAACGCAACCGTATAGTTACGAAAAAGAAAGGATTGCGATGCAGTGAAAACGATCCAGGTCTATATTCTCGATGACCACCCCGTCGTTCGTCATGGGATCACGCAGGTAATCAACAAAGAAGCCGACATGGCAGTCTGCGGGAATGCGGGAGAACTGAAGCAAGCGATCAATGATATCCCTCAACTATTCCCGGATATTGTTCTGGCGGATTTATCCTTGAACCATGAAAGTGGAATCGATTGTATACACTATTTGAAAACGGCTCAGATCGAGATCCCGATATTAGTATTGTCCATGCATGATGAACTGATCTATATCAAGTGTTCTCTCGAAGCTGGAGCAAAAGGGTATTTTCATAAAAATGATTCTATCATGAATATACCGCTTGCGATCCGAAAGATCGTTGCCGGCGGCAGTTATTTCAGTGACGAAATATCTCCGCTGGTGCTGGATGTTATTGCAAATCGTTCGGTGGAGTCAGATTCGATCGACACACTGACTCCCCGTGAAAAAGAAATTTTCCGGTTTTTGGGGGAAGGTAAGCGCCGACATCAAATATCCGAGCATTTGTATATCTCTCCCAAAACCGTGAGTGCGCATATCGAAAAGATCAAGATGAAGTTGAATTGCAGCTCATCCGAAGAAGTTTCGGCATACGCCGTGCAAAAGTTGCTACTCCGGATCAAACAATGATTGATCATTTTCCGATTGACCTTTGCCTTACCATTTATCATTTTCATGAAGATAGGAAATTGTTCTTATATTCTATAGGAACAAATTCCTACTAAAAAATAGGAATTTAAGCCACTATTCAGTATACTTTCTATAGTATAAAATGGGATCAGATTATAAAAAAATGATGGGGCAAACGTACAAAATACTATTCAAGATTATACAAAAACGTAATCAAGAATAACAATCTTGTTCATTCATGTATTTATCCTTTCCCTCATATGATAAGTACATCCGGTGCACATCGATTGATGATGGATTATTGTCAATAAATAAGGATTGTAGGGATTTCCAACAATTATATTGATCATAAAAAGGAGTACATTGAGATGAATTTTTTATCGAGTTCAAACTTGAATTTAAAAAGAAAAATGGTGAATTCATTGTTTTTACGGCAAATTGTAATGTTATCGGCCTTATGTATCGGGTTAACAGCGGATGTTGTTTGGGCGCAGAACGCCTTCAACATCACAGATACAAGCGATAATTCACTCTTTTACATCCAACCGGACGGGAAAATCGGTGTCGGTACCATTACCCCCAATGAGTTGTTGACTGTTGAAGGAATTCTCAGCCTAAAAGAATCAGCAGCCCCCAGCGCGACTACCGGTTACGGCAAATTATACATAAAAAGCGACGCCAAATTGTATTATAAAGGCGACAATGGAACTGAGATTTGTTTGACGGATTTTATCAAAGGAAATGGATCTGTTGCAAATGCGGATTTAGCAGATAATGCGGTGTCCACGGCGAAGATCCAAGATGGAGCAGTGACAGAAGTTAAGATAGGAACGGGAGCAGTAACGGTTTCGAAATTGGGAGAACTCTCCGTAGGCGCAGCGCACATTCAGGCGGGATCGGTCAGCAATTCGCATATATCCGAAGTGGACGCGGCCAAAATCACTACTGGCACATTAGAGTCAGGAAGAATCCCGAATTTGGATACGAGCAAAATCACTACCGGCACATTTGGATCTTCAACGATTGCCGATGGAGCAGTCACAGAAACGAAAATCGGCGCTGGCGCGGTGACAGTGACGAAGTTGGGAGAATTGTCAGTGGGGGCGGCTCACATTCAAAACGGCTCAATTAGGATTTGTCCACAAATAACTTGAACAATTATATTACCTATGCTATAATTTCTGC
>CAYPPG010000004.1:0-108479 GCA_964412555.1 uncultured bacterium
CTGCTTCGGGAGTAGGGGGTCGGAGGTTCAAATCCTCTCGCCCCGATAAAAAATAAAGGAACTGGCGTCCTTATGGACGCCATTTTCATAAGTGGAGAAAAATGATGAGTGATCCATTCGTCTCCGCCGGTCATTCCTCCCATGAATTTCCCAAAATTCGCCCAGTCGAGGCATTTCCCTATCAGGATGGAAACCGGCAGTTCATCTGTCTTCGCGATCCCCAAAATATTGCTAAAAATGTTCTCTCTTTACCCATACCTGCCTATTTTATCGTTACTTTAATGGATGGAAATCATTCGTTATTTGATATTCAAGAAGCATTTGTCCGACAATTCCATGAAATGATCCCGCAAGAATCCATCAGTAAAATCATCGATCAACTTGATTCCGAACTCTATTTGGAATCAGATAAATATCTCCAAGCCGTACAAAAAATCGAAGAAGAGTTCCACACGGCTCCCTACCGGGAACCGGCTCATGCCGGTATCGCGTATGAAAATGATACCACTCTTCTTCATGAACAGTGTGACAATTACCTTGCTGCAGTAAAAGGAATAACGAGAAACGAATCTCTGCCAACGAACGGAAGCATATCAGTGCTCGTTGCCCCCCATATTGATCTCCAACGCGGAAAAGACTGCTATGCCTTAGCGTATGAGCAAGTGATCCAACGCCCTCCTTCGGATTTATATATCATCTTCGGAACCGCTCATCAAAGTCGGGGAAGTTTACTCGCATTGACAAGAAAGTCCTACAACACCCCTTTCGGCCCCGTAGAAACCGATTGTGAATTCGTCGAATGCTTCAGCCAAATTGCTCCCTCGAACGTATTTGAAGAGGAACTGCTTCATCGGGATGAGCATTCCATCGAATTCCAAGTCCTCTTTCTTCGTTATGCTCTGGGGCCGAAATGGCAAGGGAAAATCGTTCCTATTTTAACTGGCTCTTTTCACCCTTATATACATTCGGGCAAATCTCCGCGTGAAGATTCAATGTGCAGAGACATATTGGATGCTTTGAGAGAGTGTGTAAAAGAATATGACGGAAAAGTGACCGTGATTGCCGGGGCGGATATGAGTCATGTGGGGAAAAAATTCGGTCATCCACACGGAATTCCCCCTTCGGAATTAGAGCGTGTTGAACAGGAAGACGGGGACGTTCTTGACGCCATGCTCACAGGCGAGGCGGAAGTTTTTTACCGCAGTGTCGAAAAACAGAAGGACCGAAATAATATTTGTGGTCTTTCTCCAATCTTCATGGCGCTTGATGTAGCACGGCCTCAAAAAGGCTATTTGCTAAAATATGATCAAGCGATTGATCAAATGACAGAATCTGTCGTTTCATTTGCCGGTGTGTGTTTCTTTTCGGGTTAAAAGAAATGAATCAAGCAGCCTTTGCGATGGCATCCCGTGTGTCGTCGATCATCTTTTTGAAATCGTAAACCATAAACCCAAAAAACTGCTGCCCAGGGCTACGAACCAGAGAAATAGCCTCCTCTCCATTCACTAATGCGAACATGTCCTGCCCATCGGTGACAAAAAAGAGTTCATGTTCCATCGGCTTCTCAATAAAGCGGGGCATATTTTTCCGTAAATATGAAATCCCTTTTCGAACTTTCTGCATACTCAAACCTTGTTTCCGCAATTGCAAAAACCATCGCAACATGATTAAATCCGCAAAAGAATACAATTTATGACGACCACACCCTTGAGCCGGACGAACACTTGCCCGGATCAAACCGGTTTTTTCGTAATAATGCAAGCGAACGGGATCGATTTTAATCCCATCCAACCGTTCGATGATGTCAATCACTTCTCCGGACTGAAAAGCCGATTTTATGGGCTTGACTTTCGAATTTTTCATTTCTACCCTCGCATTCGTTTCACGAGACAACACATTTCAACTGAAATCGCCAAATGACTCTCACCTCGGAAATGAAATAAGACTAAATATAATTTCGCTCCCCACCTGAAAGAGCATAATAGCACAAAATCAGGTGGAAAGGAAAGAGAAAAAAACAGCACCTTCAGATTTTCTGAAGATGCCCTCAACCAAAACACAAAAAATCACACCCCTCTTTCTACCGTCGATATCCTACATCCCTTTTGACGGCATAAAGAGACATCACTCCTCAAGTCCCTGGGGATCCCGTACCTTGAATACCCCACAGCAAAAAAACAATAGAATTTAAATAATGGTCAGCCTTTCATTTTTTGGCTGACGATGATTTCTTCTTCGTCGTCGATTTTCCTTTCGCGGTAGTTTTTTTCGCTGTTCCGGCTTTTTTGGATGTACTTTTTTTCGCCGCGGTCTTTTTGGCTGTACTTTTTTTCGCCGTGGATTTACCGGAAGTCACGTTTTTCGCAGTCGAAGCTTTTTTCGCTGTGGACTTTTTCGTACTGGACTTCTTGGCCGCCGATTTTTTGGCCGTTGTCTTCTTTGCCGCTGCTTGATTAGCGGTCGCCTTTTTCGGTGAGGCTTTCTTCGATGCCGTTTTCTTCGCTCCCGCTTTTTTGGTGGTCGACTTTTTCGACGTTGATTTCTTCGCAGCTGCCTTCGCCATGCCAGTCACCTCCTTTCTCACTCTCTCTTTTTGTAAAAATTTCCCAACCATCCAGCCCTAAACAAATAACAGTACCTGTATTTTATATTACCATAAGTGTAACTTTGTCAAGAAAAATATATCCATAAACCGAAAAAAATTCGGTTTTTTTTCTCCAAAGGCAGGTTTTTTGCAAAAATCAGCCCTCAAATGGCTAATCAAATACCCATCCACTCCATTTTTCGAAGGATACGGAAGATTGAATTTGAAGGAATCACATAAAAAAAACATAGGATTTTACTCAAAAACCTTCTCTTGCCGTCTAGCCGATTCCCATCCTTAGGGAATATTCTCGTTCAAGATATACTATCTCATATTTTCATCTTTATTGAAATGTTACTGCGTTATGGAAAGTAAAGAATTTCTGCATAATCAAGAAGTGTATGAACAAGGCATGACACAATGCTCTTTAATTGGAATATGAGAACAATTGCAATTCATGAATATTGAATCGTTATCCCCCAAACAGAAACTGATCACTAGTTTTTGGATTCTTTGTGTTTTTGTGGTTTTTATATCCCTTCTTTTTGCAGCAGCGAAAGGAGCGGCAAACTCTGATATCGCTTTTTTCCGGATATTTCGGAAAATCGGGTATCATTCATCTTGGATTGTTTTGCTCCTGCTTCTTTGTGATTTACTAATCTTAAAATGGATAGCCTTTCCGTCTTTTTTCCCTAAGCAGCCACTCTCTTTTCCCTGTTTTATTCATGTATCACTTCTTGCCGGCATTTTTCTGCTGACCTTCTTCCCACTCGGGAATTGGTTGAAGTATAACATGCTCTTTTTCGAGAACTGGATGTGGTATTGCATTCTCTGGATTTTCGGACTGTCCTTGAGTTATGTGGTCTCCAATTATATCGCTCTGTATCATCCAAACGTACTGGAACGCATAGGCCATTTGTTCGCAGCGTTCGAAAAAAAACTGACCACTCCATTATCCCCGCGTCTTGAAATCCTTTTCTTGTTTTGTTTCTGCATGTGGGTATGCGGTTTTACACTATTTGTCAATCTATTCGTTCTCGGTGGTATTCCACATGTACAGGATAGCATTGCCCAGTGGTTTCAAGCCAAAATCTTCGCTCACGGCCAGTTGGCTTTTCCAGCGCCGGAAGATTCCCATTTTTTCGAACGGATTTATGTTGTCGTCACAGACAACCGATGGTATACCATATATCCCCCCGGCCATGCTCTCGTTTTATCGCTTGGTGTATTGTTGGGATTACCGCAATTGATCAATCCCCTTGTTTCCGCTGCGATTCTACCCCTCTTTTATTTATTTGCCCGAAAAACATTTTCTCTGTATGTTGCAAGACTGGGTGTAATCCTGCTTTCATTATCCCCCTTTTTTCTATTAATGGGTTCAGGATTTATGAACCACCCAACATCTCTCTTTTTTCTGCTGCTTTTTCTCTTGTTTCTTCTTCAATGTTCCAAGGAGAATTCTTGGCGGAAACACCTTTTGTGGTCTTTGGGAGCAGGATTTTTTTTCGCCATGGCTTTTATCACACGCCCAATGACATCACTTGCTTTTTTGATCGCCGGTATAGGGTGGTATAAAATCAACCAGCCCGAGCGAAAGAAATTTTGGTTTCGAACCGGCATGGGTTTTCTTATTGGAACCATTCTGCCGGCTGCCTTTTATTTGTATTACAATGAACAAACGACCGGTTCGCCTTTTTTGACCGGATATGTGAAATATTTCAATGGGAATCCATTGGGATTCGGGAAACGACCGTGGGGACCGGAACCGTTAGGTCCCAAAATTCCCAATGAAGTGTATCATTCTCCTGTCCGCGGTATCGCCAATATCATCTGCAATCTCAACGGTTTGAATTACCATCTCTTCGGTTGGCCTGTTCCTTCGCTGCTTTTTGCTTTCGTTCCATTTCTGCCTTGGCGAAAAATCCAAGCTGTGTATTGGCATTGTGTCTTTTCGATTTTGCTCGTCTTCTTGATCTATTTCTTCTATTTTTTTCAAGATTATTGTTACGGCCCCCGATTTTTATATGAAACAATCCCATTTTGGATTCTTCTCTCAGCTCAAGGAATCAAAAATACCAAAGAGTATTTTGAAGAATCCCCTTTTCTAAATGTTGTGCGTTCCCGTGGGCTGGTTTACTCTCTGATTACACTCTTTTTTATCTTGGCAGCCTGCACTGTGTGGGTAGAACGTTTTGTGGAGATGGGAAATGCTTATTGGGGAACAAGAGATGAACTCGCGACGATGGCCAAAGAAAAAATAGAGGAAGAGAACGCTATCATTTTTGTTGAAGACGGCGATGATTTTGTCGCCCTTTTCCCGTTTCTCGATCCGGATTTGGATGCCGGTTGGATTGTCGCACATGACTATGGATGGGAAGAAAACCAAAAACTGTTGAATAAATATCCCGATTGGCCGGTCTATTATCTCCGATTAAAGGAAACGGATCATCCGGCTATTTTTGACTCGGTTTTGGAAACATACAACAAACCTGAATAGAACCTTACCAAAAAGTTGCATGGATGGTTTATTGAACCATCGAAAGGAATAATACCCATGGCTCAATTTACGGTTGAAGGAGGTATTCCTCTTCAAGGAACCATCACACCTGCCGGAAACAAAAATGAAGCATTGCCAATTCTCGCCGCATCGTTGTTGACACGGGAAGAAATCCAGTTGTCCAATGTTCCTCTTATCGGTGATGTGGTCAGTATGCTCCATATTTTGGAACTTTGCGGAGCCAAAGTACAACAAGAGAATCATCACGAAGTTTCAATCCAAGCGGAAGAAATCAAAACCACCGAACTCCCGAAAAAACTCTGTAATACTATTCGAGCCTCAATATTGTTCATGGCCCCCATCCTGTCACGCTGTGGCCGTGTGCGTATTCCCTTCCCTGGCGGTGACCGCATCGGCCGGCGGCGTGTGGATACACATTTGCTGGGATTACAGGCGCTTGGCGCACAATTCAATATCTCCGACGGACACTATCACATATGGAGTCCGCATCGGTTGAAAGGGGCGGATATTCTTCTTGACGAAGCCAGCGTCACCGCGACAGAAAATCTAGTGATGGCGGCATCGGTTGCCGAGGGGACGACGATCCTGCGAAATGCCGCATCCGAACCCCATGTTCAGCAGCTTTGTACATTTCTCAATCAAATGGGCGCTTCCATTACCGGTGTCGGCTCAAATGTTTTGACCATCCAAGGAGTCGAAGAATTGCAAGGAGTCAGTCATCGGATCGCCGCCGATTATCTCGAAGTGGGAAGTTTTATCGGCGTGGCGGCGGTAACCGGTGGAAGTGTATTGATCGAAAATGCCGCTCCCGAATATATGCGGATGATCCTTCATCAATTCAGCCGGATTGGGGTTGAAGTGGAAATCCAAAAGAACAATATTTTCGTTCCCGCCAATCAGTCGTTGAAAATCAATCCGGATGTCAATACATCTTTCGTAAAAATCGATGACGGTCCTTGGCCCGCTTTTCCGGCAGATATGATGAGCATTGCCACAATCATGGCCACCCAGGCGGAAGGGACGATCATCATTTTCGAAAAAATGTTCGAAAGCCGGCTCTTTTTCGTCGATCGCCTAATCTCGATGGGAGCAAACATTATTCTTTGTGATCCTCACCGTTGCGTCGTGGTAGGACCTACACCCCTTCGCCGTCAAGTCATGAGCAGTCCCGATATCCGAGCCGGAATGGCGCTTTTGATTGCCGCACTTTGCGCCACAGGCACAAGTGTCATCCAAAATGTCGAACAAATCGACCGCGGATATGAAAGGCTCGATGAACGGCTTTCCGCATTAGGGGCAAAAATCCGCCGCGAAGAATAACATCGTTATGATCAATGTCCTCTTTGGAATCTGGCAATTTCTTCTCGTATGGGCGACCGGTTTTGTCTTTGAGCGCAAACTGAAACCGTCCGTTCCCTACGGATATCGGCTTGCCCTGGCTTTTGCCCTCGGAGAAACATTCCTCTCTTATACCCTTTTTCTTCTTGGCTTGATTGGAGGATTGAGATTTTCTATTCTTGTTCCGGCTGCCCTAATCAGCACATTCCTGCTCGCCCCTCTTTTTTCCCGTGAAATATCGCAGGCCATCCGAAGAGCCACTCCTCACATCAAGCAAGCACCGGCAACAAGCATTGTAATATCCGTTTTATTCTTGATTTACTTTCTGGGCGCTTGTGTACCGGAACGGGAAGTGGATGCTCTTTGGTATCACCTTGCAACGCCTCTCTATTACATCACCCATGGCGGTTTCATCCAATTGGTGCCTTATAACATGCCGTCCCATTACCCGATGAACATTCATTTGCATTATGCTTTTTCTCTCCTCATCGGCAATGAAATGACGGCGAAAATGTTCATCGTCTGCCACTTCATCCCCATGCTTATCTTATTGTGGGCGGTGGTAAAACGATATGGTTCTAAAGAATGGGGATTGCTTGCTGGTACGATTTATCTCAGCTGTCTGTTTTTCCGATTGCCGGTCATGGCCAATGTACAGCGAGGGGTATTCTTCTATGTTTTTCTTTCCTTTGTGCTTTTGTGGTATGCGCTGGAAAAGAAAAATTGGTTGCTTTTTGTTCTCTCCTGCGTCTTCTGCGGAATGGCAATGGGAACCAAATTCAACGCATTACTATTCGGCTATGCCGCACAGGTTCTTTTACTTGCTTACTATTTTTTCGTGTGGAAAAAGGGATTCAAAAAAGGAATCGCCCACCTCGTGATTCATTCCTTCACCGCTTGGCTCATGATGAGTCCGTGGTTGGTGAAATCCTATCTTTTCACCGGCAATCCTTTGTATCCGCTCCTCGGACAATTTTTCCCGACAAAAGCCCATTTCGTTCCCGCCATGCAGTCCAACGCAACCAGTCACGGAATCAATATTCTGAAGTCGGATTCGATCACTGAATTCATCCATCAAGTGCTGAAGAATGCCGGACTGCTGCTGTACAGCGCGGATTTGATCTTTTTCCTGGGGATGATTTCCCTTTTGGTGTTATTATGCATCCGGAAAAAACGCTGGGCATTGCCGGCCGCCACCTCGGTGATTTTTTATCTCTTATTTACCCAACTGTGGGGATTCGATACGGAGCGCCTCTTCGCGATTACCTATGGCGTACTCACCGTAACAATTGTTCTCGTGATGTCATGGATCGCCACGCGAATCCAATACAAACAGCTTCTTTACGGCCTTATTTTATTCAGCGTCTTCGGCACCTTTCTTCAGCAAAAATTATACTATCTCTCCAGTGCAAACATTCGCTGGTTCGGCGGTGTCTATTTGACGGAAGAAGCACGGCAGGAATGGCTGGATGAGCGCGGAATTTTTAGCAAAGACATGTTCCGCATGCGAGACTGGATTTGGAAGAATATCCCGAAAGAGGATGAATTATACGGCTATCAAACCGGCTATTTGTTTTACCTGCAGCGAAAATATATCGTGAGCGGAACCCGCTTCGGCGAACAACTGGACCAGTGGCTGGAAGTGGGACCGGACTATGCAGCTGAGCAACTGCAAAAGCATGATATCAAGTGGTTTTTATACGCCTCCAAACCATGGCAATCGGATGCGATAAAAGAGAATAAAAGATTGAAAATGTTTCGGGATCGATATTTGGATGAAGTGCATCGAGAGGGTAATGTCATACTATATCGAATTCGAAAATCGAACTAGATTTTCGATGAATGATCTATCATCGAAATCCACACAAGGCGTTTAAGATAAAGAATTATAAAAACGGAAAATATACCTCAACAGCAGTGCATGAGGATGAGAAAGTAAAATCCTGCGAGGAGGGGGACTCGAACCCCCACGCCTTGCGGCTTTCCTTCGCGAGTCATCTAGTGATGGGGAGATATTCACTATATGACGTTTCCAAATTATTGGGTCACACAACCATTGCGGTAACGGGAAGGTACGCTCATCTTTCGCGGTCCCATTTGCATGAGTAAATGAAACAGATATCATTCGGGCGTGAGTCTGTTTGAATAGGCACATTTTTTGCTTTATTTTACAGGAGGTATAATACAAATAAAAGCAGAGAGAAACAAAGATAAAAACTTGTAAAATATTGCCGGTAAATCCCATTGACATGCAGCGGGAAAACTAAATAAAATCTAATCGAAAGAAACCGGCAGACCGAAGAGGGGAAAAAGAACATGGCGCGAGCAAAAGATGTAGCAAATTATTTCTTGTCACTGGTCGATGAAGATTGCGGTGACAGCATGACTAACCTTAAACTTCAAAAACTGCTGTATTATGCTCAAGGCTTTCATTTGGCGATCCACGATACCCCTTTATTCGATGAACCGATTAAGGCTTGGTTTCATGGTCCTGTCGTGGAATCCTTGTACCATGAGTATAAGCAATATGGAACGGGATGTATTCCGGCTCCTGATGGATTCGACTTTACGATTTTCACCGATGAACAAAAAGAACTGTTGGATGAAATCAGCAATGTATACGGGCAGTTTTCCGCTTGGAAACTTCGGAATATGACTCATGACGAACCGCCTTGGAAGAACACTCCTCAGAGCGAAGAAATTTCTCACGAAAGCATGAAGGAATTTTTCAAGACACAACTGACTCATTGACTCGCATATGGCAAAAAAGATAAAACCACGCAAACCGGATACCGGCAAACGGTCAAAACCCCACCTAACCAGTGATACAAATCCCAAAACCGAATACTTGACAATCAGTCTTCGATATCTCGATAAGGATTATTGCCTTACGAAATGTGACAAGGATGAACGGGCGGCATTCGCCGATTCGGTTCGAATTCTGACTCAAAAGAAATGGGTGGAACTTCTTTCCCTAAACCGACATGGTCAAGGGTATGAGAAAATTTCTCAAGAACAGATCAAAGCAAAAATCCCGTTTCAATTGACACCGGATACAAACATCATCGCTTTTCGATTTCACAAAAAAAAGCCTATGGTTGGTTACCGTGATGGAGATATTTTTTATATAATTTGGTTTGATCGTGATTTTACTCTTTATCGTCATGAATAACCATAAAAAGCCTCAAAAGATCCGTTAAAAAATAACCAATCCTTCACATCCTGCAAAAGAAAAAAAGCCTCAGCGGCGGTTTTTTGTCGGTGCCGATTCATTTTACTGTACAGGGCTAATTTTTATGTTTAACGTGAAATGCGTAAGTCTAATAATTTCAAGGAGTGCGAGGAGGGGGACTCGAACCCCCACGCCTTGCGGCACTAGATCCTAAGTCTAGCGCGTCTGCCAATTCCGCCACCCTCGCAATAAAGGAATTCCCCTCATGGAAAATCTGTGATTTTATTTTAATCAGTGATCTATCAATCATCAATCCCTGCTTATAATCAGGGAATGGAAATCCCTCATTCGAATGAACGGATATAGAGGGTATAAGCACACGATGAATTCATTTTTATAGATCGGCTCGGTATTGTTCAATCGAGGGAGGGATAATAACGAAAATTATAAATCTCCGGCAAGGGATAAGGCCCATAATCGTCCATGATCCCCAACATCACATACGCATCACCAAAGACAGGAATCCACATCTCGATTTCATTTTGAAATGGGTCAATCACTAACGGCTTGACCAATGGATGGCCAAGTAAGGAAGTGGAATCATCCCACACGATCAAGGATAGGGGATGAAAGGAAAGGTAGACCGGTACCGGAAACATGACATGCACCATACGCATTTGAGAAATCTGATACCCCCCCGTACCGACTACCAATTTGAGCTGGTCACCAACCGCCACTTTATCCCCAGCTTTTGGAACTTGTTCGATCACTGTATTCCATAAGGAACGATCCATCGTTTCCCGATTGACAATATTGCTATCGGATATCTTCAATGGGGTTTGATTCAATTGATCTACGGCAACGGATAGGGTCTCGCCGGTCAAATCCGGCATGATAAATTCCAGTTGTGGCGGTCCCAAACTGACAAGAACATCGACTCGATTGCCTTCTACCATCCTCAATCCAGGAAGTGGATCCTGGGCGATGACGGTATCTTTCGGATACAGCGAACTATAGACAGTTGCCCGGCGCCCAAGGCTCAAACCGGAAGTTCTGAGGATGCTGTGTATTTCCTGTTCCTGCCGCTCCAACAAATCGGGAACGCTGAGTTGTTCGGCTCCCGTGCTGACGGTGATGCTGACACGACGTCCTTTTTTCACGCGCGTGTTGGGATAAGGACGCTGTTCGATTACCAGCCCTGAGGGGGTATCCGCATCCGGGAATTCCTCGATCGGTGTTTTGAGCATCAACCCTTGCTCTGCAAGTGTCACGATCGCTTGTTCCTTCGTTTTCATCAATAAATTAGGAACTTCGACCTCTTCCCCACTCACCAAATAATCCATCAGGAAAAAACCGCCAGCCGCCATTCCGATCCCAAGAAATACCAGAAGAAAAAAACTGAGAAAAACCGCCCGCAGAAAACGGAACAGCCCCCTAATTAGCCTACCCACACCACACCCCCATTTTCTTAAACAAGATTGCTTCTATTTTTTTCAATATTATCAATATACACATGATTGATTGATTTAAGAGTATGGAAACACAATTGTGGTGCAGACCAGAGGTCTGCACCACAAATTCTACCGAATAACCATCCCCACGACAGCATGGTTGAAAAAGCCGGCAGGATGCCGGCGTTACGTTTATTCTCTCTGTTTCAATTCAATACGTCCAGGTTTATGCTGTTCTTCGCAATCGTGCGGCGAAAGCTCCATCGAGATTCCATCGGTGTGGATCAATGCGTAAAAATCCCTCCGGTGTTACTGCCTTATGAAACGGCTCATTCAAAAAACGAGTAACCGTTTGTTTCTCGAAATGAGGATGAGAATCCAAAAATGCCTCTACAACTTGCTCATTTTCTTCTGGCGAAAGTGTGCAAGTGGAATAGACGATGATCCCTCCGACAGCGGCGAATGGAGCTGCCTTTTCCAGGAAGTGATAGGCTTGTTTCCCAAATTTATACGAATCCCGTGACTGTAAATGCCAACGCAAATCGGGATTCCGGCGAAATGTCCCCCACCCGCTGCACGGCACATCGAGCAGTATTGCATCGAACATCTCGGATTCAAACGGGGGCTTTTCTTTCAACAGATCCAGCTGCCTGGTTTCGACACAAGCAATCTCCAGCCGTTCCAGGCGGTCATGCAGTCGTTTCAACCGGTTTTCGGAACAATCCGTCGCCACGATTTTACATTGTTTATTCAGTAAATCGGCTATTTGAAGTGTCTTACCACCGGGCGCGGCACAGGCATCCCAAATTCGCCCGTTCGACAGATCACTCAGCAATCGAGCCGGCAGCGATGCTGCTCCGTCTTGTATCCCCCACTCCGTTGAATCGAAAAAATCCCGTGAAGGAGAAAAAGATGAATCGACCGTAATAATATCCTCGAACCGCTCATCCACTTTGGAGGAAATCTCATGGTTCAATAGACATTCGAACACCGTCTTCCGATCCTTGCGCACTCGCAGAGAAAGCGGCGCTCTTTCGTTATTATACCGTAAAAAAGATTCAACCTCCTCATTCGGCCAAAGCTGCCGGCATCGTTTCACAAACCACTTCGGATGTGAATGCACAACAGATAAATAGGTGTCAAAATCCCGCTTTCGGTCGGGAATTGGAATCTCCGCTTTGTTACGCTCGATGTTTCGGAGAATGCCATTTACAGCGGAACTTAATTTCCCGCCTTTATGATATCGTACCAATTCCACCGCATCCGACACAACGGCATAAGCGGGAACACGATCAAGAAACAGCAGTTGATACGTAGAACTTTCCAAAATCCGCTGAATCACCGAAGGAAAATTCTCGAAATTTTTCGCATACAATTTGATGACATAATCGATCCACCCCAACTGGCGGCATGTTCCGGAAACAATCTCGCGCGCCAATCCCCGATCACGCCCATCTCTGCAAGATTCCTCCAGCAAAGGCAGGACGTCATCCAATTTGCGTTTGTGCGTCAAGATTTGCTCAATCGCTGAAACCGCATTCAATCGGGCAGGAGAAATTTTCTTAATCGAAGCGCTGGCATCCCTGCCCGCATTTTTCATCCCGCGTTTACTCATCGCTCATCATAAACAGCTGCAGCACATACCAAAACATAAGCGCCACCGAGGCAAACAACTGCAATGCCGCCCCCACATACCGGTCTTCCGGAAAATGATGAATCACATTCGAGGTGTCATACAAAATCGCCGCTCCCGCAAAAGCGATCATCACCACCGGGAACCACGTTCCCATCGTAAATCCGAACAACACGCTCGAAACAATCAAAATCAACGCACAAATCCCGGCCCATTTCAGCATCGATCCCAAAAAAGAGAAATCTTTCTGCGTGTAAAACGCGATCAATGTCAATCCGGCCGCTCCCATCAAGGTCACTTGAGCAGCGCGATTGATCGTTCCCGGCGCAAACTGATTCGCCAAATACAAAAGCGGTACAAAAATGATTCCCTGGGCGATGATATAACCGGCAAGGCCAAGATACTGAGCACTCATGGATCCCGCCGAATAAGCCGCCCGACTCGCAAGCCAACCGACAATCATAAAGCCCCCGAGCACTATCAACCAAGAAACGCTTAACAAGGCTTTCGCTATCGGTTCGGCCAATCCCCATTGAAATATGAACACCTCGAAAAACGTGAAAGAAACAATCGCTAGAAACAAATGAACGTAGGTCCGCTTCACAAATGTGATACGACTTTCCACTTGAACATCGGTCTGAACTCGATCATAAATGTTCATCTAACTCACCTCAGAGGATAATTGTATTTGCACTCAACACAATAATTCTTTCAAGAACATTCTTCTTATTCTTCTGAAGCGCCTAAAAGCATCATCACCAAATACAACAACTGAAGAATCGCTCCGGCCGCAGCTGCGACATAGGTCAGCGCTGCCGCATTCAGCACTTTGCGGGTTCCGCTATATTCATCTTGAGTCACGATTCCGTTTTGAGTTATCGCGGCTAACGCGCGGCTGCTCGCATTGAACTCGACTGGGAGCGTAATGATAGAAAAGAATACGCCGCAACCATACAATGCAACTCCGATCCATGCGAGGGTGAAATTTCCACCTTGCGACATCATGCCGGTAAACAATCCGATCATGATCAAGATCATCCCGAAAGAAGAGCCGAAATTCGCCAACGGATAAATTCCCTGGCGCAATTTCAAGGCAAAATACCCCGCTTTATCCTGCAAGGCATGCCCCGCTTCGTGAGCAGCCACTCCGATCGCCGATACACTCGGATGATCGTGAACCAGTTGGGACAATCTCAACACCCGTGACCTTGGATCATAATGATCCGTCAGTTTTCCTTGCACCCGCTCGATCGCTACGTCGCGCAGCCCGTTCATATCGAGAATCTGCCGCGCCACTTGAGCGCCGGTCATCCGCCGCCGATTGGCGACTTGATGATACTTCTGAAAAGTCCGTTCAACGTTCTTGCTCGCCAAACCCAACATTCCAGCGATCAATAAGGATAAAATCAAAAAACCTGGATCACCAAAAAATATCATTGTGCACCTCTTTATTCACTCTCTGTTTTTCGTCATGCTATTACGGCTCATAATCAAAACAGGTTACGTAAAATCGTATTTTGAATTACTCTACAAAAAGACAGTATACCCTTTTTTCTTCATAATGAAATGATTTATCGTTTTGACAAATCGCGAACATGTCGGTTCGTAGCCGACAAGAGCACGGTATAATAGCACAGGGTCAAATCGCGTAAAAACGGCTAAAAATAGACTCCAATGGATTGAAAGTACGCTCGACATTCATACGAATAACATGAGAAATTATTTCCAACACATTCTCTTCCAGCGCCATTTGTTATGGGAATTTCTACGAAGAGATTTACAAGCACGCTACATCGGATCGGCGATGGGATTCTTTTGGTCTATCATCAATCCCTTGATTTTACTGATCGTTTATTCGTTTGTATTCGGGATCATCATTGCGGCAAAATGGGAGCACTTGGGAATTGAAAACCGAGTGGGTGGCATCGCATTTTATATTTTTTGCGGCCTCCTGCCCTGGTATGCCTTTCAAGAATCCATTGGCCGTACGACCTCTTGTATCGTCGATCACGCCCATTTAATCAAGCAAGTTCGCTTTCCCGCCAAAGTTCTCCCTACTTTTATCACTCTCTCCAGCCTTGTCAATCAGCTCATCGGGACAGCCATCTTTTTTCTTGCGATTCTCATCGCCAATCGATCACTTCCGGTAACCTCGATTGGATTGCCGATCATTTTACTCTTCGAATTCTTCTTCTTCCTGGGCGCAGGACTTCTTTTCTCCACCTTGAATACCTATCTTCGCGATATCGCCCCATTGATCACAATCGTGACCATGATCATGATGTGGTCCACTCCAATGTTGTATCCGCTGGAAATGGTTCCCGAAAGTTTCTTACCCTTGATCAATGCCAATCCGATCACGTATTTCGTGATTATCCACCATCATCTAATCCTCTACGGCCAATGGCCGACTTTTTTGCAGTGGTTGATCTGCGGATCATTCTCCTGCGCCGTCTTGGGATTGGGATATTCTGTCTTTACTCGCTGCCACAGTGAATTTGCGGATTTATTGTAATGAACTCAAGATCAAGATCGAATCAGTTGTAACACTTCATCGGCAAGGATTTGACTTAAATAGACCGAACGTCTCCCCATCCGCAAAAGATCGGGAAAAATATGTGGTTTTCTGAATAAGACTTTCATCGCGGCAAAACTGGAAGGATAGCCGTCGCGGTCGAATAACTGCGGAAATTCCTCCGGCAATGATTCTTCCAATTCATCACAAATCACGCGGATCCCCAAAAAAGGTTCTTGTCTTCGGAGTGCATGTCTCGCAATGGCAGCCGATTCCATATCGATGGCATTGGCTTGAAATCGCTCACAGAAATCTTTTTTCATCTTTGCGGCTGTGATCATGGTATCAATGAAAAGTAATTTCCCATTTTGCTCGATATTACCAAAAATACGTGGTGAAAGAGGCTGAAGTGACTCTCCGTTCTCGATTATGACATTCGAACTTCGAATCACATTCCCGGCCGACAATCCAGCCTGTAACGCTCCAGAAAATCCCAAAGAGATCCAACAATCAACCTTATCCATTGGAAAGTCAGACAAAAGCCGTTCCATCCGGGCATATCCCATGCCGGAAACGGCACAAATCACTTCCCCATGCTCAGGTGAATGATATCGCTGAATTTTATTTCGTTTATTCGGAAGAGGAATTTTCAACAGGCGGCAAAGAGGTTTTACCTCAAGCGGCATTGCAGCACAACAGACGATTCTTTTCATGGGTTCTCCCCAAAAATTGTCTGAAACAGGATGCCCCGGATTCAAGGATGCCCAGGATATACCTATCGAATGCATGTGAAATATGACGAGATATCAACGTCCAATGACCATCTTCTCAAATCGCCATGAAAGAATCTCATGGATACCATCCTGAAAATCCAATCATCCTGGCCAATCCAGATTCAGACAACTTCATGAGAAGATATGCGCCACCACAGTTCTGATATGATCCTTGATTGTACACCCTTTCCCGAAAGCCACTGTCGGTTCAAAGCCGGAATGAATTTTACAATTGGTGCATCGCGGATCCCGTCCCGGCCCAAGGGAATCCCAATCCGTCGAGTTCATCAGTTCCTGAAAGGTTTCGTAATACCCATCGGTCAGCACATAACACGGCCCTTTCCATCCTTTGACCGTACGATTCGGACTCGCCCACGGGGAGCATGGAATATCTCGCAATCCCTGCAAAAACTCGAAATAGACATGTGAATTGTTGAAATTATATTTTTTAAGAGCCCCATTCCTCCCGAAAATCTGCCGGAACACCTCATTCATCTGTTCGCTTTCCAGACCGTATTCCCCCTTTTCTCCTTCCTGCGGATACGCCCCGGAAATCAGCATTCCGTCTACCCCTTTTTGATGAAGGAACTCCATCATTTCCACAATTTCATCCGGATTCGTGCCTTTGAAGACAGTCGTATTCGTGCATACCCGATAGCCTCGTTTTTTGGCTTCGTCGATCATTTCCGTCACTTTGCGAAAGGTACCGGCACGATCGACAATCCAATCGTGGCATTCTTCCATCCCATCCAAATGAATGCTTAAAGCCAGTTGTTTATGGGGAGGGATACGATCCCAAAACCGGTCGAGCAACAGACCGTTCGTACATAAATAAACATATTTTTTCCGCCCAATGATCTCCTGCACCAATTCATCGACGGGCTTGTAAACCAACGGCTCGCCGCCACAGACCGAAACCACCGGCGCGTTGCATTCATCGACGGATTCCAAACATTCCTCGACTGTTAAATCCCGGATCGGATTGGCGTTGTATTCCGCAATCCGGCCGCAGCCGATACAGTCCAGGTTGCAACGCAATGTCGGTTCCAACATCAAGACCAGCGGATATCTTTTGTTCCTGGCCAAAAATTGCTTCGCCATGTATTGAATCATTGTCTTATAAAGAACAGTCGGAAATTTCACGTATATCCTCCGAATAGAATATTCATCGGTTTGTTTCTCGTTCTTGATAGGTGAAAATCACACTCTTCCAAATTGGGAGTGAACGAAATTCACTCTCCTAAGCGGAAAGCAAAAACACCACCGATCAATTATACTTCATCCTATTCTTGATGTCAGCCAAACCGGCTTGATATTAAAATAGAAATTAGGAAGAATAATACTTTGACTCCATGTTTATTACTTCAATCCACGATGAAAGCCAAAATATCCTCCACTTTGGGCAGGTTTTTCAATACCAACATCCCGAAGAAAGTTTAAAAAAGGTGTGTCTGTCAAAATGCGCAATAGTGTACAAGATCATACAATAAAACAGCCATTATCAAATCATAACCAATTTTCGATACAGTCCCAATGCCATCAAAGGAAAATAGTTTCGATAGAATGTATAGCGCAGATAAAAGACCTTTGGAAACCCGGTTCCCGTGAAATATTCTTCTTTCCATGTACCGTCTGGTTGTTGCGTTTCAATTAAATAATTGACTCCACGCCTTATCGCTTCGGTATGAACCGCTCCACCGTTCATCAAACCCATCAACGCCCATGCGGTTTGAGAAGAAGTCGAATCCCCCTGCCCCCTAAGGCTGGGATCATCGTAAGTCGCGACCGTTTCCCCCCACCCGCCGTCTGTGTTTTGATGATCAAGAAGCCAATGAACTCCCCGTTGAATACAAGGATCGTCTTGCGGCACTCCAATCCTCACCAATCCGGTAATGGCTTGCCAGGTTCCATAAATATAATTGACTCCCCAACGCCCATACCAAGCCCCGTCTTTTTCCTGTTCACTTTTCAAGAAAGCAATCGCACGAGCAGCAGGCGCAAAATCCTGGTCATAACCATACACGCCCAACATTTCCAATATCCGTGCTGTGACATCCGCCGTACTGGGATCCAACAAGGCGTTATGGTCGGCAAAGGGGATCATATTGAAAATTTCTTTATTGTTGTCGACATCGAAAGCTCCCCATCCCCCATCCGAACTTTGCATGGAAAGAACCCATTCAATCCCTCTTTGGATCGCGGCTGTCCGGCGTTCATCTTTCGGTATTTTCGCCCCGTGCAAAGCCATCAAAACCTTGGCACTGTCATCCGTATCCGGATAGTAATCATTTTCGAACTCGAAGGACCACCCCCCAACCGTTCCATAAGGATTTTTCACCTGCCAATCACCACGAATTTGTATCTCCTGATTGATAAGCCACTCAGCGGACTGCTGAATTGTCGGATGATCGCCCGGCATCCCCGACCGTTCCAGAGCCGCTGTGACCATAGCCGTATCCCAAACCGGTGAAAAACAAGGCTGAAATTTCAACACATCCTCTTCTTCCACCATCAGTTTCATGAATTCATCGAAAGCATGAACGAACGTAGGATGATCATGGCTATAGCCAAGGCAATCGAGTGCAATAATCGAATTCAACATGGCCGGATAAATCGCCGCTAATCCTCCTCCACGATTCATACGCTCCAACATCCAGCGTTCCGCCCGGCGAAGCGCTTCCCGCCGCGTAAAGGGAGCATAAAAGCGATGCGAGCGCTTTAAAATCGCATCCATGGTAAAGAAAAACGTTTTCCAGGAAAATGTATCCCGAAAATTCTTCCCGTTGAGTTCCCGGCTTTTCGGCTGCCACCATGAATCGCAATTCACCGTCGAAGGAGGTTTTTTGACCGGGTGATGACACCAAATGATACTCATGGGTACAAGAATTGCGCGAGACCAGGAAGAAATCTCATAGATATTGAAATAAAAGGAAGTCGGCAGAAACATCAATTCCGGCGGCATCGACACCAATTTTTTCCATGGATAGACACCAAACAATCCCATATAAAAACGCGTATAACTATTGACTTTGGATAATCCACCGAGTCTCAAAATGCATTCTTTCGCTTTAACCAAAGGCTCCTCGTTGGAATCCATTCCCGCCAACTGAAGAGCAAACGCGCATTTCACCGTTGCATTGAGTTCACTTGACCCACCGTGATAAATATTCCATCCCCCGTCGTCCTGCTGCGTATATAGTATCCATCGCACCGCTTTTTGTTCCAAATGCGGGGACACATGATCGATATAGCGAGCTAGCATGACATAATCGGCAACCAATGTCGAATCGGCTTCCAGATAAGCCGGCCAATAGCCGGCAGGCGTTTGGGAAGAAATGAAAAATTGGTGAGAATGACGGATTGAATTTTCTAAGGCTTGAATAGACTCGGAGCCGGAAGCCACATCATCGATGCGGGAATCAGAATATAAGGCCATGCTCTTGGCTCTCCTTATCAAAAAAACAAAAAATATAAAGAATTCAATTTATTCGTTCATACCAATGAATTCAAGGTGTCTACAGAATTCATTACACCACGGATCAGGCATGATCCTCGTGCAGAATTGCACAAAGAAACAATCAAAAGGGAATCAAAAATGAATCCTGAAGGAATGATAAACAAAAATTCAGAGAGAACAAGAAAATAGCTCAATGGAAACACACTTTTTATGACAAAAAAAACATAAGCAGTCCTGAAGGATGTCAATACAGAATCGATATAGAGGAATCACTTCACAAGGGAATAGGTGTGGTTACTTATCACAACTGCCAAAAGTCCCCCTCCTGTTAATCCTAAAATCCAGTCCAATCCCGATTCAGACAAGAAATGAGAATCAACTTCAAATCCCATGCTTCTGAATAATCCCCCGGCTCGTAATCCCGTTCGTCGGATTATACTCCATCCACATGATTTGGTTGTTGCCTACGACTGTATAAGGAAATTCGGTCCCGTTCGGCCCGATGGTGCTGACCATCCAGAGGGAGGGTTCCGGATTTCCCATATTATTCCAGTACCACGTCGGCGGTGAACCGGTTGTATCCACAAAATATTGCCAGTTATAATACCAATACCCGTTGTATTCCGAAAACGGACTGTTGACCGAGCCGGCGGAAATATAGGATATCGGCGTCGTGAGATAGAAAAGCATCGATAAGTGTTGCGGTTTGATCAATATGGATGTACCGTTCCCCAACACTAAAGGAGGGATCGTGTTGTTGTCGACACGGTACGCAGTCACCGCTTCGGTAATGGAGCGGATATCGGCTTGGCTTCTCGCGACTTTGGCTCGAATTTGGGCATTAAGAAAATTCGGAAGCACAATCAGAGCCAGAATCCCGATAATCGCGACAACAACCAACAGTTCAACAAGTGTAAACGCTTTTGTTTTCATGGCCGGAACTCAATCGTATCAACGGTTTAATTTTTTTTACTACCGGCTTACATTCCTACTATAGTGTAAGGGATAAAATACGACAACACAATATGATATGACAATTTATTACAATTTCGCTACAGTATTTTGTGATTTCTTTTTTATATTAGAAGGTGGATCATATTGACAGGAAAGAAAGGAAAAACCACATGAATTGCACCAAAACAACACATTTGATAGGTTTCTTGAGTATGTTACTGCTGGCAACCCCTGCTTTGGCCGCGGTAGATATTGAATTCGGCCAAATTTTCGGAGTCGGAAAGCGGGCAAGCACGATTGCTCCTGGTGATTTAAACGGAGATGGCAGTGTTGATTTTGCTGTTGCGAACATTTTCGGTGATTCGGTATCCGTCGTGCTGAACGACGGAGAAGGCAATTTTTCACAAATATCAGAAGTCGAATTAGAAAACGGATTAAAGCATCCTGTTGCACTGAGTGTTGGTGAGTTAAACGGAGATGGACGCGAAGATATCGTGGCCGCGCAAGTTCAAAATATTCAAAGTTCCATCATCCCCTTCAATTCTTCCTCTGTGATCTTCTTTTTTTCGAATGAGGATGGCACCTATACACAAATGGCCAAAGAATTGCGCGGTGTCCCTTCTTCCGTGATCGTTCATGATGTAGACGGTAATGGGAGAAACGATGTCATCGTTGGAAACAATGGCGAAACTGCCTTCGATTTCGCCCAATCCGGTTCAATCATTCAAATCGATGCCGGCATTGACGTCTTGATGAACCTCGGTGATCAAATGTTTCAAGATGCTCAACCAATTGAAATCGAAGGAAGCGTGGTCAATGAAGTAGCGTTTGACTATAACGGTGACGGTTTGGAAGATATCATTGCCGTGAATCAAGGAGTTCCGGAAATTCATCCATTGACCCTCAGTCTCTCCGTTCGCGATCCGAACGTAAGCCTTTTCCGCGGCACACCAACCGGTATTTTGCCATTCGCCACGATTCCGCTTGATTATGTTCCATGGTCTCTCGACAATGCGGATATCGACGGTGATGGGCTTGAGGACGTAGCTGTGACCCTCGTCGGTAAATCGGATCCGAATAATTTTCTATCCTTTACCGGCCAGGATGCCTCCGTTGATATTTTTAAAAACACCGGTGCCGGCTTTACCAAGGATTCGGAAATCCCGGTCACAGGAGTGGCTTATAGTGTCATGGCCGAAGATTTCGATTTGGACGGAGACACGGACTTTGCCATAACCGCGCAGGAAGTGATCGCCCGGCCGGAAGGGAATGAATTGATCCCAAAATTGCGGCTGTATGAAAACGACGGGAACGGACAATTCAGCGAAACCGGTATTTTAAATCTTGAAGAGGAACCACGCTATTCGACTGTCGCGGATGTCGATAACGACGGTGATCTCGATATTGCGGTTTTATGCACCATCCTCGATGCCGAACAACCGTCGAAAGCCGTAAACGGGAAAGTCTATATCTTCATCAACAACGCCGTAACGAGCATCGATCATTGGTTGATGTATTGATAAATGAAAATTTCTTGAGAAACAAAAAAAGGTAGACACATCGGTCTACCCCTACAATTTGTATGAATGCCGAATTGTTGGGGCAATCCTATGTGATTGCCCGTTTTTGTTCCATTCCCACCTTCTTGATCTTTCCCAAATCCGCTTCTAATCTGATGGATATTCCCATGTGAAGGAGACTCCTATGTTTGGCTCTTGTCCCGCAAATCGACTCAAAAACTACACTCTCACTGCAATTATCGCTTTTATTGCTCACAATTCTTTTTCTCAACCGAACGACATTTCTCTCGCCGAATCGTACCCGGCTGAGCAGTTGGAAGAAATTCTCATCTCTCAACCGAACTGGCACCCCTTCCCCACCATTTTTGAACGGGAGGCGTGGGAACAAATTCCGGAAGCACTTCAAAAGGAGATCATGGAACATGCCGAAAAGTATGCGGAAATGGAGATTCCTATACTTCCCGCATCTCTCTATCTGCAATTCAAACGCATCGGCAACCGCAGCAACTATCAGAACATATGGTATGACCGCCGCGAATGGCTCCATGATCTGGTTGTCGCAGAATGTATGGAAAACAAAGGCCGTTTTCTCGATCCGATCGCCGATTTGATTTGGGCGATCTGCGAAGAAACTTCCTGGACCTGGCCGGCCCATATCGGGCCGCAAAAAGCGGGAACCGGTCTGCCCAATCCGGATGATCAAGTCGTGGCTCTCTTTTCCGCCCAGACGTCGAACACATTAGTACTCACTTCTTATTTACTCGGAGATAAACTCGACTCTGTTTCTCCCCTGATCCGATCGCGGATTGAAAGAGAGGTAGACCGGCGAATTTTGACTCCGTTTCTCACCAAAGAATTCGGCTGGATGGGATATCGGGATCGCGCTCGCAATGACCATCCCAACAATTGGAATCCTTGGGTATGCTCCAACGTTTTGGTCTCGGCACTGCTATCGGAAAAGAATGAAGAACGCAGAGCGAAGTTGGTTCACAAAGCGCTGGAATGTTTGGATAATTTTCTTACCTACTACCCTTCCGACGGTAGTTGTGACGAAGGACCGAGTTATTGGGGACGCGCAGGCGCCAGCCTCTTCGATTGCTTGGAGTATTTGTATGGCGTCACCGACGGAAAAATCGATTACTACGATCATTCCCTGATTCAAGAAATCGGTCGTTTCATATATCGCGCTCATATCGTGGACGATTATTACGTCTGCGTAGGTGATTGTGATGCCCAGATCAACATCTCCAATGAATTGATATACCGCTATGGGAAACGGATCGATGATCAAAACATGCAAGACTTGGGCGCATATGACGTTGACGAACAAGATCTGGTCAAGAAAGTACAGCGAAGCACTGACTTGAATCGTCTTCTTTGTCTATTGTTTAACGGAAAAGAACTGATCGAGGCCAATCCTTCAACTCCGCCATTGGTTCGCGATGTCTGGTTATCGAATCCCAATATGCAACTGATGGCGGCACGGGACAAGGAAGGCAGCACGAAAGGATTATATGTTGCCGCGTGGGGCGGCCATAACGCGCAAAGCCACAACCACAACGATGTAGGCAACTTCATTATTTTTGCCGACGGCAAACCGGTCGTCATCGATGTGGGCAGACCCACATATACCCGGCAGACGTTCAGCAGCCGCCGCTATGAAATTTGGGCGTTTCAATCTGAATTTCACAATTTGCCGACGATCAACGGGATTGAACAGGAGAACGGCAGACGCTTTGCGGCAAAAGATGTTTCCTATGACATGGATGATTCCCACGCGCAACTCCAAATGGATATCACCGACGCCTATCCGCAAAAAGCCGGAATCGAATCTTGGAATCGAATGGTTCGCTTGAATCGAGAGCAGGATGTGCAAATTGTGGACACCTATCATTTGCGGCAGCCATCGCGCGACATCACCGAAAATCTAATCATTGCCGGCAATGTGGAAGAACAAAAACCGGGGCAACTCATTCTGAATGATCCCGAACAAACCGTGAAACTTCTCATGGAATACGATCCTGAAAAAGTCTCGGCGATCGTCTATACACTGGATCTGGAAGATGGAAAACTCCGCAGTGTGTGGGGAGACAACATCTATCGAATTCGCTTGAATGCGAAGAGCGAAAAAAAGGAAGACGAATGGAAAATTCGCTTCTCGATTATACCGTAGATAATGACACACCAACGTATCAGTGTCATTTTGAAAAAGCCGGCAGGATGCCGGCGATACACGTAACGCCGCCGTCCCGGCGGCACATATGAAAAAGCCGGCAGGATACCGGCGTTCTGGAAAACGTTATCAGGATAATCGAGTGAGAAAGGACATAAGAAAATGAACGGCAGTCGTGGAATCCAATTCATGATATTACTCCTGATGTTCATTCATGCATGTGCGACATCCACATTACTTACACCTATTGGTAATTTTTCCTATGAACCGAATCTATCTCCGGTTATCGCGCTAGATACTGCTGGAAATGAGGTGGGTGTCGGTCTTCGTAAAAATATCGTATTGACGGGTGACGATGTTTATTTGAACACCGACCAGAACCTAAAAAATCTCGACCGGATCGCCGATCATTTCCTCCCCGAACCCCCGAAACCGGATGACGATATTCATTTCGCCACACCTGAATTCTCCGCTCATTTTCGCTCAAGGATGAAGGAAAAACCGATTTTGATTCAAGATTCACAGGAGGAAGAAGAAATTTACTTACCGGCCTCCGATGCTTCCTTGCGAAAACAAAAAGAACTCACTCTTTTGGCAATGTGTATTTATGGTGAAGCGCGATCGGAACCCTATGAGGGTAAACTTTCGATTGCTTTCGTTGCCGTCAATCGAGTCGAAGAAAAATCCTGGTACGGCAGAACCTTAAAAGATGTGCTGTTAAAGCCATATCAATTCTCATGCTTCAACCGGAACGATCCGAATTATCCGAAACTCTTCATTCCTAAGCGTAAAGAATGGATAAAATGCTTTAAAGCGGCATGGAACGCCTATTCCGCCTTGACGGAAGATCCGACAGCCGGTGCGAATCATTATTGCCGTTACGATATTTCTCCCCCTTGGATCAATATGATGGAATTTAAAACTCGAATCGGCCATCACGAATTTTACAAAGCCACCCCGCAAGCCGTTTTGGAATGGTGGTACGCTCATTATCCACACTATCAGACGCCGAATACGCTATTGCTGAATCATTCTTTGCTAGAGGAGTTGAAAAAAATTCAATTCTTGATTCAGCAATATGAAATGGAAACTCACACACAAAAATCCCCCGAATTTACCCCTCAAAAAACGAATTTTTCGATATAATCAAAACCTTGGGAGCGCGGGCATCCCTGCCCGCATCTTTCAAAACCTTCGGAGCGCGGGCATCCCTGCCCGCATCTTTCAAAACCTACGGAGCGCGGGCATCCCTGCCCGCATCGCAGACCGGAGGTCTGCACCACAATGATAAACATGAAAAAGGCCATCGGGATTGACCGCGATGACCTTTTATTCGCGTATAAGAAACGACAGTTACGAACTGATTGCCGCGTCGAGAGCTTCCGCGAGCGTTTGTTTGGCGGTAAATCCAATCCACTTATTTATGACCTGTCCCCCTTTGACGATCATCAATGTGGGAACGCTCATAATTCCATATTGAGTGGCCAATTCCATATTGTTATCAACATCCACTTTCGCCACTTTCGCCTTGCCGGAATATTCATTCGCCAGTTCTTCTACGATTGGCTCGATTTTCTGACACGGGCCACACCAACTGGCGCCGAAATCCACCAAAACAGGAACGTCGGATTGCAACACTTCCGTCTCAAAATTGCCGCCGGCAATTTCTATTTCATTGGACATAGCGAACTCCTTGCATTGATTTTGATAAATAAAATGAAACAGATTTTTATTATACCTGCCCACGCTCATGAGGCAAGGCAAAATCAAGCCATACAATTTGGGGATGAATGTGGCCGGATTGCAGTGTTATGATATAATACTTAAAGTTTTTTTTCATTGAGTTCATATAACTGATCTTATTCATACAGAAAAGTAAATAACCATATGATATACCGCAACGCATTCACCTTAATCGAACTCCTCATCGTCGTCGCAATCATCGGCATCCTGGCTGCCATCGCCGTCCCCAATTTCCTAAATGCACAGATTCGCTCGAAAGTGGCGCGAGTGGAGGCGGATTTCCGCACATTGGCGACTGCGTTGGAATCGTATCATATCAGTTTCGGCAACTATCCAGTCGCCCATCTGATCGATCAGCAAATCGCGTCCGGATCGGCCATCAGCCGATTTTCCGCCTTGACGACTCCGATTTCGTTCATCTCTTTTTATCCCGCCGATCCCTTCGGGAAAGAAAAAGTATCCAGCCAATTCCATACGGAAACGTATGATTATTACGATTGGACCTCGGCAAAATTGGCGGGGAATGCGCCCGGCTCGACGCGTGGTGCCTATTGGCGCATCGCCAGCGCCGGACCGGATATGATCCAACGGGTAGGATTTTCCGTCGATTACGATCCTAGCAACGGGGTGCAGAGCTTGGGAGATATCGTCCGGCTTGGTCCTCCGTGGATGACGTTTGATAAAAATAGGTTGAATTAAATGCCCCCCCTTCCATCCCCCGACAACCCTCTTTAACGAAACCACAAATTGTGCCAAGATAATAGTAGGGTAGAATCCGGTTGAACTGGATGGAAGGATTTTCCCGCGAAAACATCCTACTCATCCTCGAATCCCGGTTATATGGATAGAGAAATCACTACACACACAAATCCCTGTAAAGGAGACGGGATCATGAAAGCGATGAAAAGACGAGATTTTATCCGCAAATCGGCGGCCGGAACCGCCGGATTTGGTTTAGCCGGTCCGACGATCATTTCCGCCGTCGCCTCCGAACGAAAAGACAAACCCGCCATCATGGGCGGGATTCCGGTGCGTACAGAAGGTTTTCCATCCTGGCCGCAAATCGAAGACAATGATCGCGAAACCTGGAAAGATGTTCTCGAGAAAAAAGGCTGGTGCCGGCTCAACGGCGATTACGTCAAAACCTTTGAAAAGAAATATGCGGAACTGATGGGGGCAAAAGAATGTCTAGGTACGATGAATGGGACAAACGCTTTGCTAGCTTCTCTCAATGCTCTCGGTGTCGGTCCTGGAGATGAAGTATTGGTGCCACCCTACACTTTTGTCGCAACAATCAACGTCGTTTTAATGCAGCACGCTCTTCCGATTTACGTCGATACGGACCGCGAAAGTTTCCAGATCGATGCACAAAAAATCGAAGAAAAGATCACAGATAAAACGAAATGTATCATTCCGGTGCATCTCGGCGGAAACGTAGCGGATTTGGATACGGTTTTTGCCGTCGCCAAGAAACACGATATTCCAGTCATCGAAGATGCCTGCCAGGCTCATTTGGCAGAGTGGAAAGGAAAAAGAGTCGGCACATTCGGAAAGACCGGCTGCTTCAGTTTTCAAGTAACGAAGAATCTTAGCGGCGGCGAAGGCGGCGCGATTCTCTGCAGTGACGAGGGAGTGATGGACCGCTGCTTCTCGTTCCACTCCAACGGCCGGGAGCGAACCAACAAATATGGTTTTGGCTATGTTCACAACGGCACCAATGGACGGATGACCGAATTTCAAGGCGCCTTGTTGCTGGAACAAATGACCCGGCTGGAAGAACAGGCCAAAACACGCGAACAAAACGCCGAGTATTTGACACAGCAATTCAACGATATTCCCGGCATTCATCCGGAAAAAATGTATGGCGGAACCACCCGCAACGCCTATCACCTCTACATGTTCCGCTATGACGCCTCCAAATTCGCCGGCATGCCGCGCAGCAAATTCATGAAAGCGCTAAGAGAAGAAGGCGTCCCCTGCGGCAGTGGTTATTCACCGCTCAACAAGCAAACCTTCATGAAAGAAACTTTGTATTCACCTGGATTTATTCATGTTTACGGCAAAGATCGCATCGACCGGTATTTCAAAGAAAACGAATGCCCCGAAAACGACAAACTCTGCAACGAAGAAGCCGTCTGGTTCTTCCAAAGCATGCTCCTCGCCGAACGGGAAGCGATGGACCAGATTGCGGACGCGGTGCGAAAAATCCAAGCGCACGCGAGCCAGATAGCAAAAGCGTGAAATTGTTTATACGCTAAATTGGTCGGAGCGCGGGCATCCCTGCCCGCACTTTCTACGCATTCAGTCACTTCAACGCATAACTGAGCGGGCAAGATGCCCGCGCTCCCAGCACTCCCAGATACTTTTTTCTCCATCCTTCCTTTAAAACGAACCGTATGAAATATACAATATTCACTGGTAATATTGAATTTGTGTCATAATATAGAGATACAGTTCAATGCAATTACATATAAACGTCCTTGGTGAATGCGATAGATTCAATCGAAAATATAAAGGAAGTAGTCAATCAGATGAATACGAATGAGAAAGCAGAATTGGTATATTGGATTCTTACGAATCTCGAGGTGAATGAAGAATCGGAATCCGATGTCGATCAGGCTTGGTGTCAAGTGGTTCATGAGAGAGTGCGGGAAATTGAAAGTGGTACCGTTGATTTGATTCCTTCTTCTGTGATGTGGAAGGATTTGTTTTTGAGATGAGTATTTAATGTAATTGTGGAGTTTTAATAATGGTAATCCTGTATTATCACTCCCAGAATACTGAAATGTTTGAAAATACAAAAATATGTATAGTGACAAGAATCCAAAAAACGTGCATTAATACGATGTAAACATTAGGGGAAGCAGAAATTATGATAGTATAATTATCGTGTATAATTATTATGCAACTCTATGATGAATTTTTTAAGCTCATAAAAGCACTAAAACACATTGAAATCAACTATGCCCTCATCGGTGGAATCGCAATGGCTTTTCACGCCCATCCAAGATTCACGCGGGATATCGACTTGCTTGTCATGGAGAATGAATTTGAAAAAACAAAGAACATTTTGAACGAACTGGGGTATTTTGAATCTGCAAAGCCATGGACTTTCAAAAAGGCGAACCTTACATTACACCGTTTTATGAAAATTGAGGGCGAAAATTATCTTGTTGTGGATATACTAATAGGAAATGAAGAGAAACACAAAGATATTATCACCAATTCTCTCATCGAGCCTTATGATGGCGGCCATGTACATATTGCCCGGAAAGAAGATATCATTTGGATGAAACAATGCCGTGATTCAGAACAGGATCGAGTCGATATAAGGAAATTACAAGATGACGAAAATTGAGAAAGTAATGCGGGAACTTGATGATTTATTCACGTTTCAACGTATGATTGAAAAAAGGAAAGAAAGAAGTAAGAAAAATCATTATTCCCATGAAGAGCGACAGAAAATTGAGAAACACAGAAAACAGGTCGGTAAGGGGAAATAAGAGTGAATAGGCATGACCATATCGAACAACGCCATGATGTTATATTAGGCAAGCCTGTCGGTCGGAGCGCGGGCATCTTGCCCGCCCGGTCGTGCGTTGAAGTGACTGAGTGCGTAAAAAGTGCGGGCAGGGATGCCCGCGCTCCCAGCGGTGAAACATTTTCCTCTACTTATCCTCCTCCGCAATCCCCATCCCACTTCGATCCGGATACGCCGGACGTGCCGGGGGTGTGTACGGATTTGTTTTGATCATTTCCATCATGTGCTCGATGGCGGCGTCGAGTTGAGGATCGCCGCCGGTGGCCATTAAAGCGGGATCGTCAACGACCTTTATATCCGGATCGACGCCGTGGCCTTCGATCCCCCAGGTTCCATCTTTTTCGTAATAGGCAAAGGAGGGGGCTGTCGTATAGCCTCTGTCGATGAGGCGCGGATAACCGGTGATACCGACCAGGCCGCCCCAAGTTCGCGTTCCGATCAATTTGCCCAATCCCGCCTGCCGGAACAACGCGGGAAACATGTCACCACCGGAGCCGGCCATTCCGTTGATCAGCATGCATTTCGGTCCCTGATGCGCATCCGGAGGCCAGGGCCAGTCTTTCCCGTCGCGCCGTGCCCAATAATTGGTGATAGGACGGTTTAGCAGTTCAATGAATCGCGTCGGAATCTGCCCGCCGCCGTTCCATCGTTCATCGATGATGAGCGCTTCTTTGTCGATTTGACCGTAGAACTGCCGGAACAAATCGTTCTGACCGTTGATGGAGGTGTTGGTAACATAGATGTAACCGACTTTACCGTCCGTTTTCTTGTCGACATAGGCGCGGTTTTCTTCGATCCAATTGCGAAAGCGAAGGTTGCTTTCGCTTCCGCTCAGTTGAATGACCACATCCCTGGCGCTGTCGTCCATTTCAGGTTTGTCGCTTACGGACAAAGTCACAACCTGGTTTGCAAGACCGACAAAAGCCGCCCATGGATCGCGGTTTGTGTTCATCGGAACTCGATTGACGGCGAGAATATAATCGCCTTCTTCCAATTTCTTATCTTCGATTTGATCGATCCGGTTACGGGCGTCAAGATCCCACACACCACCTTTGTAAATTTTCGCAATCCGGTATGCGCCTTCGTGCAATTCGAAATCCACTCCGAGCATACCGACCGATGTACTTGGTTCCCCTTCCACATCGCCTCCCCCGTAATAGGTGTGGCCGACGTTCAATTCACCGATCATTTCCCCGATGATGAAACTGACATCTTCGCGTGTAGCACAGTCGTCCAGCATATCCGAATAATGCTCGTATACCGTGTCCCAGTCCACACCGTGCATATTGGGATCGTAGAAATAATCCCGCTGGATGCGCCAGGCTTCGGTGAATACTTGTTTCCATTCTTTGCGGGGATCGATGGTGGTTTTCATACCGGACAGGTCGATGGTGTCGGAAAGGTTTTGCCCCGGCGCGGCGTCGATCATGCCGTAGGAGCCGCCTTTTTGTACCATCAGTTTTTTGCCGTCGGCAGAGATTTTGAAATTGCCGGCATCGGAAAGAACAGTTTTCTCCTCTTTCTTTTCATCATTCAGATCAAAAATTTTGATCTCCGTTTTCCCGCCGCCGCCTGATGGAGCACGGCGCGTATAAATAAGTTTCCCTTCATGATTGACAGCAAGATTATAAAAACCCCCGTTGGGAACCGGTAATGGAAACGCTCTTCGCTCGAATCCCTTCAACTCGATTTCAAGAGGTTCTTTTTCTTCTTCTTTCGTTTCTTTCTTTTCAGCCTCTTTTTTATCTTTCTCTTTATCGGATTTCTTTTCTTCGTCTTTTGCTTTGTCTTTATCCTTATTCTTATCTTTCTCTTCTTTCTCTTCTTTTTCTTCTTTCTTATCGGATTCTTTATCTTCCGGCTCTTCTTTTTCTTCTTTCCAGGTTTCTTCGTCGCTTTCCGCTAGATAGGGATGTTCAACGTCTTTGCGCAGAGGGACGGCCACCAAGCGGTCTGTCTTGGTATAGACGAAGGTTGTACCGATGTCTTCATAGATCGGGCCGCTGAATTGGCGGTTGCTTGCAAAAAACAAGAAATCCCCTTTGCGGTCGAAAGTCGGCCACGAATCGTTAAACATGCCGTGCGTGACTTGGTGCGACTCTTCATTTTCCAAGTTATATAGATAAATGGTGGCAAGGCGGTTATCGCCGTTTTTCGTATACACAAGCCAGGATGAGTCATGCGACCAACTTAAATTTGGTGTATTTGCCCACGGATCTTTATCGACAAATTTCGTTTCTTTCGTATCGATGGTGTGAATATAAAGAGAGCCGGTCTTGTCGGTAAAAGCGATATGTTTCGAATCGGGGGACCAAGTCGGATTGTGACGAAACACTTTCCCGCCGGATGTCAACCGCTGCGCTTCTTCCTTGCCGTCGGATTGCATGATGTAGAGTTCATATTCACCGGTCGCGTCAGAGAAATAAGCGATCCAACGTTTATCAGGACTCCAAGATGGATCCCGCTCCGCCGTTCCGCTGGTGCGCGTCAGGTTTCGCACCGAGCCTTTTTTCGCCGGCAATGTCCAGATGTCACCGCGCGCTTCCATCACAGCCCGCTGCGCGGTCGGGGAGACATTCCAATTGTAGATATATCCTTTGACATCTTGACGTTTCGGTCGGATTTTCGGGCGCGCTCCAGGAATGATGACATTCACTGCCTTGGCTTGATTCGTCAACAAATTCAAAAGATACAACGTAGCCCCATTTTGAAAGACGATCTCCCCTTCCCCATTGCCTCCAGGACCGATGGACGGGAATTTCACGTCATATTCCTTAAAATGGGTGATTTGTTTTCGCTCTTCCGTTTCAGTGTTGTACATCCAAATATTCAGCCGATGGGCGGGACCGGCGTCGGAAAGATAATACACGATTTTCCCATTCCACATGGGATAAGTGTCGGTGCCATCGAAATCGGTGATCTTCTTAGACGAATAGTTTTCTAAATTGAACAACCAGATATCGGTCGCCATTCCACCACGGTACCGTTTCCATGTTCGGAAATCGCGGGAATGTGGAGTGTACGCCAGCCAGACGCCGTCATCACTGATGGTTCCGTTGGCGCCATACGGAACCGGCAGTTTTTTCGGCATGCCGCCATCGGGAGAAGTAGTAAACAATTGGGCTTGGCGCCCTAAACCCGCTAATCCGTTGGAAAAATAAACGATTTGATTTGACAATGGCCAATCGCTGATCATTTCCGTAGCCGGATGATAGGTGATACGGTAAGGAATCCCACCGCTTACAGGTATCGTATAAATGTCCCTGTCGCCGTCGTAATTTCCTAAAAAAGCGATCGTTTGACCCTCCGGACTGAAACGTGGGAACATTTCCTGTCCCGGCGGACTCGCTAAAGGAAACGCATTGCCCCCCTCGCGCGGAACCAACCATAAATCGTTGGCATAAACAAACACGATATGACTGGAGCTAACATCCGGATAGCGCAGCATCCCCGCATGCGGGCGAGTTTCGTCCGTCTCAGGTGCTTCTGTTTTTGCGATAGAGACAACGGGCAATTGAGCATAAGCGACCAGCTTGGATGGAATCGTGGAACGATAAGAGGATTGATCGCTATGGACACATATGGTAAAAACCATGAATAACATGGATACGGCAACAAATCGGATCGTTCTCATTGGAAAACTCCTTTTGTTTGTTCAAGCGAGATCAAGAGAATTCGAAATCCTTGCCCGCGTTTCGATTGATTTTGAGTGATAATACAATGATTGAATCCTATATTGTTTTTTTATTTCGGAAAAGGTTTCTCATTTGGCCTCTTGTTGGGATTATTGACTGCCCGCACGAACGTGAAAAATGAAAAAGGGGCGATTCCCGCCCCTCTTTTCATTCTTATTTATATTAATTATTCAATACGTAAGCCCTGCTTTCTTGATCCGTTCTACAACGGTTTGACAAACGTCTTCTTCCACCGTCAACGCAATGCGAATAAATCCTTCCCCATACTCACCGAATCCGCGTCCCGGCGTGATCAATACCCCCGATTTTTGCAGCACCTTGGCGGCAAATTCGATGGAAGGCGTTCCCTCTTCCGGCACCCGTGTCCAAATGAAGAACGTCGCCGGATTTTTTCGTACATTCCAGCCCAGAGAATTCAATCCTTCGACCATGACATCCCGCCGGCGCTGATAGATGTTGGTCGTTTCTCGAGTGAAATCCATATTTCCGGTCAAGGCCGCGATTCCTGCATGCTGAATCGGCTGGAAAATTCCCATATCCACATTCGATTTGACTTTTCCCAAATAAGCAATGACATCCGCGCTGCCGGATGCATGGGCAATACGCCATCCGCTCATATTGAAGACTTTCGAAAGAGAATGAAATTCGACTCCGACTTCTTTCGCTCCCGGCACTTCCAGAAATGACGGCTGCCGGTTGCCGTCGAAGACGGCTTCCGAATAAGGAGCGTCATGACACACAACGATATTGTTCTTTTTCGCGAATTCCACAACTTTTTCGAAGAAAGACATCGGCCCCAACGCAGCCGTCGGATTGCCGGGGTAGTTGAGCAGTATGAGTTTCGCCCGCTGACACACATCCTCTGGAATGGCATCGAGATCGGGCAAAAACTCGTTCTTTTCGAGTAGCGGCATATAATGGACTTCTCCCCCCGCCATGATGATCCCGGGAATATAAGCGGTGTAACACGGGTCCGGAACCAAGACAATATCCCCCGGATTGACAAGCGCCATCGGAAGCGCGGCGACGCCGCCCTTACTCCCGATACAACTCATGATTTCCGTATTGGGATCGAGTTCAACATTGAAATTGGTCTTATACCAATGCGCAACCGCCCGGCGGTATTCGGGCAATCCTTTGAACGAGGGATAATGGTGATTGCGTGGATCGTCGACAGCCTGTTTCAAAACATCGATGATATATTTCGGAGTCGGGCGGTCCGGATCCCCGACACCGAGATCGATGACATCGACACCTTTGGCTTGTTCCGCTTCCTTCTGGGCATCGAGATCGTCAAACAAATAAACAGGAAGATGAGACAAACGTTCTGCTGGTTGTATCTTCATTCACTTTACTCCATTCCTATAATGTTATGATTGAATTAGCGTTCTTCGCGATCATGCGGATTATAAGGATATTTGATAAACACCGCGACACACTCTTCATCGGTATCGTTGATCAAATCGTGATCTTCATTGGCTTCTACCCGGTAGGCGTCGCCCGGTTTCACCCGATGTGCAGTTCCTTCGATTATGAATTTCGGAGAACCGGAAAGAAAATAGAATGTCTCTTCCACCTCATGGTGTACATGCTTACCATAATCTTTCGATCCCTGACCGGCTTTCAGCTTCAAGATCCCCCATTCGACGTTCGGCCCCTGCATGACATAGCGAACGCCGGAGTCTCCCCATGACCAGGGAATATCGTTTGTGTTTACCTTCTGCATAATTTCGTTTTCTCCAAAAAGAATAATTATCCCTGTCCATTGGCTAGGGATTCACATAGTGTAATGAAAAAAATGGGAATCAGTACTTTTGATGAGAGTGAGTATAGTTGTTTTTTGCCACTTCGAAAATGGTTGCGGAATCGATTCACCTGTGCATGAAGGAGTAGCAAGGGATACGAAGAAACTTATCCCAACGGGGTTTAAGATGACAACCAGTGGGCATCCCCCCCGAAAATACCGCAACATTTTAGAGGGGCAATTCTGCGTGATTGCCCCATTGTTGTTCGTAGGTTTACTGAACCATCCAGTGTACCACCGCCGTATCACTTGGATTCAACGTCGCCGCCATCAAATAAACCGGCAACGCATCACCGGAAGGAAGCTGTGGAAGCGTAATCTCACTTAATGTTTTGGAAGCATCGAGATCATACCGGCGATGAAGAAGAGCGAGACCATGGTTCACCGGTTCTCCATTCGTCGCTTTCAATCCGCTGAATACCATACGGTCAGACTGGATTTCGATTTCACCCGCATAGACAGTCATCCAGAAAATACCCGGTCCCCAGCCGTCACCGGTACTTGCATCGGTAAATTTGACGAACACTTCTTTTGTGGCATTATTCGATTGTAAAATCGGCGATAAATCAATGGTGTAATATCTCTTGTTGTATTCGTTGTGAATGTCTTCCCCGAACATTTCCATTGAATTCAACACTTCAGAATATTCGACTTCACCGCTCCCTGTTTGATTGACAATCGACAAACTCGTGAAATACGGCCCCCAACCATCCGCAGGCTGGCCGTCCGAAAATCGAAACTGAACAATGTTTTGTGCATTATTCTGTAAATAGGAATCCAACTCGATTTCATACACATCGAGATTGCTCAAATCCCGCGGCTCCTGGCCGGTTTCGAATACCCAATCCTGTTCGATTTCAAACGCGCCATCGGTTCCGGAAGCCACTTCGATCACGAATTGGTTCCCAATGCTGATTTGTGCGACAGCAGAGGTCAAATCATCGGGCAAATCGAATTGATACACCATATAACTACTCGCATCCGCAAACCGATAGCCGTTTCCGAGAATACTGTTCCCTTCATCCACTAAGTAATTCTTTTCCTCATCCGTCCCTGGCGAGACATGGTCATACCGAACCACGCCTGTCGGACCGGACAACGAAACGACAAAATTGTTCGCCATATCGACCGTCAATTTCGCTTCATCCGTTGTATCCGGCAAATCGAACCGATAAGTGATCGATCCGTTTCCATCCGCGAAACGATGATCCCGGTTGGATGGACCGGAACCGCTGTTGTCATATAAAAATTCCTTTTCTTCATCCCCACCGTTTGTTTGAAACATTCCGAATACGCTCGCATTGCTCGTATCGACCTTCGGTGCAAGTGTCTCCTCAAAAACACGATTCTCACCGGTATAGAGGCTGATGTTCTGGATATACGGCCCCCATCCGTTTTGCGGTGTCGCATCGGTTAAAAGAATATACAACTCACCGGTATTTTGCTGTAAAAATGGAGTCACATCAAATTCGTATAATTTCAGATTGCCCAATGCTCGATGCTCGAAGCCGTCGTATATCTCCATTGAATTGGCAACGACGGTATATCCTTCTTCGAATGAGACTTCCGGATCCCAATACTCCGCGGAAAGGGAAATCACAAAATTGTTTCCGACCGTCACACCAAGTGTTGCTTCGTCAATATCCTGTAAATCCTCGATCACATAGAGTACAAAACCCGTTCCATCAACGAAGCGATTTCCACTCGCATTTCCATTCCCCCGTTCCTGCAAGACATAATACACCTCATCATCGCTCCAATTCGTCGGAAACTCCACAATCGTTTCTACATCGCTAGAATCGGTAAATGAATACCTGGTGTTCTCAAAGGCCGTCGGGCTATTGAACCAACCGGCAACCGGACCGAACCGTTCCTCGATTGTCGTGTCAGCATAATGGAGTCCAACAAAATTGAACGGATTCCCAAACGCTCCCGGCGCAGCAAGCAAAGCCAAATCAAGGGAACTATAATTCCCATCCTCGACATCGATCACCTGCCCGTTCATCGTTACCCCATCCAGCGAAGACTGCTGCAACGGAGCAAAAAGAAAACTGGCGCGTCCATCCTGTGTCGTGACGGCTTGTCCATCCGAATAAGAGGAAGGCAACGTCCCGTCATCGATCCAGCCAATATCCTCATCCAGCGGATCGGTCAATCCGGTTCCCCCTGCCTCCAAAACCACATCCCGATCATAGAGAGAACTCAAATCGAGATACACCGGCTGCGCTTCTGCAACCACACAAATCGCCAAAAGACAAACGGGTAAAAATATCTTCCTCATAGTGCAAACCTCCTGGTAATATCCTAATATACTATAGTAACTGATTTCTAACATATCGGGAATGAGCGTAATATTTGTATCGCCGGCATCCTGCCGGCATTTCCGCATATGCTTTCCCAATGGGTACCAAGGGTAAGCGAAGTCAAATGGGTACCAAGGGTAAGCGAAGTCAAATGGGTACCAAGGGTAAGCGAAGTCAAATGGGTACCAAGGGTAAGCGAAGTCTACCCTTGCTATATCGCACAAAACATCAAGATCTGGCTAACGTCTTGCCTTAGGGAAGCAGCCCCCTTAATACATGCCGCCGAGACGGCGGTGTTACATTTTTATCAGTTTTTCTCTCACTCGGTAATTTGTCCACTTCAACAAAACAATCGAACCAACCACCAACCATATCATTTGAAACAGAAGGAGAGGAGTCCACATCCCATGATCCACATCTTCCCGCAAAATGATGAGGAAAAACGGGGATAACAAACACATGAAGGGATAGAGATCACTCTCACTACCGGAAAATCGAAAAATCTCGTGGATCATAATAATGAAAAATGGCATACCGATGAGAAGCATCAACGTAATCGTAAACGGCAACGCATACGCGGCGACCGTCTTTCGCATCCGGGTGGAACAATACATCCCCAACGATAAATAAAAACAACCGGAAACATTACACAGTAATAATGACATATACATCAAATGCCGGCTTTCCTGTGCTGAAATATACCGATTGTATTGCCTTTCCGACGGTGTCACGGGAAGATCGGCACGTGATAAAAAGTATCCCACCACAAACAACAATCCGTAAAAAGCCCAAAATTTCCATTGAAATTGCAGAAAACCCGCCCAGAATTTTCCGGAAACGATCTTTCTAGAGGTTAATGTGCTTGTCCTGAGGATTTCCCATGTATCCCGATCCAATTCACCCCGAAATGTGTTCGCTGCAAAAGGGAGCATGATGAACGGCACCAGCAAGGAAGCGTAAGACGCCATCCCCATAGCCCACTCCCGGCCGAACATATCAAACTGGATCAATACAAGAAATCCCAAACCAAAGTAAATCAAAATGGAACGCAACAGACGCGAATAGGATTCACCATACAATTCCCGCAAATCTTTTAGATAAACCGGATTCTGCCCATCCCGAAAAATCATACGACGATCCTTCAACAACCTCGGTATCCGAAATAGTCTCAAAAATGAGCGCCAAATCCTTTCTTTCTGTCCTCGCTCATCGTTGATCTTTCTGGAGAGAAACCACACACAAAGGATCACAAGAAAAAGGATCATCGCAATATTCATGTATACATGCGCCTGATACGGATTCATTTGAACCCATCGGCCAACTTCATTTGGCAATCGCTCATTGACAAAAAATACAATGGCGATGATTACCGGCGAAACAACCATTTCCGGTCCCCAATCCCGGCTAAGAGATTTGATGCATTCATCTAAAAAAGGCCGGGCAAATGAAATCCCGAACATATACATAAATCCGAAAAAATAGGTCGCCGTGATGGAATGCGTGATCCGCTTCCAACGTATAGAACAAAAGATCCCAATCAACCCAACGACAATCACGATTTCCATAAATAAAAAAAGAGTAAACATGATCTCCTGTGGAGACACTCCCCCCATCGTCAAACATAGCCCGTATATGGGGATCATCGAAAGCATCATCACCCATACATAAAACACAGACGATAGAAATTTTCCCAACAGAATCGACATCAGACTGAGCGGAGTCGTCGACAGCAATTCCCATGTCTTTTGTTCATACTCCAAATTGATGCAACTGGCACTGATCAAAGGCACCATCAACGCAATGGCCGAACCAATCACGAAGTTCAACACCATGAACATCTCCCGCGAATATCGCACCCACCGTATAGGATTGCCATACATCTCCAAATATTCATGCCAGATCATCAGAAATGTAATCCAGCCGATAATCAGTATGATGCCTAAATATAAAAACGATGTCCGGTTCCGCAGCCGTTCTATTAATTCCCGTAAAATGACGGGATTATTGATAAAGCGAGGACGCACCCTCCATAGATACAACGGAAACGTTATGGATCGACTCAGTCCATTCCCCATCGTATTCTTCCTATTCATCAGTTTCTTTTATTGCAGTTTGTATTCGTTCTACTAAATCACCGGTGATTCCTGGAAGGGATTGAATCTCTTCCATCGACGCCTTTCGCAATCCATCCAACGAGCCGAACCGTGTCAACAACAAGCGCTCTTTCGTCGGACCGATCCCGGGAATATCCCGTAAAAGACTCTTTTTGAACTTTTCTCCTCTTAACTTTCGATGATACGTTATGCCGAACCGGTGCGATTCATCACGCACCTGCTGTAACAGCCGGAGTCCAGGATTTCGCCGATCCAAACGAAGTGGATACGAGAAACCGGGCAGATAAATCTCTTCTTCCCGCTTCGCCAAACTGCATATCGGGAAATGCCGGATATCGAGTTCATCCAACACCTCCAACGCCGCATTGAGTTGCCCCTTTCCTCCGTCGATGAGTAGTAAATCCGGCGGTTCGGCGAATCGTTTTTTTTCCGCTTCATCCCCTTCCCCATGTTTGAATCGCCGCCTCAGTACTTCCTGCAGCATCGCATAATCGTTGATCTGATCGACTTCTTTGATCCTGTATCGCCGATAGCCCGATTTGAACGGCTTCCCATCTTGAAAAACTACCATCGAACCCACCGCCTCGTTCCCTTGAGTAGTCGAAATGTCATATCCTTCTATACGCAAAGGTAGAATCTCTAATTTCAACGATTCTTGTAGGGCAATGACCTCATTCGAAACACTCCGTTTCACCCCATGCAATTTCCGATACTGCTGTTCCGCATAATGAGTTGCGTTCTTCTCCGCCAGCTGCAGCATGGCATGTTTCGTTCCACGATGTGGAGTTTTAATCTTGACCGATTTCTCAGAAATCATCGCCAACCATTTTTCCACAACATTCATACGCTCACTGCCGATTGTCGCAGAAATAAAGATCTCTTTCGGAATATCGACATTTTTCGCATAAAACTGCTCCAGAAATGCATTGAGACTTTCCTGCACATCCGCCTGCGAAACATCATCCAAAAAATGCCGCGAGGTGCCGACCACCCGGCCTCCTCTCCGGCGAATGACAGCGACACAAGCGATATCGTGAACCCGGGCGAAACCGGCAAAATCCTGATTTTCCACCGAACGATGCATCATTTTCTGCCGATGAGCAAACTGCTGTGCCGCTTCGAGAATATCGCGGTAAAACGCAGCCTTTTCGAACAACAATCCCTCAGCGCATTCTTCCATTCGCTTTTTCAGTTTCTGGATGACACTATCTGTATGCCCCTGCAAAAAGCCAATCACACCTTGGCACAGTTGGGCATATTCTTCTATTCCAACAATTGCCCCGCATGGTGCGCAACATCGCCCCATCTCATACTCCAAACACGGACGAACTCCTAATAAATCACCCGATTCATATTTACACGTCCGAATCGGGAAAATTTCATGCAAGGCAAAAAGTGTCCGTCTCGCCTGCGTGACATGCGGATACGGCCCGAAATACCGTGCCCCGTCCGCCTCCACGGTACGTGTCAAATAGGCACGCGGGAAATCATCCTGCATCGTGATTTTGATATAGGGATACCGTTTGTCATCCTTTAATTTAACGTTGAAAGGCGGATTGTGTTTTTTGATGAGATTGTATTCGAGCAACAAGGCCTCGACATCGCTGTCCGTAATGATGGTTTCCACATGCTCAATCACTTCGACAAACGGTGAGGCAAACTGTCCATTACTCCGCCGAAAGTGAGAACGGACACGCTTCTGAATGTCGATGGCCTTACCGACATACACGATCTCATTCCGGCCGTTTTTCATGAGATACACGCCCGGTTCATTGGGGAGCAAATTCAACTGTTCAGTCGTGATCATTGGTCTCTATTAGTCTATCTCAAGCCGTGTCCATATGAATAGAGAAAAGCAGGTTGGAAATTCTTGAAATATCACTGTGAATATCTTGATCCGCAACTACACTAAACATAATAATACGCTATTATCGATTTCATAGCAAGAACCACGAATAGCAATAAAGTGATCAATCCTGTACAATCTGTCATAATTGTACGAATCAATTCGTCAAGAAACAGATTGGAAAAACCCCTGATTTTTTCTGAGATATTGCTAGAGAGTTCCTTGTTTAATGATCCTGATCATTCATTCGAAGAAGATCGGTATCTGAGTTTTGGTTTGTCACGATTGGATCGGCTTCTTACCGTCGCGCATGCTTTCAGAGGAGGTAGAATAAGAATCATTACTGCACGTCTTATAACTCGTAATGAAAGGAAAATATATGAAGAAGGATAACACTGACGAACTTCGCCCGGAATACAAACGCGAAGACCTTGGTCCAGGCGTTCGTGGGAAATATTTTGAAGCGTATCGGTCTGGAACAAATCTTGTACTGCTCAGTCCCGATGTGGCAAAAGAATTTCCCACAGAAGAATCTGTCAATGAAGCGTTGCGTTCATTGATTATGGAAAAGAAGGATTGAATCGGATTTTCTTTATCATGAAATTTGGTTGATTTTATCATCCCCCATCAACCGTTGTTCATCTCTCCAGAATCGCAAACCAAATCCATATATAGATATACTATCCTTTGTAAATTTTAATTTCACCAGAAATGTATACGAATGAACAATACGGCCAAGATGGCCGTGCCCCAAAAGGGAACGGCAATGCAACAGACAAGGAACGCAATTAGGCAAAAATCAACAGTTACGGCTTTCCAGTATATCCGTATAACGTCAGCAGATCGTATGTATCAATCGGATTTTCAATCTTATCCAAATGCTTGCCGATCTCCACAGTGGGCAGCGGTTTAGGAACTCGTTTGGGAACAAAAGAGCAAACAGTTTTCGGAATATTGTAATATTGATCCCGTTTACGGTCCAAATAAAGACGGATATCGTTGAATTCAGGCGGAGTATTCCCCAATCGAACCACTTGGATGGCTTTACTCTTCGCAAACCGTGCCACAGAACCGGTCGGATAAGGAGCGATTCTGTAGTTCAAACACTTCACAGCCAATTCGTTATACCGCTTTTTGGCTTGCACATTGAGCTGGAATAGGGATTCGAACGGATTGATCGCTTGCCGAAAATATCGCTTTGAGGTCATACTATGATAGGAATCCGCTACCGCCACAAGAGGGACATACGGATCCAATTCTTTCCCTTGTTTTTTTGCCGGATACCCGGTACCATCCCATCGTTCATGATGCCATAAGACGATTTTGGAGGTAATAAATTCCTTTTGCCGGAACATTGAGCCGACAAATTCAGCGCTTGTTTTCGGATGCTGATGAACAATTGCCCACTCTTCCTCCGTCAAATCTTCCTCTTTCTTTAAAATACGGCTGGGAACCTTCACCATGCCGATATCGGAAAACATGCCTGCTACACCAATTTTGTGTAATTCAGAAAGTAATTGCTTTGATTCGCCAAAATAATCATACCCAAGCACGACACAAGTTAGAGCCACATTCTTTGCATGTTCATACAAATAATCTTCCAACGCTCCCACTGTTCGCAAATGAATCACGGATTTGGCATGTCGTCTTGGAGGCGTATCATCGATCGGCCGTTCCGTCCGAACTATCTTTCGGAATTCCGCAGCCGCTTGCGCAATAATCTCATACGCTTGCTTGCGAACTTCGAACGGATCGCCCACCGAATTTTCTCGAAAAGCAAGGTATGTATCCCGAATCAAACGAAAAAAAGCGCTTTCGGTTTCTTGATCAAACGTGTAAGGAGGAGGATTGAATGCCTCGAAAGGCAAAGGAAAATCCAAATACTTGACTTTATTCTGTTTCAAAAGGCTTTTCGCATGATCGGTCAGAGGAACACCTTTTTTCAACAATAAACGTTTCCGGTTTTCATCTTGATATATGTTCGAAGGATTTTCCAAATTGGCCACGCACATATCCAACAACACACGAACCACAATGCATCTCCTTGATTTTGCAAGGTACATATATAGGGGATTTTATCATACTCTTCTTTTCAGTGAACATCAACTTGAACCTAGAGTTTTCGATGACAATTCTCATTGGTTACCTCACGTTTGACCAACACCATATAGAGAGAATTGAAAAAACGCGCCAGCAATACCAGACAATTGGGGGGCATCCGAAAAAGAAAATCGGGCAACTGCTGTAGCAGTAACGTACCACACATCGCATACAGTACTTTGCTCAGTCGTCCAATCGTCTGGTGCAAATAAAAGTGATCGTTGAAAAATGTCCTGTTGTGGATTATCCAAAAGATGGGTTTGTTGAGCTGACCTCATATTATGCGGATGGGAAGGATAGTTAAGAATTAGGATCCAAATCGAATGCGCATTATCAGTTAACCACCTAAATAAGATTCATTTACTTGACAATCGTTTTCCTTTATCCCCCCGACCGTTTCACCGTATACCCATACTTCTTCAATCCCTCCACCAACCGATCCCGTTGATCGCCCTGCATTTCAATAGTCCCCTCTTTCACCGTCCCACCGATCCCACACTTTTTTTTCAATTCTTTTGCCAGCGTATGGAGTCCGTCGAGTGTAAGGGGAACTCCCGTAATAACCGTGACGCATTTCCCTTTTCGCCCTTTTGTCTGCCTTGCGACTCGTACGATACCATCCCCACGGTTTGATGGTTGTTTTTGTTTGCATGAGCACTGGGAAACAGGTTTCTCGCAAACGGGGCACATTTCCCCATGTTCAGAGGAATAAACGATAACTGTCTCTTGACCTTTTTTCGATTTCATGTTCTTATCCTTTTTAATTCTATGTCCGATTCTTTCTCTACAGTGTAACATTTATACAAAAAGACATTGAAAAAAATGGGAGCATGGAGATAATTTTCACATTAGGAGGGCGAAAATCACCATAAATCAGTAAAGGAGGTAACATATTATTGGCCTGTATTTCAAATACAATATCTTTTTTGAAAAAACATGGAAGAGTGTAAATGGTATTGTCAAAATCGGTGATTCACCGTGAATGCAGGAGTAAAACAAATGATCATGGGAGTAGATCATATGAATTGTACTCAAAAGTATGAACGAAGAATCGATCGTATCAACCGCCTTCAATGGCAGCCGATCAATCCAATGAAAGATCATATACTCTTGATCACCGACAACGACTTTCGTCGATTGGAAATAGAATCGATCCTCCGTTACCAAGCGAGTAAAAATGATTTCGGAAATGAGTCAGCCATTGAATGGATTGAACTATACGCACAAGAATTTCGGAAAATGTGGCAGCCCTTCATCTTTTCGGAAGATACGATTGAATTTGTCACACAGGAGATGAAATGTCATCGGTGGATTGAATCGGAAAAATGTGGTTTGGATTTGGGGATTGCAGCGGAATTCGAATGGCTAGCGCTTTATGGCAAGCAGTTTCGCAAGATTAAAGCGGAATGTGGGATCAATTAATCTCTTTTTCGTTTGAACACTCCAAATGGTCAAACATTTTTTATTACATATCCAGATTCATCCGATCCTCAATAACCGGTCTACATGGCCAATCAATTTGTGAATTTCAGGCTTTGAAATCTGTTCATCCGCGCCGACTTGATTCCCTTTGTTGAGGTTGTCCTCGCTGATAATCGAAGAGAATATAATGACCGGAATCGCCTTGAATCGGTCATCCGCCTTAATCAATCGTGTGAGATGCAATCCGTCCAATTGCGGCATCTCGATATCCGTAATCACCAAATCGATTTCTGGCTCCTTTTCCAGTAACTCCCATGCCTCTTCTCCGTTGAACGTCATGTATATATTCGTATAACCGGCTTCATTCAATTTTTCTTTCACCAATGTACGGATGATGCCGGAATCATCAGCCGCTAAAATCCGCTTCATGGAACGAATTTGTACCACATTTTCGTTTTTTGAATCCTCGGTATACGCTTCTCGGACTTCCGCCAATTGGATTAGAGGTTCCGTCAAGTGTTCCACATCCAGCATTAAGGCTAGTTTATCTTCCAGATGAGCAATTCCCGTCAACACATGGGTATGTTGATGAGTCGCAGGCGGTGGCTCGATGTCTTTCCATGAAATACGCACAATGGTATCCACATAATCGGCGATAAAACCGAACCATTGTTGATGATATTCAGAGATAATCACTCGATCACTCGCTTCATTTTCTTTTTGAGGATACCCCAATGCCTTCCTCAAATTGATTACCGGAATAATCTGTTCCCGTAAGTTGATCACTCCTTCGATCATGGGGGAGGTTTGAGGCGGTTTGTTGATTTGCGGCATTTTGATGATTTCCCGCACTTTCGCAACGTTAATCCCAAAGCATTCCGATCCCACACCGAAAATCAGAATTTCCAGTTCATTGGTTCCCGCTTCCATCAGAATTTCTTTATTGTCTCTCATTTTGCACCTTTTTGAGAATGATATTTGCTCTCTCCATATAGTAGCAATAAAAGTGCCTGAAAGAATATTATTTATAAGACACTGAAATAAATGAACTTATACAAAGACTACCTAAAATAGGAAATTCTCATAGTAATATAATCGGTTACTTTTTTTAGAGGCCTGTAATCAAATCGGTCATGGGGAGCGCCTGGAAGTGATAGCCGTGACGAATGATTTGAACGCGCGAATCAAAGCAAAAATCTCCAGAATTGAGTTTGATAAAAACTGTAGGCTTTTTGAACATGCCGCAAGGAAGGCTCCTCTACACTAATCCATCCGGTGATCGAAATCGGAAGGACTGATCCAACCGGGGGTTGGCGCTTCCCTCTTCATCTGTTTTTCGTAATACCCCTTCCATTTCTCATCGGCATAAGGATATTCATCAAAAATATACCCTTTGCCGTACATACGAGGATCGTTTTGTACTTTCAACTCTGCAAACAGTTGATTTTTGAGTTCTTCTTTCAGCGCTTGATAATTGGGATTGTTTGCCAAGTTGTTGATGCAATCGGTATCGACACGAATATCATAGAGTTCTTCTTGCGTTCGTTTGCCAAAATTCATTTCCCAATATTTCCGGGGACGAGAATCATGTAAAGTATTCAAGGCTTCTGTTTTTGTAGGACTGCCGTCGGTATTGGTGTACCCCGTTTCCGGATTGCCCACCGGCCAGCGTTCCGGTTCGAAGTTATGAAGGTAAAGATATCCACCTTTAACAATTCCGCGAATGGGATATCCCACATCATCAGGCCGGCCTACGTCATGGCGTTCTTTGCCAATAAGCACATGATCCCGTTCTGGGTTGACGATTCCGGATTTACCATTTTTGAAAACATCCGTCAGGCTACGACCGGTGATCGGTTCCATCCCGCACTCTTCCGGCTTGACTTGCGCCAGTTCGAGATACGTGGGAGCGAAATCGATGAAATTTACATAGTCATCCACCACTCGGCCGGGATTTTTGATTCCTTTCGGCCACATGATCGCTAAAGGCAAATGGTTGGAATATTCGTACTCTTGCCCTTTGATTCGCGGGAACGGCATACCGTTATCCGCGGTTACGATCACAAGAGTATTTTCCAATTCTCCCCGTGCTTCCAACATGGCCAGCATTCGTTGTAAGTGCTTGTCAAAATATTCAATTTCAAAAGCGTAATCCAAAAGGTCTGTGCGAACGGTATCATTGTCCGGCCATATCGGAAACACACGGTCAATTTCATCGATATTCTTGTTTCCTTTATGGATACCGGAACCGTATTCGTATGAACGGTGCGGTTCATGGCCACCATACCAAAAACAGAATGGCTGATCATCCGGTTTATCGTTAAGGAACAATTCAAAATTCCCTGCGTAATCCCTACTGCTGATAGAACGAGTCGGTGCTTCCATTTTTCGTTTTTGATAGGGAGCCCCAACCAGCTGGCGCGGTTTCCCATCAATCGTGCCTGGTATACCGGGTGCCCAGCCTTTGCCGGTGTATCCCACATGATACCCATGCCCAGTCAACGTTTCGGGGTAGGTCTTGAATTTCTCAGGAAAGAAACACCAATGGTTGCAGGCCTCCTCCAACTGCCAGGTATTCCGGCCGGTTAAAATGCATGCGCGAGACGGTGCGCATTTGGCATTCGGGGTATATGCGCGTGTAAATAGAATTCCTTCACGCGCGACACGATCAAAAGCGGGCGTATTGATCCATGGACAACCATAGGCCCCCATATGAGGATAAGAAGCATCGTCTGCAATACAAAAGAGAATATTGGGACGTTTATCGGATTCTTCTTCTGCGTGACTGAAATGCGAGAGAAGGTGGAAACCGGTCAGAGCGCCGGCCGTCGATTGGAGAAATTGTCTACGTTTCATGATATTGATTCCTTATAATCCATGGGGGGAAACGATAGTTGCCATCGGGCAATCCCCTTGAAAATGATACATGACGGTTCAACTGTGAAAGTACATCTTAGATGGATCGGTAAAATTACACCAGCGCTGAAGTCAGATTAATTCATATCACGAATTCGCACTTCAATATCCTCGATTCCTTCCATCAATTTCACCAATTCGTTCGTGTCGGTGTTTCCGAAATGATAAGGATAGAGAATTTTGGGTTTGAATGCTTTGGCGGCGTCGGCAACCATTTCCGGAGTCATGGTGTAGGGGAGGTTCATGGGAAGAAATGCAATATCGATTCCGGTAAGTGCCTTCATTTCGGGAGTGTTTTCCGTATCCCCCGCGATGTAGACAGTTTTATCACCAAAAGTGACGATATAACCGTTTCCATTGCCTTTCGGATGGAATGGAGTATTTCCGCTTCGCATATGGATAATATTGTAAGCCGGAACCGCTTTTATTTTGAGACCACAAACGGTTTTCTGATCCCCGTTTTTCATCACGATACCATCCTTTACGCGTTCCGCACAGATTTTGGTCAGTACAATTTCGGTTTGATCTGTGCGAATGGCTTCGATGGCTTTCGGATCGAGATGATCACCATGTTCATGGGTAATCAAAATCAAATCCGCTTTTGGCATTTGGGTGTAATCGGCTTCCCGAGAGACAGGATCGACATGAATGACTTTTCCATTGAACGTAAACAGTAAAGTCCCATGTCCGATAAAAGTAATTCTCAATTCCCCAGCGGAGGTCTTGATGATATCTTCCTCGAATGATTCTTTTGCAGAAGAAGCCATGGGGATCAACAAGCAACAAAGTGAAACAAAAGTAATAACTTTCATCATTTTCCCTTCCTCCTTATGCTATAGAATAAGCTTTCCATTCCTATATGATAACGATCAGTAGTTGGGAGGTTGAAATTGCGTGTCCCCGCCGGTTATCGCGATATCACCAGCGCTGACAAGACCGTTCGTAGGATGATAAATCGCAAAGGTATCTCTGCTCCAAATTCCCCGTGCCCACGGTTCCGTCATCAGGCCGTTGTTGGTGGCCATATCGGGTCCCATGCTATTGAGCACCCATGCTTTGAAATTGATGGCATCATTGAAATTTTCATAATTGCGATAATTATAGGAGTGCCGTTCCACTTCGTCGTCATAACCACCGGCCGAAATGACTTCGAGAAAAGGATCTTTTAGATTGACGCTGCTGATATAAGCAACCGGAGTCGTAAGGGGAATGAGATGAAAGGAGACAGGATTGTAGCGGGCTGGTACCTCCCATCCTTGAAAATTAGGGTAGTGATTATGATCAATGAAGTAGGATTCAAGCGCGGTACCCAGCGCTTTCATGTCTGATTTGACCCGTGCAATCTTGGCGCGAGTTTGGGCATTTAAAAAATTGGGAACGGCAATCGCGGCGAGAATGCCGATGATAGCAACAACGATGAGGAGTTCAATCAAAGTGAAAGCGTTACGAGATTTCCTTGTCAATAAATTCATAGTTGGTTTAAACCTCTTAGTGATGATTAGGTTTATTATAATAACAAAATTGCTGCATTCAATGATACGAAGTGTACAAAGCCAGGAACAGTTATTACACGATTATATTGCGCAAAATTTGCGCAGACCATCGGAGCTTTTGAGAAATATCTGCTCATGTCATAACTAAAAGTGATCGATTTACGTGTTTTCGGTTTGGTGCATTTCTTGCTGCTTTTTATCCTGATCAGAATCGATGAATTCTGGAACAACACTCAAGTATAGCCGGAGGAAGAAAATGATGAAATCAGTATTACGGTCAACCATTATGGCAAGTCTCGCACTTGTTCTCCTGTCCAGCACACTCATTTGCAGTGCGCAACCGCGAGGGGGACGAGGAGATTTCGATCCGGAGCAGATGCGGCAACGCATGATGGAAGGGTATCAGGAAATGTTGGGATTTTCCAACGAGGAATGGAAAGTCATTCAACCCCTTGTCGAAGATGTCATGGAGAAACAGCGGGAAACGAGAAGCTTTGGTTTCGGCGGTTTTCGTTTCTTTGGTGGCATGAGAGGTCCTCGACCTGGTGGAGATGAGGGAGACCGGCCTGACCGCGGAAACCGCCGGGGATTTCGAGGAGAACCTGACCCGGAAATTGAGGCCTTGCAGGAAGTTCTCGAATCGGAGGATGCCCCAGCAGAACAAATCAAATCAAAACTTGATGCCCTGAGAAACGCTCGCAAAGCGAAGGAAGCCGCTTTGAAAAAATCCCAGGAAAAATTGCAACAGGTGTTGACCGTTCGTCAGGAAGCGATGTGCGTATTGATGAGATTGTTGGAATAAAAGAAATACCTTTCTCTTCATGACAGCGGAAAAATCGGGAGCATGAGTAAGCATCATCGTGTTTGATTGCATAATAAACCACAATGGTTTGTTATTCGATTGGAGAATCAGCGTGGGTTTTCTTGACTACCCTGATTCTCCAATTCTCTCGATGAAAACTCCGTTTATCTTCATCCTGTTTTTTCATCTACGGTATTTCCATGACATTCACTACTCATCGTTCAGATTCCTTACTCAGTTTACAGAAACCGGTTTTTTCTCTTCCTGGGTTACTGTCTAGTATGAATCTAATGATGATCATCTTTGTAGGAGGTGGATTTTTCCTTCTTTGTAATCTCCGATCAATCCATGCAGAGTCACCTACTAACCATCCTTTTTCCGCCCTTCGCTTGGATCAAGTGGAAGTCAAAAATGAGATCGGAAGGCGCATTAATATCACTCAGGAAAACAATCTTCTCGCCTTAAATGTAGATGACGACTTTTTGTATCCCTTTCAACATCAGCGTAATGAAGAATGCTTTATCGGATTGGGATTGTTGATCGACAGTCTCGTACGATTAGGCATCGACACAAAAGAGAAACAGATTCTCGATCTCAAAGAATATGTCATTCACGAAACTCTCAGAACACAGGACCCCAACGGATATATTGGCGTGTTTCTTCCCAAACGGCGGTATAAAACGCTTTGGGACATCGCGGAAATGTCTTTTCTCGTTCTCGGACTGAGTAGCGATTATCGTTATTTCAAACAGCAGAAATCATTGGATGCAGCTCAACATTTAGCAAATTATATCCTAACTCAATATCCAATAAAATTGAAATCACTGACTCTGCAAAACCGGTTTACTTTGGAAATGGCAACAGTCGGATTGGAAGAATCGTTCTTGCAGTTATATGAAGAAACGGGCTGTCAGCGATATCTGGAATTTTGCACAGATACCTTACCCCTTCCGGAATGGAACGCAGAAATAGTCTTGGGGAGGTATTCACCAGTCAAAGGCCATGCCTTTGCCTATCTACATACATGTCTTTCTCAACTGCGATTGTACCGATTGCAGCCCAATCCCACATTGCTGAAAACGACGGAACGTCTGTTGGAATTCCTCATCGCAGAAGACGGATTGACGATTCCCGGCGTGTGTGGACAAAATGAATGCTGGCACAACAATCAAGATGGGACAGACGGTTTGGGAGAAACATGCGCCACTGCCTATTGGATCCGGCTGCTGGACAATTGGATTCAAATTACTGGAGATTTGCGGTTCGGGGATTGGATGGAACGATCGATCTATAACGGATTGTTTGCCGCGCAGTCTCCCGACGGACGACAGATTCGGTATTTTACCCCCTTTGAAGGAAAGCGTAAATATTATAAATACGATACGTATTGCTGCCCCGGTAATTATCGGAGAATTGTCGCCGATTTGCCGGGGATGATTTATTATAAAACCAATGACGGATTGGCTGTCAATTTGTTTACCGAATCGGAAGCCACGATTGATTTCAAGAATGGTGTATCTCTCCATGTAGAGCAAAACACTCATTACCCGCGATCCGGCAAAGTGATGATTTCTCTGAATCCATTCAAACCGTCGGTCTTTCCGGTCCAACTCCGAATTCCGCGCTGGTGTAAAAAAGCAGAAATCATTGTCAATGACGACCTTCTCACAGACTCATGGCCTGGTGGAACGGCATTTACTCATGAAAGACAATGGAATCCAGGAGATTGTATTGAATTGCATTTCCCCATGAAATGGAGATTGATCAAAGGGCGAAAAGCCCAGGCGGGACGGGTGGCCGTAATGAGAGGTCCGATTCTATTCGGTCTAAATCGGACGTTCAATCCGAAAATCGCCCAAACCGATTTGAGAACACTCACTATTGATCCGAATAGTATAAGAGGGCCGCTTCTGGCAAAGATGTTCGGACCTTCCTGCTTAGTTTGTATGGTAAAAGGGTGGAAGACCATCGGTTTCACGACTGGTGAATATCCGGATTCCTACCTCTATTTGACCGAGTATCCCGATCCGGATATTGAAATGATTTACTTCAATGTCCGCCAAATGGAATCGGTAGGAGAGGATGATGAATTGAATCAACTTCCTAAAAAAGCCAGTTTTGCTATGCCGTAACAAAAATGAGGAAGCACTCATATTCGGTTGTGCTAAAATACTTGCAGGACTCCGATTCAACGAAGAATTAATCCATCAAGTATTCAGAGAGGAAATCATGCTTGAATCAATCATATATCAACAGATACTTGAAGAAGGAAAACAAGAAGGTATCTAAGAAGATATCCATGAAGAGCTTCAAAAAGGGGAGTTTTCCATTATTTATCGCTTCCTTCAACGAAAATTCAACACGATTGAACCGGTATTGGACGCTCAGTTACGAGAATTATCCAGTACTCAGTTAGAGGAACTCGCTGATTTGATATGGGACTTTCAAGATATCAATGACTTAAAGTTTTGGTTGCAAAATCACCCCTCATAGATTGCTTATTCATACCTTGAAATTTCCACACATTCGATGAAAAAAAGGCAGGTGTTTCACCTGCCTTTTTTAACGGATATGCAATTTGAATCAATAAAGCATAAAGTCTTTTACATCAACCGGTTCTTCGCCGAGTGCATAAGCGAACACTTGATTCATCAAGCGCAAGCCGTCTGCGTTCAAAACGGTGAATCCATTGAGTTGCACCCATGTGCCAATCCGGATACCCGGTACCAGCTGTCCGTTGACGGTCGTGCCCGGCTCAACAACCCATAGAAGGGCGCGATCGGGATTGCCCGGCTCGGTAGCCAAGACATGAACACCCGTAGGCGGATTGTCCAAGTAACCCATTTGCAACGGTTCAGGCCACACCTGCACGACTCCGAGCGGAAAGCCTTGTGTAATGGGATGTTGGTTATCGACGATTTCCACAGCCGTGCCATCCTCGCCGCCGGTTCCTTCACCGGCTTGATAAAGGACTTCGTCACCGATCAAGATTTCACCAATGACAATCGGCACTTCTGTGGTTTCATGATACAACTGGTTCGCGAAGTTCCCGGAACCGACACTTTCGCAGACATAGGTCATATCCGCACCGCTTAGATCGGCCGGCATTTCGTAGCCAGAAGCATTGGTGTCATCGAACTGCGTGACATCCACACCTACAATGTTTTCCAAATACGCAATAATGACTCGGTCGGTAAAGTTATTCGCACCGACATTTCGGAACACATAGGCGGTCTTTCCGATCGGATCGCGAGAAGCCCCCAGCACATACACGGAATCGTCTCCGGCTGTATCGAGAGGAGTATCCGAGCCTACAGCAAGTTCACCGTCAAAACGGAATATTCCGGCACTGTCAGCAGGTGCGGCAACATCGTATTGAAGAGTAATCTGTTTACCGGTGACTCCGGTGACATCCAGGGAAATCGAGCCGTCAGCATTCTGCTGGGGAGAACCGTCGGATGCACTCACGTTCGATACGGTAAATCCTGCAGGGGGAATTTCTGTGATGACCGCATTGTCGCTAATTCCGGAACGGATGGCGGCTTCGATAGAAACAGAGGTGCTTAAGGAACCGGAATCGAGCATACGAGTGTCGATCGCACGGGATATTTGAGCCACGATGTTTTGATCAAAATTGGCGATATCGAGATTGGGATTGTTCGTAATCGCTACCCAATCAAAACTGGCACTGTCTTCCCGGTTACCGACAATGAGATAATTTAAACCTTCAAGCAGATCAAAGGGACGCGGATTGCGGCCTGGATCCGAATCACGCACCCATCGGATATCATAAGAATTAGAACTTGCGATATTTGATCGTGTCGTGTCATCTCCAGCCGGAGGAACATCGATTTCCACATGGAAAGAATCGCTGTTCCCATCTTCGCCGCGTGTCTGCCAGAAAAAGTAGTATGTCCCTGCCTCCGGAACATCAAAGGCATATTCCAAATTCTGTCCTGCACCGGTTCCTATGGAAACGGCTACAATTCCACTATCCACTCGGGGATCAAGCATCAACCCCCAATTCTCGGGATCGAGATTGTTCGCTTGTTCGGCTTCGACCACTGTAGGAAACAATAGATCGACCGCAATCGGATCTTCTGGCGGTGTGAAAGTCGGATCGGTCGGTAAGACGGCGACACCCCCGATGTAACTTTCCAGATTGACTCCATCAGAGAAAGTTCCCTGCCATGCGGCTGAACGGGCACGGCCAAGTTTCACATCGTATGTCAGTGTGGCTTCGCCGGAGAAATCATCGAGTGTCCAGGTAATCGTACCGTCTCCGTTATCCAGTACCTGACCAGCCGATGATTGGATATTCGAGACGACTGCGCCGGCCGGCGCCACTTCGTTCACGAGTGCATTCACCGTTTGACCATCGCGTACCGAAGCGGTCAGTGTGACAGGACTAATGGACATACCCGGTTCAAAATCATCGGAGGGCAATGAACGATTCACAGCGAGTGGAAACTCTTCAATCGCGACATCCGTGAACTCAAAAATTCCAAAATTATTATCATTTTCTGCAGTGGCAGCCAATCCCACATAGATGGGATCTTCTAATGGAGCCACTTCCGACTGCAGGTACACCCATTCACCGTTTTCATTTTGGGTATACAGATGGACACTGTTCCCAATTCGCTCAAGACGGATCGGACCGGTATGTTCTGGGACAAAACCTCCGGGTTGGTCATAGGGATCCCCATCCCGCTTGGTTGCACCGCCCTTCAAGGTACGGAAAGTGGGAAATACGGATCCAAAATCGGAGTTACTGTCGGAAGCCGCTCCACTAGTCATCAATAAGGAGATGTGGACCGAATCGGGATCGAGATCCTGACGAACCATCAAACCGCCGCGGCCAACGTCATCCAATGGCCATGGATTGGCTTCAATGGCAAAATTTCCCGACATTTCTTTGTAAGCGAAATGGAATTGATCCGCGAAATCATTGATCGTGCTTCCGACTCCATCGACTTTATAGGTATCTCCATCCAATTCTGCGATACCTGGAATCGATGGTTCGCCGATGTCGATGTGGTTGTCGAAAATACCAATTGGTTCTTGTGCGTAACTTGTGTACGCTAGGAGAAGGAAAAGGGGGAAAATAAATTTTAAATTTCTCATTTTTGTACCTCGCTTTCATTTACACTTTGGCCGGCTAAGACTTTGTAACCATAAATCGAGATGTTTCTGTTTATCCTCCTTTCGTAAAAATTTAATCATTATCTCATAAATGGCTCCCTTTCGTCAATGTGAAGGATGAATCTTCTATACAGCTCGTATTCAGCAGTTTTCAAGCAAACGAATCTAATAAACACATAAGTGTTAAGATATTACTCAATCGACATTCAATACCAATCAAAGGTAAATCGCCCATAACATCAGTGAATTGAATAGGTTAGATATATTATTCAATTTTTGGAACAAAATTTACTTATACAAATATTCAGTTACGGATTCAATAATTGAAGGAGTGAATCATGTCAGACAAAAACGCCTACATTGAAAAAATGCAAGCCCAACTCGACAAACTGGACGCTGAAATTCAGCGGCTCAAAGCCAAATCGGAGAATGCTTCCGCCGATGCCAAAATCAAATATCAAGAAACGGTCAATGATTTGAAATTAAAGAAGGAAAAGGCGCAGATCAAATTGGAGGACATCAAAAATTCCCGAGAAGAGATTTGGGAAGATTTGAAGAGTGGTTTCGAGAATATTTGGGAAGATGTCAAATCTACGTACAACAACATATCGTCTAAATTATAACAGGAGTGAATCCGAACTGTATGAAAACATTGATTATATACAGACAACAACATAAGCCATTCTTTGATTCTTCTTGCAATCCTCCTCGACTCTTGCTACCGTAGATTGAATGTCATTTCTATTCAAAAAACGGAAAAGAGGACAGGAGACTATAATGACACAAATCGATCGACGTTCTTTCCTCTCGAATACAGGTAAAGGGATTACAGGTGTTGCAGCGGGAATGTCCACTCTGACGCTTGCCAATTGGAAGCGTGCGCATGGAGCAAACGAGAAAATCGTGATGGGGTTGGTTGGCTGCGGGGGGCGAGGGACATCGCTTGTTCGTGGATTTGCGCGCCGTCCAAATGTCGAGATTGCCTATCTCTGCGATCCGGACGGTAGGCGGGGCGAGAGTGTCTACAATCTTCTCAAAGAACAGCACAATCCCAATATCAAGAAATTACAGGACTTTCGAAAAATTTTGGATGACAAGAATCTCGATGCCCTGATCGTCGCCACACCCGATCATTGGCATGGCCCTGCAACGGTCTATGCCTGTCAGGCGGGAAAGGATGTGTATGTCGAAAAACCGGCGTCTCACAATATTTTTGACGGTCAGAAAATGGTGGAGGCCGCTCGAAAATACAACCGTGTTGTCCAAGTCGGCACTCAAACCCGAAGTGCTCCCTATGCGAAAAAAGCCGTCGAATACATCAAAAGCGGAAAACTGGGCACCATCCATCTGTGTAAAATATTCAACTTAAAATCCGGTCGCCCCTATCACGAACCTCCAAAGGTTGCAACACCACCGGAAGTCGATTTGGATTTGTGGGTGGGACCCGCTCCGATGAAGGATAATTATCATTCAGATACGCGCAAAGGCTGGCTTTTTTATTGGGACTTTTGCGGTGGAGATATGGGCAACGACGGCATACACCAAATCGATTTCGCCCGATGGTTGATCCAAAAGGAATTTGCCAAAAACGTTCATTGTACTGGTGGAAATCTGGCCTTCGACGATGACCGCGAAGTGCCCGATACACAAGCGGCGACTTTTCAGTTCGACGATATGGTGGTCACTTTTGAAAATATTCAATATGCCCCGTATATGAGCAAAACTCCGATGGACATCCGGGAAAGCGATCAATTCCCCTTCTGGCATCAAAATTCTACGCGCATCGAATTGTATGGAACTGAAGGATTCATGATCGCTGGACGACACGGCGGTGGTTGGCAGGTATTCACCAAAGACGGTGAAGTCGTCGAACAAGAATACGGCCGTTTCCCTGACGCCCCTCACAAAGACGATTTCCTGGAATGCATGAAAACCCGGAAACGTCCTAACGCCGACATCTTGATAGGCCATCGCAGTGCGATTCTCGTTCACATGGGGAATATTTCTTACCGTCTCGGTGGACGGAAGTTGTCTTTCGATCCGGAAACGCAAACCTTTGACGATCCGGAAGCGAATGAATACATCAAACGCGATTATCGGGAACCATATACGATTCCAGATCAAGTCTAAGCGACTGAACAAACCGCGGCTCTCTTCCTTCAAAGAAAGGAACGCTTATGAAAAATGCGAAAGCCTTTACATTGATTGAGCTGCTAATTGTCGTTGCGATTATCGGGATTCTCGCGGCGATTGCGGTTCCGAATTTTGTCAATGCCCGTACCCGTGCCCTTATCAGCCGAACGCAAGCCGATATCAAGAATACCGGAACGGCGCTCGAGTCGTACCGGGTCGATAATAACAAATATCCACCGGACGGTACCAATCGCAATCCGATCGGCTTGTATATGTTGACAACTCCGGTTTCGTATATGAGCAGTATGCCGGAAGATGTTTTTCTGCCCAGTTCTTATTATGACGACGGTTCCGGAGAAGCGGTGGGGCCGCTTTTGGAATTGGGGACGGATACACCTCCTGTCGGAAACACGCAATATTTAGGCGCCTGGTCTCTTTCTTCCGGTGGTCCGGATGCAGACGACGACGTGCAAGGACAGACAAGTTGGCCATGGGGAACTGTCTGGTGGGATTTTGATCCTTCGAACGGCTTAAACTCCAATGGAGATATTATGGGAATCGGTGGGAACTATAGCAGTGGTAATTATGTACGAAACGGGAAACAATATTGATCTTACAGCGATTCCCAATAAGAAAAGCCTGATTGTTCCACTTTTTTCAACTCAAAGGTTCCTGTAAACGTTCTTGTCAATTGGTTTGAAATTTGAACCGTTACCGTCCACGTTCCGGTAATCAGTGTATTATCTTCATTGCCTTCCCCTTCTCCTTCGAGCACAAAGGTAGTTTCTCCCACTACAGGGAGGATGGTAGACGTGGTATAGGATACATCAAAGGTTTTATCTTCGCTGTACGAGAAAATTCCAGCTAGTGGAGCGATCATCTCGGAAATCGAGGAACTGTATTCGCCCATGATCGTACCTTCCGGATCTAAGGTAACCTCTCCGGTCCACTCAAAATTTTCCGAGGTCAGTGTAATTTCCCATACTCCGGCCAATGCAGCTCCCGGCGTTCCTGGATCATATCCTTCGCGAGTCAACAAGAAACTAAAATTGGCTTCATCCGTAAACTGACCTTCGGGTGTCACGATCGTTATTCTGTTATACCACACACCAACGATCATATTGTTGTCCGGGGATATGACTCCGCTCGCCATCGCTTCGAGATGAACAGTGATTGTTTCGTTCGTATCGCGGGCGGCTCCGTTTGCCACTCCTAGATAGATGAATTCTTGTCCCGTGTTTGTGGATATCTTCCCCCTGTGCTCGATATCGAAAATATAGTCTTCACCTTCGAACGAGTCATAAAGCGTTTCGGTAAAGAAAACATTTCCTTCGGCATCGACTTCCACCGGGCTGAACGTTGCATCTTCTAGACTGGAAATTTCAATGTTCCATGTTCCCTGCAACGATTCCACTTGCGCATACCCTCCCGCCGTAAAAAGGAAAGTAACCAACAATGTCGTCCACACATAGCCTGCTTTTTTCATCATAGTAAAATCCTCCATTGATAAGATAATGAATCCCTTAACCATGAGTCATTGGTTCCGGATAGATAATCCACAAGCAAGAGTTATACCTAAATCAGTAAAATTAATTATCATTTGTGAAAAAGGGGTAAAAGTAAAACCACCATCAAAGGGAACAATTCAAATAAGTAACTAAAATTATTCGTCTTAAGTCAAGCAATGTAAGAAGTCCTATAAGAGAAAACAAGAAAACACTATTAAAAATACTATACCTAAAAACTTGTTGATGTAATGTACTCAGCTACATTTTTCTTATTTCTGTACCTTGAGAATGATTTTTTTACCTATTTGAGTAAGGTAAAGAGGAGTTCTTTTGAAAAACATTTTCAATCATAATGTCAGTCAGATGGTATAGAGAAAGGAGGCGATCATGCGTCCAGTGAAAATGCACGCGTTGGAAGATGCAAAACGAAGAATGGAGCAATAAAAAAAGCTATTTCAATTCGCGTTCAAAAAAATTTAAGATTTGATCGAATAAATGATATTGGCGATCGTTTCCCCCAATACCGTGTGTCTTTTGTGGATAGACGTATAATTCATAATCCTTCTCGGCTTCCAATAGCGAATCCACTAACCAGTATATATTCTGGATGTGCACGTTGTCATCGCTGACTCCATGCGCGAGCAGTAATTTACCTTGCAGACCCTCGGCGAAGTTTACCGGTGAGCTTTCTTTATACCCCTCTTCATTATCGGAGGGACGATCCATGTAGCGTTCAGTGTAAATCGTGTCGTAGAGTTTCCAATCGGTTACCGGAGCAACTGCCGCTCCAGCTTGAAATGTCCCAGGAATTTTCAACATCGAGCAGCATGTCATATATCCGCCGTTGCTCCATCCCCAGACACCGATATTTTTGGAATTGACATAAGGCAATGATTTCAAATATTCAACAGCAAATTTCAAGTCCTCGAGCGGCTTGTCACAGGTATTGCGGTAAATCGCGTTGATCCATTCTCTACCGCGTCCCGGTGTCCCGCGTGTATCGAACGAAAAGTAGATAAAACCGCGATTCACGAATACCATATCCCGCTCAGCGGTAAACGTATTCCGGGCCACTTGGCCGGCCGGTCCTCCATAAACATAGAGAATTACGGGGTATTTTTTATTGGGATCAAAATCGAACGGTTTCAACATTCGCGCATAATACGTTCTCTCTTCCGGTCCATCCAATTCAAGTAATTCCGCTTCTTGGATGCGATACGGAGCATAATCCTCTTTCACCGTTTCCCCCAGAACACGAATCACGTTACCGCGACGATCCAAAACTTGTATCTTTCTTGGAACGGAAGTGTTGTTAAAACTATCCAAAGCGTATTCGCGATCCGCCGATAGATCGACGTTATGAGATCCCTCATCCTCAGTTAGCCTTCGTAGTCTTCCACTGCTAAGTGAAACCGAATAGACATGTGTTTCTAAGGGAGAACTTTCATTGGCATTGAAATATGCTCGATTATGTTCTTCATCAAGATCAATGGCGATACTCCAGAGGCTGGCATTGACCTCCCATTCTCCTTTCGTTAATTGTTTCACTTTTTTGCCGTCCGCCGAATACCGGTATAAATGACGATATCCGCTTCGTTCCGATAACCACAAGAAATCATCGTTCTCTTCCAAGAAAAACGGACCGCCTTGCACGTTGATCCATACGTCATCCTGTTCTTCCAGGATGATGCGGCTCGTTCCATCTACCGGATTCGCAAACAATAAACGCAACCGGGTTTGGTCGCGGTTCATGACTTGAACCGCCAATGTTTTCCCGTCGGGATGCCAGGTCACATCTGTGATATATTCATATGGTTCTCCCAAATCAATCCATTGAGTATGACGAGTGGATAAGGAAACGACTCCAAGCCGAACGAGCGGATTTTTCGTTCCTGCCTTTGGATAATGCATGTTGCTGGTTTTTGGAACCGGTGAGGAAAAATCGGTTACCGGATAGGTCGAAACACCGTTTTCATCGAATTGCAAATAGGCAATCGCATCGTTGTTCGGAGACCAATAAAACGCCCGCCAGCTGCGCCGGTAGTGCAATTCTTCCCAATACACCCAAGTCATACGGCCGTTCAGAATCTTCTCGCTTCCGTCTTCTGTCAAGCGAAATTCCTTTTTTTGTTGCAAATCATAGACATAGATATCGTGGGCGCGTGTATAGGCGGCATAGCGTTCATTGGACGAAAATTCCACATCGTTCTTTTCACCACTTGGTAGTTCGGGGCGTGTTTCTTCTTTTAAAAGGTTTTCATCTCTGTTCCAGAGATATTTCTTACCATCCACTTGCAAGCGAATTCCGTCCTCCTCTTTCATCCATTCATACCAATCGATTTTTTTGTATGCCGTTGCTTCATCGGGGATCGGCTGTGGTTTCACAGAAGGAGCAATCGGCACACCTTCTTCCTTCGAAGCCAATGCAATGAGCGCGTCGTGCAAAGCAAATGGTGTCACGAGAAAAGCGGTCGCATCGTCGGCGGGATCGTAGACGACCAAATGCGGCGCTTCCGTCACAGAGGAAACCAGATAGGCCAACATGTGCCCTTCTTCCGACCATTTCAACGAACGGGGTAAAGAAGGATTGAGCGGTGGGACTCCGATTTCCTGCTTTTTATACAAATAATCAAGGGTGATATCCTTTTGTTCTTCTTGTACCTGAGCGTTGAGCCAAGAAGTGGAAAACAATGTTAGGGTGAATAGGAATATGGCAATACGAACCATATAAGTCATGCGAATATGCTCCTTTACAAATCGATAAGTATCGCCGGCATCCTGCCGGCTTTATGCAAATACCGCAACATCGGCGATATACCAATTCAATTCTATGATAGGCGCAAGAGAGTAGTATCGGCTAGGTGTATATATTAGGATTCGATTTGCCCCTTGTTTCAATCTGTATTTTTCCACAAAAAAGAATACCATTATTCAACACAATTCCAATTCAAAGAGGAGAGCCAGGATGAGAATTCGATTCATTCTTTTGCATTTCATATTTTTCTTGCTTCTTTTTGCATTTTCGTTTTCTATACATGCTGTCGAGATCGTCTGTCATCGAGGCGCCAATGAATATGCGCCGGAAAACACTCGTGCTGCAACTCAGCTGTGCATCGATTGGGGGATGGAATATGTGGAGATCGATGTTCGCACCAGCAAAGACGGAGTGATGTACCTTCTTCACGATTCCACGGTCAATCGTACGACAGATGGAGGTAGGGTACGCCTGCGTGATCTCACTTCGGATCAAATCGACAGACTTGATGCCGGCAGCTGGTTCGATCCAAAATTCTCCGGTGAACCGGTCCCGCGTCTGGAACCGTTTCTGCGTTGGCTTAAAGGAAAGATCAAAATCTACTTTGATGTCAAAGATGCGGATTTGAAAAGACTCATCCAAATGGTCTATGATATCGGTTTGGAAAATAATTGTTTCTTTTGGTTTGGAAATCAAAATCATGCATTGGAATTTAGACAGCTCGATAAAAAACTATCCTTAAAAATCAATGCACGAACGCCGGAAGACGTTCATATGGCAAAGAAAAAATTTGATGCGCAGATCATCGAAACCGGATTGGATAATGCCACTCCGGAAATGATCGAGGCCTGCCGGCAGCACGATATGAAACTCATGATCATCCATATGAAAAAAGATAAGGATGCGTTCCGTAAAATCATCGCACTGGGAACGGATATGGTCAATCTCGATCATGGGAATGTATTTCGACAGGTCGAGCGTGAAGTGGCCGAATCTCAGCTCATCGATATCTACGATCCGGAATCATACAAACTGCGGAAACCGATTCTCATTCTCCATCGCGGTGGTGTCATCGCAGATGACGCGCCGGAATGTTCCTTGCGGGCCATTGAATTGGCGGCGGAAGAAAAATACGAAATGGTGGAATTGGATATCCGTGAAAGTAAGGATCATGTTCCCATCCAATTTCATGACAACGATATGAAAAAAGCGTGTGGCATCGATAGCACGATCGAAGAACTGACCGTCGATGAGATCACAAAGATCAAATTTCTAGGCAGCGACCAATACATCTCCACCCTCGCCGATGCTCTGGTGCTCTGCGAAAAACATAAATTAGGCGTGATGCTGGATATCAAGACCGATGGTACCGATCAATACTATCAAACAATGGCCGATTTACTCAAAAAACACGGATTGGAAAAATCGACGGTTTCCATTTGCACCTATCCTTCCGCCATGCAACATCTGAAAGGTCTCGCCATGCCCTGCTTGACAAAAGAAGAAAAGCAAAAAATCGAAGCCGGCGAGTCACTCAACCTCACGGGCAAATTCTGGTTCGGCTGGCCGCGCGAGATCACAAACGAGCAGGTAAAAAAATACCAACAGGCGGGGGCGCTTGTGATTCCTTCGATCAATACATTTCATTATCCGGAAGGATGTCCGTATAGTGCGAAAAGCGATATTGAACGAATGAAAGAAGCGGGTGTGGATATGTATCAGATTGATTCGGTATATAAAAAGCACTTTTCAAAATAATAGATAACGACAGAGATCGAATTCCTTTACTCATCCCACCCGGTTACCGGCACTCTGATTGTATTGATTCTTTGTCTTTATGGAATTGAAATGAGAGAGAAAGAGGGATGGAAAGCCCTTGAATCTATCTTCGCCGTGCGCAAGTATGGATATACTAGGTGCGTTGACCGCTGGCTTATTTTTTTCCCCATGTTGGGGTTGGATAGTGTAATTATCGTTCAATTCATAATATTGGAGTGCTATCTGTCATTCCTTCAGATGATATTCAATGAATAACTCAATCCATTCTCAATCCCGCCCCCCCATTGTAGAAACTGGTGCCTTCCTTTCTCATCTCTTCCGGATGGGAAACGAGCATCTTCAATCGCTAAATCGCCGTTATTTGCAAGAGGTCACAACACGAAATCGGTTGCTTTATGTTTTATCATGGTTGTCATTCCTCGCTTTGCTCATCGCGATGACAGTTTCCGATGACAGTTATCACCGTTTCAGCCTGATCTCATTTCAATGTCTGATCGAGTTCCTTCATTCAACAAGCGGCGCGATTGTTTTGATTCTTGTTCTGTTGATCTCTAGGCGAATGACATTTTTAGTGGTTCTACTGTTGTTGTATCGCTTTTATTTTCTCAATGTGATCCCGCACGATTTCGATGGCGAAATGGCCGGTTCCATGGCAGTCAGCACAGATCTGTGGAGCGCCGTTCAGGTCAATTCCAGACAGTCGGGAGTATGGTGGAATCCACTCGGATTTTTTTATTATTTGTTTTGTTGGTTGTCGATTCAATGTTTCGGAACGACTCTTGTGGCCATCCGGCTCGTCTCCGCGATCACAAGTTTGATCTCGGCCGGCCTGCTCTTTCTATTATTGAGAAAGATGTTCAATAAAGATGTCGCCTTCGTAGGAGCGTTACTTTATGCATTTAGTCCGATTGAAATGGGGTGGGGACGGACGGATTATTTTGCGTTTCCCTATACAACCCTGATTCCTCTATGCCTCTTGATCGCCACTTATTGGGCAATCCGTACAAATAAGCACATTTACTATGCTTTCACCATGCTGTTAATGGGATTGTCCTATCATAATTATCCTTCCGCCCAGGTCGTGTTTATCATCCCGGTTTTCGTATCGTTATTCTATATCAAAGAAGTGCGCTGGAAGATGCTGTGGTGGCTTCCGGGCATTTTGTTGTGGCTCTTTGGCCTGACCTTTTGTGAGATCGCCGCCGGCCATGAATGGCGCTGGCACAATCCGTTTACCATTCATGGAATCAAGACGGTGTGGGGATCGGATATGAACCTGGTTACGGGTATCGCCCATAATACCTGGGAATTATTCAAACATACCTTTATCGGATATAAAAGTGTCACGCATATTACCCCGATTGCGATCCATCCGCCGGTTTACATTCCTCATGCCGTGAGTCTCGCGTTTTTGGCCGGTTTGGTGTGCATGATTCGAAAACCGTTGAAGAAAGAATATGTGTTGTTGTGGGCGTGGCTTTTGGTGAGTGTTTTGCCCGGTATTCTTTCCAACCAGCCGGAGGCGCGGCGGGTAACCACAATGTTTCCGGCGATCTATGCAATCGCGTCCGTTCCTTTCTTTCGGATTCCATTTGTCCAATGGAAACCGATTGTTCTTTCAATTCTGATTCCGCTGTTCGCTGTGTGGCAGGGATCGGCGTATTTCAAGCAAACGCCGTTTTTTCCACCGTCCGTCGACATGGCGCAAGCCATCCAAGCACGCTTGGAACCGGATACGCTTATCATTACCGACATTTCGCCACACTACGGTACACGGGGGGAAGTGATTTATCTTTTGATCGATGACTGTATGAAGAAACATTGCATTTTGTATCTCGTTGATGAATGGAATGAAGATCTACCAAATGTGACAACGGAAGAGGTACGGAATCAATGGTTTTATCAATTCACTCGGTTTCGTAATCAACAGGTCGAACCGATCCCCAGACGAACATTGGTCGTCTTGATGAATCCGCCACCCGCGCAATCGCAGTTGATAAAGACCGGCGAATTTCAAAATCCGAATCCGTATTTCCCGTGGTATTCGGTTTCGTTTTATGAGGTACGGTAAAAGCACAGCGGTATAAATGTGCAGACAGGATGTCCGCACCACAAAAGTCAAAGGCAGACTTCGTCTTGCCTTTGACACCTGGCCGGCGGCGGTGTTGGAAATGCGGGCAGGGATGCCCGCGCTCCCAGTGACGCTCCCAGTGACGCTCCCCTACTAGTAGTCCGGTAAACAGTACACGATGCATGCCTTAGCATTCTCTTACCATCGATCCGTAATTGTGGTAAGTTATCGTTTATCAATGACAATCAAAAACGGAACTCGAATTTGACGAGGTATGTCAAGTTGTTCCAGGAAATAGGTGAACGATCATGCAAATTGAATCTTTGTGCAAAGACACTTCTTCTTTGAATCGCCGGAATATGTTGGCAATCAGTGCAACCTCGGTGGCAGCGACGATGAGCGGTATAAGCACAGCTCATGGAGCGGAGACAGCGAATTCGGATATCGTGCTCCCCCCGCTCGATAAGCAAATCTTATTATCATGCAAACTGGGGATGATTACCAAAGAACGAAACGGGAAAAAACTGTCGATATCGGAACGGCTCCGGTTGGCGAGTGAAGCAGGCTTCGACGGCGTCGATTTTGACGAAGCCGGGAATTTCACCCCGGAACAGGCGCGCGAGGCGGTACAAGAATCCGGCGTCTTCGTACACAACGCGATCAACCACGCGCACTGGTCCAAGCGGCTCACAAGCCCCAAGGAAGAGGAACGCAACCAGGGCAGAGCGAATATCGAGCACTGCATCCGCGTCTCCCACGCAGCCGGCGGCAGTGCAGTACTGATCGTCGTCGGACGTGGCAAAGACGGCCCCACGGACGTGATCGAACAGAGGGCCAGGGAGGAAATCAAAAAACTCCTCCCCATATCCGCAGCGCTGGGGCAGATGATCCTAATCGAAAATGTCTGGAATCAAATGATGTATGACCACGACGCCCCACCGGATCAAGGCGCTGAACGCTTTGTCGAGTTCATAGACAGTTTCGACAGCCCGTGGGTGGGAATGTATTACGACATCGGGAACCACTGGAAATACGGCCGGCCCGGCGAATGGATTCGCACATTCGGCCACCGTTGTGTCAAACTAGATGTAAAAGGTTTCAGCCGCGCCCAGAACAAGTTCGTGGATATTACAAGTCCCGATGACGACCTCCCCTGGGATCAGGTCCGCAAAGCCCTTGACGATATCGGCTTCGCCGGTTGGGCGACGGCTGAAGTTGGGGGTGGTGATTTGGAGCGTTTGACGGTGGTTCGTGAGCAGATGGAGAAGGCTTTTGGGTTGTAGAAAGCAAGACCATCTCCCCCCCAATATTTCTCCCATCCTTTGGAGAACTAAGGGAGGCAAGTCCGGTAGGGTGGGTTAAGTGACAACGAAACCCACCATCTCACTATTCCGGTTTCTTCTCAATCTTCAGATTCCACACAAGCCGTTCGAAAGCTTTTTTGTAGGAATCGAGATTTTTCCAGTCTGAGAAATCCCCGATATGCCGCGTTCGTTTGATCTTCGCCGCCCATGCCACGTCTGTTTTCATGATGGAATTGTCCAGCTGAACGGGAAATAACACGATCTTCTTCGGTGGATTCTCTTTCTCCATCGCCGCTTCCGCTTCGTCTTGAACCCATTTGCTGTTGATTGAATTCTTGGAAAGAACGATGAGCAGTTTTTCGTGAACACGGATACTTTCATCAATCCGCTGCCGGATTTCATCCCCGATTTTCATATGTTCGGAGGCATACCAGCAACGAATGTTATGATTTTGGAGGTCGGAAAATAGTCTATCGGCGAATTCTTCATCTTTGGATGAATAACTGATGAAACAGGAATAGAATTGGATTGGTTCGTTGAGGAGTGAGGGAAGGTAATCGATAAAGCTGTTGTCGAGTCAGCAGCCTTGGAGGAATTTGCGGGGGAGTGGCCAGGAAAATTTAAGAGTTCCAATGTCAAGGCATGAGGGTCCATGGTGGAAACAACTTTCTAAACCTTTTGTAAATGATAAATCAACAGTTCCGAACACTGTTCCAAGCAAATGTGCAAAAGATAAGTCTACGGAAGCGAGAATTGACCACGATATATTCGTCGCGATAAGTTGAGTTTTACATAGATTCGCCTTCATAAGGTCTGTTCCTATGAGACTAGCCTTGTTAAGGTTTGCTTTACAAAGATTCGCTTCTTTGAGAATAGCATTAAAAAAATCTCCTTCAATCATAATTGTCCTACTAAAATCTGCCCCGCTTAGGTTAACCTTCCTAAGATTTACCCCACTCAAATCTGGCCAAATTTCCGGATGCTTTCTTCTCCATTTATTCCAAACCACAACGCCATGTTCAAGTATTGCAAGATGTTCGGGATTCGCCATGATGGAAATCTCCATTTCCTGGGATTGAAAAAGAGATAGACTCCTTTCAAAACTTCCTGCATGAATTTTATAATATCTATGTGTGGGTGCTAGATCACTGAAAAAGATAGTATACTAATAGTTAACAGCTCCAGGGATAGCATCCCTGGCCCGACGCTCCCTTCCCGGAAGCGTTTCTTATTTATATCCTATTTTTTTTCAAAGAGAAATCTCCCCTGATTTAATTCTACAAAAAAATCCGTAGCCAAGTAGCTGTAATGAAATGCTCCTTTTTTTCGATGTCTTCCGGCGTTACATTCATCCCCCCTGCCCCCTTCCCTCAAAAACCTTGCCCCCATCCCCAATCCATTATATACTGAACATATGTTCATGTAGGGTGAGTTGAGTGATAACGAAACCCACCACCGTTTCCCATGGTTCACCATCCCGTTTGCGGCGGGTGACGGTGGGATTCGTGGCCTCATCCCACCCTACATATGTATTATTGCGTTGAGGTCTATTCTGGATATGCACACAAAGGTGGATACGAATCATGCAGGTCAAAGAAATCTATACCTCCGAGCAGGTTTCCCGCCGCCTGCTGCCTTTGGCGGGGTCGACAATTGCGGCCGGGTTTCCTTCGCCGGCGGATGATTATATCGAAAAAAGCCTCGATCTGAATGAATACCTCATTGCCAATTCCGCCGCGACTTTTTTTGTCCGGGTGTCCGGCGACTCGATGATCAATGCAGGGATTCATGACCAGGATATTCTCATCGTGGACCGGTCTCTCACGGCGGAATCCGGGGATGTGGTGATCGCCGTCGTCGACGGCGAATTGATGGTCAAGCGGCTGCGGCAGAAAGGGTGTACCTGGGTGCTCGTGCCGGAAAACGACGCGTTTCCGGCGATTAAGATCGACACGGAAATCGAACTGATCATTTGGGGGGTTGTCACCTATGTCATCCATCCACTATAACCCGACTCCGGCGATCGCGCTGGTGGACTGCAACAATTTTTATGTGTCCTGCGAGCGCGTCTTCAACCCGAAGTTGGAAAACAAACCGGTGGTGGTGCTCTCCAACAACGACGGCTGTTTGGTGGCCCGCTCCAATGAAGCCAAAGCGCTCGGCCTCAAGATGGGAGAACCGTTCTTCAAAGTGCGCCGATTTATCGAGCGGGCGGGGGTGAGGTATTATTCGTCCAATTACACGCTGTATGCGGATATGTCCAACCGGGTGATGTCCACTCTGGCGCGGTTCACGCCTTCGCTCGAGGTCTATTCCATCGATGAGGCGTTTCTCGATTTGTCGGGGCTGGCGAAAGAGGAACGGAGCGCGGGCATCCTTGCCCGCATGGTGGACGGGAGCGGCTACGATCCAACTAGGGCAGCCCGCATTGCGGACAGGGATGTCCGCGCTCCCAGTAGGGATGTCCGCGCTCCCGGGACGCTTACCGATTATGGGCGGCTGATCCGGGCGACGGTCAAGCAATGGACCGGCATTCCGGTTTCTATCGGTATTGCGGAGACCAAGACGCTGGCGAAAATCGCCAATCGGATTGCCAAAAAATCGAAGAAACTAGACGGGGTGCTCGACTTGCGCAACATGGCCGATCCGGAGCGTATCCTCTCGAGAATCGACGTGGAAGACATCTGGGGGATCGGTCACCGGTATACGCTGCGGCTGAAAATGAAGGGAATCAACAACGCCTGGCAGTTGCGCAACGCCGACGACCGCTGGGTTCAGAAGGAACTAGGCGGGGTGGTGGGGTTGCGGCTAATCAACGAGCTGCGCGGCATTCCCTGCCATCCGCTCGAATTTACCCCGCCCCGCAAAAAGGAAATCGCGTCCTCCCGCTCGTTCGGGGCGCCGGTCGAATCGGTCACCGATCTCAAGCAGGCAATGGCGTCTTTTGTGACGCGGGCGGCGGAAAAGTTGCGGAAGCAGCGCTCGTTGGTTCGCCTCATGACGGTCTATCTGATGACGAATCCGTTCAAAACCGAACCGCAGTATTACAACGCGTTCCCCATCCGCCTGCCGGTACCGACAGCCGATACGGCGGAACTGATCGGTTACGCCGTGCGGGGAGTCGAAGCGATCTTCCGGCCCGGCTTTCGTTACAAAAAAGCAGGGGTGGTGTTTTCCGAATTCACGAGTGATGCCGTCATCCAGAGCAACTTTTTCGACGAGCGGGACCGGTCGCGGGCACTACGATTGATGCGCACGCTGGACCGCATCAACACCCGTATGGGTCCCGGCACGCTGCGATTCGCCGCCGTCGGGACGGAACAACGCTGGCAGATGCGGCGGCAATACTGCTCGCCCGATTATACCACTCGCTGGGATCAGTTGGTTCGTGTTCGCGCCGGGTAAAATTATCGTAATACCTTGAGGTTGACCAGACTGCTTTTGCCTGCTTTGATCGCGCCGTGAAAACCGAAGCGTTCCTCGATGATTTTGAATTTGCGTAATCCGTTCGAATACGAAGTGTTGGAGGGTTTGTCAAACACGGTGGGAGGCTCATAGCCGGCCACTTCGGTCATGTGCCAGGCGACCCATTCGGCAAATCCTTCTTCTCTCTCCCCGGCTCCCCCCGCAAATCCCTCGTGCCGCTGCCATGCGTGGGCGTATTCATGGGCGATAGTGGCAAACAGATCGTTGATGGGCAGGCTGTTCTGGACATAAATCATGATCTTGCCGTCCTCAACCATGCATAATCCACAGAAATTATTCCGTTTGCCAATGCCACCTTGGCTCAATTGTTGTAATTTCCCCGCGGAAACAGCCTTCACTTCGATGGGTTCGGTGGGAGTAAAGCGAAACAGAAAATCTCCGTATTCTTTCACTTTTGCAAATAATTCCTGCACCAGATCATCATTATGTTTCCCCCCTCCGGATGCGGTTGACGAAGAGGAGTCGCGCAAATTGGCCGTCAATTCCCGGCTGACTGCGGTACGCCGTTTCCGTTCCCGCATGATGAGGGGAATAAGAACAAGAATTCCCAATATCAAGCAAATCAAAAGCGGATAGGATTCCATGATCCCTTGTATCTCCTCAAAGTTCGCACATTTCTCCATTCATTATACCGGACTCACAGAAACGTGGAACTGAATTGTTCCCTTCTTTAAAAGTACCCTTAATTGATCGGAAATCCAAATATACAATTGTCATATCGATTGTATTCTTTGTGAAGTCAATATTCTTTTGGCCTGGCAAATAGATTGAAAGTACGTGTAATCGAGTATAATGAAGAAAAACCGCGTGAGGTCGCGTTATGAATAATAAAGAAATCATTTTCGTAATTGAAGAAGAGCCTGATAGAGGATACTGTGCCCACGCTTTGAACGAGTCAATCTTTACCCAAGCCGATCGATTGGATCAATTGCATGAACGAATTCGCGATGCGGTTCGCTGCCATTTTGATGAAGGAAAAGAACCCAAAGTAATCCATCTGCATTGAAATTCATATTAAACTAACCGGCAAGTACTAACTTATGTGGGTTCATTTGAACAATCGAGAAAGGGAGGGAAAAAAGAATGAAAAACAGACAAGCCTTTACACTAATCGAGCTCTTGATCGTCGTCGCGATTATCGGGATTCTGGCGGCAATCGCTGTGCCGAATTTCCTGAACGCGCAGGTGCGGGCGAAAGCAGCACGGACATTTGCCGACATCAAGATGCTGTATGATCAAGCCGGTATTCGTCATTTGGACACCGGTTTGTGGTTGATCGACGGCAACGACACCAGTCACGGTCCACCGGAAAAATGCGCTTTACCTGGTGGATTCAGTTTTTTCGGGAACACCTGTGCGAGTGCGGGAGTCAATTGCGGCGGTTTGGGTGACAACCATTTTAACGGCCGAATCTGGGGACTCATGACCACACCGGTCAGTTACATCAGTTCCATTCCCCACGATCCCTTCATGAAAGGACTGTTTTATGGATACGAAGACCGGGATTGCGCCAATTCGGACCAGGGTACCCATTGGCTGATCTTCGCCGCCGGACCGGACGGAGATCACGGGGATTGGCTCGACGGTCGCCATGCGAAACCGTACAATCCCTCGAACGGCGTCGTTTCGAACGGGGATGTGTGGAAAGCCATGCCCCTGCGTGGTGGACGCTTTTTCGAAGAAATTGGACTTTATAATACGTATTTCTAATATTCTTGCCTTCTTTTACTGCTTGACTATCCTATATATCTCATTATATTAAAATAGATGGGCCGAAAGGTGTGACTCATCCTACATATTTGCGAATCCCAAACCAATAGCGAATTCAGGAAAGGAATCGAGTGAAAAAATCGCTTGTTGTGTTATTACTATCATTTTCGAGCATCATATCATGTAGCTCAATACTACTGGCTTGTGAAAACGAAAATGGGTGGTTTACTTTGTTCAACGGGAAAAATCTCGACGGATGGAAGGCGGTAGAGAATCCGGATTCGGTATATGTGGAAGACGGAATGCTCACTGCGGATGGGCCACGGGCGCATTTGTTTTATGTCGGGCCGGTTCTGGATGCCGATTTCAAAAATTTTATCTTTCGGGCGGATGTCAAAACCTTGCCGGGTACCAATTCCGGCATTTTCTTTCACACCGAATATGAAAAAGCCTCCTCTCCGCACAAAGGCTATGAAGTGCAGATCAATAACTCGATGCCGCGCGAAAAGATCAAAACCGGCAGCTTGTATCGGATCAAAAATGTGTATGAATCGGAGGTGAAAGACAATGTCTGGTTTACCATGGAAATCACGGTGACCGGTAAACATGTTGTCGTGAAAGCGGATGGAAAAACGATTATGGATTACACCGAGCCGGAGGACCATGTTCCGCCGCGCAGCCATCCGAAACGGTATATTTCCAATGGAACATTCGCCTTGCAATTTCACGACCCGAACAGCAAGGTCTTTTTCAAGAATATCAAAGTCAAACCGCTTCCCGATCCTGAGAATTAAAATACGGGATAATTCAAGGAACAACCGTGCTCTATTTTTTTCAAAACTTTCGGCTCCAATCCACCATTTGTTTGTTGTTCTTTTCACTCATTTTTCAATCGTTTTGGATAGGATGCCAGCAACATTCCGCACCGGCGGAAAGCGGAAAAGAGATCCGTTTTGTCGAGATTGAAGAACCTGATTTTCTCCCGATCCCGTTCGAGGAATCGATTCCGGAATCGGCTCCGAAGCGTATCGTGAGTTTGCTGCCTTCCTGTACGGAAATACTCTTCGCTTTGGAACTGGGTGATCGCGTGATCGGAGTGGATCGTTGGGCGGATTATCCGCCTGCCGTAGAAAATCTTCCCAGACTCGGTGATTATACCAAAGTGAATACCGAAACCATCATCGACCTGAAACCGGATTTGGTCATATTGCATCAAAGCCATTCTGAGGCCGGGGAACTCCTTCGGCGAGCCGGTATTCCGATCTTTATTTACCGGCATTTTCATTCCGACAATGTGTATGAGGGTATCGCCGCTGTGGCGGAAGCAGCGGATGTGGAACAACGTGGCGCCAAACTGGTCAACGCGATCCAAGATCGAATTGCAGCTGTAGAAGAGCGGTATGAAGAGACATCTCGAAAAAAAGTGTTGGTCGTTTTCGAACGGTATCCTTCGTTATCCATCGCGACTCGAAACAGTTTTTTTCACAACTTGATTCAGTCGGCAGGTGGCATAAATATCTCGGCGAATGTAGAATCCACAAAAGCGTTCACGTATGTCAGTCTCGAACAAATTATCGATTGGAAACCGGATGTCATTATCGATCTGGCGTTCGGGAACAAGAAAGAAGAAGGCATTCAAGAAGCCAAACAATTTTGGGGAGAGGTGATCGGAGAGAATACATCCGTCTATCTTCTCAACGCGCCTGTGATCACGCGAACCGGACCGCGTATGTGGTTTTGTGTAGAGTTGTTGGCAAAGCTCATTCATGATGAATAATTCCCTTCCCTCAATCGACGGCTTACAGCCCACGCGATTTTTTCTGATCGTTTCCGTCTTTTTGATTGTTTTACTCCTCAGTCTCGTTTTTGCCATCGTAGTCGGTCCCACAACACTTGATCTTGGAAAAGTATTCGCGGGAAACGATATAAATCGGGATTGGTTCAAAGTCGCATCGATCCGGTTCCCACGCGCGATAGCCGCAATGATCGTGGGGGGATGCCTGGCGGGCGCCGGAGTCATCTTTCAAGCATTGATTCACAATCCGCTTGCGAGTCCTTACATTCTTGGGGTATCCGCTGGAGGATCATTGGGGGCGGTTTGTGCGTTGGCATTGGGAATTGTGCACATCATTCCGTTTTCTTTTACGGGATGCATGATCGCCATTTTATTGGTTTTCATGGTCGCCCGTACGAACGGACGGTTGTTTGCGGATACGCTTTTATTGGCCGGGGTTATCGTCAATACCTTTTTCTCCGCCTGTATCATGTTTGTCACCTATATGACGGGCAGTGATCAAACATTACGCATCATGCGCTGGGTCATCGGCGGAATTTCCGATTTGTATGAATGGAGTACATTGGGCATTAGTTTTTTCTTGTTGTTGATCTTGACCGTCGTTCTCTGTTTTTCTGGGAGAACGCTGAATTTGTTAGCGATCAGCGACGATACAGCGGAACGGATGGGCGTAAAAATACAATCGATTCGTATTTGGTTATTCGTGTTGGCATCGTTGCTGACCGCCATTGCAGTATCGATCAGCGGACCGATTGGCTTCGTAGGATTGATTGTTCCACACATTTTACGATTGATCATCGGCGTAGATCACCGGCTTCTGATTCCGGTTTCCATCCTGGCCGGCGGAAGTTTTCTAGTTATCGCCAATACGCTGGCTGCGGTAATATGGCGGATTCCTTTGCCGGTTGGAATGATCACCGCTTTTCTGGGAGGGCCATTCTTCATTTGGCTGATGAAAACGAGAGAAATTCGGAGGTCGGGTTATGGAAACTAATCCCAAAACGCGATCTCCCCTTCTCGAAGCTGTGAATGTCCAATTTCATTACAGCCATGACGGATTTGCATTGCAGGACATTCAGGTTCAGCTTGCCCCTGGTAGTTTCAATGTCATTCTCGGTCCCAACGGTTCAGGGAAAAGTACTTTGATCCGGTTACTCTGCGGATTGTTGATGCCACAAACAGGCCATGTTTGCTTAGATGGAAAATCGTTGATTGCGATTTCTCCCCGGCGCCGCGGCCGCTCCATCGCGTTCCTTTCCCAAAATGAACCGAGTCATCTCCCTTTTACGGTCTTCGATATCGTCATGATGGGCCGTTATCCTTATCAAGGATTATGGCCGTTCGACTCCAAATGGGACATTCAAGCCGTCAATGACGCGATGAAACGAGTGCATGTCGATCATTTTCGAAATCGTCTGATTACGGAACTGTCAGGTGGAGAAAAGCAGCGAGTCTATTTGGCACGTGCGCTGGCGCAGACACCACGAATTCTGTTGTTGGATGAACCGGCCTCGAATCTGGACTTGGCTCATCAAATCGAATTGTATCAGTTATTGAACCATTTCAATCAAGAAGAAGGCATGACAATTGCCACCATCTCGCATGAAATCAACATTGCAACTCGATTTTCTACACAAATTATCCTCATACGGGATGGACGAATTCTTCAGTCGGGAAAACCAAATGAAGTGATGTCAGAAAATACACTACAAGAAATTTATGATGTGCCTATGCATCACATTCGAGATGAAAAGACGGGAAAAACATTTTTTTTTCCAGAAATGTAAAAATTCACATGATATATTTGAATATCGTGAAGGTGATTCACAAAAAAAGCTTGTTAATGTCTTTCATAGAAATGAAAAGTTTGTTTTGAGTATCGGGAAAAGGTTGAAAACCGTAGTGTTCGTAAAAACTCCTGGCCTCATTATTGATGGCATCTACAATAACCGCCATGGAAGCAATTTCTTCACTGTGTCGCAGACTCCGGAACAAGGCGTCCATAAGCAAGGTTTCTCCCAATCCTTGTCCCCGGAAATTCTGATCGACGGCAAGGCGTCCGAGAAGAGTAGCGGGGATAAGAGGATAATGTGGAAGTTTCCGGGCGATTGACTCCGGAAGATTTTCATGTCGAATGCCTGTAGCCGAAAGTGTATAATATCCGGCGATTGTTGATTGATCTTTCTGGCATAAAACAAATACGGCGGCGACTCGTTTTCGCATATCCTGTCCGGCATAACGGTGAAGATACATATCTAAGTCTTCTATGCCACAAGTAAACTCAGAACGAGGATGATGCTTTCCCAATGGTTCAATGAGGTAGGAGGACAATAGCCTACCCTTTTTGCATTGTTTTTATGTAACGTATTGCAGCACGCTCCAGGCGGGGAGGAATTTCACGATCTTCCAGGAGGGATTGGACAAAAAATTCCCTATCCAGCGCTGTTAACGAAAGAATCTCTTTTTCCTGAACAACTTGTTGAGCTACTTGATATGCGCTGTGAATAACAAATTCAGATAAAGACTGCCCCTGTATGGTAGCGGCTTGCACCAAAAGGGCTTGTTGATCCGGATCAAGTTGGGTTTCGATACCTTCGATTTTCGAATGCATATTGTTCACCTGAAATTTTCCTATATATGAATTGTACGGTATATGTACCGATCATACAAGAATAAAAAATATGAAAAGGTCTGATTTATAGATGCAAAAAGATATCTTGTTTTATCTCCAAACCGGTGCTCCTGGAATATTCACCCGGACGGCATAAACCCCTGTACGGGCAGTGATGAATAGAACTTTGTTATTCCGACCACCGAAAGCACAATTAGCGGGTTGTTCAGGAACTTCGATGACGGCAATGCGTTTCCCGGCGGGATTGAATACCACAACACCTTCCCGTGACGTTGTATACAGATTGCCTTCGCTATCAACCTTGATTCCGTCCGGAGTTCCAATTTCTACGAATACTTTCCCCTCTTTAAGAGATCCATCTTCATCGACTTTGAATGACCGAATATGATTGCGCTGGGATGAATCTGCAATGTATAAGATTTTCTCATCGGGGGAGAAAGCCAATCCATTGGGACGGTCAAAATCGTCCGACAAGAGAATCAAATCCTTGCCGGGCATGATACGATATACGCCGTGGAATGAAAGTTCCTTTTCTTCTGTGCGGACACCGTACGGAGGGTCAGTGAAGAAAATCATGCCGTCGGAACGAACGACACAGTCATTGGGGCTATTCAAGCGTTTCCCTTGGTATCGATCTGCGATGACAGTAATTTTGCCGTCTTTTTCCGTTCGGGATACACGGCGGTTTCCATGTTCGCAAGCGATCAAGCGGCCTTGCAAATCGAAAGTCAATCCGTTTGAATTGCCGCTGTTTTCCCGCCAAACAGAGGTTCCTTCGCGGCGTACCCATTTGACGATGTGATGGGCGGGAATATCGCTGAACAAGAGATATCCTTCCCGATGCCAAACAGGACCCTCGGTAAAACGAAAACCATCAGCCAGTTTTCGGACTTCTGAGGCTACAATTTCCTCAGTTTCTTCTGATTCACTAGAAATCAAAGGGAAAACATTTAGAGCGAGAAAAAAAGCAAAAACTCCCAAAATAATAAACCACTTTCGTTTCAACATCATCCTTCTCCTTTTTCAATATTGAATTGAAATCGGTTCATTGTACAAGCATGAAAGTAGACTTCCAGGTTGGATTGTTTCTTGGTAAGTTTGAACTCAGTCTTCCAACGGTTCGACTTTGATTGTGGAGACTTTTGCTTTTTTCAAAATCGTGATGTCACCATCGACGGTTCCAATGGGTGTAACCTCGCTGGCAGCACGGGGCTTATCGTCTGTGGAAGCGGGAGTCGGTCCGTAAAAAATGCAAAACGCATGCCCCGGCGGCCAATAGGCCAGTTCTCCAATATCCATCAATTCCCTTCCCTCTTCCACATCGAGCGTGACAGGAATTCCAAAATAGATTTCATCTCCCCACGTGGTATAAGGAAAATCAAAAGGCAAAGCGTCATAGATTGTTTGAGCGGTTTGGTTTTCCAATAGCGTGGCAGTCAATTCCACATCGCCTACAGTAATTTTGATTTTCATCATATCCTCACTATTGCCGATTTTCTTTTCGCAAACCATATATTTTCGGCAGTATTTCAGTTTTGGGATTGCAGCGAAGGGACCATTGCATGCGGTTTTTACCTTTATGTAGCGGGACATGGAAAAAGGTAGGGAGTTTTCGATTCGAACAGGCATCGAAACGCTCTGTTTCTTCGCCTTTCAAAATCACATTATTGAGAAGAATATGATCGATGAGCGGCTCTATCGTTTCTTCCGTTTCCATCAAGAGAAATGGAAGAACATCCGGGGGTTCGAATTGGAGACGGTAAATCCCCGTTCGTTCGACTTCGATTTCTCCCTCTACCCATAACAGGCATTCTTCCATGGACGCATCTTCAATGATCTGCCCCATTGGAATTTTTGTCGAAGAAGATGTCGGAATAACGGTTTCCTCCATTAATTCTTCGGCTTGTCCGTTTTGACGATATCCCAAAACGATCGCATCTTTATCGAGTGTTTGTTGTATTACCGGTACATCGGAAGTCGAAGATGGAAGCAATGCGAGTGGTCCTTTCCAATGAATCGCATCCAAGAATGATTCCTGCGTGGTTAATTGAAAACAGTCGATTCCGATCTCATGTCCATTTGATTTTTTATTTTTCCCTTTCACGATAATTTTCAATCGTGGCTCATCCGCCGCATGAAGGAAAATCGGTTTCGTTGTTGCCAAACGCCGGGGTTTCACACTCGAACTGTACAGATCAACTGCGGTAAAAAGAAGTTGGTCATCCAATTGCATATCGATAACCGGTCCCTTGGGCGATTGAGTCAAGAGACAATCGAACATATACCAGCCGGAGAAAAGAACTTGGGGAAGAATAAAGAGGATCGATGAATCGGTACCACTTGCCTCAAAGCGAAGTTGACAATTCCCACTCCAATCAGGACCGTATGGAAGCATATCCTGTGGTTCATATATATCCGTGCAGTCAACAATGATTTGCTTTTCCGCTTCAATAGAGGGAACGGGGAACCCTACCGGTTCCTCCTGATTTAGAGGCGGATCGGTGGTTTTCTCTTTACTTGATACAAATAGTGTTTGGGTTAGCGGGATAGTACGAAATCGGCGTGCCCCCGGAGATCCCGGCCAGCGCAACGAGTTATGCGGTTCTTCCTGATACCAATACACCGTCGATGCATAATCGCACCGCTTTGTATTTCCATGACCATGTTCAAAACCAATCAGTATCCCGTTTTCAAAGGAATAGGGAGCCGGAAGGAACAATCTCATCACACTGTTGAATCCATGCAAATCAGAGACACCTCCCGCTAAAGGCCAATTGTTGGATTGTACCTCCCACGCTTGATCAAAAAAGCCATCATTTCCCGTTCCAGGGAAAAAAGGAGGATATGAATATGAATCCACAAATATCATCGCATCACTCTGGGGAGAAGGTGTGCGAATCATGCTAAGTCCAATGACATGCCCTTTCCCGTTTGCGTTTAAAGACACGAAATTCCGATTTGGATCACAAAGCGGCTCCGTGAAATCCTCATTGAATGTGACCGGTGCAAGTTTCGTTTCTGTATCCCGTGTCCACCACGCATGAAACGTGCGCAAAGGATCGGAAAGTTCATCGACTTTTTGAATATAACAAGTTATTTCGACTTTGACCGATCCCGACATATGGGCGTTTTCAAGAGCCAAGCATGCGTTTTGGTGAAAAGGCATCGGAAAATAGCAATACCGCTGGCCATCATTCTGTTTCCCCACTGCAATGGTGCTCGTATTTCCACCCAAAAAATCAAATGCCGGAGCGATGACACTCGGTTCAGGTTCCTCGTCCCAGTAACAAAGCAGTAGCAAGCCGCGCCCAACATCTTCTTCATTTCCCGCCCAACGCATTTGAATACCTTTGATAACGGCAGGCCCCGTGAAAGTAGCAAAGTCGATGATTTCTCCAGCGGGAATCGATACGGAGATTTTCACGGCTTGAGTATAATCCTCCTTCGCAAATGGTAGGGAAGGCCGCACACGAAACAGCTTTGCCGCTTCCGAAAGCACCTTTTCATCATCAGAATCCGGAGGGATGGTCAGTGGTTCTACTTCTGTCTCAGCCGAAAAAGTTATCGATTCGATTTGATGATAACACGGTTGAGAAACAGCAATTTCACAGGATCGCCGATAAGGGATAGGGATATATGACCAATGAGAACCTTCCAAATCATGAGTCCCCCGGACAAAGGGCCGCATGAATGGTTTTTTACGGCTAAGAAACAAATCACGGAATTTCTCATCAAGAAATGGAGTTTCATCACCATCGAGCCGAATCCGAATCCGGCCAGCCGGATTCGCCGACCAGATCCGTGTGACAGCACCAGGCCCCTTCATTTCTGCAATGATATACCACTCGCCCTCTTTTCGAATATACCCCTTTCCATCGTTGTTTCCACCGGTTGCATCGAAACTCGTATGGATTTGCACAGCAGAAACCGGCGGTTCCCATAAGGAGTCGAGGTGAAACGTTTTTTGCAGTAAATAGGAAAAAGAAATGGAAGCATCACGTCCAAAGACCGGAAGTACATGAATAAGAAACAAAACAGCAACGATCAATACATAGGGAATAGCACTATGAAATCGAAATGCAGCAAACAAAACAAAGCCGTCCTCTACCCTTCTCCACGTTTTTGGGTTTTCACTTGTTTCGTGAGGTTTTGGGAGCCTCGCTGGATTTCCACATCCACAAATTCATTGGGTTTGGAATTGAGAATATAATAGATCAAATCGATTCCCTGGTTAACCTTTTGGCCGTTAAAACCGACGATGATATCCCCTTTTTTCAATCCGGCGGATTTTGCGGGGCTGTTCTCTTCCAACTTTTCGATGATAATGCCGGCAATATCCTGTTTAAATTCAATTCCAGGAATCCATCCGTGTTCAATTTTGCCGTTTTTGATGATTTCAAGGGCAGAATCAACCACCATATCACTGGGAATCACAAAAGAAATCCCCGGCCAATCGTCCCGATGATATTCAGTCGCCAACATGCCGATCAATTGACCGGAAGGACTGAAGACAGGCGCACCGTCATTGCCGGGATAAAAAGGAAGATTGGTCTGGATATACCGTTCATATTCGAACAATCCCACGGTTCGATAATAACCACCGATCATGCCTGAATACGGAGTGGCGTGTAAATCGTAGGGACGTTGGATGGCAATGATGTGAGAGGTAATCGGCAACATTCCGGAAACACGAGTGATGTCGACATGTACAGGAAAAGAAGCATCCTTGATTTCCAAGACAGCGACACCGGTCGTATTGTCCATCCCGAGAAGTTCCGCCACGAGTCTCCGGTTATGGTCGTCCCGAAGAGTGATATGTCCCTCTAGTGTCGCACTGCGCACAACCGTACTGAGAGTCACCAAATGTTGGCTGTCAATTGCAAAACCTGCACCGCGGAAATGGTTGTTGGATATCAACTGGTTTTTATAAATTTCAAGATGTTTTTCCACGCGGTTCAGTAGATTTTCGAAAATCATAAAGCCACCCCCGCTATTGTTATTCCCCCCGAAAATATCATCCATCATTTTTTCTTGATATTCACTGAGACGTTTGATGGAATCTTCATAACTCCGCATAATATGTTCTTTGGGAATTTCCACATCGACAGAATACACAGCGGGAGAATTACGAGAAAAAGTTTCGTAAAATGCCCAGTCCCCTTGCGCACAAACGGTTGATGTAACGAATAGTGCAAGGAAAGTGAAGCTGTTTTGTTTTGTGTGAAACTTCATTGTCCCTTTATCCTAGATTTGATCTTTGCATAGCTCTTGGAAACCACTCAACAAACGAAATCACATATCCAAAGTAACGATACCTTACTATGCCGGCTTAATGCAAGAGTTCAACTAATTTTTCTGCATCGTCAATAAGGTTTGAACAGGGATTTCAGGTGGTTCGCGACGGAACGCTTTGTCGATAAAAGCCGGTTGATGCCAAAGAGATGGCAATCCGATTTTTCCCCGTTCGGCTAATTTCTGCTTATTCCTGTACACCCAATCAAGAAACATCAGTTTTAATTTTGTCGTATGAAGACATGCCAAGAATCTCTTCGAAAAACGAAACAAAAGGGGATAACTCACGAAAAAATGTGCACACTGTCCGATTTTTTCGATCAGTTCCTTATCGTTGAGTTGAAAACCAACAGGCAAATGATCCTGATACTCCCTTGGTATATCCTCCAGGCGACCGCTGAAGCCATATTCTTTCGCCATTTCCCCCAACACCGTCCCTGGATAGGGTTGAAAAAAATAGAATAAATTGACATGAACTCTGCAGCGCAGGTTCAATTCAATGGTAGACAAGGCAGTATCGACCGTTTCACCAGGCACCCCAAAAATATTATGCCCACAGACTTTGATCTCGTACTTATTGAACAACTCACAAGCTCGAATGATTTGGTCGTTTGTGACTTTTTTCGCCAATACTCGATTCCGGATATCTTCGGAGCCGGATTCGATTCCCATTGCCACACGAATGCAGCCGGCATCTGCCAACAGGCGAACGATTTCTTCGTTTGTCAGGTCACCACGAACACTGCAAAAAAAGGGGAGAGCGATTTCTTTTTGATAGCGAGGAAGAAATTCGCGTAACCAGCGCCGATTTAAAATAAAAGTATCATCCTGGAATGCTACATAGATTATTTTGTACTTTTCTTTCAACCAATGCAGTTCGGCCAAGACACTATCGACACTGCGAAACCGAGTCCATCGACCGGGTTGTTTCGTTTTGGCGATATTGTTAAAACAGAAAGTACAATCGTATGGACAACCACGGCCCGCCATAACATATCCGGTTCGATGCCTCCAAATCAGTGTATCACGAATCAACTCACGGTCAGGAAACGGCAACTCGTTCATTTCTTTTTCAGTAAGAAAAGGACGATTGGGATTCCGTATAATCCGCCCATTCACTTTAAAAGACATTGAAGAAATCGAAGTGTAATCCTGACCCTTTTCCAGTGCGTTCACCAACTCCAATGTGGGATATTCTCCTTCTCCCGTGCAAATGGCATCGACTCCTTCTTCTTCGATCATTTGGGGAAAGAAAATGGGGTGCGGTCCACCGAACAACGAGAAGGCTTGGTGAACTTTTTTGATTTCACGATTCACTTCGAGATAGCGAGGTACATGGCTGGAAGCGACTGAATAGGCAAGAACTCCAGGATTCAATCGCTTGATTTTTTCTCGATAATCCTCCGATTCATCGATATTGACGGCAGTGACTTTATGCCCCGCTTCCTTTAGAATAGCGGAGATATAGGAAAGCCCGAGTGGTTGATGAAGGAGAATGATTTTGTCGATAATAAAGGTGACGTGCATTGTTACAAATGGAACTACGAAACAGTTCGCATGATCATCGATTCAGTTATTCACGAGTATTTATTTTCAAAAAGGTATCCTTATAATTTTAACGGTATTGCTTTTTAATCCTTTTCAAGAAATGTACTTGGAGAATTTTATCACATAACTAACTCAAATTTCAAGGGATAAGTTGACTGACTTCGTAATCTTTTTTCTTGCCGGCTTTGGATTGATCACAGGATGTGAGGTGATAGGAAGCCTATTCTTGCAAAGTTCGATGTCCAAATCGAAACGATATTCATTTATCGTTCTCTTTGGAGTGGGGCTTACCATTCTCTCCTTATTTCTTATCCTTCTCGGTCTAATCGGAATCTATACAGAAATCTCAATGTATATTGTACTCGCCCTGTTGATCTTTGCAGGGGTGTGGCGTTGCGGATCTTTATTTCATCAAAACGGATTCACTTTCGAATCATGGGAAAAGGAACAAGAATTTTTGCCCATGATTATGAGAATTTGCCTGACAGTCATGCTAGTCGTCTGTTTTGCCTCGCTGATGACTCCGGAAACAAGGCATGACCCCTATGATTATCACTTGACCGTACCGACGCTCTATCTCGCCTATGAATATATCGCAGAAATTCCGTGGCATGTGTTTACTTACATGCCTAAAAACGGGGAAATTCTATACGGACTTGGTTTGGGAGTGGGGAACGATTCGGTCACCAAACTATTTCATTTCATATTCGGATGTCTTTGTATCTTTACCATTTCAACTTTCATGAAGGAAATCGGGAATAAAAAGGTCAGCATACTTGCAGCGTTGTTGACAGTGACTTTACCGTTATTCGGATTTCTTTCCACTTCCTCCTATATCGATCTTGCACGTGCATATTGGGAATTATTGGCACTATATTGTTTATTTCACTGTTGGAACGACGAGCCGACCGATTCTTCCGGCTGGCTTGTTTTATCGGCGCTTTTTGCCGGGATGGCATTGGGAACCAAATATGTTGCTTGGCTTGTCTTCTTGCCCCCCTATTCAATATTGTTTGGATTGTGCTTCGCTCATCGATACAAAAACAGAAAGAGAACGTTATTTGTCATACCATTCGTTTTTATGCTTCCTTTTATACCCTGGTTAATCCTCAATGTCGTTTGGACAAGCAATCCATTCTATCCTCTGTTTCCCTCTATCTTTGGAATGAATACTCCGGCGGCAAAAGAAGCCTATGAATTTTTCCGGGGGCATGCTCCTCCAGCGGATGTATATACATTGTCAAATATTTTTCCTTATATCTTCATGCGGTTTCACCGTCTTTTATTAGATGGTAATGCCCTTGTACTTGTAGGAATCATGGCGATTCTCATGTTGCCTTGGTGGCGCAAACAACTGGGGTCCGAGGTGGGAACGCCTTTCGTTTGGAAAGGATTGAATTTGTATATTGTCCTTTCAGGCACAATTTTTTTACTTGCCTGCAACAATGACGACGGCCGTTTTTGCTTCAGTGCCATTGCCACATTATCGATACCGGCAGCGATGTTTCTTCTCGCTCTTCATGATTATGTTCAGAAAAATTCTTCGCTGGGCCAGATTGTTTTACCCTTTATCGTTCTCGTGTTCTTTCTGAACGGATTGATGTTTCGCAAATCGCAGATACAAGATTTAAATGAAGCGATTATGCCGATCATAACGGAGAGCCAACGGGAAGAATGGTTGTCCCGCAAGTTTCCCAACTATCCCCTTGTCCAATGGGCGAATGAACATCTTCCCGAAAACGCATTTGTGTTGGGAATGGGGTATCCTTTGCAGAGAAAACATATTTCAGGTGTGAAATACGGTTATATTCCATTTTTCGAGGGAATCGATCCGGAAATTTCGCCGCAAGAACTCTCATCCATCCTTCAAAAAAACGGTGTCACTCATCTCGTCAAACCATTTCACGACTTTTCTTATTCGATCGATTTCTCAATTCTACTCGCTCATCATCTCGAACCGGAATATCAATACCGTGGAATGACTCTTTACTCTTTAACCGAAAGTAATAACGTTTCAAATTGAATTTTCCCTCCTAAAACACACTTTTGTTCATCTCTTTCTTGGTTTTCTCCACCAATTATTATTCATTGCAATGTAAAGTCGGAATGTTGAAAAATCATGGTCCAAACACATTGATATCGCCATGGCTGTTCAGACCATTACTCGAATCATAGGTCAGTGCATCGGGAAAACGGGGACTGAACTGCCAATTCATCAAGGAATCCGGACCACGGCTGGAGAGTAGATAGACATACCGTTCATACTCGTCGGTAGTGCTAAATTGGTGGATGGTCGGATGAAATTGTGATTCGAGATAGCGATAGGGATCACCAACAAATTCTCCTCCCAGCGTATTGTACCCTCCGGTTTCTTGAACATGTTTGGCGGCAAATACATCCAGTGGAATGGAAGACATATAGGCTATGGGTGTGGTTAAATATACAAAACGCAAAATATGTGGATCAATCCACCCACTTCCGGTATGGGATGGAGGAAATTTGTTGTTGTCCAACCGATAGGCATTGAGAGCCAATTCAATCGCTTCAATATCACCATAAGCGCGTGCCAGTTTCGCCCGCACCTGAGCATTCAAGAAATTCGGTACCGCAATCGCCGCCAAAATTCCGATGATCGCAACAACGATCAATAATTCGATCAATGTAAATCCATCTTTTCTCATATTGACCTCCCCAATCAGTTATAAGCGATTTTCCGAATAATTTATGCGCATGTCAAGTGAAAATTATTATTGTCTTCGTTCTTTCCACAATTTGTGCAAATCTTTCCACCCGATCAAATGTACTCCTTGATCGTGAATAAATTCCCGCATTTCCGGGTCGGTGAAGACTCGATGATCCATGATTCGCTGGCGATGAGAGTTGGTAATCGCTTCGATCTCCGGTGAGGGAGAAGCTAAATGAATGATGATTTCCGATACGCCAGGCTTCAGATTTTTGATGACATTTTTGTAAAATGCTTCCGATTCTTCCACCGCTGTATCGTGAATAGAATAAAGCGCATCCAACATTGGAACACCACGCGCATCCATCATATCTACAAAGGATTGCGGATACAGCTGGCTATCTCCTGCCCTTTTGCGGATTTCCGGTGTCAAATGAAACAACATGAAGGGGATATCATATTCTTCCGCGAGTTTGACCGCTACCTCGAAGAATTCCTTTTTTGCATAAAGAGTTCCCATATGCGAATCCAAATGAGTGGGCTTCATACCATTTTTTAACGCGAATTCAATCTGTGCCCGTATTTCAGCCCCGATCTCTTCCGCATTCGCTGATCCCAAAACTCCCCCAACATTTCGATGCATATATCCCTGCGAGTCTATCAATCCAGGAACAAGTGACGCTACTGCTAATGGTCTCCACCGATAGTCTTTCCATTCCGATGTGTGCGTCAAATGCAGTCCTATATCGACATCCGGATGATTGCGTGCATAGTCTGCAACCTCTAAAAACCAGGGACAGGGCACCATTACACTACCGGAGGTCACAATTCCTTTTTCCAAGGCATCGAAACTTGCCGTATTGGCGGAGTGGCTCATGCCAATATCATCAGCATGGATGATCAATAATTTGGCCTTGGCCGGAAAGCCCAAGCGCTCCGCTACGGTTTTGCTTTGTTTTTCAAGAGCCGTCATTCCGAATACCAGAAAGAGTACAAATACATAAAGTTGCGATGTATGAATCATAACAATCCCCTTTAGTATAAAAAATGACTCGTCGACAACGAGATGAGGGGAGTGTAGCGGCAAAAGGCTGAAAAATGAACGCTAAAGAGTGTGATCGGAGGGAAGATAGACAAATTCACTAGATGGATCTGCCGGGAAAGGATCAAGTATTATCGGCGCAAACGCAGTCATTTCTTGAAACGGATTGTACGTTTTAAATTCTTTATCATGGCTTTTATTCGGAATGTCCATTGGATTAACTGGATGGCACGGTATTTCCATTTGATTATTATGTAGCAGCATCATCAACGGTGAAATTGGAATCGTAATCGCAGTACAACCGGAGAGCATTCCGATCATTAAAAGTGGTATGCAAAGTTTTTTCATGATTCAAACAACCTTATAATCGGATAACCTATTTATTGAAGAGAGCATTACCTATATCCGTTTAATAACGATTAAAGGATTGTACATGACAACAAGAATCCTTCGATTTTCTATATTGTATAACGTTTTTCTCGAATTGTAATTCAAGCTCGCAAAAATTCACAACATCCATTGATCGTAATGGAAAGAATTAGTACACTGGGCAGTAAGGTTTGATATCATGGTACGAGGAGCGAAAGAAAAAGCCAGGCTAACCGGGAAAAAGAAGGCCGCCATTTTGATGGTGACGCTGGGGCCGGATATAGCTGCCGATGTTTATCGCAATCTCGCCGATGAAGAAATCGAACAAATTACCCTAGAAGTCGCCAACCTCGGAACTGTTCCACAAGAAATGACGCATCAGGTCATCGAAGAATTTTACCACACCGCGATGGCCAAACAATATATTTCGCAAGGTGGTATTTCAACCGCCCGAGAAATCTTGGAAAAAGCCCTCGGTCCCGGAAAAGCGATGGAGGTTATCGAACGATTACAAGGGATGCTTCAAGGGACTCCCTTCGATTTCCTCAAAAAAGTCGATCCCAACCATTTGCTGAACTTCATTCAAAGCGAGCACCCGCAAACCGTCGCTTTGATTCTTGCCCACTTGGAATACGATCAATCTGCCGTCATCATGTCCGCCCTTCCGCCGGAAACGCAGACGGAAGTCGCGCTGCGTATCGCGTTGATGGAGCAAACAACCCCTGAAATCATTTCCGAAGTGGAACGTGTATTGGAGCGCAAAATCGCCACGGTGCTCTCCCAAGAATTCTCGGCAGCTGGTGGTATCGAGGCGTTGGCGGAATTGCTCAACCGCGTCGATCGTGCAACAGAAAAATCGATTCTCGAAACGTTGGAAGAAGAGAATCAGGAACTTGCGGTTGAAATCAAGAAATTGATGTTCACCTTCGACGATATCATTCTTCTCGACGACCGCGCCATTCAACAGGTGCTGAAACAAGTCGATATGAAGGAACTTGCAGTGGCCTTAAAAGGCGCCAACGAAGAAGTGAAAACCAAAATTTTCAACAATGTCTCATCCCGCGCCGCGGATAACATTCGGGAAGATATGGAATTTATGGGTCCGGTTCGAGTGAAACAAGTGGAAGAAGCCCAACAAAAAATCGTCGCCATTATTCGTAAACTCGAAGAAGACGGTGAGATTATCATCAATCGCGGCGGCGATGATCAGATGATGGCATGAGCGATTATGACTCTTTCTTGAATTTCATACGCATGAGAAGGAATGGGATTTGGTCGTTACTATCGTTACATATTATTCGTAATGACTCCATAGTCTCAAGACCTAAATGATTCGTTCTTCCTCTAATACCTAGCTTCGTATAAACCAACCGCCAACTCACCACTCCAATTCCTCGCAGCATTCATCAATAGGTGTATTCATACCTTCTCGAATGGATTCGCGCATTCCGGGAATTGATAGCAGAAAAAGTGTTTCCTGAATTGCCTTCCAGTCTTCCTCGGAAATCAACACAGCCTTGTTTCGTTTTCCCGTTATCAATAACGGCTGATGAGAAGAAGCGGCTTCATCAATCAAGCGATACAAATTAGCGCTGGCTTCACTGGCAGTGATTGCAGTCATGCTACACCTTCTCTTTCAAATCGTTTCATCCAATTGTAATTGTGTCTTGGATATCATCTTCGGGTAGTATGCGTAAGATATCTGCAGTGCAATCATCCAAGATCAATTCAATGGCATGCCGCAAATTGTTTTTGGTTTCTTCTATTGTTTCACCTTGTCCATTGGCGCCAGGCACTTCTGGCCAAATGGCCCGGTAGCCACCCTCAGGTGCAGCTTCTATGATCGCTGTGAATTCTGCTTTCATCCCATCACCTAAGTATTATCCTTGTTGTTTCTGGTAATCGATCATGAAATCCCGAAGCGTTTCCACGCCTTCAATCGGCATAGCGTTATAGATCGAGGCACGGAAACCACCGACCGAGCGGTGCCCCTTCAGTTCAAAGAGGTTGCGTTCTTTCGCTTTTTCGATGAATTCCGATTCGACATCCGGATGGGGCAGTGTCCAGGTAACATTCATGAGTGAGCGATCCTCTTTCGCGGCATGACCGTTGTAAAAGCCGTTGCTTTGATCGATGGCGTCATAAAGCAAGTTGGCTTTTTTACGGTTGATCTCTTCCATCTTGGCGAGACCGCCGATTTTTTCCTGGAGCCATCGGGTGACCAACATGACGATATAGATTGCAAACACCGGGGGTGTGTTCAGTGCGGAATCCCCTTTGACCAATTCCCGGTAATCGAAAAGCGGATGGAGTCCGTCGCCGATTTTCTCAAGAATGTCGTCGCGAATAATCACAATCGTAACACCGGCAGGCCCGGCGTTCTTTTGTGCGCCCGCATAAAAAATTCCGTATTTTTCGATGGGAATTGGGCGGCTGAGAAAATCGGAGGACGCATCACAGACCAGCGGAACATCGCCGGTTTCCGGTTCTTCAAAAAATTCAACACCTTGGATCGTTTCATTGGAGGTAAAATGAACGTAAGCCGCGTTCGGATCGAATTTTAATTCTGTACCTTTCGGGATTCGTTTGTAGTTTTCCTCGGCACCGTCCCAAACAGTGTTGACATCGCCTTCCAATTTAGCTTCTTTGATCGCTTTTTTACCCCACGAGCCGGTGACGATATAATCGGCGGGTTTCCCTGTGCCACGCAATAGATTCATTGGGATCAATGAAAACTGTTGGGTTGCCCCACCTTGCAAAAATAGGATTTGATAGTTGTCAGGGATATTGAGCAAGTTTTTTAAATTTTGCTTCGTTTCCGCGAGAATTTCCTTGAAATATTTGGAGCGGTGGCTGATTTCCAATACCGACATGCCCACACCGGGCAACGATGTCATATGTTCCTGCGCTTCCTTCAATACCGGCAATGGGAGAATAGCCGGCCCCGGTGAAAAATTGTACACTCTTTTTTCCATGTTATTATTCCCTCTCTTATAATCAGAATGAAATGAATGGGATATATGCGCATCGGGGTAATCTCAGAACCTATGTTTCTGGCAAGATTACCACAATATCGGGCAATCACAAAGGATTGCCCCTACATCATGTAGGGGTAGACCTATGTGTCTACCCAGTTTTGAGACAGCCCCAATCGTGAAATAATTGTTGGGGTAACCGTTCGGCTACCCCAAATTCGTTTCGTGTATCACTAAATGAGAAAGTATTACACTATTTTATGGGCAAATTAGGAGATTGTGAAGAGAAGCGCTTGATCATACTAACCCTTTAGTTTCGGACGATCCTTCTTCTGAATGGTTTTCATCAGTTCTTTCATCTCTTCGACTTTTTGAGGATATTCTTTCGATACATCTTTTTTTTCATATGGATCTTTAGCGAGATTATATAATTCTGTTTCATTCTCAGCCGGAATCACCAATTTCCAGTCGCCATGGCGGACCGCTTTCATGCGTCCGGTGTCCCAATACATCGTGCACGGCTGAATGGATTCACAATTTCCATTTAAGCATGGCCAAACATTGACGCCGTCCCATTCCAGATTGTCGGGTGGATCATAATCGGCCAGCTTGCAAAGCGTCGGCATCCAATCCACGACATGAAGGGGAGCGGAAACGGTTCCAGGCTCGAAAATTCCCTTCCAATTGATGAAGGCTGGGATACGAATCCCGCCTTCGTAGACTTGCCCTTTCCAGCCTCGGTAGGGATCGTTGTCCCCTAAGACCGTATGCGGTTTATCCGCATATCGCCCTTGATATTGGGTGTCGCTGTGCCAGCTTTTTTGACCGCCGTTGTCGCTTGTGTATAGAATGAGGGTATTTTCGCGGATTTGTTTGCGGTCGAGTGCCTGCACGATTTTCCCGATTCCGGCATCCATGTGCGTTATACTGGCGCAATACCATCGGCGGGAATCTTCTTCGACATCTTTATACATATCCGTCCATTTTTCCGGTTCTTTCAGAGGAAAGTGAGGGACGCTGTAGGTAACATAAAGAAAAAAAGGTTTGTCAGATTCTTCGATAACTCGCACCGCCTCTTCGGAAATCAGGTCTGTAGCGTGGCCTTCTTCGTCGAGGTATTCGTCATTGCGGTGCCAGGATTTTACACCGGTTTTGTAGTTGTGGGTATAGGGATCGCATTGACCGTGGAAATAGCCGTAGGAGGAATCGAAGCCGTATTTCAAAGGAGTGTATTCCGGTGGTGATCCCATATGCCATTTCCCCGAAATAGCCGTATGGTATCCCTTTTTTTGTAGAGCGGCGGCCAAGGTAACGGTATCATCATAAAAAATACGTCCATAATCCGGCCCGGTCACACCGAAACGGCTGGGATATTTTCCAGTCAGTAAGCCGACACGGGTGGGTGTACAGGTGGGTGTAGCGTAATGTTGGGTGAATTTCAAACCTTCTCGCGCCAGCCGGTCCAAATTCGGGGTGATCATCTTCGGATTGTTATACCCGATATCGTTCCAGCCCATATCGTCTGCAACGATCACCACAATGTTGGGTGGTCTGTTTTTTTTCTCGTCAGCAGATGAAATATTCCCTGATAAAAATGAGGTGGCAGACAGAAAGGCTGCGGAATTTTTTAGAAATTTTCGGCGTGGGTATTCTTGCATGTTTCACTCTCCTGCTTCAGCTCGTTTCTTACTGGTGAACCGTAAGTATCATTTTAAATTGGCTGCGTCCATTTTTGAAAAGTCTTACTTTTTTCACAATTCTCCTCACTTGATCAATGATCTATATTTTGATATATACCAGCCAAATCTCAAAATACAAGATATGGATGTCACAGGTATCACGGGAATGACTTCAGGTTTGCCTTTTTTTGAGCGCGAACCGGCAAGGGCAGACTTCGCTTGCCCTTGTTACCCATCATTCTAGGCAAGGGTAGACTACACTTGTCCTTGTTTCCCACCATTCTGTCATCGTTTATCACTGACACCCGCCATGGTACAAACCCAAGGAAATTTCTCTTCTACTGAAACTAAAATCCTACTCAGTCGTATTAATTATTAATATGGAGAGGAAAAAAGATTATAATGAACGGGTTGTTCATGACTGTTTGGTTGTCATAGTATCATGATATTGTGATTTTTATTTGCAGATAGGATCAAAATGAGATTACCGCCCATCGTACTGTTACTATCCATTTTTATTGCAGGATGCACGTATACCGAACCGATCCCGCCTCCGCTCCCGAAAGATATTCAAGCACGATTTCATCCTGGAATCGAATCCGCCACAGAAACGATCACTCTGACGAACGCGCTTGAAAATGTGGAGAAAATCGAGATTTACCTCGATGCCTCGCAATCCATGCGGGGATATATCGGAAGTGGAGGAGCGGAAGCAGAACAATATGATTATATGAAAATCTTACAGAATCTGTTTTCCGCCTCCCAATCGATAGCACCGATTCATTTTTTCAAATTCGGATCGACGATTTCTCCTATCGAAGGCTCCATCCGGAATTTGATTCGATCAACCAATTTTTATAGTGAAATTCACACTCGTCTGGAAACATTGATTGAATCATTCTTGGACAGGGAACCGGAAAAAACCATGTTCATGATCGTGACGGACGGGGTGCAGTCGGATAAAGGCAACAATCTAATCCGCATCACAGAGGCCGTGAATGGTTGGGTGGAAGCGGGATATGCGATGGAAATCCTTGGCTTTCGCAGTGAATTTCACGGGACGATTTTTTCGGAAATCATCTTGAATCCCGATCCCCGGCATCGAATCCAATATGATTCGGTTTCAAGTGATCCGAGCACATTTCGTCCTTTTTATCTCTATGTTTTTGCACCTAAAACCGAACAACTATCGGTGATCAATCGAATTTCGAAACAATATGGGCTGAATGCCGAAGTGTTCAATCCTTCTGCCCCGCTCGTACGGACAACGAAGATTCAGAACGCCCTTTTGGCATTTCATGATCCGCAACATCCGCCGTTATTGGATACGTATATGACCGATTCCTTCAAGATCGAAGATGAATTGATCCACCTCGAATATATTTATTGGAAAGATACGCCCGGCATGCGCAAAGAAGAGATGTATCCTCTGCAAATCGATTACCAACCCCATCCCGAAAATTCGCTGAACTTGCGGAATTCCGATCATCTTCGTCCCAGGATTCGAGGTACTTATTTTTTTGCGAATCAATGGGAATCGATCGATCAATCTTACTATCCAGGCGATCCAGTCATTGAATCAAAACCATCCGTTTCGCCAAACGCCAACTCGTTCACTATCCTTTTTCCTATGAAACGGCCGCAACAAGCGGGCTGGTTTGTGTATCAATGTGAGTTGTATCCGGAACTGGGTTCTCTTGATCCGCCGGCATGGGTAACTGAATGGTCGACGGAATGGGATGCCGATCCGGCGAATGGTAATAAAACTTTAAACTTTTCGAAACTAGCAATCAGTATCATCAACAAAGTCACGATCAATCAGCGGTTGTTTTTATTTTATTTGATTGCTGGAGTGAATATTTAGCAGGTAGCAAGGGCAAGCGAATTCTACCCTTGCCGGATAACGCTCCACCGCCAGGGCAGACCTAACGTCTTGACCTGGGTACCCGATCTATTGTGGTGCAGACCGGCAGTCTGCAACACAAGGTTTCAAAGGGAAAGGAGTTTCTGAAATTGAATGTCTTGAATGGATTCATACAATTGTTTTCCTTGATCGTAAAAAAGCCGTTGTCGGTTATGTTGGCGGATTGGATGCTGACCGTCAAACAATATCTTAACGAACTAGTACCGGCTGTCGCTCTTTTGATCGCGATCTTTGTGTTGTTGTATTGGCTCGGTACATGGTTTTATTCGATCAATCGGCCGCGAAAAGTGTACCGCATGATTTGGCTTTGGCGGCTTCCATTGTTTGGATTGCTGGTAGCGGTTTTCGGGATCACCGTTTGGCGAGGTTATTACTATCTCTCGGTATTTTGGCAAACCACACCGGAATTGCAAACGCCCCATAGTGTCGCCGGTACCGTTCATCCTCTGCAGATTCAGATTTTGATTTGGTCTATAGTGGTTGCCGCATTGTCTTGCCTTATTTTTTGGCTGATTTCGCTCATCGGCTCGTTCGGAAAAATTCGTTATGCCGTGCCGGGGAAATATGCATTGGTCAAGCTGATTCGCCGGTAAATGTCAACAAAAAAGTATTGAGGTATATGTCCGATGAATTATATAATCGCAATTGGTGGAACCGGATGCCGCTGCCTGGAATCCTATTTACACTTGTGCGCAGCGGGTTTAGGACCGGATGAACTGTTCATTCTCATCATCGATCCGGACGCCGCGAATGGGAATTTGCTTCGCACCCAGGAGCTCATCAAGTTTTACAACTACAATCGCAAAAATCTACAATGCACGAAAAACGATCCGATTTTCAAGACGGAAATCCGCCATTCGGATAAATTATGCTGGTCTCCGTCGGAAAATATCCGCGGAGGCGGAGTGCGATTTCGCAATCTCCTCAACTATGACGATTTATCCGACGATATGAAAAAACTATGCCGGCTTTTTTATACCGACAGGGAAATCGATATGGAACTCGCGGAAGGATTCCGTGGGCATACTTCCGTCGGCGCGGCAGCGATGGCAACGGCGGGCAGCGATATGGAACGCCAGCCATGGCTGGATTTCTTTGCCAGCCTGCGCGGGGATTTGGGTTCCGGTTTAGACGCAAAAGTCTTCGTCATGGCCTCGTTGTTCGGCGGCACAGGTGCTTCCGGTTTCCCGACCATTGGCCGCTTGATTGCGGATAAAGTAAAAAACCAGAGCAAAAATCTCAAACTCGGCGGCGGTTTGGTCCTTCCCTATTTCCGTTTTCATCCATCGGAGGATCAGAATGTGAATATGGATGAACGAGAGGAACTCTACGCCAACGCCGAACATTTTCTTCTCAATACCAAAGCCGCTCTCGAACACTACGCCTTCCGCTGGAACGAAGGGGATCAAAATCCCTATTCGATGACCTATCTGGTGGGGGACAAGGATTTGTATAAACAAGACCAGTTTGTTGTCGGAGGTCCCAACCAGCGGAATCAATCCCACTATATCGAATTGTTGACGGCGTTGGCAGCATACGATTTCTTTGAAAACCGGGTGCAAAACGGCTTTTATTATGCAGGGCCGGATCAAGAGGATTATTCACCCCCGAATGTATCATTCAATCCGATCCGCTGGCGAGATTTGCCCGTCGATAAACGGTTTCTCGATACGGTGCGGCAATCTCTGCTGCATTTTACCTCACTGGGATTTGCGTATTCGGACTATTTCATCCCCTTGATACGAGACCGCCGATTCGAACGGAGAAAGAAGTTGATTCCGTGGTATGTGGATCATTTTGCCCGCTATGGGGAAACATTGAAAGCGGATAATCAACGGATTTATCAGGACGATTTGTACGCATACTTTTGCGATCATTATTTCCCCTGGTTGTCGGAAATTCATCAATCCGAAGGAGTGCAATTGTTCAATAAGGAAGCCTTCAGTTTCTCCCGGCGCAGGAAGTTAAAATTCCGCCACGACAGTCTTGGAGATCTTTTGCTACCTTCTTCCAACCATTCGCCGCGCGGGAATGCATATAACCGATTGTGGAATAAATTGTGCACCTCCAAATCGAGTGCAGGCGAAGGAACCGGAAAGTTCGTGCGCCTGTTATATCAGGCCGTTGAATCCTTTTGCAGTGACCAATACGGATTAAAAAGCAAGGATGAATCATGAAAGCGTTTTTTCTTCCCCAATTAACCGACGATCATAAAACCCCAAAACCTTCCGGAACCGGCTGGGGATTGGGGGGTTCAAACCGTGTACTCGAAACAATCTCCGATGATCTCAACATTCACGGAGATGAAATCGACGAAGAGATCATTCACGCAATCCCGACGATCTTCGCCCGCTCCTGGCTCTTCGGGCAATCTCTTTTCGATCCAGATTCTCCTTTACATGACCTTGTCAAAGAAGAATGGCGTGGGTTGATGGGAATATATTGTTTTCGTCATTTCACCGGTTTTCGCATCCAATCCCGGACGGTAGAAATCCCCTCTCCCGAACAAGCGCGGCCGGAAGAAAAGACCTTCCTACAAATCATGAACGCGCACCTACCGCAACCACATGATTTGTGGCGCAAAATCACGCTGATTGAAATCGATGATGAGTTGGTGGGGGCAACTTCGCCGATCAGTATCTTCTTCACCCCGGCAAGTTATCGCTGCCCAAAAGCCGTCCCCTGGCAAAAAAAGTCGAATGGTAAGATACGATTCAGCGATCCCACACGCTATTTTGAAAAATCCGAGCGAATCGAAGATTTGCGCCGATTGTATTTCTGGATCAACCAGGTCAAGGATGAAGCGAGGAAAACACTCGAAGAATCGGCGATCCGTGGAAAAATGAACCGCCTACTCGAAGAATGGGCGGCAGAAATCAAAAATAAGTTTCTACGGTGGGATATCCCGCTGCAAGTCGAAGAGGAGCAGGTTTCCTACGAATTGGATGAAGCAGGCATCCGGCAATCGCCTTATCTCGTATTTACAAAAGCACTCAAGTGGAAACGATCCATCCAATCCACACAGCGCATCAGCGATATCCAATTGATCCCGACTCGATCAATCGATTCTCCTCCATTAATCATCTGTCAAGAAACGTTGCAATCCGAATATATGGTGTTCGATTCCAATTATGGTGATGAAATCGAATTTCCGGCAGGAAACAGCGGGGAAATACTGGAATCACGGTCGGGAAAACAAATCCGCCATCGATGGTTGAATCCGTATGAATCCTTCTTTACTGATCAGATCCTTCAAATCAATTTGAACGAAGAAACAACGTTGAATCCGTCTTTCATCAAATTGGAAGAAAGCACCTATACTCTTCCCTTGACCAAAGCGTATTTTCACTATTTCCATCCCGATGATTTGGAAAAACAATCCTTCAAGATTCACAAAGACGATGAAGATACCATTCACGTTTCCCTCAAACTGCCGCTTATCGGTACAACCATCGAAATTACAAAAGAATACCGAAAAGAACAGATTCGGAAACTCGTCAACATCCCGATACTCGAAGTCTGGCCAAATTTCCGTACAGCCGATGCAGAAGGGAATAACAACTGGAAGCTGTATTATTTGTATTACTCATTTTGGGGACAAAAACAATTTACCCGTTACGACTTTCTTCCGGTCATTCCCGGACACGAGCACGAATCGGCAGCCGATCCCGAGCGCAAACTCTGGCGAATTGACCGATTTCCCGATGTCATCGAATGCCAGACGAAAGATGAAGCCGGAAGAATCCAACCGGCGGGCGTACTGTTATTAAAACTCCCACAACTAATTCCTATCGACACGAACCGTTGGAAAGTGGGCATCGATCTTGGGACCTCCAATACAAATATATTCTATATCTCGCTTGAAAGCGATGGGCAGGCACAAAAACTGACGATTCAGGATCGATGCGTCCAAATTACGAGTCCGGAAGCCACAACCCGGCAATTGGATTTATTGACGCACTTTTTCCCACCCAGCACCGAACGGCGCACGCAAATCACACCGGATTTTCCAACTTTATTATTGAAATTGAGTAATCCCGCCGGTTCACAAGAAGCCTTGTCTCATGGTATCGCCTATTTTCCCCCGGCGATCGAGATCAGTAACCGCGTCAAGTCAAATATCAAATGGTCGAGTGAAAGCCGACAATTAATTCCGATTTATTTGGAACATCTTTTGATCATGATCGCGGCGGAAGCGAAAGTCCAAGGCGTGGAGGAACTGGAAATCCGGTGGTCTTATCCTTCCTCGTTCGGAAATCGTTTCATTACTGATCTCAACGCGTGTTGGAATTATATCGGCGGTCATCTTCCCACCGGCAACGCTCTTCGCGTTCGCCTATCCCAAGGGATCACCGAAAGCATCTCGGTCTGCCGATTTTGTGTCAACGAGCAGAGCGCCACACCGGCCTCGGATCAACCGACCGTTTGTATCGATATCGGTGGGGGCACGACGGATATCGCTATCTGGCTGATGGATCAAATGCTGGCGCAAACTTCTCTCAAACTCGGTGGAAACGACGTCATCGGGCGATACGCGCAACAAACACCGGCATTCATTCAACGTCTTTATGAAGTTTTGCATCAAGGAAAATTGACTTCCGAAGAAGTCGTCAACCTCTTTCAAAATCATCCAAACGCCGTTCTCAACATACTCTTGCATGACGAAGAGAAACACGAACAATTGAAATATCAACTCTTCGGCCAACAAAAGTGCGGTGAAGATATTTTCCTCCAAGCTCGATGGCTGGTGTATACATTCTTGTCCGGTCTCCTCTATCATGTCGGTTCGATGCTGGATGCGACGGACAATCGGCTCAGGGATTCATTCAGCCATAACGGAGATGTCGAAAATCAAGGAAAATTGTTCAATCAAGTGACCATTTTCTTTGCCGGGAAAGGTTCCCGTTTGCTCGATTGGCCGCAGGAATTTTCGGGTTACCGGCATTGCCTGGAAAAAATGGTTCAGCAAGGATACGGTTCGGAATTGAATGTCTTGCTCAATCCCGCGAAAAACCCGAAAGAGGAAACCGGACGCGGGCTTGTGTATGACTACGATTTCAGTTATTTATCGGAACCGAGTTCCATCGCCGGAGAAGAAGGCTACACGATTGATGGCAAGAGCTTGCCGGCAATGGAATTACTCGAACCGGAATGGTATACTCGTTTGAGTCCGCCAAAGCAATTCAAGCGGTTTGAGGATTTTATTGCATCCGTAAACGAATCCTGGCCCTATGTCGAAAGCATCGAAAAAACGAAATTGACAGTCGAATTGCCGCCGAATATGCGGGATCGATTTCAACAGGCCAAGAGCAATTTCGAAAAAGAGAGCGAAGGTGCAGTGCAATCATTGTTCACGATACAGTTGAAAATTCTCTTGGATTCAATGATTCAATCCGGTACATGATACATCATTCTTTTTGACAATATTCAACATGAAACAGATATGGACATCGTTATTCTTAGCCATCTCATTCTTCCTTAGTGAAGTGACAATCAACGCTCAACAGTCCAATAACTCAATTCAACCCACCAATACCATAGTCCCTTCTGCGACAGTTTCTTATTCGATTCAAGATTATCTGATCGTCGATCCCGATACAAAGGTTCTGTATTTCACCCAACAGGATTCGGAATTGGTGTCTCATGTCAACATCAAAGCCGGAACCGCCGTTCAAGGAGAGGTTTCATTCACGGCTATGATCGAGGGCGTATCCTGCCAATTGACACCGAATCAAGTCGGGAAAGAAGAGCAAAACATTCGGATATCATTTCCACTGTCGAACATTGTAGAATCCAAAACGAGATGGATGGAAAGTAAAATTACCTTCATACTCGACCGCAATGATCCTGATGTTCCGAATGTTCATCTTTCTTATACGCTTCCGGTGCGCCGGTCGAGTTTTGGAAGTTCTGAAGTCCCTACAAAAAAACCGGTTATGGCGATTGAAAATTTGAAGGTCAATGAAATCGTACCCAATGAATATCAGATCGTCGAACTTTTCAGCCAGCCGGATTCTTTGACATTTCAGTTCAAAATCTCAGCAACCGATTTAAAACAGCCGACTGATACTCTTCTCATTTGTTTATTTAAAAACGGGAATGTCATAACGAAAAAAGAAGTTTTATTCGACATCCGTAATGATATAACCTATTTCATTACGGAATCACTTCTAAGTGCTCCACCCCAAGGGCAGACTGACGCTTTGCCCTTGGTACCCGGGGAATCTCTATCGAGTACCATGGGCAAGCACCATCAAGGGCAGACTGACGCCTTGCCCTTGGCACCCGGGGAGTCTTTATCGGGTAACGAGGGTAAGCGAAGTCTACCCTCGCGGAATGGCGCTCAGCAACAAGAAAAGGCTGGTGACTACTCCTTCTTCATCACAGCGAAATTGCAAAACAACCAAACCAGTGCACAAACCTACGCCAGAATTTCTACTGTCGAACCGAGTATTTTTACTCCCTTAAATCTGTTGCTGGGCAGTTTTGTAATTCTCTTGATACTCTGTATGTATTACTTACTGAAACTTCGGCCGATCAATCCCTTAGTTGATAAAGCCAGAGAAGTGTATTTCATTCTGCGAAATACCAATTTGGATTCGGAAGAACGGAATCGCCAGCAACAGGAGCAATTCAAATCCCGTTGGAAACAAGAATGTTTCAACGAAGAATTTACGAACCACATCAAACAATATGTATTTGATGAAGATACGCTACGTGAACTCAGCCAAAAAATCGCTCCTCACATCGCCCGGGATATCCAAGTTTTTTTACGGCGTTCCATAGAATCACGCAAAAGAAAAAAAGAGGAGAGGATTTCTCCGTCAAATCCCATTGGCGATAATCTTGTCAAAGAAATCACTGATGATCTCGATGCCCCCACCACCAAATATTCTACTCCCCGATCTGTTCCAAGTGATCCCTTTGCCCATTTTCCTTCAGAAATTTGCAACATTCTTCGGTTTTACAACAATAACATTCCGGATGCGCTTAATGAAAATCAGTTGGAAAAATGGCAGCAGGATATTTTTCAAAAATATGATGATCAAGTCGAATATGTTAAAGTCCCAGGAATCGCCCATGTCGGTGCGTTGGATTCATGGGATGAGTTGGAAATCACACCAGCTTTTTCGGGTAATTTCCTGTTGTACACTCTCGAGTCCGGACAAGAGGCGTTGCTTTTTCCTTTGCCCTGGCTCAATTTTACCAAAGGGGATGCCCTTTACCGGCAACTGGATCCGTTTTATGAGATCCCTGATACCGATAACGTATTGAGCGTCATAGCCATCAAAAAACCTTCCCGTTTACAAAAAATCATGAACAACAAATGGCGAGTTATCGAAAAGGGGCAAATTGAATGGAATATGGAACAATAGGATTTACAATTGCCAGCGGGCGACTTGATTGTTTCTGTAGGCGATGTTGCCCAAATGAGCGCCGGAGGCCGCGCTAACTCCCGCTTCGGCGGGCGCGTTCGGTTTCTTACGGCTACGCATACATTCGATCCAGTTAGTCAAATGCAGCAAGCCGCCGTTCGGTGTTGCATAAAAATCGGCTCCGCGCTTTCCTTCGCCAAGAATTAATTCCTGATATTTCACACGATCGCGTTCCGGATGAATTTCATAGCGTCCACGATCCATATACAGCGTGGCGTCAGTTCCCATGAATTCCATCATGGCTCCGTTGCGGGCATTGATAAACGTGCCTTCAAAATAGATTTCCAATTTTTTATCGGGATAGTGCAACAAGGTTTGAATCGTATCCGGCGTTTCCCAAACTCCGGCGGCCGCGACATGATCGCCGATGGTAACAGCGGTCATGGGGTGATCGACATCGCACAACCAATGCGCCACATCGAGGTAATGAACCATCAGGTCGGTCAAAATCCCCCCGCCGAAATCCCAGAACCAACGCCAATTCCGAAACCGAAACTCATCGAATGGCTGCTGTTTGGCGGAGCCGAGAAACTGCTGCCAATTCACGCTTTTCGGATCGATACCGTATTTGTGTTTTTTCGTTGTCGGTGCGTTTCGGTTCCAGGTCAAATGAACTTTATGCACACTTCCGAGTAATCCGGATTGCATCAACGTAAACGCTTCTTGAATGTGCGGCATGCTTCGCTGCTGCATACCGACTTGCACGATTCGCTTGTTCTCATTTTGTGCATCGATCACCTTTTGTCCTTCTGACAAATCATGCGTCAGCGGTTTCTCGACATAAACATCTTTTCCCGCTTCGCACGCATCGATGGTAATAGGAACATGCCAGTGATCAGGAGTGCCAATGAGAACCGCATCGATGGATGGATCCTCCAAAATTGCACGATAATCCTTCGATGTGGTTGCCCCTGCATCGGCGAGGTTTCGGGCAGCCGCCAAATGTTGATCCCATATATCACAAACCGCGGCTATCTGAATACCGGGAATATGCCGGAGGTCTCGCATAAGCCGTTGGCAGCGTCCACCGGTTCCGATGCATCCAATCCGGATTGTATCGTTCGCCGAGGCTCGGTGAAAAGCTGTCAATCCGATTGTTGTTTGAATTCCGATTTGTTTTACGAATTGGCGTCGTTGCATAGATTTTTCTCTCATTTTCAAAAGATCAGTTTTGCGTGTGAATTATGAACAATCGGCTTCGATTTCTTTATGCAGTTCTTTCACGACAAGATCGAACTCGTCATTGATTGCCGCCGTCACTTGAGCCATACGAGTAAGGGATTGAGAAACTGCCTGCTTTTCCAGTTCTTTATACATGGCAGAAAGTTTCATCGCTCCGACACTCGCGCAGCTGGATTTTAATCGATGAGCACTCCGTTGCACGATCTCAAAATCATATTTATCAAGCGCGTCACTGATAATCAGTAATGTTTTCTTTGTATCATCCAGAAAGTTCTCAATAACCTTCTTAAAAATATCCGGCTTTCCTTTGATTTGGAGATCACGAATCGTTCTCAACACATTCCGATCCAAAGTTAAAAAATGATTGATTTCTTCAAAGGAAAACATGTTTTCATATCCAGTAGAAAATTCGCACCTCATGTTTGTCTTTTGGAGAGAAAAACGAAACCGGTACGTGGTGATAAGTACAAAGATCGTAAAACCATAGTTCTATCATATCATGAAGTGAGCCACAGGAAAACGGTTTGCTTGAGCATGTTGAATTGTATTCGCTTTTTTCGCACAATTATTTCAAAGAACACATCTTCATTTCGCGTTGAAGTGATTTCATTATGCTCAGTCTATGATAAGATAAACTCACGATTACAGAGTATCGCAGTGGAATGCATCATGACACGAGAAGATTACTCTAATCAAATTATTGGAGATTGATTATGAAAAAATACATTTTATTGATCTTATTATTTTTAGGTGTTATCGTATGGAATGGTGAGGAAGCGTTCTGTCAATCCAATCCTATTCCGAATTGGGAAAATCCGAAAATTTTCCAAAGAAATAAAGAACCCGGTCATTCGATCTTGATACCTTTCCCCGATTGGGAAACTGCATTGAAAGGAAATCGTTTCGAATCACCGTATTTTCTCTCCTTGAATGGAAACTGGAAATTCAACTGGTCACGCAAACCGGCCGATGCGCCGCAAAATTTTTATAGAAGCAATTTCAATGTCGAGTTATGGGACGAGATCAAGGTTCCGAACTGTTGGGAATTGCAAGGATACGGAATCCCAATATACATGAACATCACCCATCCTTTCGTGCCGGCCGATCCACCGCGCGTTCCGGATTATTACAATCCGACCGGTTGTTATCGAAGAGTTTTTGCTGTTCCGGAGGCATGGGACAGACGGCAAATTTTCCTTCATTTCGACGGCGTGAAATCCGCATGCTACGTGTGGATCAATGGAAAAGAAGTGGGATATAGTGAAGGTAGCATGACACCGGCTGAATTCAATATCACTCCTTTTCTAAAAACCGGAGAGAATACTGTTGCGGTTCAAGTTTACCGGTGGTCGGATGGAAGTTATCTGGAAGACCAAGATTTCTGGCGATTGAGTGGTATCCATCGCCGCGTCTATCTCTTTTCCACCCCATCAGTTCACATTCGAGATTTTTTCTGCCGCACCGATTTGGATAAAGAATATCAAGACGCCCTTCTGCAAGTACGTGTCAACATCAAGAACGAGTCAACGAAAGAGGGATCATCCTACACAGTCAATGTCAATCTATACGATGAAAACAATAGAGCCGTACTAGAAAAACCGCTTTCGAAAGAGTGTTCTCCTGAAGGAGAAACAGAAGCTCTTCTGGAATTCGAACAGATGATCGAGAATCCCAAAAAGTGGTCTGCCGAACATCCTAATTTATATAAGGTGGTTATTGCTCTCCAAAATCAAGACGAGGAGATCATCGAAACCGTTAGCCATTCCATCGGCTTTCGCGAAGTGGAATTGAAAGACGGGCAAATGCATGTCAACGGTGTTCCCATACTGCTCAAAGGCGTCAATCGCCATGAGCACGATCCTGACCATGGCCGTACTGTTTCAGAAGAAAGCATGGTTCAAGACATCTTGCGCATGAAACAATTTAACATCAATGCCGTCCGCACCTCGCATTATCCCAACGTGCCGCGTTGGTATGAATTGTGTGACGAATACGGCATCTATCTGATTGACGAGACCAATCTCGAATCTCATCATTTTTGGGATCGGTTCACCAAAGACCCGGACTGGAAAGGCGCGTTTCTAGACCGTTGTCAGCGTATGGTTGAACGTGACAAAAACCACCCTTCCATCATCATTTGGTCTCTGGGCAACGAAGCCGGATTTGGTGAAAATCACATCGCTATGGCAGAGTGGATTCACGAGTATGATCCGACTCGTTTGGTATTTTACAATCCCGCGGATAACCACCCCTGCGTCGATCTGATATCGCCGATGTATGCACGCCCCTGGCAAGTCGCCGAATTGGCCGAAAAAGAAAACCGGCCGGTCTTTCTCTGCGAATACGCGCATGCCATGGGGAACAGTTGTGGAAACCTTCGTGAATATTGGGATACGATCTACGCTCACAAACGATTACAGGGCGGTTTTATCTGGGATTGGGTCGATCAGGGCATCCGGCAAAAAACGATCAGTGGTGAAGAATATTATGCGTATGGTGGTGATTTCGGGGACCATCCCAATGACGGCAATTTTCTTATCAATGGTCTAGTATGGCCGGACTGCGAACCTCAACCGGAACTATGGGAATACAAAAAAGTCATTCAGCCGGTGGAAGTGCAGGCTTTGGATCGATGGCAGGGCCACTTCCGGATCCTCAATCAATACAATTTCACAAATCTAAACACACTGGATATTGAATGGGAATTGACGGAAAACGGCCGTATCATTCAAGAGGGGAAATTTGATCCGATTTATCTTCCTCCGAAGCGAAGCCATGTGATAATCATTCCATTTGAAAAACCGGAGTTGAAAGCCGGAGCCGAATACGCAATGACAATTCGTTTCAAACTGGCTAACAACACCCCCTGGGCAAAGGCTGGTCATGAGGTCGCTTTTGAACAATTTCCGATACTGTACGATGTTCCTGACGCACCACTCCTCGACCGGGAAACCATACCGGATATCACCTTATATGAATCAGACAAATACGCTGTAATCGATGGTGAAGCAATTTATGTATTTTTTTCAAAAGAAGAAGGAAAGGTGAAAACCATTCGCTGCTATGGAAAAGAAATAGTAAAAGACGGACCAATTTTGAACATTTGGCGCGCTCCCACCGATAACGATATGGGAGGCGGCCAAAAGAGTAACGAAATGCTTTGGCGGGAAAGCGGTCTGGACCAGCTGGAGCAAGACGTTGGCAAAGTGAATACAAAACAACTCGATGACAAAACCGTTCAAATTTCTTTTGACGCATTTGTATCCGCTCCCGGCATCGATCAAGGATTCAATTATCAAGCTGTCTATACGATATTCGGAAGTGGAGATATCATCATTGACAATTCCGTAGAACCGGTGGGTGAATTTCCTCCTTTGCCTAAAATCGGCCTGCAAATGACATTGCCGAACGGGTATGAACATTTCGAGTGGTACGGACGTGGCCCACATGAAAACTACCCGGACCGGAAAGAAAGCGCGCGGGTCGGCCGTTACAACTGCTTGATCGATGATCTTTATGTCCCCTATATTATGCCGCAGGAAAACGGGAACCGGTGCGATGTGCGATGGGCAACGTTGACGGATACTAAAGGATTGGGGCTTCTGGTTGTGGGGATGCCGTGGCTGAATATCAGCGCTCATCATTATACAACCGATGACTTCACTCGTGCAAAACATACCTACGAATTAAAACGGAAAGACTCGATTACATTGAATCTGGATTATAAAATGCTGGGACTCGGTGGTGACGACAGTTGGACCCCGATGACCGTTCATGAAGCATATCGCGTGGAAGCAAAACCGTATGAATTCAGCCTTCGCATCGCTCCAATCGATGTAAACGAGGAACAAGCGGAAATAAAAAGCAATAGGAAGTTCCCCGCGTCTCGCACTGAATAACCTCAAACTTTTAAAGTGAATGGGGAGAATAAATCTTATGATACTGGGAGCACTTTTACTACTTGCTGTAGTGTTTATAGTCATATCTACAGCCAAATGGAAATTACATCCGTTCTTGGCCTTGTTGTTCGCAGCCATCGGATTCGGTTTGCTGTCCGGTATGCCGGCGGAAGAAGTTCTCACATCCATCAACAATGGATTCGGCGGCACGATCGGCTATATCGGCATCGTCATTATCGCCGGCACGATTATCGGAGTGTTTTTGGAAAAATCAGGCGGCGCCTATGCGATGGCAGCAGCGGTTTTACGTTTGACCGGCAAGCGCAATGTTCCGTTGGCGATGTCAATCGTCGGTTATTTCGTTTCCATCCCGGTCTTCTGTGACTCGGGTTTTGTCATTTTGACTCCGTTGAACAAAGCATTGGCGAAAAAGGCCGGTTTATCTCTTGCAGGTTGTGCGGTGGCTTTGAGTTTGGGATTGTATGCGACTCATACGATGGTTCCGCCAACTCCCGGCCCGATCGCAGCTGCCGGAATTTTACAAGCAGATTTGCGGGAAGTCATACATTATGGGCTTCTTGTAAGCGTGATCGCTTTGATCGTAGGTTGGTTATACGCCGTGCTGGTGGCATCGAGGGTATACATCGATCCACAGCCGGAATTAACCGAAGAAGATATCGAACTCAAGATGAAGCAGGCGCCTTCGGCGTTCATTTCCTTTATTCCGATCATATTGCCCATCGTGTTGATCGTCCTGAATTCAACGGCCTCCTATCCTACCCGCCCGTTTGGTGAAGGACAGTTGAAAACTATTTTGACCTTTATCGGAAGCCCGGTAATTGCATTGTTGATCGGCATGCTAACTGCGTTCATCCTCCCGAGACACTTCGACCGGCAAATGCTGTCCAACAGCGGATGGGTAGGAGAAGGATTGTTGAACGCAGCCATCATTATCATGATCACCGGTGCGGGGGGAGCGTTTGGAAAAGTATTGCAAAATTCAGGGATTGCCGATGCGGTTGGAAAACCACTTGCGGAATTCAATATCGGGATTTGGCTTCCGTTTCTAGTGGCAGTGGCCATCAAAACCGCGCAAGGTTCCTCGACCGTCGCGATCATTACCACGGCATCTTTGTTGGCTCCTTTGATGGACTCACTCGGTTTCGTGACGATGCCGCAGGTTGCACTCGTTGTTGTCATGATTGGTGCAGGTTCAATGCTGATTTCTCATGCAAATGACAGCTACTTTTGGGTCGTCACACAGTTCTCGAAAATGGATGTCGCCACAGGATATCGGCTCTATTCTCTAGGAGGGATTGTGGAAGGAGTCACAGCCGGAATCGCCGTTTGGATTCTTTATACTTTTTATTTATAGCATTCCAGCAATCAGTTTTGAATGCAGCCTTTGGACAGATGAATAATACGATCGGCATAGGAATCGGCAATTACACCATGGGTGACAACCAATACCGTCCCGCCTTCTTTATGATATTCTTTTAAATAATCCATAGCCTCGGCCGCATTATCCGGATCGAGATTGCCGGTGGGTTCATCGGCAAGAATGATCTTCGGATGATTGAGCATGGCGCGGGCAAGAGCGGTTCGCTGCTTCTCCCCGGCGCTGAGTTCGGAGGGAGTATGATGTATACGCTCGGATAAATGTAAGCGATCAAGCATGGATTTCGCTTCCTCAGGTTTGGCGCGGCTTATCCCAGAACCGGCCGGGAGCATAACATTTTCCAGCACATTCAAATAGGGAACCAAATGAAACATTTGGAAGACGAAACCGATGTTTTCCGCCCGATAGCGTGCTCGTTCCGGATCGCTCATGGTATAGAGATCCTTTCCATCCATCAGCACACATCCCTGCGAAGGTCTCAACATGCCACCTACGGTCAGAAGCAGCGTCGTTTTGCCGCTACCGCTGTGCCCCCGTATGACAAGAAATTCTCCTTTCTCGACATGGAGATCGATTGTTTCCAAGGCATTGAGCAAGCCGGATTTGGTTTTATATCGTTTTGTAATTTTGTCTAACTTCAACATAGTATTTTCCTCTGGCACTGACTTTTTTGATATACTTCCTGAATTGGTACCAAGGGTAAGCGAAGTTTACCCTTGCTGATTAAGCGTTCACTACCAGGGCAGACCTGACGTCTTGCCCTGGCTACCCTTTATAGGATAAGGGTACCAAGGGTAAGCGAAGTTTACCCTTGCTGATTAAGCGTTCACTACCAGGGCAGACCTGACGTCTTGCCCTGGCTACCCTTT
>CAYPPG010000004.1:108579-114930 GCA_964412555.1 uncultured bacterium
TCTTGCCCTGGCTACCCTTTTATAGGCTACGGGTACCAAGGGGAAGCGAAGTCTACCCTTGCTGATTAAGCGTTCACTACCAGGGCAGACCTGACTTCTTGCCCTGGCTACCCTTTTATAGGCTACGGGTACCAAGGGGAAGCGAAGTCTACCCTTGCTGATTAGCATCTAACTGTCAGGATAGACTGCCACTTTGCCCTGGCTCCACTTATTCTTCCCGCAACACATCCGCAGGATCCTGGGTGACGGCAAGCATCGTCGGGATAAAACTGGAAAGAGCGGCAAATAGTGGTGCTGCTACGATTGACCAAAAAAGAAGATGATAAAGTGGTCGAATCGCTTTCGCCGTCACTTTAAAAATGTCGGGACCGAATTGTAAGGAAAATGCGGTTCCGGCAGCAAAACCAATGAGCGCGCCAATGACACCGACAACCACCGCTTTTCCAAGAAATAAGGTGGCAATTTTCCCGGAACCGTACCCCAAGGCACGCAAGATTCCAATCTCTTGCCGGCGCTCACGTGTATTGAGCATCGCGAGAGCACCGATCCATACAGCGCAGACAATCACGACAAAGGGAAGAATCAAGGCGAAATAGTTATCGACCATTCTCCGTTGACTTTCTCTCGCTTTCGCGATGGCTCGAAGCTGGATGACTTTTGCATTCGGTAACAATTCTGTCAGTTGATCACGAAGAATATTACGAGAATCAACTCCCGGCAGGTTACACATGCATTCAAGCGCTTCGATTTCGTTGATTTTCCCTTCCAAATTCAATAATTTCTGAACATCTTTCAGTTGCCCGTAAATTCGGATGTCGTCCACGCTGCCGCTTTCAGGCAAGCATTTCACGATGGAGAATGATTGTCCCAACAACTCGATTGTTTCCCCTTGTTCTAAATTAAGCGATTTAGCGATTTCATATCCGACATAAACCGTTCCCGGTTTGATCGTGAAGATCATGGAAGGCTTTTCCTTGTTGATGGGAGCCACTTCCGACGCGATTCCCGTCAAAATGACATCCAACCCACGCCATTCAATTCTCTCATATAGGGTTGCTTTTAAATGATTGAAATTAATATTTTTTTGAGTCACAAAACGATTGACATATTCTTCCGGCATATACTTGTCGGAAAAACCGGTCGACCAGAATTGATTCATATCGGTATCTTTTGAGATAATTCGCAAATTATACCCGATATCCCGCATCAGGCGGGTCGTTTCCCGCTTGCTGGCATCGCCGGTCGTGAAAAAGGAAACAAAAAAAGCCACCGCAGTCGTGACTGCCAATACGCTTAATACAAAATTTAGTTTGCGATGAAACAATTCCTTGACGATCAAATTCAATGTGGACATCGATTCCTCCGTCTTCGAAAACGCCCTAAAAAGCAAATAGATACAACGCTCAAATCATACAATGCTTACAATTATTGTGGCAAGGAGGAACCGTTTTCAAAAGCCATACGTGTGAGGAATTTATTCCACTAAATATTGATACAGTTTGGGACAGCAGCGACACATTTCATCATGCTCATGCCTATTGAAACGTTTTCGAAACGTTCTCAAGTTATTGGAATACCATATTTTTCGCAATGATGTCTCATTGATATTCCCATACAATCGCCGCTGATACGGCACCTCTTTCCCATCCTCAACATAAGAAACACTCGAAACCGGAAGATTCATGAATACACAAGGGGAAACAAATCCGTCGGAGGAAATAAAAACGGCTTGTTGAACATTTTCTGTACAAATCGGCTGGGGTGTTGTCCAGTCCATTCCATAATAGTGAATTGGAATCCCGATCGTTCTTCCTTCCTCGGTAAGACGGTGTAACTTGGATCGCAATTGGATTTGTTCTTCTTCGGAAATTCCAACCAAGGATTCATACTTCAGTTCCCGGTTCGGGACGAAATCCAACGTTGTGATAACAACTTGATCAATTCCTACATCCGCGAAATATGTAGACAAATGCCACAAAGAATCGAGATTGGAACGCAACAATAAAAAGGCGAGGTGAATCATCGGTGTTTCACTCTGCCGCTCCCGTTTTCTTCGATTCAAGATCTTGATCGTTTTCAAAATGGATTCGAAGGAGGTACCTTTCCGAATTTCGTCATTCACATTACCGATTCCAGCCAGTGAAAAGGTAAGGATATCCAAACCGGAATCGATAAATCGGTCGATCATTTCCTCTTCAATTGCATTTCCGTTCGTTGTCGATCCTACCAGGCAGCCGATTTTCTTTGCTATTGCTACAAACTCGAAAAAGTCCGGATGGAGCAACGGTTCTCCCCATCCTTGCAAATAAGCCAATCGAGTTTTCATCAAAGCAGGAAGGATTCTCTGAAAAGTATCGTAAGTCATGAAACGGGATTGCCACTCACTTTCATATTGCGTATGAGGACAATACACACAATTGGAATTACAATGAGAACTGATTTCAATCTGTATCCACTCTGTTGCCGGTTCCAGTAATGCTTGAATCCACTTCATCGGTTTTTGTATCGTTCAATCTTGCAGCCAAATCTCTTCGCCGGTCAAATGATAATGAGCCAGTTGAGCGGCGCCCAATAGAGAAGAATTCTCTCTCAAAACATATTCGTAGTCCCCCATCCACTCCTTTTTGCAACGGATAAAAGAATTAGACAGCCCTCCGCCGGTAAGATGCATCCGTGAAGACAGCCGTATTTTTTGAGACATTTCTTGTAAATGTCGGGCCATGTATCGATTGTTATCACGGATCATGGCAATTAGCATACTTTCGCGGGTGGTGTTCAGGTGAAGTTTGCAAAAAGCGGCGAACCGCTCTTCGACACTGTAGCGGTCTCCAGCGAGATATACTTTGTACTCCGGCAAATCATCGGTTGGCTCAGACTCAAAAAATGTTTCAATCGTCTTTGGAAGATAGTCTTTGAAAAAATGATCGGTGGTCATTTCTCTGCAAAAATTTTGGTGAAACCATTCCAACGCTTTGCCCCCTGTATTCAGTACATACAACGTCGACCACAATCCCGGAATCACATGACATCGAATATTGTAATGCGTCCCAGGGATAGCTTTGGACAATCCAACGCAGATGATTTCACACGTTCCGCAAATATCGAGAATGGCTCCTTCGCAGGTAATCCCTCCATTCATCGCCGCGCACATCGCATCGTTTCCACCCATTAGAACAGGAATACCGCTGGGTAAACCCGTTTGTTCGCTCCATTCACTCAACAATTCTCCAACCGGTTCCCAACTATTGACAATAGGAGGTAGTTTTTGAACTGGAATGTGTAATGTCTCACAAATATCGATGTCCCAGCACCCGTCGTTGCTCGTTGTATGGTAAAGAGCAGTCAAGGAAGCAGTCGAGGGATCCAGTCCCCAATTACCGGTCAACCGTTTCCCAAAGAGCGTATTGGTATGGCCGAACATATGAGCAGATTGAAAGATTTCAGGGGCTTTTTCCTGCCACCACAAAATTGTCGAAGCAGTACAACCACCGGAAACAGGCAAATTCCCGGTTTTTTCAAGGAGAACATCTTCGCCGATTTCCTCGCGAATTCGTTTCGCTTGCTTTCCGCTGCGGCCATCGAGAAAAAGCACGGCTGGAGTCAATGCTTCCGCATTGGCATCAAGTGCGACAGCGCCTGGAGTGGAAACGGACAATCCGAGGGCTTGTACATCAGCAAGAAAATCAACTAATTGGTTACAGCAGGAAAGAAAAGCATTCCACCAAGAGCCGGTGTCGATGTCGCGTTGTCCTCCTTCACGGATATTCATCGGATACGATTGCTCGGAGGAGGCCAACACATGATTGCCGTTTTGCACGACCGCCATTTTCATTTTTGTTGTGCCGACATCGACAGCGAGAACTGTGCTCATTTTATTAGTCCAGCTTTGACAAGAGCATCCCGTACGACTTTGCGATCCTTGCCTTCCAACGGCTTGAGCGGTCTCCGCGGATAACCTCCGGCAAGACCGGCAAGGTCCATGGCCGCTTTCACTCCAGAAACACCGTATTTTCCGCTTATCTTATCGTTCGCTTCCTTCAACAGTTTTTGATAACGATGGCCTTCGTCATCTTCTCCACGCAATCCATACTCCCACAATTTGACCGCGGCATCGGGGAATGCATTCCCCAGGCTGGCGACTCCTCCTTTGCAATCATGCAGCATGGCGTTGTAAAGAAAACCAATGGAACCGGCCAACACACAAAAATCGGGATTGTTCAACTGAAAGAACTTCTCGTTGCCGCCGGAAGCGCTGTCTTTCATGCCGGCAATATTCGGATGTTCCGCCAATTCTTTTACGAGATCCATCGATAATGTGACGTCGACATAGCCAGGGGCGTTGTAAAGCAAAACCGGAATCTCGACACTTTCGGCACATTCTGTGAAATAATCGATCAACACATCCGGCGTGAGATATTTCTTGTAATACGATGGGCTTATCAAGGTGGCAAAATCCGCTCCTGCGTTTTTGATCAAGCGCATAAAGCGTGTGGTCAAAATCGTCGCATCATAGATACATCCCACGATCACAACATGATTGTCCGCTTTGTGCTTCAAAACCGCTTCGACTACCAATCGCTTCTCTTCTTCACTCAAACAACGATGTTCCCCATTGCTGCCAAGTACCAAATAGCCGCGAATTTTTGTACCCGCGTAGAATTCCAAATTGGCCTTCAACGCGCCATAATCCACACGCATATCCCGGTTGAAGGGAGTGGTAATTGGAAGAAATACACCTGCGAGTTTTTCACTTGAAGTCGTCATTCATTTTCTCCTATACAAATCATGATATTCGAAGAACAACATTCCCTTGTCAGTCAACCATTACTTAAACATGTATTGGCCTTTGACTCAAGCCTTCACCCCAAAAAACAAGAAGTATTGCATAATACATATAAAAATAAAAAAACTATTTCCCCCACTCTCGAATTGTACTTACTTTATTTTGATATAAGCAACAATAAAATTCAAGCACTTTATTCCCAAAAGAATCATACAAACATTCGTCAAGCCAATCAGTGGCAAAAGAAGTGAACCGAACAGCAATGCTCCCAATGCCCCTCCCAGACAATCCGTCATGTCCACCCAGCCGGAAATCATAGTGAGTTCCCTTCCACATAGTTCCGTGGCTCTCGAAACAAGCGGAAACAAACATCCCATGCAGAAAGAAAGAATAACAATCCAGATCAGTAAAATCAATTCCGTCCACACAACAGTAGGATTCCAGAAATCGATCCACTGAAACACGGCCGGCGTGCATAGGAGACCGATCAACAACAGAATCTCGATCTTCTTGATCCATTCACCGACTTTTCGACCGGGATAATGAATCAAGCGAGTTCCGAGAGAAGAACCGAGTGCCAACCCGAACATGAAAAAGCCCAAAAATAGACCCACATGTTGATACAAGTATCCGACTCGGCTTTGAAAAAAGAATAATACCGCAATCTCTGTCCCAATAGAAGCCAATCCTGTCATCATCAAGATCATAAGGGGGGCAAACGCCGGTTTCAAAGAATACGGAAGTAAGAAACGGACGGTTCCTGCGAGGAATGCATAGAATAAGAAAGCAAATCCCCCAACAAATCCGAACAAGACCAAAGGACTTCGAGCGAGAGATTCTACCGGCAGCCACTTGAAATAACCATACTGCTTTGACCAGAGAAGCAAATCATACAAGTAACACAACGGCCGTTCATCCGAATTGACCGGCAAGTTTGTCTTCTCATTCAATATAGATTGGAGCTGTTCAATTCGTTGCACATCGAAATACAGAGAATAAAATTCCGGTGAAAACATCGGGCAGGATATCTCATTGGCACGAAATTGACGCGCCAGTTCCTCCGGATTGATTTGTAAATCCCTAGCGGTAGAAGCATAAAACCACCATTGCGTTCCCGGAACGGCAATAACGGTTGGAAATACATTTTGCAAAGTTTGATAGAGAGTCCCACAATAAACGCTAATATCACCAAATTCATAATTGGGAGTCCCCGTTGCGGTAATGACGAAAATCCCTTTTTCAGATAGCCGTTTTGCAACGAGTGAGTAAAATTCATATGTATAAAAACGGTTTAGCAAACCATTGGACGGATCAGGCTGATTCACGGCAATCACATCGAATGATTCCTTCTCGCCCAACTCCGACAAATAACGCCGTGGATCCGTATTTACATATTCAACAACGTCTCCCGCCACATCCTGGGTACCCTGGGCAAGCGAAGTCTGCCCTGGCTTTTCTTCCTGGGTACCCAGGGCAAGCGAAGTCTGCCCTGGCTTTTCTTCCTGGGTACCCTGGGCAAGCGAAGTCTGCCCTGGCTTTTCTTCCTGGGTACCCTGGGCAAGCGAAGT
>CAYPPG010000004.1:115030-132283 GCA_964412555.1 uncultured bacterium
TTCCTGGGTACCCTGGGCAAGCGAAGTCTGCCCTGGCTTTTCTTCCTGGGTACCCAGGGCAAGCGAAGTCTGCCCTGGCTTTTCTTCTTCATCCACTACCAACTCAGTGATCTGCATGATGGCCGGATCGATTTCCACACAGACAAGTCGATCGGGTTTATGTTCGAGCATATGATCGATCACTTCTGTGCCGCTACTGCCAATCAATAGAATCGACTCCGGATTCGGCGTTTGTGCCAAAGCCATATGCGCCCAATGCGAGAGATCATATGCATTGGGAAAAGAAAAAAGAGGCGCTCCATTCCCGAAAACGGTATACTGTCCCTCCCGCTCCCCGACTTCGAGACGTTGGTAAGGCGTTTCCATTGCATACGTCAAATCATAACCGGCATGACGGTTCGCCCAACGAATGGATATGCTCCATGATTCTAGAGCATGTGGGAAACGCACTCCCATGAATAGGACAGTGATAAGGATCAAGAAACCGTATACAGCCGTTAAGAAAGTCTGGCGTCGATACAGCACCATCAATAATGACAGCACAAGGAATAACATACCCAAAGCAATTTGAAATGGATTAAAACGGGGAACGAGTTGCAGAATAACCAACACGCCTCCCAAAACACTCCCCAGCGATTCCAACGTAAACACCGATCCGATGGAAACCGCCCCCCTTCCTTCTTCCGAATCCTCATCTTGCATCTGTCGTCTCACTGCGACGGACATGATGGGAAATGCAAATCCGATTAGGAATCCGATTGGAATAACGGAACCAAAGGAGATCAATATCATGGAAAGCGGTGAAGGTTTTTCAGCAACCGCCAATGATAAAAAAGAAGGGGAGAAACGAGTAAACAAAATACAGCTGGTCAACAGAATCGGATAGGAAATTAAGACGAAAGGAAATAGGAAAGAAATATGATATTCGGCACGAATCCATCCGGGGATCAAAGCACCGACAGAGACGCCAATCAACCACCAAAACAACAACAACGAAAGAGCCAATTCATTGCCTTCCAGAATAATCAGTTGTTCTCGAAAAAGGATTACCTGGGCAATTGTGGCAAAACAACCAAGTAGAAAGGCGGCCGCATAGATAATGATTTTATTCGATTGATTCAATCCATACATGGACTCATATCCGGCCATGAATTTGAATGCTTTTTATTCTTTCAACAAATAAGGATACCGCCAATCTCGGGAAGGAACAAATGTTTCTTTGATGTTTCGTGGGGACACCCATCGTTCGAGATTCAACCAAGAACCGGCTTTGTCATTGGTTCCGGAGGCACGGCTACCACCAAACGGCTGCTGACCGACGATCGCTCCTGTCGGCTTGTCGTTGACATAAAAATTCCCTGCTGCATTTCGGAGAATCGTTTTTGCCTTCAGAATCGCGACTCGATCTTGTCCGAATATGGCTCCTGTCAAAGCGTAGGGACTGGTTTCATTGCAAAGATAAAGTGTTTCAACATATTCACTTTCCGGATAAATGTAAATCGTCAAGACAGGTCCAAAGATTTCTTCAGCCATCAATTTGGATTTCGGATCTTTTGAGAGAATAACGGTCGGTTCGATGAAATAGCCTTGGGATGAATCGTACTTTCCACCACAGATGAATTCATACGTAGAATCATTCTTGGCATGATCGATATAACTGGTAATGGTTTTGAACGCTTTTTCATCGATCACCGCGCCCATGAAATTTCCAAAGTCACAAATATCCCCCATTTTGACATCCGCGATTTGCTCGAGCATTTTTTTCTTGACATCCGGCCAAATGGAATCGGGAATATAGGCACGGCTTGCCGCAGAGCATTTTTGTCCTTGATATTCAAAAGCGCCACGAATCAACCCAGCAACGAGTGCATCCTGATCGGTGGAGGAATGGGCGAAAATAAAATCTTTTCCCCCGGTTTCCCCGACAATCCGTGGATAAGAATAATATTTCCGAATATCGGAACCGACAGCCAGCCAGATCGTGGAAAACACATATGTGCTGCCAGTAAAGTGAATCCCACCAAGATCGAGGTGATCAAGCGCGGGCGGGGCAATCACCGGTCCGGGACCGGGAATCATATTGATAACACCATTCGGCATTCCCGCTTCCTGTAAGATTTTCATGATATAGTATGCAGACAGCACCGCACTGGAAGCCGGTTTCCACACCACGGCATTCCCCATCAACGCCGGCGCCGTCGGCAGATTCCCGGCGATCGAAGTGAAGTTGAACGGCGTGAGCGCTAGGACGAATCCTTCCAGCGGACGATGTTCCATATAATTGAGGACACCCGGTGTAGAGATCGGCTGATCCCCATACACATGTTCCATGAAATGCGGATTGAACCGCCAAAAATCAATCAACTCACAAGCTGAATCGATTTCCGCCTGATGGCATGTCTTGCTTTGACAAAGCATCGTGGCCGCATTCAAGACATCGCGGTATTTTGTAGATAAAAGCTCCGCCGCTTTCAACAGAATAATGGCTCGTGCATCCCAAGGCATTTCCGACCACTCTTTTTTCGCCTTGTTCGCCGCGTCAATGGCTTTATGAGTATGTAAAGTGTCGCCTTGATGATAGTGCCCCAGCAATTGCTCTCGATTGTGAGGACAACGCATCTCGACCAAATTGCCGGTTCTCACCTCTTCGCCGCCGATGATCAAAGGAACCTCGACTGGATTGTTGAGCATGGACTGCAAAGTATCCTGCAGTTCTCTTCGTTCAGGGGATCCCGGTGCATAGTCATACACAGGTTCATTTTTGGGAACAGGAATACGAAAAATACCGTTAAACATAGAAGCCTCCTCGTAATAGTGAATCCCCGATAAGGAATCAAACTATTCTTTCTAACCGAAAGCGAGGGGGAAGTCAATCCGTAGAAGAGTGGTCGAGAAAGATCGAGTTGAGATCCCTTGCACAATGCAGCACTCGAACGATTTCGATCCCATCCTCGAGGATTCGATAAAAAATGATATAGCGATTCACCGGAAAACTGCGGAGGGATGGAGAATACTCACTGCGGATTCGACCTATCGAGGGATATTTTCTCAAAATCTCATATTTGGCTTTTATTTTATCGATATATTTATCCGCAGTTGCATAGCTGTCACGAGAAATATATATCCATATTTCTAAGAGATCGTTTTCCGCATCATCAGATACATAGGTTTCCTTCATGTCTTTTGTTCCACTTTTTCTTCCAATTTTTTCCGTCCTTTGGCCTTGATCGATTCAAAGTATTCATCCAGTTCATCGTCCTCAATAACTGTATATTGGCCATTCTCCAATTGATCGATCCCCACTTGTATTTTTTCTCTCAATTCCTCAAATTCTTTTTTACGAAATTGATCGCGTTTCTCCAGCAATTGCAACGCTTCATCGATCACCTCGGAGGCGGACGAATATTTTCCCGAAGACACTTTTTGTTCGATCCATTTCTCTTGTTCAGAACTCAATGAAATAGTCATCGTTTCACTTCCCATTTGTTATTGATTGAAAGGTATTCAAACACCATTTTACTCTCAAACTGTCAACTCATCGAAGGGAAAAAGGAAATCCCAGCATTTCCAAATAGGATAATTCATTCTTCCTTGCCCAAACAGGAAAAGCAATTTAAAGTGAAACGAAAATGTGGTATGATAGAGTGTAAGAATTTATCAAATTGATTTGTCGGAGGACACGAATGTTTCAAAAAGGTTTTACATTGATTGAATTGTTGATTGTCGTTGCCATCATCGGAATCCTGGCTGCCATTGCGGTTCCGAACTTTTTAAACGCGCAAACCCGCGCGAAAGTGGCACACGTGGAAGCCGATTTCAAAGCGGTGGAAACCGCGATGGAATCGTATAAAATCGACCGCAATACCTACCCGATCGACTCGGATAATTCCTTGCCACGAGGACTCTCGATGTTAACGACTCCGGTCGCTTATTTGAGCGGATTCCCACGCGATCCCTTTGTTCGCATCGATCAACAATTCATTGCCGGCGCTGGAGACGCATCCTCAGCCCCTGTTTATGAGATTGGTACTGATACACCATGGGAGAATCGCAGCCCAAATAACAATCAACGGCGCGGCGGCACCTGGTCGATCACCTCCACTGGTCCGGATGCGGAAGACAGCTGCGGCGGTCAATTGGATTGGCCGTGGGGAACAAACTGGTATGATTATGATCCGAGCAACGGCCTGAATTCGTTTGGCGATATTTTCAAGATGGGCGGGGAGTATAGACATGGAACATGGGTTCGCAACGGTGTTCGTAACCAATGATAATTATGCCTCGATATTATAGAGAAGTTTCCCTCAGCTAAGGGAAAATCGCTTGGCCATTGTACTTCGGATTGACTCGAATCATAAACTTGATATTGTGAACGCAATTACACAATCGAAAGTCGAATCTCTTTTTGCAACTTAACCGAGGTTTTGTCATGCTTCCTGACCGCCAAGCGATGATCGAGAATTTATATCATTACAAAGATAGTTATACACTCGAAAGCCCTCTTTATAAAACGTCTGTCACTTCGTTTGTAAATCAGATGTTAGGTGAAGATCTGCGCGAATCCGGCTGCATCACCGCCATTGCCATTTTTCAACCACATGACAACGGCAAAGCGATGATCAGCAGCAAACAAAAAGGGATTCTTGCCGGTTTGGAGGAAAGTTGCCTGCTCCTCGACAATTATCGCTCCCACGTCACTTATCACTTGGCCATCAAAAACGGACGGACCATCCGCGACGGTGATCTGCTGGATGACAACGAAGACCCGATTTTATATCTGGAAGGCACGATTATCACTATCCTGGAAATCGAACGGACTCTTCTCAACATCCTCCAACGAATGAGCGGAATTGCCACCGAAGTCTATAACCTTCAGCAAACCATTCTCGCCAACGATTCAAAAAGCCGCCTGGCCGCAACCCGCAAACTACAATGGGGCCGGTTGGACAAGAAAGCGTTTAGTGTCGGTGGCGGTTTGAGCCATCGCCGCGGCTTGTATGATACGATGATGATCAAAGATACGGAAATCGATTTTTGGCGCTATTTTGAAAAAGAGATGGTGTCTTCCAGTTACGAAGCCAAACGGCTCGAATGGATCATGGAAAGCATTCACCGATGCTGGAAGCAACGGCTCATTTCAAAAGGTCTCATTGTCGAAGTTCAAACCCAGGAGGAAGCATTGACAGTTGCACGATTGTTAAAAGATCTGCAAAACAATCAATACTACCCCTGCTCGATTATGCTGGATAATTTCACTCCGGAAATGGTGATACAGACCTTGGATCAATGTCAAGCGGAAAGCACATTTGAATGGACCTTGTTCGAGGCCTCTGGAAATATGCATGGAAAACGTCTCATCCAATTTGCAAAATCAGGAATCGATGTGATCTCCACCGGTAATCCCACACACTCGACGAATGTGCTGGATATTCATATGAAAGTACTGAAATAACTTACCACGGAATCGGTTGCTGAGCTCCGGCGCCGGGAGCGATAAAGATCGCATTCCATAGCAAACGCGTCGTTTCCGGATAATACCCCCGGGAATTCGGCTCGAACGGAAACAGAATGATCTGCCCTTTCCCCCTTCGCTCACGAGTTAGATAAGCCGATTTGGCAAACCGCTTGCGAGCTTCCGGCCAAAGCAAACCGCTGACACGAATTGTTTCTTCCTCCGTGAAACGAACAACCGTATCCACAGGTGGTTTCGCATAATACGATCTCGCGGATTGCACCATAACCGCAAGCGGACTCTTCACCCCGAACGCCAACCAATGTTCCGGATCCGTTGTCGTTTGTAGAAATGCCCCATGCGGTGCGAAACGTCGTTCCCAATCATCCTGCCGTTTCAGCTTTTCCTTGTTCTGATTTTTACCGTTTGATTTTTCAGCCTTGGTCGCGCCTTCAACTTCCTCCGGACTATAATCCCAAACATCCTCCTGGTTTGCTGTCGCTTGCAACGCTTCTTCCTCGCGCTCGATCCATTCCATGTAAACATCCAATTGATCCAACACCTCACCACGTTCCCGCACAGCGGACATTTCCGCTTTGGGATTGGTCATTTGGGAAACGGACACTCCCATCGCAATCAGCGTTCCTCCATTTTCAACCCACCCTTTCAATGCCTTCATACTCCCTTCGGGAATGGATCTTGCAGTGGACGGGAATATCAAGACATTGTATTTACGTAAATCCAGCGATGAAATACGATCGACATCAAGAGAAGAAACACGAGTTTGAAAAACGCGGTCGAGTAGATCCCACGTCGTTCCATAGGAAGTGGTGTTCACTGTCCTTCCCATAAAAACTCCGATTCGAGGTGGATGCAACAATAAAAAATGCTGCCCGCCAAGATCCGTCAGTTTGAGATCAAGCGCAGAGTCCGCCAAATGCACTTGAGCACCGGTTTCTTCAATAATATTCCGAAAGTCATCAAGCGAAAACTTCGGGTTTTCTACATTGCGGAGCAGAAAACCGCCTTTCGGAAAGGAAACACCGGCGCATTGGAACTCCTTATCCGCTACCCTCACCGCGTATCCTTTTTCCAACAATTTCACGATTGCATGAGTTGTAGCATCATCGTTTCCCGGCAGCACATACCCATATTTCGGTTTCTCGGCTGGAACCATTTTTTGATTTGGTTCCACCTTATCCACCCGCTTTCGTGAAACCTGTATCGATTCGACCGCCTGAAAACAATTGACCGCATACGCAATCGGCATCGACCAACTCGAAACATCGTATAAACGAGTTTCACCCTTTTTTTCGAGAGAATAACGCTCCTCGGCAAGAAACGAATCCGTCAATCGTGGATCGAATTCAAGTACCGCATTGATGACATTTTTCTGCGGCTGCTGGGTTGAAATGATCCAAGTCCCCTTCTGGAATTCCTTATGAGGGATTTTTTCTCCAAATTTCGTAACAAGATTACCGGCTGAAAACGGTTCTTTCGCCTGTTCGATTTCAAAACCCTGCCAAAGAAGATTTTCAATCAATTTCAAATCACGCATAGGATTGTCCCCAGGTTCAATAAGATAAGCACGCGCCTCCTCCTCATTCAATGGTTGAACGGTTTTCTTCTTTTCCGCAAAATAATCCTTCAAGAATTCTTTTCGGTTCTGTGCTAACGTCGTCAAATTCGCCAGTGAACTTGTAATATGATGATGCACCGTCTCCTGGTACGTCATCGTCGTGCCATCCGGCCGCCGCACAGCAGAACCATCGACTCCGGCCTGCTCATAGATGATTTGTAAAGCGCCGCTGTATGCAATCCATTCTGTATAACCCGGATACCACATATCCAACCATTCCCGTGTATAGTAACTCCACCCATGCTGATTGAATGCATCCGCCTGATCCGCCGCAAAAATTTTCGCCCATTCGTCGTGCATCGGAGTGAGATTATGATTGATCGGCTCGCGGGGAGGTGAAAAAAGGTATGTATTGAGTGCTCCCATTTCATGCGAATCAACAAAGAGATGAGGGTGCCATTCCAACAACGCTTTCACCCGGGCGCGCGTCTCCGGCTGCGAGAGGATAAAATAGTCACGATTCAAATCGTACAAATAATGATTGCCTCTTCCCCACGGCCACACCCCGGCGTGTTGAGCGCTCTGCACATCAGGATTTTGTATCTCTCCGGAAAACATTCGGATTTGAGCGAGAAAGCGCTCCCGTCCATCCGGATTTTGCAGCGGATCGATGATGACAATCGTGTCATCGAGAATTCGCTTCGTCATTTCATTCTGCCCAGCCGCCAGTTGATAAGCCAGCCAAATCGCCGCATCGGTACTAGAGAGTTCGTCTCCATGAATACTATATGCCATCCACGCAATCGCCGGTGTCTTCTCAAGAATTTTATTGGCCTCCTGCTCACCATGCAGCATTCGTGGATCGAAGAGTTTTTGAGAATGTTCTTTAATAACATTCAAGTTGGACATATTTTCCGGCGATGATACAATAAGAATAAGGAGTTTCCGTCCTTCATGCGTCTCCCCATACTCCACCAACTCAATATTTTCTTTCAGCTCATCCAACATTTGAAAAAAATTCAACGTTTCATCATATGTCACCGGCCGCGTCGCAAACGGATAGTTCAAATACTCACTTGGTGTAGGAACACTTTCATCATACACACAGTGATCCACAAAAGGCTTGTCATACAAAATTGCATCACAAAACGAAAAGTATGAAATCCCCACAAGAAAGAAGCAAAAAGAAAAATAAAATATGCTGTTTGAAATTGTATACCGCATCATTTGATTGATCCTTTCTAACCCACTGGGAGCGCGGGCCTCCTTGCCCGCATCTTATATTCACAAGTATTCAAACCTCCTTGCCCGCATCTTATATTCACAGGTATTCAAACATCCCTACCCGCATTTTATTTCCCTCACTCCGGCAGCGGCAAATGTTCCGCCAAAAACTGATCCATAAAATAACAACACCGATCATTCACCGCCTGCGCCAAATCCATCACATGCGGCCATCCATCAAATTTCTCATACACATACGGAATCCCCAATGCCTTCAATTTCTTTGCCAACAAATCCGCTTGTGCGATTGGAACCAGCGTATCGATCGTTCCATGAAAAATAAGTGTAGGCGGATCATCCTTCGTCAAATAGGTGATCGGCGATGCCCGACGATACAATGGCGGATCCTCCTCGTATCGTTTCCCTCCAAGAAAATCACGAACGGCGCCTCGGTTGCGCGCAAACGGAGTTGTCAAATCGACCGGCCCATAAAAATCGATGACAACTTGAACCTTGCTGCTACCATCGCCATTCCCTCCCTTTCCTTCCAATTCTTTGACATCGGATGAAAACCCAATCATCATAGCCAAATGCCCCCCGGCAGAATTACCACTCACACCAATCATATTCGGATCGATGCCATACTTTTCCGCATTCGCTCTTACCCAACGTACCGCACATTTGGCATCGTGAACCGCTGCCGGAAACGAAGCTTCCTGTGACAAACGGTAGGAAATCGAAACCGTGATATACCCGCGTTCTGCAAATCGAACCGCATATAATTTCAACTGCTCTTTGTCCCCACCCTTCCAGCTGCCACCATGAATAAAGACAATAGCCGGCAATGGCTTCTCCTTCTTCTTCGGCCGATAAATATCCAGCTTCAAACTCTTGTCCTCCACCCTCGCAAACTCGATATCTTTTTCTACAACAATCGAATCGGGAATCGGTACATTCACTGCATCCACAATTTTCACTTTTCCGGTCAATATCGCGGTTTTCACTCCATCTTCCGTCGCAAAACCATCGGGCATCGGTGGAATGTCATTTTCCTTCCCAACTAGATAATTTGCATAACTCAACATCATCAGACAACAAAGACTCATTATTCGAACTGCATTTTTCATCTTGCCTCTATTCCTTTCTATCTCATTACGATTTGGTTATTTTCCATAATCCGACCATAGAATAAACGCGCTGAGATTCTTTTTACAAGGTTGAAGAGTCAAAGTTTTGAAATTCATTGCAATGAGATACAATATATACTATTCTTCTTAGTGTTTTGGTATGTATTGATGCTCATTATTTTACAAAAAAAAACTACAAAAGTGGTGTTATTCATCGGAAAGAGGAATTTTAAATATAATGCGCTGTCAATCGTTGGGGTTATTTTTTATAAGTGGAATACTTGCAATGCATTTGTCTTTTCCTCTGATCTCTTTTTCACAAAAACAACCGAATTTTCGTTTCTGGACGGTTCACGATGGACTCGGCGAATCAACGGTCTATGGATTGACGAGTGGGCAGGATGGGAAGATATGGATTACACATGGTGCAATCAATAGTTTCAGCAAATTCGACGGTTACACCATTGAAACAATACCTGTTTTAAAAGATAAAAACAGAAAAATATACGAAAACAAAGAAGGAATCTTGTGGGCGCACCCCTTCACCCGTAGCCGAGAACGGCTGCCAGGACTGCATTGGTTCGATTGGAGTAAGAAAGAATGGATTGCATGCCTCATACAAAACCTTCAAACGCATGATTTCACACAATATTTCTTCCCGATCGAGGGGAATCGCATCTTGTTTCTTTTCACGGATAGACTTGTAGAAGCGAATACCGATTCACAAATCGCATCCGTCATCAAAACCGTCAGCGATACCAATCTCATACAATTCTCTCACATGTCTCAATCACAAAAGGGGGATATTTGGATTGCCGGCAAAACAGGCATTACAAAACTAGATTTTCAAAAGAATTCCGGCTCAACTCAAATGTTCTGGACCGAATATCTCCTGCCCGATGACCTCGGCCTTTCCACTCTGAATTCGATCACCCTCAATGGAGAAGATTCCATTTTCTGTGTTGTCCAATCCAAAGCCGGAAATCATAATTCTATTCTTCATTTCCAATCTGGTTCTTGGGATATCGTAGATTCATCCGCGAGCACAAGCGTCAGAGATGCGTGGGGGGAAGGAAAAAATAATTACTGGACATTTGAAAGCAATCACTTGTTTCATCATAAAAATAAACAGATTACTCAAATAGAGAAAAACAAAATATTATCCGGCAATTTTGCCGATCTACTCGTACAAGAAGACGGTATTTTCTGGTTCGGTACATGGGATGGCTTGGCTCGCTACGCTCCTCCCGCCTGGAGAACTCCTCCCGAAATTGATCATTTAGAATCGGAAATTACAGATGTATACGAAGATCCTTCCGGCCGAATCTGGTTTTCAACAGCCAATAATTTGATCCTCTACGAAAATGAAAAATGGAGCATTTATCCAACAAGTCCCTACTATTTACCCAATCCCTCTCAACCCCTTTTATGCACTCTCCCGGATGGAAAACTCGGCATGGCTGCATCAGGGAAATTGATCACATTCAATCCTAAAGAAAAATCATTTGAGGAAATTCATCATCCTGCTGGACGCAATATACTCTATTTTTTCAGCCGCAAGGACGGTACGTTTTGGGTAGTGACATCCGAAGAGAATAACGGCAGCAGTTCTTATTTTCTGGAAATTTTTGATGGAAACAATTTCCAGATAATCCATGAAAAACTTCCTACGGATTGTTGGAGCCTCTTCGAGCATGGAGAGAACGAATTATTTTTGGGACACACTAAAGGTTTAATTCATTATAAAGACAATACCTTTTTTAACGCCGACCCAAAGGACGGATTCACGGACAGCGCCGCTTATTGTTTTGTTCCAACAGAAGAAGGAAAAATTTGGATTGGTGGACGAGATGCAATCCACGAATATGACGGAAAATCATATTCACGTATTTTATCGGGAATGGATCAGGTTTGGTCCATGACAAAAGGGGAAGATAAAAGTATCTGGGTCTCGGCAGGAAGTGGATTGCACCGATATAAAGATGGATCTTGGATCACCATTACTTCGGAAGAGGGCCTTCCAGATGCAGGAATCAAAGAAGTTCTGGAAGACAGCCAAGGACGCATTTGGATTGGCACGAGAAGAGGATTATCAAGGTATTATCCGCAATCGGACATGGATCCTCCGGATACATTTATTCCGCTTGATAAGAATCAGCGGGATATCTCACCAAGAGGAGAAGGACGTTTCGTATTTTCCGGTGTAGACAAATGGAAATATACCCCAAAAGAACGCCTATTGTTCTCCTATCGCATTGACAACCAATTTTGGTCTCCCTTTACGACAGATACTGTGATTTCAGTAAAAAATATGCATGCCGGGGATCATTACTTGGAAGTGCGCGCCATGGACCGGAACTGGAATATCGATCCGACACCAGCGATTTTTTACTTTCAAGTCGATCCGTATTGGTATATGGAACCAAGTTTTATCATTTTGGCGATTACTCTCATTTCCATCTCACTGTTATTCGCCTATATCGCTTTGCAACGGCATCTCCAACTCCAAAACAGTCTCCGGCAAACACAACAAACTGTCGATATGTTGAAGGAAACTCAAGAAAGCCTCTATCTCGCAAAACAAAATGCCGAGAAAGCGACACAATCCAAGAGTGAATTTTTAGCCAATATGAGTCATGAAATTCGAACACCGATGAACGCCATCATCGGCATGGCGAATTTGGCACTCTGTACAGAACTCAGCCCAAGACAGCGGGATTATGTCGAAAAAATCTCGATTTCTTCACATTCACTATTGGGCATTATCAACGATATCCTTGACTTTTCAAAAATTGAAGCCGGCAAATTGAGTTTGGAAAATGTGAACTTTTATCTCAACGATACCCTCAACAATGTTTCGAGCTTGATAGGATTGAAAGCGGAAGAAAAAGGAATCGAGCTCTTATTTGACATCGACAGAGATATACCGGATGCTTTGACTGGTGATCCGTTGCGGTTGGACCAGGTTTTGATCAATTTAGCCACCAATGCCGTAAAATTCACGGAACAAGGTGAGATCATCATTGCCGTAAAAAAGCTTTCCGAATCAAAACAAAATCAGGATAAAAAAATTCTACTTGAATTTTCCGTCCAGGATTCCGGCATCGGTTTATCTCAGGATCAAATCGATCAGCTATTTCAAAGTTTCACCCAAGCAGACAGTTCCACGACAAGAAAATATGGTGGCACGGGATTGGGATTAGCAATAACCAAGCGGCTTGTGAACATGATGGGTGGCGACATTCACGTCGAAAGCGAATTGGGAAAAGGCAGTACCTTTTCTTTCACGGCTTGGTTTGAATATGATCAAGAGTCAACAATCCCTCTAGTATGTCCACCGGATATCGCTGGATTACGCGTACTCGTTGTTGATGACAATCAGTGTGCAAGGGAAATTCTCGTTCATTTACTTGAATCATTTACATTTCGTGTCAGCCAAGTTTCCTCCGGAGAAGAAGCACTTAAGGAGATTCAGTCATCGTCCATTCATGATCCGTTCAAATTAGTTCTCATGGATTGGAAAATGCCGGGATTGGATGGAATAGAAACCTCCAAAGAAATCATGGCATCCGGATTAGGAACTATCCCAAAAATTCTTATGATCAGTGCCTTCGGCCGGGAAGAAGTCATGAAAAAAGCCGACCAAGTTGGCATTGACGCGTTTCTGACCAAGCCGGTAAACGCCTCTCTTCTTTTCAATACGATATTGGAATCCTTAGGAAAAACTGCACGAGATCCCTCCTCCACAAGACACTCAAAAATCAATGCCAAAAAAATCATGCAATCGATCCGTGGAGCCAGGATTCTCCTCGTCGAAGATAATGAATTCAATCAACAAATCGCAACGGAATTGTTGGAAAGCGCCGAGTTGCACATCACAATTGCTACAAACGGGAGAGAAGCTGTAGATGTTTACGAACAAACAGAAGTTTCATTTGACGCCATTCTGATGGATATTCAGATGCCGGAAATGGATGGTTTTGAAACCACTCAAAAGATTCGTGAAAAAGAAGCGCAACAAAATCCGCCGGACGGAAAGGTTCCAATCATCGCAATGACGGCTCACGCAATGATCGAGGAACGCAACAAATGCTTGGCTTCCGGCATGAACGATCATTTGGCCAAACCAATTAATCCAGATTTATTGTATTCAACTTTGCTGAAATGGATCAAACCGGGAAAACGGGATCTTTCATCTCTTCCTCAACAGCCAAAGGTTGTAAATGATGAAATTCAATTACCGGATAGAATTGAAGGAATTGACATGGATAAAGCCATTCAACACCTGAATGGCAACAAGAAATTTTACATGAAACTCTTATCCGACTTTTACGAAAACAACCAAAATACATCGGCTACCCTTTATAAAGCAATGGATGAAAGAAACTTTGAAATAATCGAGCGCACCGCCCATACAATGAAAGGAATGGCAGGGAATATCGGCTCTCAAAAATTATCCCAGGCATCCGCCCGTCTGGAAGCAAGCGTCAAAGGAAATGCGGCAGTGGATCTCGATGACGCAATGGAGAATTTCAAAAACGAGTTATCCTCAGTCTTGTCATCATTGGCGGAAGCCGGCCTGCCCTCCCGTCAGGATAAAACTCAATACTCTTCCACAGCATCCTCTACGATGTCTGCAGAAATTGATTCCCCAACCCTACTCTCTTTATTGGATGAATTGAACGAAAAATTAGAAAAAGGCCGCCATGATGCTGTAGAAACCTTGCACAACCTCTATAATATCCTAAGCGGCTCTAAATATGTGGAACAATTGCAGCAAATGGAAAATTTGATCGAAGACTATGACTTTGAAGAAGCGCAAGACATCCTTGAGGATTTGAAAAATACTCTCGATACAGAATTGAAAAAGTAAACAGCATGGAAAAACAAACTATATTAATCGTCGATGATGAGCGGCTGAATATAGATATTCTTTGCGAGGAACTCAAAGTAAAATTTTCACTCGTCGTTGCTCAAACCGGTGAACAAGCCTTGATACGCATCGAGCAAAATCCCATCGATCTCGTTATGCTGGACATTATGATGCCGGGCATGGATGGATATGAAGTATGCCGCCGATTGAAAGAAAACCCAACGACGCAAAACATCCCCATCATTTTTATAACCGTCCGGGAAGGAGTAGAAGATATAGTCAATGCATTCTCAATCGGTGGCGTGGATTACATCACCAAACCTTTTCATTTTTAAGAAGTTCTCGCGAGGGTGGAAACTCATCTTCGGTTATATCAATTGCAAAAAGAACGCGAACAACTGATCCAGAACCTCCAAAAAGCACTGGCAGATATCAAAACATTGCGGGGATTCCTACCCATATGTGCCAATTGCAAAAGCATACGGGATGACAAGGGATATTGGAAACAAATCGAAGAATACCTCTTAGAGCATTCCGAAGCAGATTTCAGCCATGGCTTATGTCCGACCTGCGCTCATAAGTTGTTTCCTCATATATTCAAGAATGACGACACCCAAATACTATAACTGATCGAAAATATCCTCTACGGATAGAAGTGAGAAACAAAATGGAAAAAGCGACAATCCTAATCGTTGATGATGAACCGTTCAATATAAATATCTTATGTGAAGAACTAAACAAGAATTACTCTATCATTGTTGCCAAAAACGGGGAACAAGCTCTGAAACGCGTCTCGAAAAATCCAATCGATTTAATCCTTTTGGATATCATGATGCCCGGTATGGATGGATATGAAGTATGCCAACAGCTGAAATCCAATCCGGAAACCAAACATATTCCAATTATTTTCATCACTTCCAAAAATGAAGACGAAGACGAGGCCAGAGGTCTTTATTTAGGCGCGGTCGATTACATCACAAAACCTTTTTATCTACCGATTGTGAAATCCCGCGTCAAAACTCACTTGGAACTGAAAATCAAAACAGAATTATTGGAAAAGCTCGCATCGCTGGATGGATTGACCAATGTGTATAATCGCCGTGAATTTGATTCGATGTTGGAAAAAGAATGGAATCGAGCGCATCGATCCCATGAATATCTTTCTTTGATCATTGCCGATGTCGATCATTTTAAAAGTTACAACGATCGATACGGCCATGTTGCCGGTGATGAATGTCTTCGACAAATTGCTTCCATCCTTCGAAACAGTTTGAGAAGATCTTCAGATTTCATCGCTCGTTATGGTGGAGAAGAATTTGCAATCATTCTTCCTCATATGGATTCCTCAAGAGCAAAAGAAACCGCCAATTATCTTCGCAAGCAAATAGAAACCTTGAATATCCCTAATGAGAATTCCCCTGGACTCCCCTCCGTAACCATCAGTATCGGTGTATCCACAATTCAACCGAACAAGAGCAATCATTCTCCACTCGACTTCATAAAAACAACGGATGAAATGCTATACAAAGCCAAAGACAATGGACGAAATCAAGTCTGTATATGTGATCTCACAACATGACTGACTCAACCGGCATCCTCATTTTTCCTGATGTTGAAATCCTAGACTTCACCGGACCTTACGAAGTCTTCTCTATCACCCAATTGAATGAAGAAAGTACCTTGAAGAACCAGTACTCCTATCCGACTAATAACACTCGCTGTGTATAATGATTATCATTGAACCATAATAGCTGTATGTACCGGAGTTAGATTCATGAATTACGATTTATATTTTGCACCGCGAATAACGGGAACAGATATTCCACCGGAAGACATTTTCGCCTACTTTCGAGACCGCCCTTACTATCTCATTGAAAGAAACCATGCGCTCTATAACAACGAAGATACAGGCGTAAAATTCATATTCGTGTACGAAAAAATTGTCTGCGATGACGAAGAAGGCGAAATCACACCGGAAGAAGACCGTAGCAGCATCGTCAGTTTTTTTCTCGGTGGCCTGCACCCCCATTTTTTCCTGCGGGAAGCACTGCCCGAACTGGAAGCGTTCATTGAAGAATTCGATTTGATCGTGGAAGATCCCCACGAAGGCGGAATGGGACGGGGGGATTTCTCAAAAGATTTATTTATTACCGGCTGGGATCAAGCCAGTCGAAAAGCATACGAAATCACTCTTCGACAAAAGCAATTACCGCATGCCCTTCATTCATATCCCACTGACGCTCTCGACAAGATTTGGCAATGGAACCACACACGGGACGACTACCAGGAGGAAGTCGGCGATCATATGTATGTCCCCTTGATTTCCTTCATCGCAACACCGGACGGCGCCAAATCGGTCGTTGCCTGGACGGATGCCATGTCGGCCATCATCCCGAAAGTCGATATCGTATTGATCCCCCGACAAAAATTCGCCCCCAGAGGACTCTTCCGCCGCAAAATCGATGTAACCATGGCGGAATGGCCCAAAATCGAACCGAAACTACAACAATATCCCTACAAAGCCGAACCGGTCGAACACTATATCCTAAATTATGTCAATCCACCCAATGAATTGGAAGATTTCATCACTCAACTCCAACCAATCCAAATGCAACTGAACGTTATTCCCTTAGGCGAAATCTTGAATGCAGAACGGGTACAAGAAGCACTGGCCTCCTAATAATTTTTTCACAAAAATTTCAGCAAATCCAATAAAGATTATCGCCAAATCTTCCGTAAAATGGATAGCAGGTGGCACCATGCGCCGTCCGGCAAGGGTAGACTTCGCTTACCCTTGCTACCCGCTTCTTCCGTAATATGAGTAACAAATGATACCATGCGCGCCTTCGGCAAGGGTAGACTACGCTTACCCTCGCTACCCGCGAGGTATAGAAATGGGTAGCACTGGGTAGCAAAGGCAAGACGCCGGTCTGCCCTTGCGGTAACGCGGTTGGGTACCAAGGGCAAGACACCAGATCTGCCCATATGGGTACCAAGG
>CAYPPG010000004.1:132383-192219 GCA_964412555.1 uncultured bacterium
GCAAGACGTCAGATCTGCCCATATGGGTACCAAGGGCAAGACGTCAGATCTGCCCATATGGGTACCAAGGGCAAGACGTCAGATCTGCCCTTGCGGTCAAGCGAGTTGGTTACCAAGATATTCAGCGAAACCTCACCCTGAAAGGGTGACAGAGGATAGCCAGCGGGCAAAGCCCCTGGATATATAAAACTAAGCGTCAACCACACCCTGAAGGGGTGACAGAAATAAGATACTCATTTTATCTATAAAGTGAAAAGAAATGGGAATTTTTTATGCAAATCAGGAACAAATTTGTTCCCTAAAACTACTCATAATAAATACCCTCAATGACTAAGAAAAATATGGAGAGTTACGATGGTTCGAAAAAGTATTATATTCGTTTGTTTGCTTGTAATGTTGGGCATCACCATTCAGTCGGTAAGCGCGCAAAATTCAGCACCAAAGGCTCAATGCATCCCCCCGGACGCGATTCTGACTCTGGAAATCACTGACCCGGCCGCACTGCTTGACTTTTTGTTGAGTCCTAATTTTCAAAAAGCGGTCACATCTACTCCCGCCTACCAGGCATCGGCAAGCCAACCCGGCTTCCAAGAATTTCAGCAAGTCATCGCCTATATTGAAATGTTACTCGGTACGGATTGGAAATCAGCCATCCGAGAAGTATTCGGCGGTGGAGCCACCCTGGCCGTCCTTCCCGAAGATCGCGTCATGATGATTGTTGACTCGAATAACAAAGGAAGACTTGAGCAACTTCATGAAATCTTCCTCGGCTTTGCCCGCGATGACGCCCAAAAACAGGGACAATACGATCGAGTCAAATCACGAGAATACAACGGCCAAACTATCTGGACCTTCGGTGGTGATGATTCCCACACTATTGCCGGCAACCGATTTCTATGGGCCAATCACCCCGACACACTCGATACCACGTTAGATCTTCACAATACATCGAACGGACAAAGCATCGCGAATAAATCAGCATTTCAATCCGCTCGGAACGCGATCCGCAACGATGCCACCGCATTCTCCTTCATCAACATGGCTTTGTTGAATCAATTCCCCCCGATTCGCGATTCCTTGACGACAAACCTGAATCCACTTCTTGCATTATTGCTGGCGGAAATTCCGGAAATTTTGTTGAACTCAAACGGGATCGCCCTCGACCTGAAAGTCGATTTAGACAACCTAAACCTACAGATTATTCCCGAAGGAAAAATGGCGGATATTTCCGCAGTGAACTCCTTTGCTATTCCTCAACAAACCGGCCAAGGTGTATGGCCGAACATCTCCGTTCCCCGTCAGATCGCCGGTCTTAGTTTCTACCGGGATATCTACCGCTTCTACGCCGCGAAGGACGAACTCTTTCCGGAACGCACCTCCGGCTTGATCTTCTTCGAAAACATGATGGGCATCTTCTTCACCGGCCGTGATCTGACAGAAGAAGTATGGGCGGAAACACAACCCGAACTGCGTATCGTGGTTGCCGAACAAGATTACGATCCCTCCATCGGCACTCCTCGTGTCCATATCCCTTCTTTTGCAGCGATCTTCCGGATGCGCAATCCGCAAACTTTTTCTCAAGTCGCCGAAGAGGCCTGGCAAAAAGCCTTGGGATTGATCAATTTCACCCGCGGCCAACAGGCATTACCCGGCTTGCTCATCGACAAGGATTTTCACGCAGACAAAAAATTCTCATATGCCTATTTTTCATCATTGGATGAAGAAAGCAAAGTCAACTTGGAATCCCGCTATAATTTCCGCCCCTCGATCGTCACACTCGATGAATACCTTGTCCTCAGTTCCACCGACGGTCTGGCCAAAGACTTGATCGACTCACTACAAAAAGAAAAAGCCGCTTCCGTCACTCCAATCCCCAACACTCATAGCATGGTTGAAGTTGACGCAAAACAATTAACCTCAATCTTAGAAGCAAACAAGGAAAATATCATCCGCCAAAACATGCTCGAAAAAGGCCACACCAAAGAACAGGCGGAAAGTGAAATCGGGATGCTCTTCTCCGTCATCCAAAATTTCGAAGGCGCAACATTACAAGTCGGCAATCAAGACGGACAGTTAAAAGCGAATCTCAACATCGCCCTCGATCTTCCCAAAGGTGAACAAAAATAGCGCAGTATCCAAAAGCACAACATTCACCCATTGCAGGAGAGTTCCAGTTACGATCCTTATAAATATGTTACTTTTTATCGATTTTCAATTCGCGGGTAAAGCAGGCGTCCTCGCCTGCATCGCGGGTAAAGCAGGCGTCCTCGCCTGCATCAGAAGCAAACATCTCGCTGGCTAGATTAATAATGAATCCAAATCGTGACAAGTAGATATTGTAATCATTTGTATATCCTGTTTCTCGCTTCGATTTAGAAGCAAAAAGGAGAAACCCAATGCCAACAAAAAAAATGGAACAACTCCATGATCCCGGCTGGGCGTGGTCCCCTTATCAGCCAAGTGCATCCCACCCATGGAACCTTCGCCAGGCCGCACATCTATATCGCCGGGCAGGTTTCAGTGCAAACTGGCAGCAGCTCCAACAAGCACTTGCAGACGCCCCGCAACAAACGGTTGAACAGCTTCTGCATCCAACCGGCGAAGTAAGCGAATTCAACCAAATATACGACGAATATGAATCCTCCGCCACCGATTCCGAATCCACGGATACCCTCCGCGCCTGGTGGCTGCGCCGGATGCTGTTGACACCCCATCCCCTGCTTGAAAAAATGACTCTCTTTTGGCACAACCACTTCGCCGTCAGTAACGTGCAAGTGAAAAGCGCCCAAATGATGATGCAATATATCCGGCAACTTCGCTCCCATGCGCTAGGCAATTTTGCCTCCCTCCTGGAATCTATTCTTCACGAACCGGCCATTCTCACCGGACTCGGAGCGGAAGCCAACCGCAGGGCGCAACCATGCGAAGATTTCGCCCGAGTGCTTTTGGAAACCTACTGCCTTGGCCCTGGCAATTGCACAGAGAAGGACATCCGTGACACCGCCCGTGCATTCACCGGCTGGTTCGTCTACCGGAACCGGCTCCGGTACATCCAGCACGAACACGACGAAGGCGAAAAAGAGATTCTTGGTGAAAAGGGTAATTTTGGCAGCAAAGATGTGATCCGAATTCTCTTAGAACAACCGGCAATGCATCGGCTCCTAATCCGCAAACTCTACCGCTGGTTCATCTCCGAAACCGATGAACCTTCGAATGCCCTTATCGATCCCCTCGCCGAATCATTTGCGCAAGATTTCGATCTGGCAAAATTAATGTCAACAATCCTTCAATCAAATCTGTTCTTTTCCCCCCAAGCCTATCGCCAAAAAATCAAAAGTCCGGTTGAATATGCTGTCGGTATCGTACAAAGTATGGAAGCGAATGTATCGGCCTCTGAATTAGGCAATGACGTAGCCGCATTAGGACAAAACCTGTACAATCCCCCCACTTCAAAAGGATGGCCAGGAGGACACCGCTGGATCGACAACGCCACCATGATCGGCCGCAGCAACTTAGCCTATAATCTATTGAATAAAAACGGAACGTATGGCGAAAACATCGATCCTAAAGCCGTAGCAAAAAAACATGGATTCACCACCCCGGAAATGAAAAAGAATTTCTTGCTCGATTTGTTCGTGCAGCGGGATATCCAAACCGAATCCGGCGAGAATATTTTCAGCAAGTTATCTGACAACAAAAGGCAATCGCAGTCATTACGGCAAATTGCTCATCAAATTGTCACACTACCCGAGTTCCATTTGGCCTAAAAGCCGAACAGGAGAAAATCATGTCCTTTCCCAGACGCACATTTCTTAAACAATCGTTAAGTGCTACAACCTTGCTCTCCTTCAATTCGATGTTTCCCGCATTTCTTGACCGTGCAGCTTATTCTTCCGAACAGCAATCCAAAGCCTCGAAAACCGTTCTGGTAGTCGTCGAATTGGCCGGCGGCAACGACGGACTCAACACCGTCATCCCTTATGCAGATGACGAGTATGCCAAAAACCGTTCCACCCTTCGCTTCACCGCGAATGAAGTGCACAAAATCGATTCCTATCTTGGCTTTCATCCCCGCATGGAAGGATTCAAGCGCCTTTTTGATGATGGATACTTGAGTGTCGTGCAAGGCGTAGGTTACCCGAATCCCAACCAAGATCACGCCGTGGGGATGCGAAACTGGCAAACGGCTCTTCCTGATCAACCAAACTGCCAAACCGGCTGGCTCGGGCGAACCGCCGATTATGATCTGCGCGACGGCAAGACGATTCCTCCCGCCATCCATGTAAGCGATGGCCCTCAGCCCTTTGCCTTGAACGCGGAAACAGGAATCATTCCTTCCGTCCGTTCTCTCGATGATTTACAAATCAAAGAATGGCCTGATGCAAAAGGTACACAAATTCAGCATTTCTCATTGGATGACACTCCCAAAGTACAAACTCATAATCCTCTTCGCGATTTCATAGAACGATGTGCCAGCAATGCACAACAAGACAGCCAACGAATGGATGAAATTGCCCGTTCAACGAAATCAAATGTGGAATATCCATCCTTCCGCCTCGCCCGGCAGTTGCAAACCATTGCCGGTCTTATCCGCGCCGACCTCGGCATCCGCATCTTCTACACCGATCTGAGCGGCGGTTCCATCGGCGGCTTCGACAATCACGCCAATCAGCGCGGCAATCACTGTGCCCTGCTCCACCAACTCTCAGAATCGGTAACGGCGTTCGTCCACGATCTCAAGAAAGACAACCTCATCGATCAAGTATTACTGATGACCTTCTCCGAATTCGGCCGCACCCTCAAAGAAAACGGCAGACGCGGAACCGGCCACGGCTCCGCAGCCCCCATGTTCCTAGCTGGCGGAAGCCTAAAAGGCGGTCTCATCGGCAATCACCCCAGTCTCACCAACCTCGACGACAGCGGTTCCCCAAAACACCACACCGATTTCCGGCAGGTGTATTCAACGATTTTGGAGGATTGGTTGCAGTATGATAGTGAAGCGATTCTTGGTAAGAAATACTCAAAAATATTTATTTAATCAGTCATTTACTGATCACCGTAACAGTTTGATTGATCTCCGGAGCCGTTATCGGCCAGCAAATTGTCTCATCTCTCCCCGTCCTCACTTGAACATAATACTCCATCTGCTCACCAATCACCGGCAGCGATGTCTCATACACCCCACGAGCCACATGCTTGATAACTACCTGTCTGAATTGCCCAATCCCCATCTCCCGCCATTTCAGCACAACACTTTGAGGCGGCTGATTATCCAAGATGACAACCTTCAGATTGACCGTTTCACCGGCATACACAAGAGAACGGGGAGTCAACACGAACACCCGAGGCGGCCCGTCATAGGGCTTACCCAACTGAGCATCCGAAGGCAATTCCCGCCCGATCATTTCCGCCAGTTCCTCTCCTGGCTCTGTCAGCAGATGCGGAACCGTATGCTGCTCCCAATTCGTCACAGTCCCCATTTCACCGGTATTGCTGACAATCTGCAAATTGAGCTTACACACCAATCCAGTAGCTTCAACCAATCGTTTTCGGATAGGAAGAAGTATGTTTATGGCCTGTTCCCGTTTTTCCGCCGCATCCCCGATTTTCTTTACCTCTTCCAAGGCCGTATTGTATTCCCCCCAAATACACTTCACCTTGGCGCAAGCATGCATCAGTTTGAAATTATCAAGCCAATAATCAAAACGTTCCCGGTTCCCTGATCCTTTCACATAATCTCGCAAGGCAGCCAGTTTGGAGATGAAATCATACCGCTCCCGTACTTCACTCCAAGGCGTATCATCGGGATTGATGCCTCCCGGACCGCCCACCCAATCGATCGGTCTCGGAAGGTTGCCGTCGAGTTCAGTAAAGATTTCAGCGATTTCCTTCGCGGCTTCCGTACCGAATAACTGCCTCGCCCAATCCCGATAAAAATCGCCGGCAGGCAGATGGCGCGGCTTCGGTTTGGACGGCGGCCAATCGGCTTGATACCCCTGATAAGCCGGTCCCCCGCAATTGATCCGCTTCGCATACGAATTGTTATGTACCGAGATCGCAGCAATACACGCAGGCGACTGCATCGGCGGAAATTCAATCGTCAACATGCCATCGGTCACCGGGATACTAGAAAAGGTATAATCGATCTTCTTCGATTCCCCGATATCGCTGTCCAAATTCAATTTCTCCAAATAATTCTTCCCCTGAATATTGACACTGAACATCTTCGGAGAATACCGTTCCGTCGGACTGATCTTTCTCTCCGGTTTGACAAATTTCAAGGTTACGATGTACCGTCCATTCGGCACCGCCAAGCGATATCCATATACATGATCCCGCACCGTTTGGTAGAGCGGATTCACAATCGACTCATCTTCAATCCTCGCATACTGCCCGCCGCCGATTGGCCCTTCTTTGCTGGGATCGTCGATATCATCATATCCCCCTTCATACCATTCACTTTGATCCCACGCCGCCCAAGCAAGCGCGGAAACATTCGGTCCGAGGATACGCGTCCGCCAGTGAATCCCCATCAAACCATTACAGCCATACAGTTTCGCATCGACCGCATCGGCGCGCATACGCCCCACCCACAACTGCGCCTGTAACAGAGCGGGATCGTCCTCCATCCACGGAATCGCCCACAACGGCCGGTCTTCAATCTTCGCAAACGCCCGCTGCACCGGAGCAAATCCGACCAACCGGTTGATACAACTCATCGGCATCTCTTTTGGCAGCAACCGGTCAAACATGGCCCGGTCGTTTTGCGGCCCCAACACCCACCCGCAGGTCGCCAGCGTAAACGGCACATCGACCCGCTCCGCCGCCTCCAAGGCAGCGAATAAATCCATCTTGGTCGCCGACAAATCTTTCCACTCCGAACCGCGCCAAATCCATCCTTCCGGAGTCCAAAACCAATAATAATCAATGGGATAAGTTCTCATGATGCGCTCGAACATGCCCTCATAGAGTTGAACCACATCCGAAGCGTCTTCCACCGTTTCCGCCATATGCGCCTGCACCCGCTCCGGAACAGTCAACGGCGTTTCCGTCCCCACACAAGTTTTGATTCCCAGCGACTGCGCAAACGTAAACACATCCTGCAGCAGTTCCCCCGTCCGGTTGAAAACGGCATTGCATTCTTCCAGCGTTTCCGGCCGTGGCAAAGAATCCCCCATCACCTCCGCCCCATACACATCATTTTCATAAATCATCTCGCCCCCAAACGCATACTCCCCGGTCAATTTAGGCTCGTATCCCCAATTCCCCCGCTGAGTGTTTTGATAAGACGATGGATAGCTGAATTTCACAGTCCCATCCGGATTGATATCCTGTTTCAAACCGATCCAAACCGTCGGCTCCGCATTCGGATGCCCTTCCGGATAGGTATGCAGCCCAAAGAAATTCATCCGCAGTTTGACCAATTGCGCAAAAATGGATTTATACTCCTCCTCATTCCACCAATCCGGCCCTTCCGGAAAATCATGAAACGGCTGAATCCCCCGAAGTTCAAACAACGGCTTCCCGGTTTCTTCGACGTCGAGCAAAGAAAACTCAATTTTCTCATCCGGTACCACATCCCCATGCAAATAAAAACGAACCCCAAGCCTCTCCACAAACCGATAGGCCCCATACAGCGTCCCAAGCTCGTCACCGCCTGCGATAATGAGTTGTATATGATCATTATTCCGGATTGTTTTTAAGATAAATTCCTGCGGCCCTAAAGGTGAAATCGATTCAAAATCTTGAAACCGTTCTTTTCGCCCGACCACAATGGCATCACCTTCATAGCGTTGCAATTGATCCATTTCCCGAATCGGTACTAGTTGCTCGGTTCGCAAATAGAGGTAACGCCGGATTTCCTTTGCAGCCAATTTCTCCATCGACGACGCATCAACGGGTGTAACAATGACAACCGATTCATGATCATCAATTACCGATGTCGACTCAGAAACGACTCCAAATATGCTCGCGAAAAATATAAAAGAAAAACACACTGTTTTGAAAATTCTCATAATGCATTCAATCCCCTTTCATCTCATGGATACGATTGGAATTACCTTACAACGGTTCATCAGGAATGTAAATTATTGTATTGTAAACCGCACCCCATCCGGATCATTCGCAAACCGCAAAACCAAAGGCTCTTCCCCCTCAACCGCAAAATCTTCCGCCGAACACCGAATGGATAGATTCTCTCTTTCATCCGGTAAAAGCACACAAGCAATCCCCCGCGTCCCCGCCGGCCCTTTCAGCGTAAACGAATAGGAATTTCCCTTTCGTTCTTCATCCGACACCCGTGCCGCAGAAGCCAACACACACGGCGCTTCTCTCTTCCAACGTTTCAAAGATAACAAGAAAGCACGTTCACCCGGTTCGATTACTTTTTCCTCCAAAACCGGAAGCGCCGGATCGTACAAATCGATAACCGGACCTGGAATCCGACAGGGTTCCTGAGAAACACTTTCATCCAATACACTCACGATATCATACGGTCCGCGCTGCACATGCAATACATTCGTCTCTTTCCACTTGTTTTCCAATCCCAATTTTTGAAAGATAGATCGTGCTAAGAAACGCAATTCTTCTCCCCCGCCATCTTGTTCCGCAATTTCCTTTGGATTCTTCCTCAAAATTGTTACAAAGCCGTTATCAACCTTTTCTGTCCTACTCTCCGGTTTTGCTGGAAAACCAAGTTGTTGGAAGAGATGCTCGGATGGAGCATCATACTGATACTCGCCTTGGTTCCACCATTCCCGAATCGTTTGGTAGGGATCGTTGTCTCTCCCCACATACATCAATGCCCCTCCCTCTCGAACCCATTTCGCCAAAATGTCATGATATTCGGGTTTTAAAGGTTTCATATTCGCATAACTCATAACCAACACGCGAATATCTTTCAAGGTATCGGCAAACGGCAGGTTCTCCATTTGCACAAGCCGAACGGGAATCCCATGTTTCAAAAATGGCAGCGCCATCCCATAAAAATTGGACATGCGCCGGTCTCCTTCTCCATGAGAAGGGAACCGCTGAAACATCATCGTGTCAGAGAGCAATACCCCGATCCCCTTCGTTCCCGACACGGAAACATCCTCTTGCTTCATATCGTTCAATGTATTGATCAAGGTCAAAATCTCCGTTGCGTAATCCGCCGGAATCTTCTGCCGTTCCGTCGCGCCCTCAACAAGATATTTGCCGAGAAAAATGCGGCTCGGCCATGGCATCACTTCATAATGATGAATCTCCGGATACATCAATTGCGCAGTAAATGTGGCTTCGTAATTCTTCTTATAATCTTCCCAGGTATGATTGGGATTGTCTTCGATCGGATCGGTCAGGAAATACACCCGCCGACCGTTCGGCCGAGTCATGGATACCATCGAACCGTATTCAAGAAAGGCGTTTTCAAACGTTCGTTCCTTTTCCACCCCTTCATAGATGACGGGAGTCCGGGATGTTCCCGTCCATACCTGGGCAATATACCCGTCCATCCCCGGTAGATTGGCCAGGCTCGATTCCGAACTCACAATCCCCCACGCCGAATAATTGATGAGTGTATGAGTCGGCACATAACACCGCACACGGTTCCCCTGGTTCTCGCTGTATTCCTTCGCAAATTGAAAAATTTCCTTCAACGCGCGAAAATAGAGATGATATTTGAGTTTGGCAGACCGGTAGGTCGCTTCCGGCGATTTATGCTGCGCCTGCCACGGTTCTCCATAATACTTCTGCCATTCCCGCTTGAATCCCTCGCTGTACCCCCCGCGATTCCAAAATTCCGGCTCTTCGAGATGTACAGCCGTTACCCCTTCGTCGATAGCGGTTTTCACCAAACTTTTCAAATAGTCAATATAGGATGGAGTAGGAACCATATAAGGCACCCTTGCGCCATGCATGATCATCTCACCGTTCCGCTGCACCTGCCCCTCATCCCAGTGCTTCTCCCCATCGAAACGGCCATCGAGATAATCCTGATAGCCACCCCACGCAACCCCCGTCATCAAATGGATGCCATATCCGCGTTCCCGCCAACTCAGCACCCGCTCTGCAAAGGAAGCGTTCACCCCATACACAATGGCGACATCGGAACGCAAATCCAATTCCGGCAGCCAGGCACGGGCGGTTTGAAAACAAGTGTTCTCGGGATTCTCGGCATATACAAGAGTGGAAAGTAATACAAACAGGAAGCAAAAATGAAATCGAATTCTCATCGTAAAACAAAACCTCGCTTTCTTGAATGAAAACAGTGAATAAAAAGGATTGCAAAATCCAATTATGTCCATATCACGGTGCGCCAATAAAACCTAGCATTTGAAAGTAAAAAAGAAAGTCTTTATCATAATCAAAAGAATATCGAAGGGAAACATGATGGAATCACAACCCCTCTCCCGCCGCCATTTCGGATGCCTCTCACTTGGTCTATCGGCACTAACGGTATTTTCCGAAGAAACAGGACAAAAGTCCAGTACCCCTCCCAATTTCATCTTTATCCTTGCCGATGATCTCGGCTGGGCTGAATTGGGTTGTTACGGCAATACCTTTAACGAAACACCGCATATAGATAAATTAGCCCGGAATGGCATACGTTTCACCAACGCCTATGCCGCTGCTCCGGTGTGCTCACCCTTTCGCGCCAGTCTGATGACCGGCCAATATCCAGCGCGAATTGGCATCACGGATTATCTCCGCCCAAATGATTCCAAACATCTCCAGACAAGTCACTTCACTCTGGCAGAAGCATTCCAACAGGCCGGCTATCACACCGGCATCATCGGCAAATGGCATCTCACCGGTTACGCCAATCATGGAGCGAAGGAAATCCCCCCACAGGAACATGGATTCGATGAAGTCATGGTCTCGGAAAATCGTGGAATCGGCGGGGGCAGTTATTTCTATCCCTATCATTTTAATCGGGAAATCGAACAATGTCTTCCAGGCACTGAATTCCTTGTTGACCGTTGTAATATGGAAGCGGTGGAATTCATTGAGCGAAATCGTGATCAACCTTTCTTCCTTTTTCTGAGTTATTACGCCGTTCATACGCGTCTTGCAGGAAAAACCGATCTGGTTGAAAAATTTCAACAGAAAGAAGGAGCGGGAAAAGACCATAAATCGAACCGCAATAATCCCCATCTAGCGGCTCAACTCGAAAGCATCGATCAAGGTATTGAACAGATTGTCCAAACCTTGAAGAAATTCAATCTTCAAGAGAACACAATACTGATCTTTATGTCCGATAATGGAGGCGAGGATAGAGTCACAAGCAACGCACCACTTCGTGCCGGAAAATCAACGTTGTACGAAGGAGGAATTCGCGTTCCTTGCATTCTCTCATTACCAAAACCATTCCCTAGAGGTAAATCATGCGATGTTCCTATTAGCAGCATCGATCTCTACCCTACGCTCTGTGAATTGGCTGGAATTGAAGTGATTCATAAACAAAAAATCTCATTAAAAAATATCCGGATAAAGTTCAGACACTCTTGAGCAATTTAAAAAAGTGGCAAAAAGAAGTACGCGCTGAAGGAATTCCGAAAACAAACGAATATTAATGGTCTCCGCCTGAAACTAATTCAATTCTTATGGGGTAAAGCATGCGTCTCGCTTGCCTATGCCAATAACTCATCATTAGATTTAAGGATCAATATAGAGTAATTTTATCAACTTTATCAAGTATTATTTTGAGTGTGTTTTGGAAAATGAAATCGAATTACACGAACTTCATCCCCTTAACTCCCATCATGAGATGATTTAGGATAAACACATCCACTAATCTAAAGTTGGGAGCGCTCAAATGGTTCAATCAAAACGAATTGAAATCACTCGCCGTAATCTATTTCAATTAGGTGGTTGCAGCCTTGCAGGTTTCATGTTATCACAAATGTTTCCCATCGAAGAAACATTGGCCGCGGCGTCGTCGGATGGCGATTCATATGATCCGATGAATCGGTTTCCTCGAATGATGCAGGAATACTTTGTCAAAAAAGTCAGACAAGCGGAACGGGAAAACGTAAAGGTCAAACGTGATTTAAACTCAAAAGAAGAAGCGGAAGCGTATGTGCGTTGGGTGCAGGAAAAAATCCAACTCAGCTTCGGCCCGTTTCCGGAAAAAACTCCTCTGAATCCCCGTATCACCGGAGTAGTTGAACGAGATGCCTACAAAATTGAAAATATCATTTTCGAAAGCCGTCCCGGCTTTTTGGTAACTGCTAATCTCTATATCCCAAAAGGAAGGAAATTTCCTCTTCCGGGAGTAGTCGGAACATGTGGACATTCGAGCAATGGAAAAGCGTCGGAATTTTACCAATCGTTCTCTCAAGGCTTGGCACGGCAAGGCTACGTCGTCTTGATTTATGATCCGCTTGGACAGGGTGAACGGCTGCAGTATGTGGATGAAAATTTGAAATCTCGGATTGGCGTCGGTGTGCGTGAGCATCTTCATGCGGGCAATCAACAATTTTTGGTGGATGAATTCATCGGTTCATGGCGCGCATGGGATGGGATTCGTGCGCTTGATTATTTGCAAACCCGCGATGAAGTCGATCCGAAACAAATCGGCGTAACCGGCAATTCCGGCGGCGGTACGATGACAACCTGGCTTTGTGGAGTAGAACAACGCTGGTCCATGGCTGCCCCCAGCTGCTTTGTCACCACATTTCGCCGAAACATGGAAAACGAATTGCCGGCCGATACGGAACAATGCCCGCCCAAAGCGTTGGCATTAGGTCTCGATCACGACGATTTCATCGCCGCCATGGCACCCAAACCGGTTATCCTTCTCGGCAAGGAACGGGATTATTTCGATGCGCGCGGCTTGGAAGAAGCCTATGCGCGGTTGAAAAGACTCTATCGGTTACTTGGGAAAGAAGAAAACATCGGTTTATTCATCGGCCCAACCTATCATGGCTATTCCCAAGAAAACCGGGAAGCCATGTACCGATGGTTCAATTCCGTAACAGAAGTTTCCGATGCCCAAAAAGAACCGGAAATTGTCGTGGAAAAAGATGAAACATTATGGTGCACCCCAAACGGACAGGTTTCCGAATTAAATTCGAAAACGGTATTCGATTTCACAAAAGATAAAGCAAAATCTTTAGCAAACCAACGTAAACCTTTATCGGGCAATGAGTTAAAGAAAGCGATTCTCAAGTTGTTGAAGATGCCAGAACGAAAAGGCGTTCCCGAATATAGAATCCTGCGTCCTCATTCTTCACGCAATTATCCAAAACCACGCGTCATCAGCTATGCCGTTGAAACGGAACCAGGGATTCATGCTCTTGTCTATTTCTTATCCGATGATCGTTGGTATTCACGCCCCCCAAAAGATTCAAGACGGGTTATTTTGTATGTCTCTCATCTATCCGGTGACGAGGAACTGAGGAACGAATCACTTATCAGGGAAACAATCGAAGCCGAACCTGAATCCCTTCTTTTCACATGCGATGTCCGGGGAATCGGTGAATCGAAACCCAACACATGTGGTCAGGATTTCATGAATCCCTATGGTCCCGATTATTTTTATGCGATTCATTCGATTATGTTGGATTATCCTTATCTCGGACAAAAAACTCATGATGTTTTGCGGGTATTGGATTGGTTGAAATTCAACGGGCATGACGAAGTCCACCTTCTTGCAAAAGGATGGGGGGCTATTCCGGCAACCTTCGCATCGTTACTTTCGGATCAGGTAGTACAAGTCACCCTCAAGAACGCATTGTCATCCTTCTCAGAAGTAGCACAAACAGAATATTACAACTGGCCGCTATCCTGCCTATTACCGGAAATCCTCAAACATTTCGATTTACCGGATTGTTATGCGGAGTTGAAAAAGAAACAATTACGTCAAATCGAACCATGGGGAGCCTCACCTTCATTGAGTTAAATTGGTAGAAATCTTATCCGACAAGAAAACAAGAAAATCATTCGGTGGTATATTACCTTTTTATTGATACAAATCACTCCTAAACAATAAAATTATTTAGCAATCCTTCAACTTTTTTGCAAAGAGATATTGAAATGATACAATGAGCGGTGTATAGTATTATCAATGCTGCTGATAAATATGTGTTGAAATGTAACAACAACCAGAAATAGGAAGCCTTAGAAAGGCATGATATTTCAATCGATATGATCATTTCCCGTGTAAAACCAGAGGGTTTACCACAGGATTATGGGTTGAGTGGAAAAACAATTGACATGGGTTGGTGATCAAGATGAAACAGCAAGAAAATGAAAAGAAACAGAGGAAACATCTCAATTGTGTCATTTGCGGTGCCGGATTCAACTCGGAATTTGATGAGATGACAAAATGTTACAAAGTATTTCACCCGGAAGAATGCGGAATTAGGCAGTACGAATGTGAAAACTTATTTTACAAATACCTGCTGCGTATTTATGATTTTCTTCACCGGGCAGAATACAGTATCCCGATGACACTCGTTATTCGGAATGTGGATTGGGAAAACAATGTTGTAGGAAAAAAAGAAATGATTATGTGGTGTTTGTCATCCGGCTATTTGGCTATCGACAGTTTAAAACGGCTAATCATTCCCCGCCCCATCAAGGAAGTGTGTCGTGAATTATTTGATCGCTACAAATTGTGTTATCCCGACTCTCAACAAGAAGCGATTGAGTATATCAAAGCCGCTTTACGTTGTTTAGCCAAAGAACTCAAACAAGTTTCTACTGAAGAAATTGTTGAAGCAACTCAAAAACCGGAATTTCAACTCGATACAAATGAATCGAAAGAATCCTCTCCATTAAAAAGGTTCAATCCGGGTATGGCAACAGTGGAATTAACCGGCGTTCGATTTAGAGACAAGCGCGGCAATCGGCTGGCCGTGTAGCATTTACAGATTCCCTCTAAATATCACTTTCTCCCCCTTGAAAGAGGCATAGAAATATCAGACAGTAACCGCATTCATCGCGGATAGCATTCTTGCCGTGTTCAAAGTTTGAGATTGCAGCATGAAATATGACATCACTTCAAAATTAATTGCAGGGAATGGTAAACAGGCTATCTTTCGTTTTTTTGAAAAGCGGCAAGCCGTCAGTCTGGAGTTGATCGAGTCTCTGCCACAGGAACTTCCGGATATTAAGAAGGGGGATTTTTTGTTAAAAGTGACCGGTGTGGATGGAAACGAAGAAATCCATATCTGGGAATTCAAGACACGATGGAATCCTCGGGATGTCGAAAATTTGATGGTGTATACATTACGTGCCCGACAGACCTATCATTTGCCAGTAAAACCGGTAATGTTTTTGTTTTTACCCAGCGAATCCGCTTCCGGTCACTACAATGACCGCCAGTTTCAATTTGAGTTCGAAATGATCAAAATGTGGGAAGAGGATGCACAGGTAGTATTAAACACGGATGATTATTATCTTTATCCTTTTATTCCGTTGATGAAAGCAGATGAAAATATCATTCTGGAAGCGGAGAAAAAGTTGTATAATAGTGATTTACAACGGAAAGAGAAATCCGACTTGGTGACCGCCATGGTCATCTTTGCCGGATTAAAAGATCAAGGAATGAGCCAGCAACTCATTCGACGCAGGAGAGATATCGTGATTGAATCCTATGCTTATGATATTCTAAGAGAAATGGCGATGGAAGATGCCAAGAAAGAAGCAATGGAAGAAGCAGTGAAAGTAGTAGGAGAAGAATATAAAAAGAAAGGGCTTGAAGAAGGGCTTTTTGAAGGGCGTAAGGAAGGGCGTAAAGAAGGGCTTCAAGAAGCGATTCAGATTATTCTGGAAGTAAAATTCGGCGATCAAGGATTAGCACTTATCCCGCGTGTTCGATCCATTGATTCACTTGAAAAATTGGAGGAATTACTATCTGTTTTACGAACAGCGGATAGTATTCCTCAAGTCGAAGCTGTATTCTAATCCTATCCTAGCCAAATTCATGTAATCCCCTCTCACATGCAATGATTCGTTCTCCAGATGGGATATACTTCCGCCAAGAAATGGAGGTATTCATGTTCAAAAAAATCTTATTGATCGCCGTAGCAGGTGGAATTGGAACGCTCGCGCGCTATGGACTTGCAGGTTTGGTTCAACGATTCGAGGGCATCAGTTTCCCATTGGGAACCCTTGCCGTCAATTTGATCGGTTGTTTTGGTTTCGGTTTAGTCTGGTCGTTCGCAGAAGAACGATTCCTCATCAGTGGAGAAACCCGAGCGCTATTATTGACCGGATTCATGGGAGCATTCACGACGTTCTCAACTTATATCTTTGAAACAGGCCAGTTGATGCGTGATTCCGAATGGCTGCTGGCAGGGGTGAATTTAACTGTACAAACCATCGGTGGCATAATCTGTTTCTTTGTAGGATTAATGCTTGGAAAACTGGCATAAGTTTTTATAATCGATGATAGGTAAAATTTGTAGGGAATAAAGGGAAAAAACGGATTTGAAACCGATTCTTCAAATCCGGTAGTCTTATGAAAGGAGAATCGGATGAAATTACTCAAAGACGCTGAATTATTACGAATCTTCATCGGGGAAAACGATAAATATGAGACACGCCCTCTCTATGAAGTAATCGTCGAGACCGCTCGAGAACGAAACCTGGCCGGAGCCACCGTCCTGCGCGGCTATCTCGGCTTCGGTGCTCACAGCCGGATGCATTCGGCGAAAATATTGCGCATATCCGAAGATCTCCCGATGGTCATCGAGATCGTCGATTCCCCCGACAAAATCGCCGATTTTATTCCGATTTTGGATGAAATGATACCAGAAGGATTGGTCACGTTGGAGAAAGTCAATGTTATCATGTACCGCTCTGATGCAGAAAGTAAATGAATGTTTTCGTAACGCAATAAAATTCCCTCTCCTGTTTTTCAACAAGAGAGGGATTTCAATTCAACCATTATTGATTTTCAATCAGTAAACCGTAATTCGAGTCTCCTCGGCAATATCATTTGCCGTTCCTTCTTCTTTCGGCAAATTTTTGAATGGGATCCGTATAATCATTGTCGTCTTTTTGTTGTCAAACGGTCCTCTTTTTTGAGTTAATACTACCGTATTCACACCAACTGATGTTGCGATTCCTGTACTTCTTTCTTGTCTAACACCCGAGGATTTAGCGATTCCTGCACTTTCTTCTTTTTTGACACCCGGTTCCTCGTACATATTTGAGGATACGACAATATTCGATTCAGAACCGTTTACGATCACCGTGATTGTTTCCTCACCGGAAAATCCTTCGATTCGGTTCCCGTATTTTGCCAATGCATCCAAAATTGTATCCTTCAGTCGTTTCACTTTGGTTTGATCAAATTCTCCGGAATGAAAAAACATAGCAGTCCTGTTTCTTTCTTGGATTACCACTTTGTGAGAGACTTTTGGGACAACAGGCGGACTATCGGGATTCCACATGACCTCATCAGAATGGGAAATTTGCTTTTCATGTTTTTCCCATAAATCCATCTCCTCTTCTTGTTTCTCTTTTACCTCAATTTCGACTTCTTCACTTTTGAGTGGAAAATTCACGCTCAATACGAAAAGCACACCGGAATCCGGTATCCAATACCCTTGGCAGCCTTCGGAAAAGAAACCGCGTTGTTTGAATTCATCGCTAAATTCCCGTGCGAGAACGTCGTTGAGCACATCGGACATAATCCGGACCGATTTCATCGTATTATCGATCCATTCATTGGAACGATCCCCGCTTCCCGCTGTTTCCTTTTGCTCATCCACGATTTGTCCATAGGAAGAGTAAGCCAATATCAATCCCATGGCGAATACAATCCATAAGACGTTTTTGAATAATTTCTTTGAACGCAGCATGATACGTACTCCTTTCAAAAATTGTATAAAAATCATTTTGTGAACAACGAATCGCACTATTCAACAATCGGCAATTTGCCTTTTTTACAATCAATCCGTCCGGACGGATAATGATTTACTGGGGATAATCCATCACATAGTACTGCCCTAGTTTGCGGTTCAGTTCTTTGATCAATTCAATACTAAACTGTTCCATCTTTTGCTGATACAGTTTCGAATCGGCTTCCCGCAAAGCAGTCAAGATCTCGATCGAACGTTCCAATTCATTCTGTCGGCGGGCTAGAAGTTCTTCCGATGCTATAAGTTCTTTCATCTCTTGCCCCATATCATGGGAGGTCGGGACCGCTCCCACAGCGACTCGCATCTCACCGACTTGTACAACAACTCCCTGAGAAACACAAAAGAGAAAAAGAGCCAAACAAGCAGCTGCAGCCAAGGTCCAACGAAACCGCTTTTTCTTTACGACTTCCCTCTGAGCATAATCCGCCGCCTGTAGCGGAATAACCGGCACATCGTTCTTATTCAAATGCCCTAACAGCGCATACGTTTTTTGCATCTCTTCACAAAGAGTTCGGTCGTCCGGATGGGCATCCATCCACTGTTCCAATTGCTGTTGTTCCTCAGGGTTGATATCTCCATCGATTAGCGACACAATCAACTGTTCTAATTCTTCCCGTTTCATTTTTCTCACTCCTGCCTTCTTTTAGAGTTCCTGCAAACAAGCGGTTTCCAATATCCCCAAACGTTTCAGTTCAATCCGTAACTCATCCAATCCGCGATAAAGGCGGTTTTTCACCGTATGAAGGGGCAACTTCAGCATGGCGGCGATTTCCTTGCAAGTCATATTCTCGAAATGATGGAGTACCAGCACAATTCGTTTGTCCGCCGAAACGAGATGCAGCGCTTGTTCGATTCGCCGTTTCAACTCATTCAGCGATGCCTTTTCTATCGAATTGCTTTGCTCTGATAAAGAGAGACATCCATCTTCATACTCCTCGATCGATTGCATAGCGGTTCTCTTTTTTTGTGAAACGCGATCGATTACCAAATTCGTCGCGATGCGATACAGCCATGATTGAAAACAGCCGTCAGGACGGAATGTTTTACGTTTTTGATAGACGCGAAAAAACAGTTCCTGCCGCAAATCCTCGGCTTCGTCCCGGTCTCCTACGCAACGGAGAAAGTAGTTGAACATGCGATTGTCCCAGCGGGAGATCAATATCTCGAATGCCGAGAGAATTCCCTTGGAGCTGTTGTCCATCAATCGTTCGTCAGTTGTGTGCATGGCATCCGTTCTTGTCGAGATGATTTAATGAATAATACTGACGAGGGGGTTAAAAAGTCTCAAAATAATTTACAGTTGAGAACAATTTCTACTCGGCTGGATTGAATTCACAATGGGTAAAGCAATCTTGGGCAATCACGCAGGATTGCCCCTACAATGTAGGGATAGACCTATGTGTCTATCCCTTTTTAAGAGGGACATACAAAGGGAAAAATACAAAAGAGTTGAAAATTCAAATTATCTTCCTGCACGTTCGGATATCGCTTCTTCATTCCATGCATTCAGCAGACTTTCCACAGATAGTCCTTCAAAGGAATCGATAATCCGATCCGCGTCGCCCAATTCTTCATGGCGAAATGTTGTCGGTACGGCAATCGTAAACATCCCGGCTGCCTTAGCCGCTTTTATACCATTCAGCGAATCTTCAATGACAATACATTCCACCGGCTTGACATGCAATCGTTCTGCAGCGATCAAAAAGATTTGTGGATCGGGTTTGCTTTGGGTAATATCGTCATTGCATACCAGCGTATCGAATAGAGGAGCCAATTCAAATTTGTTCACGACAAAATCCAGAAGGGGTTTGGGGGAACTTGTCGCGACCGCCAGTTTACAATCCGTTTGCCGAATGGCTTTCAACAAAGGCAGGACACCCGGCAACGCCTCCACGTCTTCCATGTATCGGAACAGCAGGCGGTCTTTTTCTTCATAGATCGAATCCCAATCGAGATCGACACCGAATTGCTTCGTGATCCCGATGCGGAACGCCCGGCGGTTCGCACCGGCATACGGTTTCAAATCTTCCACAGTAACCTGTAATCCATGATCGGCCAGCGCTTGGATTTCCGCTTTTTGGTGCGCCACCTCGCTGTCGATCAAGACTCCATCCATATCAAAAATAACGGCTTTCATATTCACTCCATGATAATTTGATTGTAATGACATTCGAGGGTACGGCAGGCGTCTCGCCTGCATTTATAATACCCGATCATTTTGACCGTCGCCCGACCATTCGGCTGGCTGGTTGATGTTTCGAACCGACACCCACTCCGCTTTTTTCCGGTCTTATTTTCTTTTTGAACTGCACCCCCCGTTCCCGTAGTTGATCACCGTAGGTATTGAAAATCGCTTCTTCGAATTCGAATACCTGGCGCAACTTGCTCATACAGTCTTGTAATTTCTCATGGTAAGACAAGATTTTTTGATTCTGATTTTTCAATTCTTTTCGATATTCTTCGAGATTATGGGGCGGTTCTTTTTGCTGGGATAAGCGGGGCGTGTCGCCTGTGGTGACCAGATTCCGGGTTTGTTGCAATATCGTATCGGCTACTTCCGGTTCCACCTCTTTGAACACATTGGCCAACGTATTGAGGGTATTTCGGGTGTGAGTGATCCCGTTGTCCAAGAGTTGTTTTTTGATATATAAGACCTTTTCGTGATGCCGGGAGAGTTCCAACTGCAGCTGTGCCATTTCCAACATTTCCGGTGCAAAGGCGCGTTGGGCGATGCGGATTTTCGTATGCATATGGTCCGTCAATGTCGCTTTGGCATTCTCGTATTTTTTCCAAATGGTGTCGTAATCAGGACTGTTGATATCAGTTTTCCCAAGAGTTTCTTCGAAGCGGTTGACCAGCAGCTGCAATTTCATCGCCGTCACAAAATCCGGATGTTTACGTTTCTTCTCGGCGATATCCTTTTCAAGACACGCAACATTGCGGGAAATTTCCGATCCCGGATCCAACCATTTGGCGAGAACCGGCATCAGTTCATCCAAATCCTTTCCCGCCGTACCCCGTTCGCGTACCAAAGAGCCTATGATTTCCATACATTCGCCGAGGGTTTGGCGAATAGGCTGCAAATACACTTCCGTATCGAACGCAAATTGTTCTTCCGCTCGTTTCAAACATTCACGAGCCTTTTGAGTGGAGAGCAGTGTTTCGATTTTTTGAAACGCTTTCGAAACATCTCCCTCTTTGAGCAGGACTATTGAATCATTGCCCATTGTTAATCATCCATGCCATTTGGTTGAGAATATGGATTCATGAAAATATTTTCATTATTATAACAGCACAGTGAGTGCGATACAGTTGAAAGTAACAAATCCACATTCTTTTGCTTGGATTATAAACTTTTTTATCCATATGTAAAGCTATTTTGCATAATTTAACCGCAAATGTGTCATTTCATTACTCAGAGTATATCCATAATGTATATTTTCCATAGCAGTAGAGGTGGTTCTTTGTGGAAAAAGGATTTTGATAGAATCGAACGCTGCTATGACTATTTTTGTTGTATGGGCTGGTTGTCCGATTTTTGGTGGTGGGGGTGGGAAAATGGGGGTGTATGCGTTGTAAGATGCGGGCAGGGATGCCCGCGCTCCGACTCGCGCTCCGACTCGCGCTCCGACTCGCTTTCAAAATTGACTTGACGGGTTTTCTGTGGGAGAAACAATATTGTAACGCCGCCGTCCCGGCGGCATTTTGGAAACGCTGTCAGGAGACTGAAAGGAAAATGTATATGAAAACCGGATTTTTTACTTCCCTCTTACTCACTCTCGTAGTCTGCAATCTCCCGTTCGCTTCGGAAACGGAGAAGAAGATCAAGAGCGTGCATGATTTCACGGTGAAAGACATCAACGGGAAACCGTTGAAACTGGAGCAGTTCAAAGGCAAAGTGCTGTTGATCATCAATACGGCCTCCAAATGCGGGTACACAACGCAATACAAACCGCTGCAGGAAGCCTATGAGAAATACCAGAAAGAAGGTCTGGTCGTGATCGGGGTTCCGGCAAACAATTTCGGCAAACAGGAACCCGGGACGGATGAAGAAATCAAGGAATTCTGCTCGGTCAAATACGACGTCACGTTTCCCATGCTCTCAAAAGTATCCGTCAAAGGGGACAATATTCATCCCTTGTTTAAATACCTGACGTCCCTCGAAAATCCCGATTTTAAAGGGGACATCAACTGGAATTTCGAGAAATTCCTCATCGACAAAAACGGCAAATTGATCCACCGCTACCGCAGCAAGGTGACACCGGACAGCGAGGAACTGGTGGGAGATATCAAGAAGGCATTGAAACAAGAAGGGTAGACACATAGGTCTCCCCCTACCCATACATCTTCATTATAATGAAGAGTATGACTTCTCATTCTTTCCAAGCCGATGTCAACTCAGTGTGCCGGGAGATCAACCGTTGCAATCAGCGCGGCGGGCGGATGTTATCGCTTGTCGATTTGATGGCGGCGGATACGATCCCGCTGGATTTAGCCGCCTATTTGGCGGGGAAAGTGTATGCCGGCGCGTCCTTTCTGGTGGGGGCATCGCCGGGTGGAGCGGGAAAAACAACGGTGATGGGCGCTCTGCTGGCTTGTGTTCCTCCCGGATGCCGTCTCATACCGGCCGATAACATCGAAGAATTGGTCACGCCGCCAGCCCATGATATGAAAAATCCTTTGTGTTATGTTTGCCACGAAATCGGGGCTGGGTTTTATTACGCCTATCTATGGGACCGGGGCGCGCGTGCCTTCTTTGCACTCCCGCAGAAGGGGCATCAAATCGCGACCAATCTTCATGCGGATACCTATGAGGAATGCCGCGCTCAGCTGTGCGATGAAAACGGGGTGGCGGCACCTAACTTCAATGCAGTCAACTACCTGATTTTCCTACGCGTGGGGCGCGGATTGCGGGCTGCGAAACGTACGATCGAAACGGTGTGGGAAAGCGACGGCAAGGGTCCGCACCATCTCATGTATCAGGCCAATGGAAAAGACACTTCATATTCCCACGATGATCCTCAAGGCCAGAAATCCAAAGAAATTTTGCAGAAATTGGCTGCGAATAAGATAAATCGAATCGAAGAATTTCGCCTGGCATGGCTGGAAGAATGGGCGAATTCGTAACTTCGCTTTCATCAAACCGGCATGCCTGAAGCACGGAGAACCGATTCCTGGACGGTGAGATCATGTTCCGGCGCATAATCCGGTTCCTTCTCTCCCCGAACGATTTTCGCCAAATCCATAAAATCCCCGTCATAGCGCCCGGATAAGGGCGGAAGGGTCATTTCTTGATATCCTCTCTCATACTGACCGCGTGGTTGAGATAAGGCCAGCAGCATTTTCGGTGGTTCAAGGGGGCGAATTTCGACTGTGCCTTCGGTTCCGCAAACGACAAACTGCCGGCGTTTCGTCCCGAATGGTTCAACAAGGGAACTGCGAATTGTCGCGGTCGCTTTCGGATATTCAAAGACCGCCAGTTGATTGTCGGCCAGATTGTCTTGCTCAGGGTGCATTTTACGGACATGTGCAGTAATAGAGTCCGCTTTCCCCATTACGGTCACTAGGGCATCGATCAGATGGCAGCCGAGTTCGAACATGGTTCCGCCTTCGAATTTTGATAGCTCACGCCGTTGCTGCTCACCGACTTTTTTCCCGATCACACCGGTGAGTTCGAAAATCTCTCCCAACCAGCCTTCGCGAACCGCTTGAAAACAGAATTGAAAAGCGGGATTGTAGCGGAACATATAGCCCATCTGGATCACGAGATTCTTACGAGATGCGTTGTCAAGCAACTCACGGAATGCGCTGAGCGATTCACCGGCCGGTTTATCAAGATGGATGTGAACTCCGGCGGATATACAGCGAGCAGCGGTTGGAACCAGTTCGGGAACTGCGGTTTCCACGGCAACAACCTGCAAGCCGGGGGTATTCAGAAGCTGCTCTTCCGACATCCAGCGAACGCCGCGGTAGGCTCCCTTCCCTTCCGCTTCTTTCCGCAATTCTTCATCTGGTTCCACGACACCAGCCAATTCAAATATGTCTGAAAATTTCCGGATGGTGGAGATTTTACCGGATGCATGAGCGTGCACGGTTCCAATCTGGCCGATCTTGATTTTCTCATTGGCGGAATGAACCATCTCATTATGAATGATCGAAGCAGCCATCGATGCGGATAATATTTTTGTGAAATGTCGCCTACTCAGAGTCTCCATCTTCTCTTTCCTCCATTCTTGGTACAACCTTCCAGAGTCCCACGTCGGTTTCTCCATACGAAAACACGGTCACGGGCAGAAAAATATCTGGGGGGTGCGTAAATAAGGTCTCTAGCATATCCACATCGGCATAGGAATACAGCCATTTTCCCCGCACGACCATCAACCAGTCGCATTCTTGCCGGATGCAATACGTGTACAGATTATCCATCGTTTGCTCGCGGCGGGGAAGCCATATTTTTCGCAGATAAGTACGGTCGAACAGATCGTATTTGGCCAAATAAAAATGGGAAGGCTCATTGGTCATCGGCGCATAGATGATATCACCGGGTTCGGTGTGCTCTTTCAAATAGGCCATGGCTTGATCATAGGGGATATAGGCTTCCTGCCAATTGCTAAAATTCACATAGGAACGGTCTCCCATCGGCCGGCCGACTTTCTCCAAATTTTGATGGCGATCCATGAAAAGGCAAGCCCAAATCAGATAGAGGGGTACAATCCCGTACAGCACAGCGGCTCGCACGGAACGCTGTTTCGGTACCCAATCACCGATGAAAATCGAGGCGGCAACGATCAACCCGACATAATACGGGAGCGCCTGCCGCACATTTTGATAGACCATCGTTTTGCAGGTCAACACATAATGCACACCGATCCAACAAAGTAATAAAATGAAAAGCCGCCGGTATTTGGAGACAGCCAGATAGATAAATCCAACTGCAAAAAGAATCGCGACCGGCCAGGTCACGCCCAACGGGATCGCCTGCAGATTGGCGAGACACCGATCCAACGATAACGAGCTCAGCTTGTCGGGAACATCGGTGTTGAAAGCAGATAATTTTAAATAGAGAATAATCGCGGCACTCGGCAGCATGCACGCCAAAATCGGTTGTAACCAAAAACGGCGGGGATCTTCTTTCTTCGGAACAACAAAGTCATATACGGCCATCAACGTAAACGCCGGAACCACGCTGACCAGCGGATGTTTATACAATCCACCGAAGAGGGTAAATAAGACTCCAACAATCAGATTGTAGGCCGTTTTTTTCTCGGTATATCGTATTAGATGATAGAAGGAAGCCGCAACAAAAAACATTGTTCCTCCCTCGATCATATGCGTGTTGCCATAGTGAAAAAGCGGAGGAAGAAAGACGAATAATATGGCAGCAGTTTGTGCCGCCGCTTTCGTGCCGAACATTCGTGTCAAATGATAGAGATAAAATGCACCCCCGAAGGTGAATGCAATCTGCACCAGCCGGCCAATCCATTCATGCAAACCGAAAACAATGTAGAGCGGGATCAGATTCAATTTCGATACCGGGGGATACCGGAAAATGGGGCTTAAATCGCCGAATCGTTCCGGTATAGCAGTGGAAAGAATCACCGCACCATACAATCCGCTGATGCAAATCAAGAATAGAGTCATGCGTTTCCAGTGATGCATCATCCATGTTGAAATGTCTTGGAATCGGTCCTGGACACGTTTCCGGAAAGGAGAGTAAAAAAGTGCTACGATAAAAAATACGGATATAAAAGCGAAAATAGGCCGAATTGGAAAGCCGGTAAAAGACGACAAGGCCTTCACAAACCGCTCAGCGACGACAGCGGGAATCGCGGCGTGATCGATGGTATCCAGACCAGCCAAAATGGGTTGGTTCAAAAAAGGTACATGAAGTAAAGTGGCTACTGAAAAAAGTGTCAGAAAAAAAGAGCGATCCGCGGGGAGTGGATCATCCTCCTGGGAAAGCACTTGAGTGCTCCGTACCAAAAAACGAAACAAGTAGGTACAAACCACCCATAAGAAAAGGATCACCACTAAAAGATAAGGACGAAAGGAGGAAGGATTCGGAACATACCATAAAGGATAGAAAACAAAACAAGCCCACCAACCGATGGAAAAAATGAAAAACAGTTTTGCATACCGATCCAACATGTCTCCTCTTTTCTATTTTTGTGGGAAGTTTTTCTGTCACCCCTTCAGGGTGATGTGTTCGCATAATTTACCATTTCCAGGGGCGTTGCCCACTGGCTGTCATCTACCACCCTTTCAGGGTGAGGTTTAATCCTTGTTTCCCATCTCTAGGGGCGTTGCCCGCTTTATTTGAATCCTGCTCGCTTCTACCCACAATCGTCGGACAGCTTCCTGATATTCCGTTAAGTTGCCCACTTCTACCACTCGTCAATCACTGATTCGACTGCTTCTACACTTCCTTGAGCAACGCGGAAATTGTTGGCGTAGGTTGCATTTTTGGCGCTTGTATGATATTCCGCTGCGGTTTCGGAGAATTTCAGGCCTGTTGCGGTGCTAATGACGGCGACAGTGTCGCTTTCTTTCACGGTCCCATCGCTTCTCGCCTGGAACAAAGCGGAGAGAGCGATCCCGGTCTGGGGGCAAATATCCACCCCGCCGCGCGTGATGGCCATTTGAGCATCCTGAATTTCATCTTCAGACGCTCTATAAAAATGGGCATCAAACTCTTCGACCAGCATCGCGACACGGGGAAAGGAAACGGGATCGCATATATTGGCAGCCGAGGCAACGCTGGGTTGATGCTTGCCCGGCTTGTAAGCTTCCGGAGAACGGCCGTTCTCATCCCAACGCACAAGCGTGTCGCAGACCTGCGCCTGTCCGACAAGAATACCCGGCAGGTGGTCGATCAGTCCATGCAGATGAGCGCGTTTCAGTCCCATCAGGAGAGCGGTCAGGTTGCCGGCGTTGCCGACGGGTATCGCAATCCAATCGGGAGTCGTCCAGCGAAGATCCTGGCAGACTTCCAGCCCGATGGTTTCCTGGCCGGCGACACGGAACGCGTTTTTGGAATTGACCAACACCAATTCCGGATGGGTGGCGCTGAATTGCTGGATGATTTTCATACAACCATCGAATCCATCTGGATGGTCGACGGCAATGACTTTGGCTCCGAACTTCAATGCCTGTGTCAATTGAGCGACGGAAATTTTGTTATGCGGCACTAATATAATGCAATCGAGCCGGTCGCGCGCATAGGCGGCATAGGCGGCAGCGGCAGCGGAAGTGTCGCCGGTGGATGCACAACAAACTCCTGTAATCCCCAACTGCGGATACCCCAATTGCAGCCGCAGCACTTCGCTGACGGCGACGGACATGCCTCGATCCTTGAAACTGCCGCTGGGATTTTGACCTTCAAGCTTCAAAAACGTGGGGCCGATCCCTAACTTGTTGCGCAGCCAGTCGGGTACTTCGAACAAATCCGTGCATCCTTCGAACAATGCCATGCAGGCTTCGTACGGAAAACCGGGAAGGATAAAATCCCGCCATTCGAAAACACCGGAACCGGTGGGATAATCCCGCGCTGTTTCACTCCAGCGTATACTGTCGAAATGGCGCCGCGCCCGTTTGTCTCTGCCAATAACAGAAGAGATGTATTCTTCATCGCGTTCAACCAATAGCAATCCACCACATCCTTCCCGCGTGCAGGTATAGGTAAATCGATCTGTGGGATAAGGGGTTGAACATGCGATACATTTTTGGTGATATCGTACCTCTTGGGCTTGCATTGGAGCTGTTACCATGATTTTTTACCCCGGTTTTTTAAAATCATATATTTGCCGATTACCGGCTGTTGAATCCTTTCAAACATTCCTAATGATAAATTAACTCGAAATAGTCAATTGTAAAAGCATTTGGATGCTAAAATAACACTATTTTCCCCTCTTCAACCCGCTCCGGCCTTGCTGATCTGAATCGTATTCGATGTATTCTATTCGAATAAGGGGGATTGAGATAAAATTACATGATTGTCATTTTCAATGTAACCCAGGAAAGGAAAAATCCGTTTAAATCATAGAAGTTTCTTTTTACCGGATTCACGATGATAATGAATGAAAAAAGCCGGCATCGATTCCTGCGCAGCCATGGACATTTCCCGTTTCGTAATTATCGTCATTTGTGTTGGCTTATTGGATCATAATACAGGAAGGATAATAATGAACAAGCGACTACAGTGGATAGAGAAATCGATTATCTCTTTCGGATATGTACTTATTTTATCGATTCTATTCGTTTCTCATCTCCATGCCGAACCTTGGTGGTCCTCAGAAACTATTGAACTAGAGAAAAAAGTGGCGGAAGGAATTCACTATCGCCAAGTTCATTATCAGACTGCAATGAGTGAACCGGTGCGTGCACATATACTGGATGTAACCGGTATTGGAGAGCGTTATTTATTTGGTGTCTTGGGAAGTTATGGCGCCTTGATCCCACCGACTGATTTTGCCGAATATTCCGACGCTCTCGTTGTGGTGAATGGTGGATACTTCTCCACACGGCCTAACCGCGCTCTAGGATTGGTGGTTGCCCATGGAAAAGTACTGTATCCCCCGCACTCCGGTAATCACATACGAGGCGCCATTGGATTTTATCCGCAAGGCATTCTGGTGGATTGGATCGGGCCGGAAGATATTCAAGACAATCGAATCGTATCCAAGAAAGAGCACTGGAATTCCTGCTATGCGGCTTTAGGGGCCGGTCCCGTGTTGGTCAAAAGCGGGAGATCTCGAGTGCAGAACGATGAAGAAGGATTCAACTTCGTACAGCGTGCTCCGCGAACCGCTATCGGGAAAACGCATGATGAGCGAGTGATTCTCATGGTGATCGACGGCCGGCAGCCGGATTGGAGCGCCGGAGTCACTCTCGGAGAACTGGCAGAATTGTTTCTCGCCTTGGAAACGAAAGAAGCGTTGAATCTCGATGGAGGGGGATCTTCCGTAATGGTGATTGAAGAACAAATCGTCAACCATCCTTCTGATAAAACGCTGTTGGGAGCATTCGGGCAGGAACGGCCGGTCGCGAATGTCGTCGCCCTGCTTAAAAAATAATTTTACCTCTTCATCGAAAATTCAAATAGAAAGCTGGCAAAAATGAAATATTTTTTCCCCATCATCTCCACGCTTGTTTTACTCGCCATAGTCGCGTGGTTTCTATTGACTTTCGTATTAATTTCCGATAAAGAGCGAATCTTAAAAACGCTTGAAAAAGGAAGGCTTGCAGTGGAAAGCGGTTCCATTCTTGCTCTGAGCAATATTCTTGCGGCGGATTATGTCGATAGCAGCGGCATGGACAAAGCAATGGTATTGCGAGTTCTGCAAGACTTATTTCAAAAAACCGAAAATCGCCAGATTCAATTTGTCGAAACTTCAGTCAAGGTAGAAGACAATCACGCCGAAGCCAAAGTAGAATATGTATTTCACACGGAGGGTACCGTCAGTGATGCCCGGCTCAACAAATTCCTTCATAACAAAAAACCACAAGCCCAAACAATCGATGTATCATTCATCAAAGATGGCCGCAGATGGTTGATTGTGCGCACAGCCCATAATATTGCCCCTTCCTTTTGAAACGCTTTTACTGTTTTGTCACCATACAATCTTCAATGATGTATCGTTTTTCTGACAATTTATTGAGCATTGACCCAAATCGGGCTTGTCCAAGCCAGGTCGCCGTTGTTTTGTACAACCCGCGCATAATACCAATCCTCAGTATCATCCTCCTGCCAATCCGTAAAAAGGACATTGGCGTGATAAGAGGGAGCAAAAACAAGTCGGTGAAACAATACAGATTCGCTGGTAAAGGGGCCGGTAAATTCAACATCACTGCTCAACGCTAAATCGGAAAGAGATTTCACTACCGTCATTTTAGTTGGTTGTGTAACATTCATTCTCAGCTTCGTATCGGGATTCACTTCCAGTTTAAGAACGATTGAATTGGTGGCCAGATCGGCAACCGCCTCCTTTCTCGACGTATACGAACGGATATGGCAAGATGTTTCTGTTATGCGATCAATACGGTTGCGCCGTTTCTCATCATAGGGTCCGGAACGAAAATTCCCTAAAATATCGATCATCTTACCACTCTCAATTTCTAGTTGAAAATCCCAGTCGCAGATCCGCGCCATTTCCAAATCCCCCCATGGTCCCCACCCGAATTCTATGCGGCAAAGTACCGGTTCATCCCAAACCGGCAGATCACGACTCTCATCAACCGGAAAAGAACGGTGAATCACTCGATTATTCTTGATCAATTCAATGCGGTCAATTTCATACCATCCTTCCGCTTGAATCGAGATTTCACGGCGGCTGCTCGAAGGAATTTCTTCACCCATCCAATGGCCGTTCAAGCGAAAAGCGAGTTGGATTCGGTCACCGGTAACTGCATAAGTACGCCGTGAACGGAGCGCTTCAAAAATCCCTTCCCGTGTCAAATTCTTGGCATACAAACCTGTTATACCGTGTTTATATGCGCCCGGATATCCGCGATGATCATCCGAGCTGGCAGTTACTCCCACGCGAACACCTCGGCTAAGCAGCGATCTCATGGTATTGGATGTTACTCTCCCCCCCATGCTGTGTCGCAGATAACGATAGGGGCCTCGGTCATGTTCAGCGCTTCCATGTTCGGAGAAAAATTCCACAACCGGGGAGACCTCCGGATCCAGATAATCAAAATTCGCGCCACGCCACCCCGTCAGATAAGCGGGATGATGCGGAATAATGAGAGCGCCCTTTTCTTTGGCATACTCCTGCAATTCCTTCACATGATCAAAATACCGTAGGGGAGTATCGGTTTCGGAAGGATAGTAAATGCAATAATCCCCAAAATGGCTGGAATGCCATTCATAGGCGATCAAAGGCACGAAAGAACCTGGCTCATAGTATTCTTTCGCCAATCGTTCTACAAGCGGCCAATTTTGGCGAAGAACCGCGAATCCATCAATCCATTTTTGATGCTTGTTTTCCGGCATAACTGGCATGTCATGCCATTGCGCATGTCCGGTAAACGCAAAAAAATCCAAATGGCTTTGTGCTATGTCATACGCACGTTCCAAACTCCCTTTGGCATATCCCACTTCATTGTGATTGTGGATATCTCCCCAATAGAGTTTCAATGAATCTGCATCGGCCTCTGGGAGTAATAACGTAAGCCATACTATGAGAGTGGTAAATCGGCCAGTTCTGTTGAAGTTTTTGTAATTCGTCATACTTTCTCCCCTACTCATCAGAACAGTTCTTCCCAACTTTTATTTCAACTTATCCTCAGTATCCGAATGATCGTGTAGTTCAGCCCAGATCACTTCGGCTGTTTCGCAAAGTGAGCGGATTTCACGAATTGCATCTTTATCCTCTCCCGACAAGTCTTGATCGGTCTTGCGATATGCTACCGATATTTTGATACGGCGAAGATTATAGATACAATCGGCAACCGCCAACGAAAGTTTCATATCCCGCGTATATTCAGCGTTCATGCGATGATAATAGCTTTTGGCTCGTTCCAGAAATGTTTTTATGTCATCTCTCATGGTTTCCCGTTAAACAATGAATCAAGTTACGTTCTCCGTATCATTCAAATAGATACGATTGAATTTGAGATAGCCACACAATCCGCTTTCGTTCAGACAAGGTGTTTATAGGATAGTGTTCTTATCTTTCTTTTTCCAACCCAAGAAGAGGGCATAACAATGAAAAAAACGTATTGATCGGGCCAACTTGGATTTTCATCCATTCCAGGATGGCAAATAAGCATACTCTTTCCAATCCGATCATACTATCCCCGATTCCGATTCTATGCTCCATCGACGCTGGAAACTTCTCTCATGTTATTGTAAAGTCATTCATTGAAAAGTGGTTGCAATTGTATGGGAGACAAAGGAAACAATCATGAACACACCGCATAACAAAAATTTTACCCTCCGAAAAATGAATGAAGACGATTTCCCCCATTGCCAATGGCTGCGGGAACAGGTCGGTTGGAATCAAACCCTAAACGATTGGAAACGTTTTCTATCCTATGATCCCGAAGGCTGCTTCGTCGCAGAAAAAGATGGAACGGTAGTAGGGACGGCTTGTACGATTCCCTATGAAAACCGTTTTGGATGGATTGCCATGGTCATCGTCGACCCGGGGCAGCGCAGGCTTGGAATCGGTACCGCCTTGCTCCATGCGGGTTTCAACCATCTGGAGAATAAAGGTCTTACAGTCAAGTTGGATGCCACCCCCGACGGGAAACTCCTCTACGATACACTCGGTTTTCAAGATGAATACGGATTAGCGCGGTGGGAAGGGGAAGCGGTTACTGTTCCTGCGCCAACATCAAACTGTAAGCCATTGAGACTGCAGGTTCTCGACCAATGGGACGCCTATGACGCCCCCATATTCGGTGCTTCCCGAAAACAAGTGTTGGAATCCTACCTTCAATTTTATCCCAGTCTTGGATTTGCCATCGAAGAACAAGGGAAAATACGCGGTTATATCTTGGCGCGTGAAGGAACCAACGCTTTTCATGTGGGTCCATGGGTTGCGGATGAACCCGAAATGGCCGTCGATCTCTTTCACATGCTGATTTCAACACGCAATCCTCAACGAGTGTTTATCGATATTCTCGATCCGAATCCCCATATTCACACAATTCTCGAATCATTTGGATTTCATCAACAACGGCCATTTATTCGAATGTATCGCGGCAAAAACCTATGGCCGGGAATACCGGAATTGATCTACGGAATCACGGGTCCGGAATTAGGCTAGTATGACTCCATGGTAATAAAGCAAAAAATCCCTATTTACCGTCAATTTCCAGGAAATCGCAGGTAAAGAGGGATAAAAGCATATACAGATTAATACGAGAAGGAATCAACAGTGACAAATGATCGATCTGAATTCACAAAAGGAGAACAATCTTCCACTGCGGACTGCCTTACTTTGCGAGACATAGAAATCCTTACTTTAATCCAATCGGTGATAGGATTATTTGAACCTTCCCGCTTTTTCCGCAACCAATGAACTGGATTACACCCGTCCTCCTTCACTCATTTTTTCGGAGGAACGATCGCATCTTTACACGCTTTGGAAACACGGAATTTCACCACTGTCTTTGCAGGAATCTTGATCGTTTCGCCAGTCGCAGGATTTCGTCCGGTTCGCGCTTTCCGTTTTTGCACGACAAGTTTTCCGAATCCCGGAATCGTGAATCCTTTTTTCGCTTCCTTGTAACCAACCGCTGCCAACTCATTGAAAAAGTCATTCACCTGTTTCTTCGTTAGTCCTACTTTTTCGGCCATTTGGTTCACCAATTGAGTCTTTGTCATTGGCTTGGAAGCAGACGATTTGGAAGTGGATTTGGACGCTGCCTTCTTCATATTGATTCTCCTTTTCAGGTAGTTAAATTACATCGAATGTAATTTAGCAATATCCTGCCTCACGTCAAGCTAAAACTTCAAAAAAAACCCTTTTTTTCGGCTTTTTTTTGACTTTTTCTTCGTATAGGGGCTAAAAAAGGGACTTTTCGTGCACTTCGTCGCGTAATTTCGCATTGAGAAACTCGACAAAGCGCTTTAGATGCGTGTATTCCTCATAGGGATTTGATCGGGAACGGAAGGGAACAAGAGAGTTGTTTTGATACAAAGGATCATCCCGATGATCGAAAAGAAAGTCATCTTCTCTCAGTTGATACAAAGGGGTACCGGGGATCGGTGAATACATCGCCAAACGTATTTCACTGCCGGCATCGGCGACAATTTGACACGCTTCGAAAAGATCGCCGATGGATTGATTCGGCAAACCGTAGAGTAAATAGGTACCGATTTCACTCGGTGAGAATCCAGCCTCACGCAAATTGTCCATCGCTTGAAAATATTCGTCGGTATAGACTTTCGCACCGGTTTTCCTCTGCCATTCCCGCTGAACCACTTCCAAGCCTAAGCGAAGCGTTGTAAAACCCGCTTGTTTCAGCCAATAGGCCGTTTCACGGTCAATTTGGCGAATGTGCAATGCATTCGGGGTATGAAAACGGATATTGAGTCCACGACCGATGATTTCTTCCATCAGTGGAAGAAAATGCTGCTCTTTTTTCACTAAAAGCGCATCATCATAAAAAGCGATATCCGTTGCTCCGAATTCATTCACCAGCCCCTCAATCGAATCGGCGACAGCATGACGATCGTACAAAACAAATTGGGGCCAAAGGGAATGAGTTGCACAATACGTGCAATGACAGGGGCATCCAGACGTCGTCAACACCGGATAACACGTATCACCGGCCATAAGATCATAAGCCGGTTCAATCCATGTATTTTGCTTGCCTTCACATTTCAAGCCGGATTGCCCCAAAAAAGCAAAAATACGATTGACAATATCCGGCCAATGTTTTCCGGTAATGACAGCATCCGCACCGGAGTATCGCTCCGCATGATCCTTACAAAGAGTGGGATAAACACCGCCAAGTATAATTCGAGCCTGTGGAAAACACCGGCGTATCATGCGAATCGCTTCAAATGCGCCCGGATACCAATAAGTCATCATGCAGGGAATAATGACTAAATCGGGGGAAATATACTGCTTGAATGAGTTTTCGACTCGCTCAATAGGCACACCATACCGCTTATAATGACGCGGAATCCACTCGAGAATCTCCGGATTCGGGATCGTTTCACGATAATAATGCCCGCATCCGAATCGATTCAGACGATGTTTTTGTATTTTCAATCCAGCAATATCGGTAGAACGACGGTTCAAACAATCATACAACTCAACCGACCAGCCGGATTTCCGCAGCAAAGTGGCCAGCCGGAGCAAATTGAGCGGCCTAGTCCAATGATCAAATGCCGCAAAATCCGTGATCCACGGATTGAACAACAATACCCTCATTTAACAGAATCCTTGTGCATCTAATTCGTATAGAAAGATGATTTACAATAGTTTACAGGTTGCTTTGTATCGAAGCCAGTAACATTTTCATCTTGGATAGGTAGGTTGGTATTTTTTGGTAGATATCTTCGGCAATCGCTTCAATATAAGTATGAGAAACCAAATTACGATCATCGGCCATCTGCAAAAAAAGTTCAATATCGTTTGGAGAAATCAATCCAATTTCAAAAGCCGCTCGAATGCAACGTTTGGGAGAATTGCAGACGATTCCTTCTTGTTCTTTCAAGTAACTTTTCAGAACTTTCCACAACAATTCGAAGGTATATTCAAAACGTTGAATCGACGCATCTCTGACAATCACACTAAACGGGAGAGAGACAGCTTCTTCCAAAGTAGCGAGCGCTCGATGAAATAACTCGAATTGCTCTTTCAATTTTCCCATAACAAAATCCCTTCTTCGAGCACGCAATTGCGAAATGTTTCCGACGTTTTATTTAAGTCTATCAATTCGACCGTATGGGGAATATTGGATAATTCAAACTGCTCACGGACAAATGTCATCTCTTTATCGATATCATTCTCAGCGAAAACAGCAATATCGAAATCGGATGTTTCCATTGCATCCCCGCGCGCTCTCGAGCCGAATAGATAGATAGAGCATTTCTGCTCTCGAAACATGTCCATCAATATCTGTTTGATTTTCGATAACGATCTATCCGAAAGAGCTGCCAAGGGTTCATCCATTGCCTCTATACCTGCTACAAGTTTCCATATGCATATATGATACTATCAAAAACACCAAAAAATCGCCATGTCTATCTACGACCAAAATCTCAAACTACTGCAAGAAAGAAACCCACAACTCGCCGAATCTCTGCTTACTCAAGAGAACGACGCAAACGTGCAACTTCAGCAAACCCAAACAAAAATGCCCACTCTACTAGTGCGGACAGAAACTCAAGTGTATGCGCTTCATCATCCCGAAGACCCGCTTGGTTTCTGTCAAAAATTTCTTGCATCCATCTCCGATCTTTCCAAAGCACACAATATCGCCGTGTTGGGCTGCGGACTCGGTTATATTCCGCTTCTCATCTTACAACAACGCCCAAATCTTCGCCGCCTGTTCATCCTCGAACCATCGATTTCCGTTTTTCGGGCGGCTCTGCACACGGTGAACCTCAATCCCCTGCTCTCCAATCCAAACGTCGTCTTTATCGTCGGGAGTAATCGCAGTGTAATTTATCAAACATTGATGGCCCATCTTATGGAGATTGTCGCGAATTCCTTACTCTTGATCGATGTTCCCTCATCCACAACAGTATTCCCCGAATGGGCACAGACTGCCCGCCAACAAATCCAAGAACTGATCCAGTTCGGGCAAAGTGGATTGATGACCAAATTCAAAGACGGCCCCCTTTGTATATCCAATGTTTTTCAGAATCTCGATGCCATTTCTTCCAGCCCCGGAATTCGGGAAGTTGGAGAAGCGTTCAAGAATATTCCGGCAATAGTCGTGGCTGCCGGGCCATCTTTGGAAAAAAACATTGATCAACTGAAAGAAGCGCAAAACTCTTTTCTGATCATCGCGACAGATACGTCTTTCCATCCTTTATTAAAACGCGGCATCGTTCCTCATTTCGTCGTTACAGTCGATCCAACAGAATTGAATACCCGCCATTTTCCTGATAAACACTATAGTGCAGAAACCATTCTATTGTTCGATCCGGAAGCCCAACCGCAAATCGTCACAAAATTCCCCCAACGCATGACCTTCATGACCGATAAACACCAATTCTTTGAGTGGCTCGATAAACAAACAGGTGAAAAAGGTTTCATCAAGAAAGGCGGTATGGTTTCCCAAGCCGGTTTCCAAACCGCCGTCTTTTTCGGATGCAGCCCGATTATCCTCATTGGTCAGGATTTGGCGCTCGAACCAACTACCGGAGCCACCCATGCAAGTGAAACGGCGCTTCGGCGGAATGTGCAATTCATCGAAGGGGATCGCGATCACGCCAATGTACCAATTCCCGGCGCTACGGAAACCATAAGCAAAGAATCGCTCTACTGGGTCGAAGGTATCGACGACAATCCAGTACCGACTATGCACAATTTACTTGTCTATTTGCGGATGGTAGAAGAAGATGTGCGCGAAGCTCAAGTACCAGTCATCGATGCAACGGAAGGAGGTGCAAAGATTCACGGCACGTTCATCCACACATTAGCTGAAACAATCCAGAGGGAAAGAAAAGAAACAGTCGATCTCTCAACATTGTTCACCAATCTGCGTGAACAATTTGCACATCGAACGGAAATACCAACTCACACAGTGATAAAGTCACTTGGGACAATTATACAACAATCGGTCCATACCGCAAAAGAAGGATTGGATTGGCTGGAAACACATCAGAATCAACCACTGCAACAGCTGGAAGAAACTCTCGATCAATACCGTACCCGCATTTTTTCCGATCCGGTGGCCGAATATTTAATCGAGTACGGCGCGCCACGGGAACTCTTTGAATTTCTCCGCCTTGGTCCGGCCGATGCAGACGAAAATGAAAAGTGTGTGCGTTTGCAAAATCGTTACCGCAAACTATTGGAGGCAGTACAAACAGCGGATGAACGCTTGAAACCGAATTTATAACCAATCCCCTTCCCCACTTGGTTATGTGGTTAAGAGGATTTATCATCAAAAAAAAATTCAGTAAAAGGGAGGAATGATTATGTCCAATCGACTGATCCATAAAAAATCACGCAGAGATTTTCTCAGGTCATCTACATCGGCAACGGCAGGATTGATGCTGGTCAAAGCGGAATCGGTGCGGGCGGCCAAAGCCAATTCAAAAATCGAGTTCGGCATTCTCGGCTGCGGCGGACGCGGGAATTATGTGACGACAAAACTGTTGCGAAACGCTCCCGACGATATCAGTATCGTCGCTGCTCAGGATCCATTTGCTGACCGGCTCAAAGCGTTCCAAAGCCGTTTCGAAATCGATAAATCAAACATCTATGTAGGCGTAAACGCTTGGAAACAATTGATCGATTCCGGCGTAGACGCTGTCGTTCTCACCAGCCCTCCTTATTTCCATCCGGCCCAAGCCGAGGCCGCAGTGAACACCAACACTCACGTATGGATGGCCAAACCGGTCGCCGTCGACGCCCCGGGCTGCAAAAGCATCCTAGCCAGTTCAAAGAAAACCCAAGGAAAATTGAATTTCCTGGTCGATTTCCAAACACGTAACAGCCCCAACTTCAAAGAAGCCGTCAAACGAGTTCATGAAGGCGATATCGGCGATCTGGTTTTGGGGCACGTCTATTACCACACCGGCCGTTTGGGACGCAAAGACAAGCCGGAATATTCGGCAGATGAAAACCGTCTACGCAACTGGGTGTTCGATATCGCTCTCTCCGGTGATATTATCGTCGAACAGAATATCCACGTTCTCGATGTGGCGAACTGGTATATCGGCGCCCATCCCCTCAAAGCGCATGGAACCGGTGGCCGCAAAGCCCGTGTCGACGTCGGCGACTGCTGGGATCACTTTATCGTAACCTATTGGTACCCCAACGAGATCAAAGTCGATTTCAGTTCCGCCCAATTCACGAAAGGATACGGCGATCTCTGCATCCGTATGTACGGCTCTCAAGGAACCGTCGATTCGCATTACAACGGTCCGGTCAAAATTACCGGTGACAATCCGTGGAAAGGTGTCGAACGGGATCCGACCGGTGACGTCGGCGTGAATAACAACGTCAAAGACTTCGTCCAAGGCATTCGTACAGGCAAGTATGTCAATCACGGAGAAGATGCCGTCCAAAGTACCTTGACCAGCGTCTTGGGACGCATGGCGGCATACACCGGCGACGAAGTGACCTGGGAAGACATGATGAAAAACGGCAAAGCCATGGAAGTGAACTTAAACTTATAAAAGGAGAAAACAATGGCAGCATTCACAAGAAATCTATTCACCGTTGGATTGATGATCGGCATACTTTGTGGATGGATCCAACAACCATCATTCGCCGATAAGCAGTGGGTGGTCTATGAAGGCAAAGAAGGACAAACGGGAAACGGCAAGCACATCGTCCTCATCAGTGGAGACGAGGAATACCGTTCGGAAGAATTCATCCCGCAATTAGGCAAAATCCTAGCTGTACGACACGGTTTCAAGTGCACAGTACTCTTCGCGATTGACCGGGAAGACGGCACCATCAATCCCGAACAGCTCGATAACATTCCAGGACTCGAAGCCCTCGAAAATGCCGATTTGATGGTTCTTTTCGTACGTTTCCGCGAATTACCCGACGAGCAGATGAAACATATCGTCGATTATATCAATTCCGGCAAACCCATCATGGCATTGCGCACCTCGACCCACGCGTTCCGCTATGTCAAGGACAAAGACAGCCCCTATGCAAAATACGATTGGCATGCCAAAGAATTTGAAGACGGCTTCGGCAAACAGGTCCTCGGCCAAACGTGGATACGCCATCACGGAGCACACCAAAAAGAAAGCACGCGCGGGATCATTGCCGAAGGCATGGAAGATCACCCTATCGTCAATGGTTGTGAAGATATTTGGGGACCGTCGGACGTCTATAAAGTGCTCCCGCTGCATGGAGACTGCAAACCGTTGGTCATGGGGCAAGTGCTGAAAGGCATGAACCCGAACGACGAACCGAATCCGGACAAAAACATGGAACCCATCGCCTGGCTTAAAACCTACAAAGGCGAAAAAGGCAAAACCACACAGGTCTTCACAACAACCATGGGGCATGGCGGCGATCTGAAAAACGAAGGTTTCCGCCGCCTGCTAGTCAACGCCTGCTACTGGCTCGTGGGAATGGAAGAGAAAATTCCGGAACGCGCTGACGTCGAACTCGTCGGCGAATACGACCCGAATCCCATTGGTGTAGGAAAACATAAAAAGGGATTGAAACCGGAAGATTTTGAATTGGAACAATAATCAGGATAATATATCTTTAACAGGTAAAACCAAATTCGGAAACGAAAGTGGAGAAATGGTATCCCCTGAGTAATATTCTTTCATGTCTCGAAAACGAATGCCTTCCGGATGTTTATACACTTCCACAACCTTCTTGACCAAATCCACGATCCAAAATTCCGGAATCCCATGCTCCGCATAAAGCTCAATTTTTACTTTCCGGTCATATCCCTTTAAACTGTCAGCCACTTCGATAATCCAATAAACCTCGTTCACTCGTGGATGTTGCTTACGATAAAAATCCTCCCGTGGTTTCAAAATTAAAAGATCGGGCTGTGGTTCGGAATAATCACTCAATCGGATAGGATTCTGGGTACTGACCACCGCTCGTGTACCGAGTTTGTTCATCAAGGTAAACGATAACCAATTCACACCCCCTGCATGAGAAGAACCGATCGGCGTCATTTGCACAATCTCCCCCTCGATCAACTCCACACGATTGTCAGGACGCAAAATCCCCTGCTGCGCCATTTCATAATATTCATCCACTGAAAATAATCGTTTCGGAGCATCGACCGGCATGGTATACCCTCACATTATTTTTCCATATCATTATACATTAAAAGATCGAGTCACGATGGATCACACACAAATTTGCGCTTGTTCATCTTCGGCCTTAACTTCCATCCGCCCATACGATATATTGAAGCATCTTTATCATACATAACGCCGCCGTCCCAGCGGCTTTTTGGAAATGCTGGCAAGATGCCGGCGTTACAATCAAATACTCTACACAAATCAACAAACAGATTTAGAAAGGAATAAAACAATGAGCATCAAAGATACCTTCGATCGAAGAGGATTTTTAGCGCGGTCCGCCTCAGCTATGGCGACGGTCACCGCTCCGATGGTTGTCTCCAGCAATGTTATGGGAGCGAACGACAAAATCACCATGGGATTGATCGGCGCGGGCGGTCGTGGACGCAGTGTCATGCACGATCTCGTCAAACAGGGAGCCGAATTCATCGCCATCAGCGAAATCTTTCAACCCGAAGCCCAGGCCACTCTCAGCGTACTCGACGAAGGCGTGAAAAACCATCACGATTACCGCAAGTTGCTGGAACGCAAAGACATCGACGCCGTTTTGATCGCTACCCCCGAACACCAACACTGCACCCAACTAATCGATGCGGTGCAGGCCGGCAAAGACGCTTACTGTGAAAAACCGATGTCCAACTCGATCGAAGAAGGCTATAACACAGTGCAAAAAGTCCGCGAAACCGACCGCATCGTGCAAATCGGCATGCAGCGCCGCAGTTCCGAAACGGTCATGAAAACCAAGAAACTGATCGAAGACGGAACCATCGGCCCCATTTACATGGTCAAAGCCTGGTGGAACTGGACTTTGTCCCACAAACTCGACAACTCTCCCCTCCAATCCGAACTCGATTGGGACGCCTTCTGTTTCCCCAAACGCAATGTTCGCTATGAACCGATGAAATACCGGGAATGGCGCTATTTCTGGCCGTTTTCCGGCGGCAATTGCACCGACCAGGGAACCCACTTGATGGATGTCGTGCAATGGTTCATGAACAGCGAACCGCCCAAATCGGCGGAATGCTTCGGTGACGTGTATGAAATGACGGGAGCCGAAACACCGGATATCTTCACAGCCATTTACGATTACGGTTCCTTCCAGGCTTCTTGGGCGCTTAATTACACCAACAAATATCAAAGCGGTTGGATGATCCAATTCCAAGGCCGTAAAGGCACGATCATGATCAACGATTCCGGCGCGAAGGTCTATCTCGACGAGTGGGCACAAGACTATGCCATGACCTACAACACCGAACCGTCCATCGTCATCGAAGGCGGAATCCCCACAGCCCCCCACACGCAAAATTTCCTTGACTGCGTCAGATCCCGGAAAGAACCTAACGCTCCTGTAGAAGTCGGCCACTCTGCAGTTTGCGGTCCACATTTGGCAAACGTCGCCTGGCATAAAAAAGAACGGGCGCATCTCCGAAGTGATTTATCCGGCGCCTACTAAACTTATGTGCTCAAGAAATAATTGTAGTGTGGATATTCTATCTGACGGAATTCAACATAATTGATACATATAAAGCAAAGTGGGTGGCATGAGTCATAGTATTGACCTTGCCACCCACTCTTCATTGTTACGATCAATAAATCGACCAATTGCCGATGGGGGTTTCCCCGATGGTATAGCGGGCGTATCCATAAGTACCGCTGTGCCAAAGTACCTCGCAGGCGCCGGCGGCATCATTCGCTGAGCGATAAATCCGCACATTGCCACCTGTGGATTGCCAATATCCAGTCGGTTCGGCTTCGGTTGGATCGATCACTTCATCCGCTTCGCTGACGTCAAGCGTATGATACGAAATCAACGCGCCATCAACGAGGCCGGTTCCGCTGACATCATGCAAAGCCAGAAAGCCGGGGCGAGGCGGATCGATTCCCAATGCGGCGCTGTTCCAACTCGGTGTGCTATAAGCCACGACATAATCCAAATCCGGATGCCCTTCCACGGTGGTCATGAAGCGTACCTGATATTCATCATAAGCCGGTTCTTCACCTTCCGGCAGTTCCGGTCCGGTGGCGTTGAACAGGTCGGTATCTTTTGTGAAATCGTCGGTTGAATCGGCGGCTCGGAAAAAGCGGTAAAACGTTGTGTCGGTGCCGTTGCTGGAGCCTGGGTAGGTTGTGACGTAGACGTATTCTTCACCTTCGATGGTGATCAAAGAACTGGCTCCACCACCCGCGTTTCCAAATCCTCCAGGAATTTTCCCTGTATTTTCGAACGTTTCTCCATCCGAGGTCTTCAAGGCAAAATAACCGGTACCGCTACGCCAATCGCCATGCTGGCCTGCGACGATGGCTGTTTCGGTTCCCGAACCTTGAACACTCAATCCAAAACTCCACTCCCAGCCAGGGAACGCGTCACCTGCTAAATCCGCAGGAAGCACATAAGCAACTGTAGGATCGTTGAATCCGCCGTTTCCGTCAGGTTCATAGCGGAGAATTTGATTGGCAAAGCCAACATAGATAACTCCTTCTTCATCCACATCAAAACTAATAAAATAGGTATTCGGATCATTCTCATTCGAGGTGAGCCAGGCTGGATCATGCTCCACAGGCTGCATTCCGATTTCCAGAGCGATTCCCATATAACTACCGTTTGACTCGTTGATCCAGATGAGGGAACGGTCGGGATAGAGAGCAGCCAGATTGGCGTCATGATCAGGATTCTCTTCGTTAATGCCGTTATCTCGGATGCCTAACAACAACCGCTCGTCATCATAACGCGAAAAACCGCCATAAACATCCATCGTCCACGTATTAGTCGTCCAAGATCCTTGAAAATCACCGGTTTCTGCCGGCGCCGCTTCCAAGATCGGCAAAGGAACATTGTCATTGCTGATCAAATGTTCAAAAACCGGAGTCAGTTCCTGTGCATTTGAACTGGCAACAGCCAATCCACAAATCGTAATCACAATCATCAAATGTTTTTTCATCGGGGTAATCTCCTTTTCTGTTTTGCATGGGTATCATTTCTGCTGCTGTGTTTCACAATATGACTCTTCTTCACCTCCTCCCTTTAGAGAAAAATGAACTTGAGGAATCCATTTTTTGAATAGTTCTATTGAATTGAAATCTAAGGATGGAATGCAAAAGATGTTGATATACTCAAAAGTATATATTATCTGTTTTTCTCAAAAAACAAACTGCAAGAGTATGCGGTATATTGATTGAATGTTTACAGATATTACCTCTTAATCACTATATATAAATTGCCTTTCTTTCCTTCTTGAAGGTAAATACGGTTTCTTTCAATCTTACCGATCAAATCCCATCCATCCCGAATCGATAAGTTGTTGGATTGAAAGGGGAAATTCAGTTGAATAACGGGATTTACATCCAAGAGAATGGAGGAGAGATCGATTTTGATTTCAATGTGTCGTTTGTTACATGCTATTTCTAGAGATATTTCACCCGAAGTGGTGGGGGCATTCAACCAATCAAATCGCTTTCCTGCTTCATACCAATCTTCCGGAATGCCCCGTAAAAGGTACAAATGATCATCACCGGGGAATTCGAAGGCAAATGCATATACCAGCATTCGCGCCGCCACTAGCTGAGATGGAATACAATCGGCGGCGCGATAGCGCCCATCGATTCCGGCTTGTTCGAACGCCGTCAGCATCTCTCGGTCCTGATGATGAAGGATATGGGAATAGAAGAGCAGCCAGTATTCCTTTAGCCGATCTGTAGAGAGCAAATATTTCGCCCATTCGGCTACCGGCCAATCATCAAGGTGACCGGAAAACCGCGTCATGCCAAGTAGTTCACCTCCCCGGGCAGCCCGCATTCGAACAATTGCTTCCGCCATCTCATGCGGAAGAGCACCGGAAGAAAGCATTTCGAGATAATACCGGTAATTCGCATAGGTATTCTCACGAAGATTTTGGGGAGGCTGTTGCAGATTTCCTGCTGGGATCGTCACCATTTTATTATTGATATAGTCATTCCATAGTGGTTTTGAAATCTCTTCAGGGCGCTTTACACCGGCGCTGAGAGTCAAAGGAAGCGCCGCGTAGAATGGATGAATCGGCGGGAGAAGACCATATTCAGTCTGTATGGCTGTAGATGTGAGCGCTTTTTGAATATCACTCATGATATCCTGGGCCATATGATGCAATTGAGCAGCCGTTCCTTTGCGCTGGTATCGTTCAAAAAGATTCGCCAATTGTTCCAATCCCTCGGCTGTCCATAAATTGTTGCTGAAATAGGCGTTCTTCAATTCAGCATTGTCCGCTTCCGCTCCCATATGGATGAGTCGAACTCCCTCCGAATCGATTGAACGCCGAAGGGAATGCAGGTAGTGAGTGGATTCTTCAAGTTGATCAAGATAGGATTGAATTCCCCAAGATTGATTTTTGGCGCGATCGATCTTTGCAAGCAAACGGTACATCATTCCATATTCGGAAGCGGAAGCAGCGTGACAAACATCACGCTGCCAATAACGGATCGTTCCGTCCTGATTCACGCAATATCGAAACCAGAACGCAATGAGACTTTTTGCCCACTCGTGTTCACCATAACGAAAAGCCGTTTCTAATGCATTGAGAAAAGCGGGTGGGAAAGTATCGTGAACCGTTTCCCCATAATTACGTGCTCCATAGTGAGGATGTTCACCGGCGAATATCACACGAGTCAGCGCTAGCCCCCCTTTGACCGCTTGTAGGATTTTCTGATCAGGGATTTCCGGTAATGAGAGGCTTCTCTCGAACTGTTTCCAATGAAATACCGTTTGAACGAAGTCAAGCCAAAAGTTTTTTTCTTCAATCGGTTCAAGTGAAGAGGCATTCGTTTTCCAGCAGCGCATTTTCTGAGGGAATCCATCGGCATCGATTTCCGATAATCCGACATAGACCGCTGGTATGTTCCCTCTTTCCCAAACGGGAACAAAAGCAATCATCCGGTAAGCAGGTTTGGAATCGAAATAGTAGTAATGTGCAATCGGCATCCAATTGTCAAGAAGACCCCGGAGAGGTTTCTGGTTCTTCAAACGTACTTCCACTTCACTAGGATCATACAGGACAGTATTTCCAAATTGTATTTTCCCGTTTGACAAGACAATCGGGCTGATACCGCCGGAGAGCGGACTACCCAAAATTTGATACCCGTTCGATAGTGGTGGAAGAAGCGCAGCAATATCATTTGCATCGATATTTTCTTTTTCTAGTATTTTATTCCCCAATATATCTTGAGGCGAGGCTAGAATTTCTTCTGCACTCTTACCATCATACCAACGTTCCGGATCAGCTGGATCAATTTCTTGTGCAGGTTTCTCTAACCTTACAATACGGCATTCATCACTGATGAGAGCAAATCCCGATTCACTTTCCAACAATCCCCATTTGTCGCCATGATACAAACCGGTCCAAATCAACTGCCAGTTTTTGACACGTTCGTTGATTTGAACCAGCATAGGATCACCGGTTCCTTTGGGTCTCAGTTTCACTTGCTGGTCATCAATTTCCCAATATCCAAAATTACCCAAAGTTGAGCCAGGATGATCAGCATCTTCGAGCACAAATACACCCACTGACCGAGGGATGTGAAAATCAGGGAACGGCTCGCTGGCATCGATCCACGTAATCCAAGTAGGCTCCTCGTTTTTCGCCAAATCCTCCACCTGTGAGCGAAACAAACCGGCACGAAACCGTGCACCACCATCTAATGGAATCTTTGCCTGAGCCAAATCTTCGGCGAACAGCTCTGCTTCCATGCAATATCCCTCGTCGGTGAGTGACACGGCGAAATTGAGTGTTTCCGGTGTCCAACCAAAATTGAAGAAACGATAATATTTTGTGCGGTATTCCAGAGATGCGCCCAGCGGGGCAATTTCAAAGCTGATAAATTGATCTTCCTCATTTCCGGACCAGAGATAGAACTCCACCCGGTCCTGAGGAGCCACCGCCATTTCATCCCAACTCCGTGGTTTTGCGGCAATGTTCTCGTCGGCACAATTGAAGGTAAACACCATCTTCTCTTCGTTCCAAAACACCCACGCTTGTGTCGTCGGTGCTTCTTGTTCAGGATGGCCGGCTACGGTAAAACGTTCTACCGGTTGAGTATTCTTGTAGCATTCTTCCTCCAATTTCCCATCGATAACGATTTCTTGTTGAAGTTTGGGGATATAGCGAAGGGGAACGGCATGAACTGAAATTCCTATGAGTAAGATAACCATAAGGTACGAAATGATAATGAAATTGAGTTTTACACACTGCATTTGATTCTCCTTCAGCTCACAATTGCCCTCCATTGTCTATCACGAGGAAACACTTGTCTAGAATGCCCTTCTTTCCCCGATCCTGATTTCTTTTCATAACCGATTCGTTGACAAAAGGTAGTTGTTGATGAAACAATGATAAAAAGAAATCAGGCAATGAAGGTGTTTATTCGAAACTCGGCAGCATTTCCTCTTTATTGTAATTTTTAGTAAAAATTCGGATAAGAATGGAACTGCTACAAAATGAATGCATACAAGATAATGAAACAAGAGCATATTATCTATGACAGCGCCTGGAAAGAAATCTTGGAAGCTTATTTTCAGGATTTCATCCTTTTCTTCTTCCCTGAAATCTATGAAGAAATCGATTGGAAACGGGGATATGAGTCTCTGGACAAGGAGTTTCAAAAGATTATACGGGAAGCCAAAATCGAGAAACGGTTTGTCGATAAATTGATCAAAGTTTATCGACAAACCGGAGAAGAAACATGGGTTTTGATTCATATTGAAATGCAAACGCAGGTGGATCAGGCTCTAGCGGAACGAATGTATGTGTATAACAGCCTGATTTATCTGAGGCACAAGAAACAGGTCATGAGCATCGCAGTTTTGGGAGATGAGAATTCTCACTGGAGACCGGACCGATTTGCATATACAATATGGGGAAGTCAAGTAAGTCTACAATTCAAAACGGTAAAATTATTGGATTATTGTGTGAACATCGAAGAGTTAAAATCTAGTTCGAATCCATTTGCTTTTTTCGTGGCCTCACATTTGAAAACGCTTGAAACCCGCAAGAATATGGACAAAAGATTAGAATGGAAAAAAGCAATTACAAAGCATATGGTAGAACTAGGGATGCCGCAAGAAAAAGCCGTCTCGCTATTTCGATTTATCGATTTTTTGATATATTTACCGGAAGATTTGGAAAAAGAGTATACTGAAGAAATACATCGGTTCCAGGAGGAAAAGAAAATGCCGTTCATCGCACCTTTTGAAGAAATGGCTATGAAAAAGGGATTCGAACGTGGGAAAGAAGAAGGGAGACAAGAAGGGAGACAAGAAGGAAGCCTTGAGGAAGCAAGAGAAGTTTTGCTCGAGTTTTTAGAGATGCGATTTATGAATATTCCTTCTTCTCTATACGATTCTATTTGCAAAATCGATGACTTGTCCCATTTACGGGATATGCGCAAAAATGCAATCACCGCTTCATCTCTCGATGAGTTCATTCAATCATTAAACCCTTAGAGGCTATATTCATCTATTTTCCGCTGCCTCATTTGAATGGTAAACGATCCCTAATTGAAGCGAGAACTCCTTGTTTTTCATTAAACTATCCCGGAAACAAGAAAAAGGAATGATTCCTATGAAAACAATCCTACTGTCCACTATCACATTGATTTGTTTACTATTGCAAGTGAATCCAATCCAATTATGCAGCCAAACCGATATCACCTTGGATCTTCTCCCCTCAGAGAGACAGGTCGGCTATTCTCCGGCAGACGGCGAATCGGTCACGGTGAATCCGCCTCCATTCACTTGGGTGCAGCCGAAACATGAGTTGACCTATGCTTTGGAAATTTCGCAGGATTCGGATTTCTCATCCGATACGGAGCGCATCGGTGATATCCAGGTCAGCACCTATGCGTTGACCCATCCGTTGAAATCGGGAACTTGGTATTGGCGTTACGGTGTGGAACTCGATGGTGACCGAGTGCTTTGGAGTAAAGTCCGCAAATTTCGTGTCGGCTCCTCGGCCCAAAAATTCGTCAAGCCAAAGATCGAGGAGGTGATCTCCCGCATTCCGAAGAACCGTCCTCGATTGTTTGTGCTCGAAAACGAATTGGCTTCGTATCAGGAACGCGCTGAATCCGGTGATTTACAATCGATTGCCAATAGTCTCAAACGCAGTTGTAAAAAATATATCGGTGAACCGCTGGTGGAAGAACCGCCCTACGTTCAAGGGACCGGCCCTGAACGCGGCAAGCATTATCAACATATTTTCCGCACCACCCGTCCGCCCATGGACGCAATGGAGCGGTGCGGATTGGTTTATTTGCTTACCGGTGATAAAGAATACGGGAATGAGGCCAAACGGCGGTTGCTCCACTTTTTTAGCTGGGATCCCGAGGGCAGCACTTCATACCGCAACAACGACGAACCGGCGATGTGGGTCATGATGCGCGGCACACGCGCCTATGATTGGGTGTACGATTTATTCACCGAAGAGGAGCGCCAAAAGATCGAGCCTGTCATGAAAATCCGCGCACGGCAATTTTTCGAACATCTCAAAGACCGGCGGAAATTCCACACCGATCCATATGAAAGCCACGCAGGACGCACGCTGGGATTCCTGGGTGAAGCCGCTCTGTCGTTTGCGCATCAATGGCCGGAAGCGGAAACCTGGCTGGATTATGTGTTGACGCTGTTTTGGAATGTCTATCCCGCCTGGGGAAAAGAAGACGGCGGCTGGCATGAAGGACCGAGCTATTGGAGCTATTACATGAGTTTCGCCTTGCATTTCGTGGTTCCGTTGCGTAACGCCACCAGTATCGATCTCATGCAAAAACCGTTTTTTCAGAATACACCGTACTATAAGTTATACACCAATCCACCGTATGCAGAAATCTCTCCTTTTGGAGACGGCGAGCACAGCGGTCCCAGCCGTTCGATGGGTAACTTGATGTACCAATTCTCGACTTTGCTGCAAGATCCCTATCTGCGCTGGTATGCCAACGCCATGAACGCCGGACCAGGAAACAGTATCCTTGGTGTTGTTCTTAAGGACGACAGTTTGAAAGCAAAGTCACCCTCAACACTTCCTCAATCACGATATTTCCCCGGTGTGGGATTGGTTTCCATTCATACTGCACTCGGAAACGCGGGGGAAGATGTCCACTTCCTGATCCACAGCGATCCCTTTGGACCGATCAGCCACGCCCATGCGGATGAGAATGCGTTTACGCTGGAAGCCTATGGGGAAGCGCTGGCCATTGCCTCTGGATACTATCCGTGGTACGGTTCCGATCATCATCGGAATTGGCAGTGGCAATCAAAATCGTCGAATACGATCACATTCGATGGCGGCCAGGGACAAGTAATTCGCGATGCAGAATCGAAGGGAAATATTGTCGCTTTTCAATCAACCGACGATTACGATTATGTACAAGCGGATGCCACTGAAGCCTATCAAGGAAGGCTCAACCGGTGTGTACGCCATGTTGCCCACATTGGAAACGGCGTGTTTGTGCTTTGCGATGAAGTCGCAGCTCGCCGGCCGGTTCAATTCGAATGGAATCTCCATGCACTCTCAGAAATGGAACTCGACACGGAAAAGAACGTGATGATCATTCAACAAAGTCAAGCACGTTTAAGGACAAATTTCCTACACCCGCAAGATTTATCCATCAAACAATGGAAAGGATTCGAACATCCTCCCGAACATGGAGAATCCGATCAATATCATGCACGGGCTTCCACTGCGAATAAAACGCAATCCACCATTTTCGTGACCGTTTTGGAACCGTATACAGAAAGCAGGAAACCGAGTATCGAGACCAAGATCAACACCTTGAATGAGAAGGGGGTAACGGTTGAACTCGACGATGGTGAAACTCGTACACGAGTTCAGTTTTTGCTAGACAGAACTTCCCATGTCGAGATTCAAGGAAAACAACAATCGGCAAGATGCGTCATTATGAGAGGAAATACACTTACACTTCTGGGTGGCGATATTTAATCGGCCATCTTAGAATCATAACTCAAACATAGGAGACTAATCCGTTTTTCCACAATGGATTACAATGTCTCAATCCTGAATCAATATACTTGGATAAATAATCCTATTACCGAAAGGAGTACCTAATGAAAAAAATGAATCTCCCAGTTTTGATTGTGATCCTTGCCGGTTCTCTTTTGTTCTCGGGAACGGCATATGCCCAAGTCGGTGTTTTTACCAAAGAGCATTTGATCCAATATACACCGAAATGGGAAGGAGAACGTTTTGACGACGGGCGGCCGAAAGTATCCGGCGATTTGCTGAACCGCATGAAAGCTGTATCGATCGAAGAAGCCTGGGGAGTCTGCCGGCGGCATGGGTATACCAACCAGTTCGAAAGCGATTGGGTTCGTACCCATGAGGACAGCGTTCTGGTCGGCAGAGCGGTTACGGCGTATTACATTCCCTCTCGTCCTGCCGTCAACGATGTAATCAAGGAACAAGGAAAAAAAGAGGGCCGCATCGGTGGGCAAAATTCCTGGATCATTGATACCCTGGTCAAGGGCGACGTCATCGTTGTCGATATGATGGGCAAGGTAATCGACGGCACTTTCATGGGCGACAATCTGGCCAATTCGATTTGGACCAAAACCGGCGGTACGGGAGTGGTCGTCGATGGCGGTTCACGTGATATCGAAGGCGTCCTTGAAATTCCTGATTTCCCCACCTTCACCCGTGGATGGGATCCATCATACATCAAAGATGTCATGCTGATGGGAATCAATACTCCCATCCGGATTGGCCGTGCCGCAGTCATGCCGGGCGATGTCGTATTGGGTAAAAAAGAAGGCGTAATCTTTATCCCCGCCCATCTCGCACAAGAAATCGTCGAAACTTCCGAGATCGTCAGTCTGCGTGATAAATTCGGTCACCAACGGCTCCGCGAAGGAAAATATACACCGGGTGAAATCGACCGCCGATGGAGCGAGGAAATCGAAAAAGATTTTACCGAATGGCTCAAAGAACGCGGCGATCAATTAACCCCCTACCAGCGGGAAAAACTTCTCAAAGGAAGAACTTGGTAGTTGATTTTTTTCTAAAGAGCGGCCGTTTCTTTTTTTGGGGTGTTCAGTTTGTGTAAATGGATCGAACCGTTCGACGTTCTCAACACGATTGTTGGATCTTCTTGATTGTTCAGTAAACCGACGATGTGTTTTTTCTTCATGTACTGCAGCAGAAGAGGAAACTTGGTATTGACACTTCCATTCGATGTTTTTGCATCCAATTTTCCCCCGAAATAATCATGCAAGATCAACTCGATGCTCCCGTTGGACGTATGTGCTTCAATCGGGGCAATCCCCTCTCGTACAACCACTTCGATTCTCCCGTTGGATGTCCTAAGGTCAGTTGCCCGATCCATTTTCTCGAAATCAGAAGAGATTGTTCCATTGTTTGTTTTGGCTTTGAGTGAACCGGCCAAATGCTTGACTTCGATCCTCCCGTTCGAGGTATCCGCCTCCACATTTCCTTGAAGATAGTGAACACGGATTTTTCCATTGGAAGTGCGAAGATTCAGATCCATATTTATAGGTGTCTCGATCACATAACTGATCGATAATCGGTGCTTCGATGAGGAGGGAGGACTATCCTTATAAATGCACAGTTCACCAGAATTACGTTCCAGGTTGACATGTACTTGATCGGCATAGCATTCTGCTGTGCTTTTCCGTCGTGCGTGGACTGTGATACACGATTTGACATTAATTGTATCCGTCTCTCCCCCTTTCACTTCGATGAATCCGTTTCGTGTATCCACGGAAATTAGTCCGATATCTTCCCCCTCGAATGTCCATTCTTGCTCTGTCTTGCAAGTAGCCGTAAATTCCGGTGGAAGATCGGCGACTACTCCCACAACAGAGGTGGTAACATCCACCGCCCCTTCCACTACCGCAATCGGTACCTCGACGGCGGTTTCCACCACATCGGCAATAATACAACCACTTAGACAAGTCAAAACCAACACGGAAAACAACAAAGAACCATTTGCTTTCATCTTTCTTCCCCTTTTCAGCATAACTTTATTCTATACGGAGGATCATGGAATAATTTTTATTACCCTGTATATTTTTCTTCAATTTCACTTTCATTATGCATATCGTAAACGGAAAAGAAAAAACTAAAATTTGTTTGTAGGCTGAATCAGGTTGATGACACTGGTGCACAGTGGAATGGATTTCGACAGAGGCAAATAATTCAACCTTCTTATTTCGCGTTTTTCATGATTCAACCCCATAAAATAAGCCAGCGGGCATGAATCCGTCTTCATACCCGCCGACAAATCGATGGTGATTACATCATTGCTTGATCTGCAGCGGTCCATCCGGTAATTTTTCCACATTCATCCGGCTTACAGTATAGTCAGAATGAAAATCATAAAATGCCGGCAGGATGCTGACATTACTGCGGGTACGAGAGTCAAAGGCAAGGTGACCACATCACCTCTTGGAAAATCTTCCTCCTCCCCTTTTCGAGTCTTTATTAATCATTAGAAAGCTGATTAACGCGATTTGGATTCCATTTCCAACTGATGCCGTATTGCATCCAAACTGCCGGTGTTAAATATTCCAGTCACAAAATCGTGATTTTTCATAATCAATTGTAGGAGTGGAATCGTTGTTGGAATCCCCTCGATCACGAATTCTTCCAGTGCCCTTTTCATTTTTGCAATGGCTTCCTTGCGATCATGACCGTGTGAGATCAATTTGGCGAGTAGTGAATCGTAATAAGGAGGTACGACATATTCACTATAGATATGCGAATCGACTCGAATTCCGGGTCCCCCCGGTTTGTGCAAACCGGTAATTTTCCCCGGCGAAGGTAAGAATTGATTGGCCGGATCTTCTGCATTGACACGGCATTCGATGGCATGACCTTCAATTTTGACATCCTCTTGTTTGATGGAAAGAGGGAGACCAGCCGCAATTTTGATTTGCTCTTTAAGGATATCGACTCCGGTTATCATTTCAGTGACTGGGTGTTCCACCTGGATGCGCGTGTTCATCTCCATAAAATAAAAATTGGAATCTTTATCCAATAAAAATTCGACTGTTCCGGCACTATAATATTGAACCGCTTCGGCGCATCTCACCGCGGCTTGCCCCATTCGCTGCCGGAGTTCTTCTTCGACTGCTGGCGAGGGGCTTTCTTCCACAACTTTTTGATGGCGCCGTTGGAGCGAACAATCCCGCTCGCCTAAATGCACACAATTGCCTTCTTTATCGGCGAGGATTTGTATCTCGATATGCCGTGGTTCGAGCACAAGTTTTTCAATATACAGCCGGCGGTCACCGAACGCTTTTTCCGCTTCGGATTGAGCCGTAATAAATGCCTGAACCAAGCTCACGTCAGTGTGGGCGATACGCATTCCCCTTCCCCCCCCACCTGCGGCGGCTTTTACCATTACCGGATAGCCGAGTTTTCGTGCGATGGATACTGCTTTGTCCGCATCATCCACCGTGCCATCGGAACCGGGAATAGCGGATACACCATAACTTTCAATTGTATCCCGCGCCGCTGCTTTGTCACCCATCAAGGAAATGGCTCTGGGAGAAGGGCCGATAAAGACAATATTGCATGACTCGCAAATTTCAGCAAAATGAGCATTCTCGGCTAAAAATCCATAGCCCGGATGGATCGCTTCTGCATCCGTTATTTCCGCTGCGGATATAATACGCGGAATATTGAGATACGATTCTGACGCCGGCGGAGGTCCGATGCATATATCTTCATCGGCAAACCGAACGTGAAGAGAATCACGGTCTGCCTCGGAATAAACAGCGACGGTCGCAATATCCATTTCCCGGCAAGCGCGGATAACTCGAAGAGCGATTTCTCCACGATTGGCGATTAAGACTTTTTTGAACATTCTATATCCCAAATTTGTCACGGAGGGGCAGGTTTTTGACCTGCCCCTCTGGCTTCATTCAATGATCAGTAATGTGGAATCAATTCTTCTTGATTTTGAATAAAGGCTGACCAAATTCAACCGGTTGACCATTTTCCACTACAATTTCATGGACTTTCCCATTGATTGCCGCTTTGATTTCATTCATCACTTTCATGGCTTCGAGTATACAGACAACCGTGTTTTCCTGCACGGCATCCCCCACTTCAACAAATGGTGGAGCGTCCGGCGCTGGAGCACGATAAAATGTTCCGACCATTGGAGCCTTGACAATATGGAGAGAGGCATCGGTTTCTTCTTCAGGCTGGGCAGCCGTCTCGATCGTTGACGGAACAGCAGGCGGAGGCGCGTAATTCGCCGGCAGTGTTTGTGAAATCACAGCCGGCCCAGAAACCGCATTGGCCGTTTTTTTTACGACCAACCGAAGTTCTTCTCCCGACTCCAATTCAAGTTCGGCAATATCCGCCTCTTCCACGAGACGAACTACACGTTCTATAAAATCAAAGTCCATTTCGTTCTCGCTTTCTCCCCCTAATTCTTGTAATGGTAATAAATGTAACGATGTACAAATACATTATCCTATTTTTTTCGATCCTTTTCGAAAAATCCTCTCAAATTCCTCAATAATAAGAACAGTCTTTCTTCTTAAAACGATTTCATTTTACAGGGGGTATTTACTTCCGCATCTTTATTTCATTCTTGTTGGATCCGCCAAATCATTTTTTTTGTGTGACGCAATCCAACAACAAGGATTTCATATCTATGAACATGGATATTCGCACAAGAATATGCAGAATAACCTATTGTATATCCTGTCCGGACGTAATTTACCGGTTACTATCATATTCCATTTTCTCAAATCTGACAACGTGAATGCAAGAATGTATTCCCTTCTCATGACTTCATCAATATAATCTTATAATTCTCAGCGCATCAACTTGAAAGAAGTGAATTAGATTTTGAAGCCAAATCCCGGCTTGCCGATGCGATGAGTCCATCATATAACTGTCCGATTTTTTCAACAGGAATGGATTAAACCTATCCACATACATCGACTCTGAGTCAGGAAAGTACTAATATGTCTGTGTTCAAAAGCTACTACTATGGAGGCTTTACAATGAGTGAAACAAAACATCTGACCAACACTTCGTCCTCGAAGAAACTGAACCGGCGTCAGTTTGTCAAGACGACCGCCTCGGCCGGAGCGATACTGATGGCGCCGACTGTCATCCCGTCTTCGGTTATCGGCCGAGAAGGAGCCGTATCTCCCAATGAACGCATTATCTTGGGTGGAATCGGGATCGGTGGCCGAGGTTCATTCGATCTCCGAATGCTCTTGCGGCAACCGGAGATTCATTGCGTGGCAATTTGCGACCCCCAAAAAGTACGGCGAGAAAAAGTCAAACGCGAAATTGTCGATCCCCGCTATGACAATGAAGACTGCAAACTCTATTCCGATATTCGGGAGTTCCTTGCAACTCGTACGGACATCGACGCCTGCTTGATCACGACCGGTGACCGTTGGCATGCACTGGCTTCCATCATGGCGATGCGTGCCGGCAAAGATATCTATTCCGAAAAGCCGTCCAGTATGACCGTGGCGGAAGGAAAAGCGGTTGTGGAAACCGCAAAACGGTACGGACGTATTTATCAAACCGGAACTCAACGGCTCAGTGAAGAAAAATTCACCTTCGCAAATGAACTGCTTCGTCTAGGTAAACTCGGCGAAGTCCACACTGTCCGTGCTCACATTGCTCCATGGAATGCAGCGGAAATGAGCTATGATTGGTTGCCCGCCCAACCGGAACCGCCAAAGTCGGAAACGAATTGGGATGAATGGCTCGGTCCCTGCCCTTGGCGTCCCTACAATGAACAATATTGCCGTGGCGGGTGGCGTGGTTATTACGATTTCCATACCAGCTGCATCGGTGAATGGGGAGCGCATACCTTCGCTCAATGCCAGGTGGCAATCGGAGCGGCGGATACCTCTCCTCTCGAATATGGCTATGTCCACAATGAATCCGGAGACGGAATGGTCACGAAATTCGCGAATGGCATCAAGATGGTGCTGGAACGGGACAAAGAGAAAAAATATTGGCACGGCTCCTGTGGTGTCCGTTATGAAGGAACCGAAGGCTGGGTGGCCATCGCTGACGGCTATAAGCAAGTGGAAGTGTCAGACGAAAAATTACTAAAGGATTTCGACAAGATCGTCGCCGATTATGTTGAACGAACGAAAAACGCGCAAAATCACTGGCGTAATTTGGTGGACTGCATCTTATCCCGCCGGCAAACCGTCGCCAATCCGGTCGTCATGCACCGTTCCATGAGCACCGTTCACGCTGCCAATATTTGTATGTGGCTGAAACGGGATATGAAATACGATCCGCAAAAAGAGGAATTCGTCGGTGATGCTGAAGCGAACCGCCTGCTATCCCGCGCTATGCGCGAACCGTGGATTATCTAAGAAAACGGAAGGAGAAACGATTATGTTGAACGACACATTCCATACAACTCTTCTCGCCGCCAGCGACGAAGAGGATCAATATATCGCCACCATCGTATCCAGTGACGCAGAAACCAAAGCGAAATGTGATGCCTGCCGGGAACTGGGACGAGTCGGAACGAAAAAAGCCGTTGCCCCCCTCGCCGCATTGCTCACGGATCAGCGAATGTCTCACATGGCTCGCTACGGACTGGAACCGAACCCGGATCCATCCGTCAACGAAGCTTTGCGGGAAGCTCTTGGCAAAGTCGACGGAAAATTGAAAGCTGGCATCATCGGTAGCCTTGGGGTACGTAAAGACCGTGAGGCAGTCGAAGCACTCATCGAATGCCTGAAATCTTCGGACACCGAAGTATCCAGTGCCGCTGCACGCGCACTTGGTAGTATCGGTACGCGTGAAGGCACCGCGGCCCTTATGGACGCCCTGGAAAGCGCTCCTGACGCCATTATACTTGATGTTTGCGAAGGTATCTCTCGTTCTGCCGAAGGATTGGAAGAAAGAGGAATGAAAGATGTCGCGGTGCGGTTGTACACTCGGTTGAGTAAAGTCAATGAACCGAAACAGGTGAAAGTCGGCGCCGACGCGGCGTTGAAACGGCTGCAATAACAAAAAGATATATTGTCAAATTTTTATATAACCAGTTGGATGGATCGCCTATTATCGATCCATCTTTTTTTTATTGTTGTACTTCCAATATTCGTCCATTTGTATAGGAAAATAACAACGTATCAAGCCCATACAATCTATAAATCTCATAATATTGTAGTTTATCTCCTTTGGGGGTTCAGAACCGGCCGGCTGTTCGGCTGGCGGAATTGTTGATCCATACTCCTGGAAGTTTGCTCCCAATCATCTGGTATTGCCGACGCGTTTTTTCAATTCTCTCTATGACAGGGAACATCCTGCCAGTTCCAGCATCATGAAACCGCAATCCATTATTTGAAGGAAGGGAGTATTCCCCGCAACATATAGATTCCTTCCATCCCGCTCGGAAGAAACACATCTCCATTCAGCAACGCCATTTGAAAATACCATGGCAATTGAAAAATACCAAAAGGAATCGACCCCATCTGCTTGGGATTTGAAGGCTCGGACAAATCAAAAAGATAAAGCCGTTTCGCACTGTCCCCCCGTCCGAAGAAAGTATGCGTATCTTGCAATAGCCACAAATCCGATTGATCCAACAAACAATCACCATAGATTTGATATTCAGGCATCAAAAACGAATGAACATACCACCCGCATTCGTCCCCCTCCTTGCTCCCATCATTGACATGAAGAATCCCGCCCTCGAGCAAAATCATGAAACTTTCCGCAGAATGAGAAAGAATCGCAGTATTAATCGGATGGCGAGGCTCTGTAATATCGACAATCTGCAATCCTTCTTCAGTCGGGAGAACCAACACATTTCCATTCATCATAATACGGTCTTTTACGGCCATATGATCAATCTCTATCTGAGAGAGTACATCAAACCGCCCTTTTTCATCGAACTGCAGCAAATAATTCTCCACAACCGACGCTCCTTGCGCAACATAGGCATAGGTCTTTCCCGCCTTGGGCATCTCATAAATCACCGCATCCCGAATCGCCCCCCCATACGAAGCCACACACTCGATTTGAGAAAAAGAACACGTCGCAGTTCCCATCACCCCTACAAGAAATAGGAACAATCCACTGATCATACGATTCATAAAACAAAACCTCTTAGGCACGGAATAACCTTTCCTTATTTCCAAGATCGTTTTAAAGTAACGAGTAGACAACAGAAGAGTTACGATTCTTTTCATTATTTCACTGGAGATATACAAACATGGAAACCAAACAAACTCGAAGAGAATTCATACGTGAAACGACAACCGCAGGAGCCGGTATCGCGGCCATCACGAGTTTATCCCCCCACACCGTTCTCGGCGCCAACGAACGCATCCGCCTCGCCGGCATCGGTACCGGTGACCGTGGTTCCGACCGTCTGCGCACAGCCAAGCGCCTCGGCGCGGAAATCGTCGCCCTTGCCGACGTCAACGAAGCGATGCTGGACCGCTGTGACGCCCGTATCGACCAAAAATCCAAACGCTACTGCGATTACCAAGACATACTCACTCAAGAGGAAATCGACGGCATCATCGCCGCCCCGCCCGATCATTGGCACCACGACGTCCTCATTGACTGTCTCACCGCGGGGAAAGACGTCTACATCGAAAAACCCCTCTCCCGCACCATCGAAGAAGGGCAGGACATGGTCAAAGCCGTCAACGCCTCCCAGCAAATCGTCCAAGTCGGCAACCACCGCCGCAGTGGCAAGCATTGGGCGATTGCCCACGACATCGTCGCCGCCGGAGAGATCGGTGACATCAAATGGATTCGCACTTGGGACTGCCGCTACCGGCTCACCGATCCCTATCAACGCCGCGCCAACGATCCGAATCTCTACAATCCCGAACGCATCGACTGGCAGCGCTTTCTAGGCAGCGCCCCCTCCCGCCCCTTCGACGCGGAACGCTGTTCCGCCTGGCGCTGGTTCTGGGACTACGCCGGCGGTCTGATGACCGACATCGGCCCGCACATGCTCGACGTCGCCATGTGGATCACTGACTGCCTTGGCCCCAAAAGTGTTGTCTGCAACGGCGGCAATTACCACTACCCTCGCTGGGAAACGCCGGACAACGTCCATGCCATCCTCGACTGCTCCACCTTCGCCATCGTCTTCGACGTCCAATTCATGAACGGCCACGAAGGCGACGGCTGTGCCTATTACGGCACCAAAGGAAGTGTCATCCAGGAACGAGACGGCTTCTTCCGTCAATACGATACGAGAGACAAAGTGGTCAAAGAATGGCAAATCGGCGACGAGGGCACCGCGCATATGCAAAATTTCCTCGACTGCATGAAAACACGCAAACAACCCAACTCCCCCGCCGAAATGGGACACCGCGTCATCGTCGGCGCCCATCTGGCCAACATCTCCTACCGAACCGGCGAACGCATCGGCTGGGACCCCATCCGGGAAAAATTCGCCTAATCGAATCGAAAACTCCCCCTCGCCAACCATATTCCCTAACCGAGTACCATGGGCAAGCGCAGTCTGCCCATGCTCTCCCCCTTCCGGGTACCATGGGCAAGCGTAGTCTGCCCAT
>CAYPPG010000004.1:192319-201690 GCA_964412555.1 uncultured bacterium
CCCATGCTCTCCCCCTTCCGGGTACCATGGGCAAGCGTAGTCTGCCCATGCTCTCCCCCTTCCGGGTACCATGGGCAAGCGTAGTCTGCCCATGCTCTCACCCTTCCGGGTACCATGGGCAAGCGTAGTCTGCCCATGCTCTCACCCTTCCGGGTACCATGGGCAAGCGTAGTCTGCCCATGCTCTCCCCCCATCCTTGTGAATACGTAAGAGTGCACATTCCATTTTCCCCAAAAATCATCTACCATAAAAACACTCAAATGACTGAATGACAACATTGTGGAGATGTATACAGCCATGCACACCCAACTGGAAATTCCCTCCGAAGTTCTCAATCAATGGCAGAATATCGTTGAAATCATGGCCGAAATTATCCATGTTCCCTCGGCGATCATCACACGAGTATTTCCACCATACATCGAAGTCTTCCGAGCCAGCGAAAATCCGGAGAATCCCTATAAACAAGGACTACGCGTCGAGATGACTTCGCACTATTGTGAAAAAGTGGTGCAAACCAAGAACAAACTCCATGTACCGGACGCCCGTCAGTCGGAAGAATGGAAAAACGCGCCGGAAATCGAGTATGGGATCATCGCCTATCTTGGCTATCCTATCTGTTGGCCGAATGGGGATATTTTTGGTACAATTTGCGTACTCGATGATAAAGAAAACCACTTCTGTGAGAACTATGAAAAACTACTCCGCCAATTCAGAAACCTGGCCGAAGCCCATATCTCACTCATCTACCAAAACCAGATTATCGAAAAGAAAAACGCGGAATTGGAACACAAACAAAAAGAGATCAAAATGCTGCGCAGCATCCTGCCCATCTGCCCAAATTGCAAGAAAATCCGTAACGGACAAGGCTACTGGGAACAAGTCGAAACCTACATCCAACACCACTCCAACATCGACTTCTCCCACGCCATCTGCCCCACCTGCGCCAAACAATTATATGGGGAACTTGTCGCCGAAGATTGATGGAGATAAAAAAAAGAAAGCGAAAGCAAAAAAAAACTCCTGCTGAAGCGAGGAACACCGCAATACTAACAAATGTACTTATCAGGCGGATGAGCGGAAGAGGAACGTCGTCGAACAGACGAGATCCTCTTCCATCTCTTTAAGGAAAGTCGACCGGTAAAATACGGTAAAAAAGGAGAAGGCCGTTCCTGGCCTCGTTGAGTTCAGTCCTGCTTCTTTTCGAGCAATTCACGAATAGCCCGCAATTCGACGATACCAACATAACCAACCGCAACAATTGTAAGAATACCCACCGCGACGACACAGATCAACAAATTCATTGGTATTTTCCTCCCGTATTATCAAAAAAATTGGAAATACTCTCGCTTTTTATAACATATTCTTCGGTCAAATACAACTCTTCTGAGACCGGTTCGATTATTTTTTACGAGTCCCTATTTATTGAATCCTTTCAAGTTGATTTCATGGTATCTATTCGTTTTATCTTACTCTTGAACATCGGTTGTTTTGGCAAAAAAGTGAAGCTAGGGCTGCTCAACAATCATTTTCATGTAAATGTCCAATCAAAATTTTATGAATTCTTAACGAAATTTAGGAATGATACTAACAATTCTCTGCAATAATTCTAGAGAATATTCTCTTCGGATAAATTCAAAAAAACAAGGATGTTATCGATTGAATTCCAAAAATCAACATGGTTTTGCTACCTGAGGGTGATTTCTTATGGTTACTTTGCCGATTTATCGAAAGATGATTTTAAATTCGGAACAAGGTATTCAAAAAAAACAGGAAGGATGGTATTCGGCCGACTTCCATGTTCATTCTTCCTGCTCTCATGACGTTCTTCCTTCTCCGAATTACCATCCGGAAGAAATTTATAAAGCCGCTCTTGCAAAAGGCCTTCATTTCATTACCATTACCGACCATGATACTATGGATGCTTACGACATAATCGGCTGGGAGCGAGAAAGGCTTGTTCCCGGGGTGGAAATGACGGTTTTTGATCCCATTCGTGTTGGTCACACCATTCATGTCAATGTTTTTGACCTGAATGCTGCTCAATTTGGAGAATTGCTCGATATCACAACGAAGGATTGCAATCTCGAAACGTTTATCGAGTATGTCCGGGATCAACGATTACCCTATGTCTATAATCATCCTTTCTGGTTCGCTCCGCAGGATAAACCCAATTACAAAGCCGTTTTCGATATTTCCGAACTGTTTCCCGTGCTTGAGTACAATTTTAAACGAGTTCGGCTTCGAAATTTAATGACTCTCTGGTTGGCGCAACACCATAAAAAAGGGATCATTGCCGCTACCGATACCCATATCGGTGAAATGGGACAAATTTATACTCTCTCGAAAGGTTCGACTTTTCGAGACTATTTCACCAACATCACTCAGAGAAACGGATATATTGTTCCCCAAGATATGACGATTCATAGTTTGAACCGTGAAATTTTGACCTGGATTGAGACGATCTTTAAATTGAACGGTCATGAACCCAAAAATATCCGGTTGACGGAAGTCAAAATGATCGATGATCTTATCAATTTTTTCGCCAATGCAAAACCATCCCGTTATCCGTATTGTTATTCGATGATTCGGTGCTTTTTGGAACGGATTGTTCGAACCGGTTGGGTATCCTACTTTTACCTTCGCGCCCAAACTTCTCGTGCCCAAAAAATCGGGAAAATGCTCGAAATTCCCAAAATCATCCTTTAAACGGACATTAATTCATGCAATTGCGAGTCCCATCCCTCTGTGATATAGCGATAAAAGCGGTTATTTTTCATTTTGAGACGGTTGTAGGCGTCTTTTAGATTGAGAATAAGAGTAATCCGGCGGTTTGGACAATTCATCTCACCAATCTGATGAGTTGCGACCGGTTTGAATCCAATGACCCGCATATGAAAATCATATGGACTATTGATTTCCCCTTCAAATACGTCCGTTATATAGTGTGTATATCCGCGCCGTAAGGTGTCTTCGGTTGCCGCCCGCATAAGAGAGGATGCGATATAAATTTTTTGGCGAAATTTTCGTCTCACAGCAAACCGGCCGATTTCTGCAATCTTATGATTTTGGATAAAGGCATCGAGATCCAAACCCTCTTCAAGGGTTTCAAATTCATATTCCATATATAAATCCAATGGTGGATCATAAAGAACCCGCAGTACGCCCGCCGGCTCATTTTCAGCAAAAACAATAAACCAGGAGATGGAATGATTGGTTAAATCTTCCCGAGGAAACACTTCCGATTCATCCCGTATCCATTGCTTTTCATTTTGATAGATGTCTCGGATGATGGATAAGGCCCATTCCCGCTCCTGTTCATGGGTGACACGAATGACGGATGAAAAACTTTTGATCATTTTCTTCTCCTGAATTACGAAGATGCCAGTCTTTATTCGATAACATTCCGATCGAGTGCATCATGTGCTCATGCCACATCCGTACTTGGCCGCTCGGAGCCGGATCGATGGAAATCGGTGGCAATAGCAGGTCTCCGATATGAATTTCCATTTCTGCAAAGGCAGAAATAGGATGGTTGGGATCGTGATGGGGGAAACGAATTCCCGCCGGCAGAATTGGACAACCCGTTTCAATCGACAGTTTCGCCGCTCCTCTCAAACCGGGCAGTAATTGAGTGGGATTTCGGTTGATTGTTCCTTCCGGAAAAATTCCGACCGATCGGCCTTGCCGGAGAGTCTGCTTTGCCAAAGCGAAGCCATGAGTCCCTTTGACAATGTATTTCCGTAATCCCGTTAAAAAACGCGGTCGGGCTTGTTTTCGTGTAACCGGAATAATCTCTCCCTTTTGAAAGACAAATCCAAGAAACGGGATCAGCATGAAATTCCAATCCGCCATGAAACGAATGAAATGGCCACCCCGATACCAACTGAACAAGGCCGGAATCAATAATGCTTCCATATAATGATTGTGATTTAAGACAACGATGAAGGGATCGGGGATCCGTTGCAATTTTTCGATCCCTTCGACACGAGTCAAAAAACGGGAAAAAAGGAGCAAGATCGAACGAATCAGGATTCGTGTGGACCGACTTCTGGACTGAAAGGGCAAGTCTGTATTGAGAATCGTTTTCGTTGCAAACATATACGGTTCACTTCATTCCGCTATGGTTCAAAAGTAATTTGTTACATGTAGAACCATCACAGCGAAGTGTTCCTCATTCCGAATCAAAACTAATTTGTATAGTAGTAAACAAGTATTCGGTTAGGTTTTTGTGATGGTATTATTTTTTGCAGATTGTATTTTGATTAGAGCAGTATGAGTAAATAAGAAATATTGTATTCAAAGGTTCGTTCTAATGTGATAACACTTCTTTCATTTCGTTTACGGTCGAGACGGGTTGCTTGCAGGTGAAATCTTCGCACACATAGACAGCGACGGCTCCGTTCAATGGCTCTTTTCCTTCCACAACCGGTGCAAGCGGCTGCAGGCGATCCACTTCCTCCTGCAAGGCGTATAATACGACTTTGTTTGGATTGAATTGCCGGAAAATCTCCTCTTGAAATGGCTTGATTTGTTCTCTGTCTTTACTGGCGAGTACGATTTCTTTCGGTTTGGCCAGGAGAAAATCGAGCGCCGATAGCATTTGGCCGAAAGCACTCGGGAATCGTTGGATGGATGGGAGAAACAATTGTATTGTTTCTTCGGCTAGTGACCGATACTTTTGATGTCCTGTCATTTCGGCTAGACGTAATAGATCGAGAACCGCGATCGAATTCCCAGAAGGAATGGCATTGTCCATTGGATCCTTCGTTCGGGTGATCAACTGTTCATGGTCTTTGCCGGTGAAATAAAACGCGCCGTTTTCTTGATCATGGAATTGCTCGATCATAATGTCCGTCAGTCGTTTCGCTTCTTCCAACCATTTGACGTTCTGCGTCGCTTCGTACGTGTCCAGCAAGCCGTGAATAAAAAAGGAATAATCGCTCAGGAAACCATTAGTATGCGCACGGCCGTCTTTGCACGTATGAAGCAAACGATCGTTTTCCCATAAATGATCGAAGAGGAACTGACAAGCTTTTTCCGCCGCATTCTTGTATTCCTCGTTTTGTAGAGTGTTTCCCGCCGAAGCCATAGCCGCGATCATTAGACCATTCCAATCCGTGAGGATTTTTTCATCCCGTCCAGGTTTCGGCCTATTTTCCCGTATGCCGAACAATTTGCATTTCGCCTCTTGAATGATTTGTGCCAATTCGTCTTTCGAGAGGTCGAACAATTTTGCGACGGCTTCTTCCTCGTTATCGACATGCAGTACGCTCAAGCCGTGTTCGAAATTTCCACCTTCGTCCACTCCGTAATAGCGGCAAACGATCTTTCCTTTTTCTTCCCCCAGCGCCTCGTGAATCTGCTCGGGAGTCCAGGAGAAAAACACCCCTTCCCCCTCTACCGTATCGGCATCCTGTGTCGAATAGAATCCCCCTTCCGGTGAAGTCATTTCACGAAGGACGTAGTTCATAGTTTCTTTTGTGATTGTGAGATAATAGGATTTTTGCGTTAGTTGATACGCTTCGAGGTAGGTTTTCGCAAGCAGGGCGTTGTCATACAGCATCTTCTCGAAATGGGGAATCAGCCAGCGTTCATCCGTTGAGTAGCGATGGAAGCCACCGCCGATTTGGTCGTACATGCCGCCGCGAGCCATTTGATGCAATGTGTGTTCCACGATTTCCCGTGTTTCTTCATCGCCGGTTTTGTAGTAATACCTCAACAACAAGGAAATATCCATGCTGTGGGGAAACTTTGGTGCACCGCCAAAGCCTCCATAGCGGCCGTCGAAACGCCGTTTCATTTCCTGGACGGCTTGTTGAATCGGCTGATCGGTCAATTCATCCGTTCCTTTTTGCAGTGTGACCATCTGTTGGATTTGTTCTGTCATTTGGTTGGCTGCCTGATCAATCTCTTCGCGCCGTTCCTCATAGGCGCGAGCGACACTGACTAAAACCGTACCGAATCCCGGCCGGCCGTACATATCACGCGGCGGGAAATAGGTGCCACCGAAGAACGGCTTCAAATCCGGCGTCAGAAACACCGACATCGGCCACCCCCCTGAGCCGGTCATCAGCTGCACCGAGCTCATATAGATTTCATCGAGATCGGGCCGCTCTTCCCGGTCGACTTTGATATTGATGAAATTTTCGTTCATGAGCCGGGCAATCTCTTCGTTCTCGAAGGATTCATGCTCCATTACGTGGCACCAGTGGCAGGCGGAATACCCGATACTCAAAAAGATGGGTTTATCTTCATCTTTCGCTTTCCGCAATGCTTCTTCTCCCCACGGATACCAGCCAACTGGGTTGTGAGCATGTTGCAGTAAATAGGGGCTTGTCTCATCGATTAAACGATTGGTATGTTTATGTTCAGCCATTCTGTTTTCCTTTCCTGAAAAGAGGATCCAATTCAATAAAAGAAGTGAATTCACAATGAAAGCCAATAGCCTTGTCATGCATTCTGTTTTTCTTTTTTATTTTTAACGAATGGTGTTTTACGCCGATGTTGAATCTTCTGCTGTATTATAACAGCTCAACCGGTTGTGGTGATAATAATTTCAAAGTGTGAAAAACCGGTTTTTATTACCGGATGGATTGTGCCTTATACGAGATGTGAATATAATATTCCCTTGTTTGGCAAAATGATGATAATTCGGGGTGTAGCGCAGCCTGGTAGCGCAACTGCTTTGGGAGCAGTGGGTCGGCGGTTCAAATCCGTCCACCCCGATTTTCTTTATTCCCTTGAATCCTTTCGGTTTACAAGCATACATTCTTTACGATACGCGTCGTTCCCCGATTTCTTGTACGGATTCCCCTTTGGCGATGAATCGATAAGCGGATTCGCACTAGACGTGATTGGTTGACAGTATTTCGTTGGTTATTGATTTTTTAATGCAAATAATATTTAATAAGGGATATTGTAAAAACGGAGATGCTGTCATGGACAAAATTGTACGGCTTCAACGATTACTCAGCCTTCTCCAATCCGGGGAAAAATATCTGCAAGCACCGGATTTGGCACACCGGTTGGATGTCTCCCCTCGAACCATTTTTCGGTATTTCCAAACCTTGACTGAATATGGATGCACGATCCACCACGAGTGCGGATATCATGTCGACAAGAATTTCACCCTCTTGCCTGCCGCTCTCGAACCAGCCGATATGCATTTGAACGGGACGAGTCGTTCCAATTCGAGCCGTTTTTCGAGGATAGCTGGAATGTTTTCCACGGGGATTTGCAAACCGTCCGCCTTCGCGTAAAAGGCATCGCCGCCCGCCTGGTGGAAGAACGCTCCTCCCCCAAACAAATGGAGATCGACTGGATCGCTTCCGACGAAGCCCTCGTAACCGCGACCATCAGCGGGGAGCAGGAGATTATCAACTGGGTGCTGAGCATGGGGACGAATGCGGAACTCTTGGAACCGGAGTGGCTGCGGGAGAGGGTGCGACAGATTTTGTCAGGTGCTTTGGGATTTTATGTTGGGGAGTGACAGGTTTTCAGGGCAATCGCATAAAATTAAGCACCTTTCTGATTTATCAAGTGAAGGAGGTAGTTATTATCCCATGCGGCTTTCATCCGTTTCCCTTGTGTACCCAACTTGGTTGATTTCTCTTGATTGATCAAATTGAGCGCCAAATACCGTCTAATTAAATTCTGTTGTGGAAAGCCTATTTTGTCCTGAAAAGGAAGGTTCACAATGTGAATAAACATTAAAAGAATGTTACATTTTCTCAGTTGTCTACTCGACACCTCTTAAAACATCAATTTTCCCGTTTCCAAGACAGACTTTCCCCTTCATGGCCAGAAAATTAGCTTTGCCAAGAATGCGTACCTTAACGTGGGGACAGCAAGACCAGGTTATGACAGAAAATCGCACATCCTACACTGACCGCAAAATTCTTAAATCCCTTAAACAGACACTTATTCAACTTATACGCCCGTTTTAAGACCGAAATCGATCCTTCGATCCCGGCCCGAAAGCGTTGGCCTTCTTTGAACTCATCCGTCTTTTCCCGCTCCTCTTCCTCAGCAGTTCGTTTCCCTTTCTTGGCAATGGAGACGAGTTCAATCTCTTTTTCCAACTTCTTCAATTGTTCCCGATCTTTATAGAATCCTTTGTCTGCCGCCAAGACGTCCGGACTTTTCCCAAACAATTTCTTGTGCGCTTTCAGTGCTTTCTCCAACAACTCCGGATCTTCCCGGCGTTTCTCCAATACCTGATAATGAGTAATGTATTTCTCTTCACTTTGGCCGAGTAAAATCTTATGGCCGAACTCAATATCTTTTCCGGCCTTCCCCCGTTTCAATAATTCCGTGTGTTCTTCAAACAAACTGTAGATTTTCTCGTCCGCCGGCACCGTCTCCCCGTGAAAGATTCGTCTTTCACTTTGATTGATGATCTTTTCCACCAGTGGAATATAATGGTCCAGTTCCTCCAACTCTCCCAGAAAACATCCGCAGAGTCTCTCCAACACGGTTTGGGCGATCTTCACGATTCCGCGAACTCGCTCGATCAATCGGCGATAGGTTCTTTTCACTTTCTGCTGCGTCCGTTTGCTTTTGCTGCCCCCATTCCGGCTTATAAAATACGCCAGTTTCTTCACTTTCTTCACATGAAACCGATGCATCAATCCCACTTCCCGCATTTCATCCCGAATCCCCTTCATCAAACGCGCCAGCGTTCGAAAACTATCCCATAACAAGGACGAATCCGTTGGATGATGAATGTTGGTTTCATACACTGTGCTATCCAGGCGCAACCTGTCTGCATGAATCATTTCATTCGTTCGCGCATAGCCGTTCAAACTCTGATTGATTTGTTCCCAGGTTTTTTCGGATAACGCACAATACGCCTTGGCCAAAAAGGAAAAATCCATAACCGGCTTCATTCCGAGACGGACAAATTGTTGCAGCACCTCGTTGCAGCCGATGTTCACCACGGCGTCGCGATAACTCCATTGTTCCACGAACATCACGAGGATCGAACGAAAGAGCTGTTCGGTGGTATACGCTCCCTTTCTTCCCGATTTGGACTGGGATAGCCAGCGGGTGAAATCTGCAAGCACGAAATTCAATATCTGTCTATTCGACCGTAACAATTCGTCCAGATATTCGTACTTCCTCTTATATTCTTTCACTACCTTCGGATCCGATGATGGTTGAGAGAAGGGTAACGTTTCTTGTACATTAATCTTAGTTCTCATGCCAGTTGTCACCCGCCGCGCTAATCTGACCCACCCGGAGTCACCCAGTTTGATCCGTCTATGATCGGCCAGTGTGTCCCCCTGATGGTCACCCAATGTGACCCATGGGGGGACCCTGGAAAGAAAGACAGGAAAGGTCAAAGATTCCCTATCGCCAGATGGGGAGGA
>CAYPPG010000005.1:0-52738 GCA_964412555.1 uncultured bacterium
CCGTGCGCGAAGGCGGACGAACCGTCGGGGCCGGTGTCATTGCAGAGATTCTTGAATAAAGGAGCGTCTCATGAGAGATCAAATCATTCTTGCGTGCCAGGATTGCAAACGGCGCAACTATACTACTACCAAAAATAAGAGAACTCATCCCGACCGCATGGAGTTCAAAAAGTACTGCCGTTGGTGTGGGAAACATACACCTCATAAAGAAACCCGCTAGCCGTACATCATAATTTTAAAAATCCCAAAAGGACGGCTTTGCCGTCCTTTTCCATTTCCGCTTTTTTCACCTTTTCACAAATTCCATAATCAATGATAATAAGTGAATAATGAATAATCAGATCAAAGAAGGTTCCATTGAACTGGATAATCAAAGTATTGTAGTAAGGATTTTGATGCCGAGCGGCCGCGTCCACGTTACGGACAAAGTTACCGGATATATTTGGTCTATGCATCCCGGCAACAAATCGGGTGAGGCTGTGTTGAATCAGGGAGATGAGCCAAGAGAAAATAAGACGGTAGGGGCGGTTCTCGAACCGCCCCTACACCCCGTGTTGAACCAGGAAGAGGGGCCAAAAGAATATAAATTCGGAATCAGCGGGAAACGAGGAATCCAATTCACGAAGAATTATTATATGATGCGGTCTACAGGTGAAGAAGATTTTCACGATGTCAGTTTGACGGGAAATCTTGGTGACGATCCGAGCACAAACATCTCGATTCGTTTTCTGATCTCGACGACGTTTCCGGTGTTGAATTGCTTTTGCTATACGGAAGGACCTCGAAGCGGTGAAGTGGACAAGATTTCATTTCCCTTGGGATGGCATTTGCCGGATTCTTTTGAAAACCATATTTATCTCCCTCATACTCTCGAAGATTTCCTCAAAATGGAATTCGATAATATGCAAGAGCGGTTGTGGGAACCCTCGCCCCAGGAAGAGCACCGGATTGTGGGAAGCCCGTTCTTTATCGCTACAAAGGGGAATCCTTCCGATTCCGAAAAATCCTGTGGTGTCATTGGATATCACCATCATCCGCTTTATATGTTGGAAATTCGTCGAGGACGGAAAGGCCGTTTTGCAACCTCTACCTCAGCACGGCTGGATGAAACGGGAAAAAGTGAAACGAACCCCTTTCACATTCGTTATCAATTTGTACCGACGGCCAATTTGAAAGCGATCTCGTGGTTGTGTTGGGAACAACTCATGACTCAAACGGAGTCTCCGAACTTACAGCCGCCTTACATTTCGGAATAAGGATTTTATGATGGCAGATCCCATAGCGGAACCATTGGAATCGACGGAGCGATCAACCGAACAAAAATCCCTCTTGGATGCTTCTTTTCTGCGTCATTTGGAACAGCTGGGATTGATCTCGAAAAAGGTTTTTTTAGGCAAACTCAAGGGAGAACGGCGGTCCAAAAAGCGGGGTGTATCCATCGAATTCGCCGATTACCGGGATTATGCAAAAGGGGATGATCTCCGTTTTTTGGATTGGAATATTTTTGGACGTCTTGACCGGTTGTTTACCAAACTTTTTCATGAGGAAGAAGACCTCTATTTATATGTAATCCTTGACACCAGCGCTTCCATGGGTTTCGGAGATCCCAACAAAGCTTGGTTTGCAAAACGGGTAGCGGCGTCTCTGGCGTATATCTCTTTAGCGGGCCTTGATCGTGTATGTTTGGTCGGATTTTCGGAACCCTATTACCGATGGCTCCAACCCACGCGAGGCAAATATCAAATATGGCGCATCATTGATTTTTTGGAAAACCTACCTTTGACCGGAGAAACCAGCCTTACGGAAGGCTGCCGCCGTTTTGCCTTGCAGCAATCCCGAGGGGGAGTTGTGGTTCTTTTATCCGATCTCCTCGATCCGAATGGTTTCGAACAAGGATTGAAACATTTATTACAGTCAAACAACGATCTCTATGTCCTTCAAACTCTCTCGCCGCAAGAAACGAATCCGGAATTGATCGGCGCATTACGCTTGATCGACGTCGAAACGGCAGAAGACGTGGAAATCAGTGTCACAGAAGAACTTTTATCGGTTTATGAGCGTCGGCTAAAAGCGTTTCAGCACGAAATCAAGCAATTTAGCACGCGATACGGAGTCCATTATCTCTCGCTGGAATCCGATCTGCCTGTCGAACGATTATTGACAGATTCATTCCGGCGCTTGGGATTGATCGAATAAACAGAGGGTGGTTTTATGAATTTTATCTTTCCACTCGGTTTTCTCTTTGCAGTGTTTCTCCCTGCTGTGATTCTACTTTATTTACTCAAGTTGAAACGTATCGATACGGTTATTTCGAGTACGCTTCTCTGGCGAAGGACTCTGGAAGACCTGAAAGCGAACACTCCTTTCCAGAAACTGAAACGAAACCTCTTGCTGTTTCTGCAATTGGCCATTATCGCTTTTTTGGTTTTGGCATTGGCGCGGCCGGTCTTGAATCTCGGTGGATTGCGCGGACAAAGTTTCATTGTTTTGCTCGACCATTCGGCCAGTATGGCTTCGACGGATGGCTCTCCCACTCGGTTGGAGGACGCCAAGCGAAAAGCGATTGAAATCGTAAACGATATGAGTATCGGCGATCAAATGATGGTTGTGGCGTTTGCCGCCGGTGCGCATCCTCTTACTACTTTCGAACAAAACAAAGGCGTGTTGCGGAGTGTTATCCAAAGGCTCCGAATCACCGACAATCCGACCCGGATAATGGAAGCGTTGCAAATCGCCCGCTCGGCTGCCGAAGTGCAGCCGAATCCTGAGATTGTCATTATCTCCGATGGCCGATTTACCATTCCCGCCGACTCTCCTCTCGCTACTTTGAAAACCCGGTATATTCCGGTCGGGGAATCCGAGGACAACGCCGGGATCGTCGATTTGGTGGTACGGAAAGATTTAGGATTGGAAAAAAGTGTTCAAATCATGGCCGGGGTACAAAACAGCAGTAGAGAGCAAAAGGAAATGTATCTTGAACTGTGGGGGGAAATCGAAGTCGCTCAAGATATTTCCGATTCTACGCCGGCTGTGTCCGATAATCCAGCGGGAAACGCGGCATCTCCACAAACCCTGAAAACCGAACGGGAATTGATCGATGCCCGGAAATTGACCGTTCCGCCGAAATCCCGAGAAACGGTCATCTTCAAAGATCCGGGGAGTTACTCGGAAAAAATCGAAGTGAAACTCGATTCCGATGACAAATTGGCAGTGGACAATACCGGTTGGATTTTGATTCCGTCTCAAAAAACAGTTCGTGTTCTTTTGGTTACCGAAGGAAATTATTTTCTGGAGCGTGTTTTAAATGTCGATGTTCGCAGTACCGTTTCGGTTGTCAGTCCGGCGGAATATTCCGGACCGGCTGATTTCGATTTGATTGTATTCGATGCATACTCTCCCCCTTCTTTGGTGGAAGGAAACTATCTCTTTATCAATGCGCTTCCACCCTTGCCGGAATGGAGTTCCGGTGAAACCATCGAGTTGCCGGCCATTATCGATTGGAATCGTTTTCATCCGTTGACCCGGTATCTTACCCTGGACAATCTCACAATCAATCAGTGTAAGAATATCGGTATCCCCTCTTGGGCAGAAGTCGTGGCCGAGGCACGGCAAACACCCTTAGTTGTTACATTTCAAGACAACGAAATTCGAGGGATCGTAACCGCTTTTGATGTGTATGATTCGGATTGGCCGTTGCGTGTATCCTTCCCGATTTTTTTCGCCAACGTTTACAACTGGTGCCTGCAAAACATCGGGCCTGCTTCCTTGATCAAACGAACCGGCGATATCATCACCCTCGAGGCTCCTACAAATTTGACCGAATCCTTGATCGTGGAGGGGCCGCGGTCGGGGAAAAGTTGGTCTTATGAATTCGAGGACAATTCATCCCTCTTTTTCAGCGAAACCGAAGATGCGGGGATCTATACGGTTAAAAAGGGGGAAACCATACAAAAGCAATATTCCGTCAACTTGTTATCCGTGGAAGAGACGGATATTACGCCGCAGCAATCCCTACAAACCGAGAAATTCGTCATTGAAGGAGAAGCGGAAGCGGTTAGTTCCAATCGTGAAATCTGGCGTATTTTAGCCGTTATCGCGTTGATCATTCTTCTTGTCGAATGGTGGGTCTATGTGCACCGTGCTCGATATGCCTTATAAGGGAGTTCTATTCGATCATGCAAACACTCCTGTTCGCTTGTCCTTCCCCAATTCTGTGCTAGCATTTCTTGAAATACATTATTTTTTGTAGCCCGCCAGGTGTGAAGCCACGGGCTTCTTTCATGAAATGTCCGATATTCGGATTATGAAGATCGATCCAGAAAACCGAAAGTGAGGGGGACGCTGAAAATCCATGAAACGCTTGCTCGTGACCGGAGGCGCCGGTTTTATCGGTTCCAACTTTATCCAATATATGCTCAAAACGTATGACGATATCCAAATCATCAATCTTGATAAACTTACTTATGCCGGGAATCTTGGCAGTTTGAAATCGGTGGAACGGGACAATCGATACACGTTTTTTCAAGGCGATATCGCTGACCGTCAACTTATAACCAATTTGATTTCGCAAAAGAAATTCGATGCGATTCTCAATTTCGCGGCTGAAACCCATGTAGACCGTTCCATCGCCCGTCCGGATGATTTTTTGAAAACCGATATTTTCGGAACCTTTGCGCTTCTGGAAGCGGCAAGGCAATATGAGGTGGAACGGTACATTCAAATCAGCACGGATGAAGTGTACGGCCCGGCTCCGGATGCCTCGATGACCGAGCAAAGTCCGTTGTATCCTTCTTCTCCCTATTCCGCCAGTAAAGGAGGAGGGGATTTACTCACTCACGCTTATTTTGTCACGTATGGAATTCAAACCATTGTGACACGAGCGGCAAATAATTATGGTCCCTTCCAATATCCTGAAAAATTGATTTCCCTCTTCATAACCAACGCTCTCGACAATGAACCGCTGCCACTTTATGGTGACGGGAATCAAGTGCGGGAATGGCTTTATGTCGAAGATCACTGTTGGGCGATCGATTTGGTGCTTCATCGAGGCGAAGCGGGTGAGATTTATAACGTCGGTGGGTATTGCGAAGAACGGAACTGTGTGATTGCGGAGAAGATTCTGTCTTTATTGAAAAAAGAAAAAGATCTCATTCGGCATGTCGAAGATCGTCCCGGCCACGACGTTCGCTATGCGTTGGATAGTTCCAAAATCAAGAAATTGGGATGGGAACCGACAATTTCATTAGATGAGGGATTGTCGATGACAGTCAATTGGTACAAAAAGAATAAGGAGTGGTGGAAAAAACTGAAAGGCGATGAGTATAAAGCCTATTATCAAGCGCAATACGGGAAACGACTTGAACAGGTGAAAGGTTGAAACGATGAAGGGTGTCATCACCGCCGGCGGCTTGGGAACTCGTCTCTTGCCTATGACCCGGGTAACAAACAAGCATTTGCTCCCTGTCTATGACAGGCCGATGATTTTCTACCCATTGGAAACTCTGGTCCAAGCGGGAATTGAGGACATCATGATTATCACCGGCGGCAACCATGCGGGCGATTTTCTCCCCTTGCTCGGGAACGGTAGTGAATTCGGGTTGAAGCGGCTGCATTATACCTATCAAGCAAGAGAAGGCGGCATTGCCGAAGCGCTTTCGTTGACACGGGATTTTGTCGGCAACGACCGCGTTGTGGTCATGCTTGGTGACAACATCATTGAAAGAAATATCGTTCGATTCGTGGATGAATTCAAACATCAGGAAAAGGGTGCGAAGATATTGTTAAAGGAAGTTCGACATCCCGAACAATACGGCGTGCCGAAAATCGAGGACGGCCGGATCGTGACCATAACCGAAAAGCCGGCTTATCCTCCTTCGAATTATGCCGTTGTGGGTATTTATATGTATGATAATCAGGTTTTCGACATCATCGACCGCTTGGAACCCTCGAAACGAGGAGAACTGGAAATCACCGATGTCAATAATGCTTATTTGAAAGAGGGGACATTGACCTTTGACATTCTGGAAGGGTGGTGGGCGGATTGTGGGGAGACACGGGCGTCTTTGCATGAAGCGGGAAATCTAATTGCTGAGACGGGAGCGAATAATTTGGAATGCAACCGATAAAATCACTGTAGTGCAGCTGCAAGAAGGAATCCAGAAAGCGCTGCCCCGGTCAGGAGGTGCACTTGTGCCCACGTTATTCGATCAATTCCGTGAAGAAGGGAAAATCATTGGATTGAAAAAGGGGGAAACCATCGGATTAAAAAAAGGATTGCTGGAAGCGATTCAGCTGGGATTGGAGATCAAATTTGGCGATGAAGGGTTATCCCTGTTTCAGCGAGTTAAAACCATTACGGATTTGGGAAAACTGAATGAAATCAAATCCGCTTTGCGTACAGCAGAAAGTCTTAGCCAGATCGAAGCACTTCTATAAATCATTCTATTGTTAATAGAAAAAAGAAAATGCGGCCAAGGATGGCCGCGCTCCGGAGTATTTAGAAAAGGAATGTGTCTATGCAATCGAAGAACGGAAATCCTTTATTGCCTTTCAATCAAACCCGCTTGCAGCATGGCGGGTTGCTTGTTCATAAAGAAGTCAAAGTGACGCCTATTGTGGCGATCGATATTTGGGTGAAAACCGGTGCGGTTCATGATCCTGATCCGCATTATGGGATTTCCCATTTTTACGAACATATGTTTTTCAAGGGAACCGAGCGGCATGGGGTGGGTGTGATGGACCGAATCATCACGTCACTCGGCGGATACAATAACGCTGCCACTTCCTTGGATTTTACGCATTATTATGTTGTTCTTCCGAAACTCGGTTGGAAACAGGCGCTGGAAGTTCTGGTGGATTCTCTCCTCAATCCTTTATTTCCGGATGAGGAAATCGAACGGGAACGGTCTGTCATTTTCGAGGAAATCAAGCGGCATGAAGACAATCCTTGGTCGAAAATCTATGATGAATTTGCTCGAACCGCTTTCGCGAAATGCCCTTACAGCCGCCAAGTCCTCGGGACGTATGATTCTTTGAAGACGATCACCCGCGATTCGTTTGTTCAGTACCATCGTGACCGCTATCGGCCGGAGAACGTAACCTTTTGTATTGTGGGGGATCTTCCGTTTGCGGAAACCTTGGAAACTCTTGGGCAGGCATTGGCAAAAACAACGATTCCGGATCATGCGAAACCGCTTCAAAAACTAAATTCTGAGGGATGGGAAACAATCGATCAGCCGGCCGAAATCACACTTCATCGGGATATTAATCAGGCCTATTTGTTGCTGGGATTTCCGACTCCGAAAGTCACGGGCAGCGCACATGAATATTCGCTGGATTTGTTATCGACCATTTTGGGGGAAGGGCGTTCATCACGATTGTATCGCCGCCTGAATGATGAATTGGGAATTGTCTCTTCCATCAGTTCTTCGTTTTGGAACCTGGCAAACGCCGGACTGTTTATCATCGAAGCGGTGACAGAACCCTCGAAGTTCGATCAAGTGGAAAAAGAAATCCGACAAGAAGTGGCGCGTTTGCGAAAGGATATCAGCGAGGAAGAATTGAATAAAGCCAAAAGCATGCTACGGGCGGACTTTGCCTTTGCGAACGAAAAGGTCATTTCAATCGCGCAAACCTATGGGTATGGCAACGCGACTGCCACCATCGAGCATGGGGTGTATTATCAAGACCGCATCGAGCAAACAACGAGAGATGAAGTCATCCATGCGTTCGATACCTTTTTTAACTCTGAAAAACGATGTAAAGGATTGTTATTGCCGAAATAGGGTAAGATCGTATAGGGGGATAAGAAACATTGAATCGCGTTGCAATCGTATCCCCATCATCGACTAGCAAAAACTACTAAAAAAGGAAAAATCTACATTCTCGTTCAACATGGCTGTTTTTCTTTTAACAATTTGTATTGCGTATTTTATTACCCCTTCCATTCCGGTTTTGACGGAGTGGGGAGAAGAACGTTCGATTTTATTATTCCGGATGTTTTCCATCATCGAAATTTTTGTTTTTGTCAATCTTGCCGGCTGGGTTGCTTTTCACCTCGATCATGCCGGATCGAAAAATTCGTTCAGTACGAAATTCGCTCCTGCATGGTTGCCCTGGTTGTCGATCTTCTTATATGCCGGAATCGTTCCGGCCGTTCATTTTATCGCATGGGTGCCGGTTGAAATCGCAGCAATACTGGCTTTTCCCTGCATTTTGCTACCCCCTCTTACGTATCGCGTGATCCATCATCCGGACACGGATGTGCGGAGTTCTCTTTTTTCGATGGAAGACAATTGTCGGATACAAGACCGGGCTTTTGCGTCGAGTTTGATCAAACAGTTTCGTGAACGGTATCCAAATTCTGAGGCTTATATTTATAAAAATAAACAGATCTATACATCCGGCGGATTGCTGCTTCACAACAAAGAACGTTTGTTTTTCCCGATTCCGACTTATCTCGAGGTGACGCTGGACTGTCCGTTTACGACCAAACCGGGGATTCTCGCCGAAGGGCGGGAAGTGTTTCGCGCCTATTTATCCCGGCCGACACCTAGAGGGTATATTGTTTCTCCAATGCCGCAGGGAAATTGGGAAGAATGGCTGACCGGATTGCAGAAAAAAGAATGGTTCGAACGGCTGCGGGAATTGGATACACTTTCTCCCTCCTATCCCAATTTAAAAAACCTTCCGTATCAATTTTTCTCTGCCCCGTTCGAATGGCAAACGATAGAACTGACGTAAAGGGAGATACGAATGAAATTATCCGAACTGATCCAAATAATCGAACGTGCCATCCCTTCCGAGTATGCTCTGGAAGGCGATCCTATCGGGCTTCATGTTGGTGATGGGAATCAAGAAATCGAGCGAGCTGCGCTCGCTCTTGAACTCAACACTCCTCTACTCGAACAAGCGAAAGCCAAGCGGATCAATCTCTTTCTCGTTCACCACCCGCTGATCTATCGTTCCTTGAAAAGAGTAGTGGAGAATGATCCGGTGCAGCGGCTAGTACGCAAGTTGATCAAGAACGATATCGCCCTTTACGCCGCTCATACCAACCTCGATCTTCACCCCCAGGGGATGGCTCCGCTTTGGGCGCAGAAATTGGGATGCGCCTCGGTCAAGCCGTTTGCTCCGAAGCCGCAGGCCGAACAATTGAAGATTGTTACGTTCGTTCCTCCCGATTATGTTGATAGAGTGCGCGAGGCGCTGTCCGATGCCGGTGCGGGGCGAATTGGGGAATACGATCTTTGTTCCTATAATTTACAAGGCATGGGAACTTTTCGTGGTTCCGAGCGAACCGATCCGTTTCTTGGCAAAGCCGGGAATTTTGAAACCGAGCAGGAGATACGATTGGAAATGATTCTTCCCGCTCGAAAGCAATATGCAGTCGTGGGCGCGCTTTTCACAAGTCACCCTTATGAAGAGCCTGCATATGATCTGTATCGTTTACAAGACGTTCGCGATGTGCGTCAGGCGCTGTGGATAGCCGAATTTAAACAGAAAATCACCTGGAAGGAATTCGAGCGGCGGGTCGCGAAGAGTTTACCGATTCCACCTACGCCGATTGCCGTTCGTCCAGATTCGCGCCGAAAGATCAAAACCGTCGCGATCTCGACCGGCAGCGGGAATTCACTGATCTCATTGGTCGCGTCCTTGAATGTAGATGTGTTTCTGACGGGGGAAGCGGGTTACCACAATCTATGGGAAGCGGAAGAGCGTGGATTGAACGTGCTGACGGTTGGGCATGGTGTGAGTGAATCGCTTTTCCCTGAAGCGGTGTATACTATACTTGAGAATTATGTGGAAGGGATTGAATGGGAACGGATGTGAAAACAAGATTTAATTTTCCAATGAATATATGTTTAATTTCATCCAAGAGAACTTATGAAAACAAAACAATCCACCATAGATGAATTGGTAAAGACCATTGTTGATGCAGTTCAACCGTCGCGTATTATTCTATTTGGCTCTGCGGCTCGCGAAGAGATGAATCCCACTAGTGATCTTGATGTTCTTGTCGTCATGCCGGATGAAACCCATGCGATAAAAATTGCTCAGCAAATACATGTTCAATTACTTCAAACGGATTTCGAAGAAAGTGTTGATGTGATTGTTGCAACAGAAAGTGATTTGGAAAAATATAGTCAAAATATTAGTTTAGTTTATTATTCTGCTGTACAAGAAGGTAAAGAAATCTATGCAGCCTGATATGGGTACTGCACAGGAATGGCTTCGATATGCCTTAAGTGATTTTGCACTAGCTAGTGCAGAACAACCTGATGAAGTGTTGGTCGAAACCCTTTGTTATCATATTCATCAAGCCGTCGAGAAGAGTTTCAAAGCGGTTCTTGTTCATAGTCATGTTCATTTTCCCTATACACATGACTTAACGAAATTGATCAAAATCGTAAAAAAAGAGAAAATTGATTTCCCTACTCATCTTGATGAAGCAGCTGGATTGACTGTTTATGCCACGATAACTCGCTATCCAGGTATGTTCCATCACATTTCAAAGGAGGATTATTCAAAAGCCATCGAAATTGCCGAACAGGTTTTGCTATGGGCTGAAAATTTAATAAAATAGTAGGGATAATGATGCTATTCCTTTTCTTTTTTTGCGTTTCTTTTAATAGCTAAATATTCTCCATACTTTGAAAGTTTTAATGATTGACCGCATTTTGACAATACTTTTTGAATGGTAATCCTAGAAACATTTTGAGCGGTCGCTTTTTCCTTCAAACATCGAGCGGCAGCCACCCCTGTAGCGAAGCCCATTTGGGCACAGGTTGCCATCACTCGCATGGAACTCATCGCCATTTGATCGGCCGAGGCGCAGCGTCCCGCGACGAACAGATTTGGAGAATCTTTCGCGATCAAACTTCGTAATGGAATGGGATAAGGATCGAGGTGGGTGGTGATCCCCGTTCCGGCTCGTTGGACACGGTCGGGCCAGTGATAATCGAGATGGTAGGTGCCGACAGCGACGATATCATCAAATGGTTTGCTTTGTTTGATTTCATCTTCCAGCAAAATATGCTCGCCGATTACGCGGCGTGCGCCACGAATCCCGATTTGCCGGGAGGTAGAGGCGAGGGTATGCCGGTCGTAGATTTTCCCTCGATATCCGAGTGTTTGCAGATAATAAATCAATCCCATCATTTGCCGACGGGCGTGGATTTCGGCTTTCGATAGGCTGTCACCGTCACATGAATCGAATCCGATCACTTTCATCTTCACTTCCGCTTTCCCAGATGGGAATTCATGAACGGTTGTCATTGGCAGTTCTTCATCGTTTTTCCACGTCGGACAACCAGGCGGGAGAAACGGTTTTACTTTTTCTCCTGTATCCCATAGGGTGAAGTATAAACTCATGGGGAGCTGTTGATTCGGGCGTTCATGCATCGTTTCGAAGCCTGCGGCGGCAGCCAAAAAACAATCACCGGTAGCATCGATGACCATCTTGGGGTGATAGAGAATTCGTTTGTCAGGAGTCGCGATCAGCACCTCGCTAACGGTTCCGGTATGATCTTTCCTAGCATCGATTACTTGGGCATGAAGGAACGGTTCAATCTTTCTTTCGAGAACAAATTCCTGCAGAAAATAGGCACAGCCTTCCAAGTCATATGGTCTACGATCCGCATTCGGATTGTAGGGGGCGATGAGATTATATTTTTCCAGGGTTGACGTGAATTCGGAGAAGGGTTGATTGACGCGGGCGGTATCGCCGCAAAAACCGGCGACTCCTCCGGCGGTTCCTTGACCGCCTAACACATTGTGCGGCTCGATCAGGGTAACGCGAATATCTTCCTGTTTCGCGCCGATTGCGGCAAAGACTCCCGCCATTCCGCCTCCGGCGACAAGTACATCAATCTCGCGTGTTTCGGTTGGGCATCCAATAGTAAGTTGATTCCCTCGGCTTTCGTTCGGTTGTGTTCCCATGATAGCTGTGCCGAGTGCGGCTTTCCCAAAGTTTCTTCTTGACAGAAGTGGTTTTTGCATATTCTTATCCGATTCAGGCATCCGAAATATTCTCCCACACGATCCCCATTTTTCGTGCTGCATAGCCGGATTCTTTCAAATAATCACCATAAGCCATAAGCCAGTGTGAGTCCCGCACTTCGCTGATGAGTTTTTTCCAATCCCCTTGAATTTTTACGTCTTGCTGCGAACGGCAGATGGGATAAAAGGGATTGGATTCGATAGTGCCGCGGAAACCCAGCCAGCGGCCGACGGTGTATTCCGGATCGAGGAAGGTCACTTGCTGTCCGATGGGGATTTCTACTTTGGGGGCGGCGCCGAAATCGGATTCTTCATGTGTTAGAATTGTCGTTGGTTCATATCGATTTCCGTCCATTCGGCGTGGGGCGGAGCAATGGGCGCAGGTGACGATTCCCCCATGTGGGAAAGTGGAGTTATGTAGAAAAACGGGTTTTCCGGTAATGTAGCGTAAGAGAATTCCGGCCGGGATGACCACAAAATCGGATTCGCAGAATGACGTCAGCCCTTCATCGTTGAGCAGGCCGAGTGTGAGGCAGGCCGTAGTTTTGGCAATGGGGATGATGGTGCTCATGCATTGCTTGATCGTGAATGCGGGCGCTTCGTGTTCTTGCATGATTTCTTTGAATATTTCATAGAGGAGAAAAGCATTTACTACAAATTGCCGGTCCGTTTTGAGCGTCGTATGAGGAAGAGATAAATACTGATCCGTCCATTGTTCCGCTCTTGCTATACGCTTTTTATCAACCAATGCCTGCTTAATGCGTGGTTCGATTTCTTCGTAACTCATTTCGATGATGTCGAGTTTGTGTTTTTCACGCGCGATTTGTGGTGCATCCGCGGCGTATTTTCCCCATACTCCGCCTAGTGCGAGAATTCGCGCGCCGGTGAGGTTTTTCAATCCATAGAGAGCGCGCAGCCGCCAGAGGACTTCGCTGTAATCGTCGACAACGACGTCATCGACGTGTGTTTCTCCCAAGCGTGTTTGTTTCGTTTTTGATTCTTCCTTGTCTGTTTTTAAATATGCGACACTCAGAGCTTCATACCAATAATAAAGCGGACCGGAGCGATGCCGGACGAAGAGTATTGTATCCCGGTCAGTAGGCACGCACGCTTGCAGCAGACTTCCCGAACCCGAAGCCGGATAGACCATGGCGACATCGCAATCATTTTTCAAAACCCGCTTCGCTTCTTCTTCTGTTTTTAGCGCTTGAACGGGGAGGACATCAATCGGGAATTCCGCATTTTGGCGAAGTTGTTCCAGTTCGTTGGATATTCGTTCGACTTCTTCTCTTGCCGTTTCGTCGCTTAGCACGCCTCCCCATGAGCGCCAGGATGTCATTTCCCGTGGTATGGCGACTTTGTACATTAAAATCGGCTGAATGCGAATCGGTTTGCCGCAGTTGAGAAATTTAGCTTTTGGATTCCAGCCTTCGTGAAACCATGTATTTGGCTCTGACGCTTGAACGGCGGTTCGATTGAGAATGCTGATTGCCGCCGCGGCTCCTGTGCCGCTTTTCATAAAAGAACGTCGATTTGGTTTAAAAATGGGATTCTGTGGATTGTTTTCTTTGCTAGAAGACTTGTTGTTCTCTGTCATTTTGATGCCTCGCAATAAGATATGTGTTGACTTCAGGATAGAGCAGGAGTGGTGGGTTTTAAAGCGGTTGGATATTATAGGTAATCCGATGAGCCTTTATTGCCCTCGAACGATTCTCCTAAAATGCCTTTATCCGAGAGGATGATATCTCCGACACTCACCAAGCCGTTCGACGGATCATAGGCCATCCAATTCATCAGCCGCATGGGATGATTGATGTACCAACGGTCCGGACCGGGGCTGCGAACGTAGTATCGGGCGGTACGGTCTGCGAGTTCGCCCATGCCTCCACGATTCGTTTCCCTCCAGAGTTTGATGTTGTGATATTGATACGTGCCCACCGCGACTGCCTCATTCGCTGCGCCTGTACTAACTGGATTGGTTTCCGGAATGAATGGATCCATGAAAGCCCCCGGTGAAATGTACGATATGGGGGTTGTCAACTGCGACCAGACATGAAACGCGTTTCCAAAATAATTTGGGAACTCGAAGGTATCCCGGATCTCCCGTCCGTTGTCAACGGTGTACATTTCGATTGCGGTTTGGATGCTGCGAAGATCGGCGGTGACGCGGCTGACTTTGGCACGCACTTGAGCGTTCATGAAATTGGGGACCGCGATGGCGGCCAGGATGCCGATAATGGCGACGACGATGAGTAGTTCGATAAGGGTGAAGGCTTGTTTCATATTCTACTCCCCTAAACGTATATATTCTGCAAGGTCAATTGTGGAAATTCATTTCAACAAGTAAAGGAATTTTCTTCATTTTTACCGATTCCGTCAAGCATTATTTTTTCCGATGATGAAACTGGTAAGTTTTGATTGGCTTATCAAGTTCTTCAGCGACCGGGTTGGAGCGCATACAGTTTCCGCATCGTGGTCACATAGAGGACTCCATTGGCAGCGGTAGCTGTGGCGGCGATGGGATTGTCCAGCCGAACTTCATGGATGACCTTTTTCTTCCGATCCGCTGCCAGCACAAAAAACCGGTTCCGCTTGGTTCCCACATCAATCTTCCCGTCGGCAACGAGGGGTGAAGCCCAAATACCCTTTCATGTCGTGGGTTCAGACGGTTTATCTGGTGGGTGTTATCGATGCCGTTGCTGGTGTTGAGGTACAGGAAATCGCCGTCGGGGAGGATGGGGGCATGGGCGGAAATATGCGGATAGGTGCCTGCTTGGTTGGGGATGTCAAAGAGCCAGAGAATGTCCGTATGCAGTGAGGTTACTTCATACTCGGTTTCGGAACCGAGTTTTGGGTCACGGTGTTTTCTCCTCGATCATTTCTGTTTCACATCATGAATGATGTTTTCACTATTATTCGGGATTCCGGGATTTGTTCAATGAGTGAAGAAAAATCGTATAGTTCAATAAGAAGGTTCAGGTAATTTTATATTTTTTGTTTTTTTCATCATTTCTTCATTTTGTCTCCGGTATTGTATTTCTCAGGATGATTGCAATCGTCAATTCATATCTACACAAAGGAGATCGTATCATGAAGAAAAAAGTTCAATGGGCTTTATGGGGAACAGCGGCAATAGCACTGGTATTTGCTGGTATGAGCGCTGTTCAGGGTGAAGATGAATCGTTTTTACGAATTGGTCAACAGATCATTGTCGGTCAAGATGGCGATGAGGGCGGACCGGTTCGAAAACCGATTGTCAACCGCGAAACGATAGCCAAACTGGATCTCACCACTGATCAATTTCGCCAAATCGAATTGATCGAGAAGACTTTGTTCGAGAAATATCCTGAGTACAAAGAAACATTGACCCGTTTGGCGGAGATGGAAACTCAGTTGGATGAAGCCAAAGACCGCATCGAAGGCTGGGGACGAATTAAAAAGGAATATGAAGAATCCTTGTTCCCTGTGTTGACACAGGAACAATTGGCTCTCATGCATCCAGGCAAAGGAGAGGGGCCAAAGGGAAAAGTCAAGATTCACCTCGACCGGCTTTCTCTCATCGAATTGAGCGCGGAGCAACAAATTCAGATTGAAAGGATTCTCGATCAATTCGAATCCGAACAGACCGGCGTAAAAGAAATATTAAAAATGGAGATGGAACTAAAACCATTGATAAAAGCAATAGAAAAATCCATCGAAACGGTAGAAGAAGAATATGCCAATCTTGTGTTGGGCGTTTTGACTGAAAAGCAAGTGAAAAAATTACCTCTCACTGGACCTCCGGAACATGCCGGTCCACCACCTCATGCCAAAAACAAACGGTAGCAATATTCTCTTGGAATGCAGTCAAGCGGCCTGCATCAGAACGATGTGGGCCGCTTTCCTTGATCTAGGATCTGGCTTTGTTGAAAAAACACCAATCGTTACCTATCCTATATAAGGCATGCATTGTGTTAGAAATGAAATAAGTACTGCGAACCATTATGAAACTCTTATTGATTGAAGATTATTTTCCTTTGGTGAACAGTTTGAAAGAGGGCTTATCAACAAAAGGGTACTCACTTGATTGTGCAATGGATGGCGAAGAAGGACTTTGGTATGCAGAAAATCATCCCTATGATGTCATTATTTTGGATCTCATGTTACCGAAATTGAATGGTTTACGTGTATTGGAGATTCTACGCAAGGAAGGAAACCTCACTCCTGTTCTCATTCTCACCGCAAAAGGAGATATCAGTGACCGAGTGAAAGGGTTGGATGCTGGCGCCGATGATTATTTGGTAAAGCCCTTTTCGATTCGAGAATTGATGGCGCGGGTAAGAGCACTCGTTCGCAGAAACCATCAATTAACGAGCAGCATTATTGAAATTGGTGATCTGCGTATCGATACAAAAAAGCATTCCGTAAGGCGAGGCGAGACGGCCATTGCATTGACCCGAAAAGAATTTGCAGTATTGGAATGTCTTGCAATTCGAAAAGAGAGTATTGTTTCCCGTCAGGAATTGTTGGAAAATCTTTATGATTTCGATGATGAGATCGGCAGCAACGTTATCGAGGTGTATATCAAGAGTCTTCGGAAAAAAATCGACAGCGGATATGAGAAAAAATTAATTCATACCAGACGCGGACATGGATATCACATCGGAGACCTTATCGAATGAACTCTCTAACAACACGTTTATTCATAATGCTTTCGTTGATAACCGCCTTCTCTTTGACCGTGTTCGGTTGGATCATGTACTCCGGTCTCCAAAATTATCTGGAGGAAAGTGCCAAAAAGAAACTTTTTTTAATGGCCGATACAATCGCAAAAGATATTCATCCCGATCAATCACCAGTGCTTCAACAAAAAAAACAACTCTGGTTCAGCACAATCAAAACCGGTCCCCCTATTCCTTCAAACAATTTATTGTTAGCAGTATGGGATGCTGATGGCCATTTGTTATATCAATCCGATGGGCGACTTGAGGATACAATCCCTTACCATCCCCACAAACGAAATCCATCCCATTTCGCCCGTTTTTCCCTCAATAAATCCACCCTTTTTTCCGGTTTGTGGATCAGTTTTGTACCGAATTCTTCAAAAAACACATCCACTGCGCAATTCGAATTGGTGAAACCGGAAACTCCCGGTTCCATCACGTTGTTAGTTGCCTATGAAGATGAAGAATACGATGAATTTTTGAATTCCATTTTCTTCTGGTTATGTTTTGGCGGTACGGGGGTGACATTGGCAGTTGGATTGACAGGATTGCGGGGAATCAAATGGGCTTTACAGCCGCTATCCCGCATGGCACAAGATATTTCCAGGATTGACGCCAATTCTTTGTCCTACCGGCTTGACAATCCTGAATCGCCTCGAGAAATGCAAAATACAATAAAAACCATAAATAACCTTTTGATCCGTTTGGAGACATCATTTCTCCGAGAGAAACAGTTTTCAGCCGATGTCTCCCATGAATTACGTACTCCACTCTCCGCTTTACAATGCGCAGCCGAAGCGGCAAATTTAAAAACCTGCAATCAATCATCCCATCATGATTCTTTGCAATTGATCGAGAGCGTCGCACAGGAAATGAACGACATTGTAGAGAATTTGCTCCTGCTGGCTCGAACCGAGGTCCAATCCGAGATTCCGGATATTCATTCCCTCAATTTTATCGAACTGGTTTCCGATGCAATCGAATCAATTGTGCCTATTGCAAAAAAACGTTCTATTGATGTAAGTTGGAATCCACCGTCTGAGCCAATTGTGGTGCAGGGAAACGAGAGCTGGCTTCGGCAAATGGTGGTCAACCTATTTAGCAACGCTATCTGTTTCAATCGGGAACGAGGACATATCTGGGTGAATGTAAAAAAAAGTGATGGGGTGGCCGAATTGTCAATCAGTGATTCTGGGATTGGAATTCCTGTGGATTTGCAGGGAAAAATCTTTGAGCGGTTTTTCCGCGTGGCTGAAGCCCGAGACCGTCAAAGTGGAGGCTCTGGCCTTGGACTCAGCCTTGCTCGATCTATTGCTCATGCACATAAAGGTGGCATAACGGTTGTCAGTTCACCGGCCAAAGGTTCAACATTTATGGTCCAGTTACCGATAAATAAGGCATAAAGCGATTCTCTCTATACTGATGTTTCTTGATGTAATGCAATAGGAAACATTTCTTGATGTATTCTCTTCACACTTTTCTTCTCCCCAAAAATAACGTACTATTGCACACCAAATAGATTCATTTGAAACCGAGGGCAGATTCATGGAATTTCAGGCGCTTCAAGGGATCGATTATGCGATTATGATCCTCTATCTCGTTGGGACCGTGGCGTTGGGGATGTATTTGGGGAGGAATATTCGGACCGGGCAGGATTATTTTTTGGCGGGGCGTAAGCTGCCTTGGTGGGCGATCGGGATGTCGCTGGTTGTTTCGGATATCGGAGCGATCGATATTGTCGGGATTGCCGGGTCGGCGTATCTGTATGGAATTGTGCTGGGGAATTTCGACTGGCTGGGCAGTGTGCCGATTATGATCATTGCCGGCTTTGTCTTTGTTCCTTATTTCTATCGGGCGCGGGTGTATACGATTCCTGAATTTTTGGGCAAGCGGTTCAATCTCGGGGTGCGCACCATCACGACGATCGTGTGGGGAATTTTCTTGACCTGTAATCTGGGGATCATGCTGTACGCTACCGCGAAAATGATGAATGTCATGTTGGATTGGCCGCTGATGACGTCGATTTTCGTTTCGGCTTTTGTGGTCGGGCTTTATACATTGCTCGGGGGGTTGGCGGCGGTGGTGTATACCGATGTGATTCAATGCGCGGTGATGATGGGGGGATGCGCTTTGACTTTGATCATTGCGCTTTATAACGCGGGGGGAATTTCAGAATTCATGACTCAGGTTCATAGCCTGGGAGATCAATACAAAAATCATTTCGAACTTGTGCTTCCTGCGGATACGGATACCCCGTTTCCGTGGTCGGGGATTCTGTTGGGTTTGGGGCTTGTGCTGGCGCCGGCGTACTGGATCGGGAATCAGTCGATCATCCAGCGATGTTTGGGGGCGCGGTCCGAATTCGAGGTGAAAGCCTCGCTGGTGTGGGGGTCGATTCTCAAGACATTTATTCCGATTGTGATGGTGATTCCGGGGATTTTGGTGTTAACTCACAATCCGAATATCAGCGATCCGGATTCCGCCTTGCCGATTCTCATTCGGGATATATTGCCGACAGGGATTCTCGGGATTTTCTTTGCCGCCTTCCTGGCTGCCTTCATGTCCAGTGTGGATTCCTGTTTGAATTCGGCGGCGACGCTTTGGACGCGCGATATTTATGAACGGTTTTTCAAACCCAATCAGTCGGACCGGCATTATCTGCATGTGGGGCGGATCTTTACTTTTATATTTATTGTCGGCGCAGCTGTTTTTGCTGTTTGGGTGCAGGGACGGGAGGAGAGCATTTATACGATCATCCAAACGTTGCTGTCTGTATTCCAAGGACCGAGCCTGGCGTTGTTGCTGTTGGGCGGATTGTGGTGGAGAACGACCGGCACCGCAGCTTTTATCGGGCTTGTTTGCGGTCTCATTTTTTCTTCGTCGCTTCTGTTCATCGACATGACGACGAATCCGAGATTGCGGGTGGAAGAACTGAAGAATCCAGCATCACTCGTCATGCATTTGAAAGATCCGCAGGATACCTACTCGCAGCAATTGCGAGCACAGTTGCCTGAGGAAACTCAGGATCAATTGGATGAATTCGATGGCAGCGGGGAAACCGATGAACTGTTAAGAACTCTGGTCAACCATATCAACGATGCGGCACGGCAGCAAGTACTGTTCGACGACTCGCTGATTACCCAGATGAGTCCTCCGCCCGATGTACAAATTTTGTATGAACAAAATCCGCGCGGGAAGAATCTCCTGCGGCTCAATCGGCTGCTTCTGGAACAAGTGTATCCGGAGGAAATCGAAGTGAATCTTCATGCTACCATGAAACCGCTATTTCTGATTGAAGATCCGTTTCTGTATATTGCGCTCTGGTCGTTTGTGTTATCGATGGTTTTAACGATCGGAATCAGTTTATTGACGAAACCGGAACCGGAGGAAAAATTGGTCGGGCTGGTGTACCGGTACAAAGGGAGGAAGAACCATGATTGATTTCATTGTTTCCATATTGCAATTTCCCGGTGAGATCATGAGGGATTTCATTCTGGCGATCCCGCTTTGGTTGGCGAAGGGATTGTTTATTCTCTATCCTCTTCTCATACTGATATGGATTTTTTCAATGGAGAAATCCGAAGTGAAGGATGAAATTCCCGATACCGGGCAAAAAATCAATCTTCGTCCTTTTGTAGCTATTTCACTGGTGGGTCAAATTGTCATTTATATAATATTTTAATCCCTTACCTACAGAGATTCATTGCTTTTCCAATTGATCCAGGGTGAAATAGCGTGAACTGGCCACGTATTTCGCTTCTCCACGTTTCTGGATGGTGTAATACACCATGAATCGTTTGAATGTTTCGGCAAACCATCCCCAGCGGCCCATGGTGATCATTATGGCACGCAGGATAATCATTTTGCATGATGTCATTTTCATGATCGGTTCTCCCACTTACGGAATGGTGGGATTCGCGTGGCTCATCCCACCCTACGAGCAAAAGTTCAATTCACTGTTGGGTAGATATTGTTACCATTAGTAATGAATCTTACTTTATGTTAAAGTGGTTCGATATCTTCGCGATCCAGTTCCACACTTACCGCCATACGGAACGCTTCCACGTTCAATAAAAGACGCCTTTTGTTGGCGTTATCCAAAATGACACCGATTAGTCCTTGTAAGGGGCCTTCTTTGACACGTACTTTTTGACCGACTGAGTATGATTCCTCTACTCCGATGGTTACACCGGCACTTACGGCTTGCCAGATTCCGGTGAGGTCTTCGACGAATTGTTGTTGATCCGGCACGTCGAGAATATGAACGATTCGATTGGTTTCATAAAGACGATGTTTTGCATCGTCTTCGTCGACGAACGGTAGATAGCCAGGAAATAAAGGAATAATGCTTTTGCGTGGCTTGTTGTTATCGCGCCGCCGGGTTCGTTTTTCGTAAAGCGGTAAATAATAGCCGATAGCCAAGTGTTTGCAGTCCTCAGCCAATGCTTTTTCATTGCGCGGTTTGACGTGCGCGACCCGCCATTGTCCCAGATCGTCTTCCAAGGAACGGTCTATTGGCCAGCGGATATGGCATTTTCCGAGTTGAGAAATAAATGTCATGGAGTACTTGGCTCACATTTTTTGATTATAGATATAGGGTAGTAGCGATTTTCACAAAATGGAACACCGGCATCTTCGAGCATGCCACTAAATTTTTTCAGGTTGTAAGGTGGAAGATATCCTGCCTCCGGCATAGTGACGTATCATTTGAATTCGAAGAAGTTTATTCTTTTTCGGGGAGTGTATGTTCTATTAGTTCGCTCGTGCAACTATAAGCAGTGCGTATGTTGTCGCCAAATTGAACCGGTGAAAATTGCCAGTGTTGTTTTACGATTCCATTGGCCTCTGAATGATACCAAAAGGACTGTTTGAGAACGAGATCCACATTGCCGTTTTCGGTTTCAAAGGTTATGGTTTCTTCCGTTTCGACATGAATGCAATCCTCGAATTGACCGGCTGGGACAGTAACCATTTCATTTTCCAATCGTTTTGCCTGAATGATCAGAGGATTGTGTTGACCGCGTCCTTCATTTCCCATTATGGCGTTGATTTCGACCGTTTTCTCTTCACCGATATCCATAGTGCTATGATCGGGTATCGGGGGGTTGAAACAAATGACAAAGTTTTGTCCCACTTCTTGTTTGTGCAATTGTTTTTCGGAATCGTAATAAAGAATAGAATTATCACGTTCGTCGGTTCCCCAGGTTTCTTTGACAGCCCATCGTTTGATGCCATTTACCCCTTCTACCGAAATCACTTCCAGAACATGATTTTCGTCGATTGAATCTTTACCATCACTCCAGGGGCGTGGGCCGGTGTGTTCGTAAACCCATTTTTCTTGTACCGTAAAAGGTACCGGTGAATCGGCAGTCTTTCCAGTATTTCCTATACTTACAAAAAACACAAATGCATAAAGAATGATCTTACGCATGTATCGCTCCTTCAAGAAATGACTTGAATGGTCAGTTTTGTTATGCTCAACCTACCCTATATCGAGAATGAATCTCATTAAGATTATCATTTTATTCAATGTATTAGTAGTGCTTTGCGGGAAAAATGTTCCCTTCTTTACATTATAACAAAATGGATGATCATTCGATACTTGCAGTTTATGGCTGAAATGAAAAGGAAATATAAAGATAAAAAGCCGGAAAGTGAACCGGCTTTTTTCTCATTTATCGACTCGAATTTAGGCTTGAATTCGATGTTATCCGCTTTGTTGTTTCAGGATGGTTTGGGGCATCGGTTGAGTTGCACTTTCTTTGGGGAGCCTTAGATAGTCCGGGAGAACACAGAGTGTTTCACCGTGCTGTCCGATAGCCCGATAGGCTCCGTTCAGGATTTCCAATGCATCTCTGACTTTGCGGGTTGTGGGGAACAATCCTGCATTTTTCAGGCAAATTTGTTTCAATTTGTCTTTCGGAATACAGAAACCGTAGCGGCAGAATTGTTCATAGATGAAGTACAATTGTTTTCTCGTGTCCGTATCGGTTTCATAGTCGAGGACTTCTTTCAGTGGGGTCAATGCGACCCGTCTGGCTTCCGGGGTTAATTTATCCTGTTCCTTGACAACGAGCGCTTCTTCGAGTGCCAATGCTCGGCGCAGATCGTTGATGAAATCTTTCGTGGTCAATGCACGTTTGCTCAATTTTTGCCGGGACAATCCTTGTTCCAGGGCGCGTTGCAGAACGTTTTCCTGTATTGGAAATCCCCAATGGCTTCGATACATTCGCCGATAGTTTTCTTTTAAAAAATTCAACGTTTTTTTCAGGTGTTCGAGAGAATGATTCTTCCGGGTTCGGGCATAATTTTGGGCGATACTCCGGGAAATGTTTTCGTGTTGGACCAAATAGTTCGTGATCATTATTTCCGCATTGCTTTTGGCTTTGCCTTTTCGCCGCAGCAGTTTGGTGATGGTTCTTTTGCCTCCCATCAAATCGGAAATGGCCAACTTTCCATTGGCCAGTTTCAATAGGTTCTTCATGGTTTGATAGGTAGCACGGGCAGAGATATAGTCCACTTGATCCTGAGTTGCCCCTAATTTGAGCAATAAATCCCGGCGCCGATTGTAATCGGATTGCCGTAGTTTACTTCGCTGCAAGTGATCATACAGCCTGGAATAATTGGCTTTTAAACGATTTGGTTCGACATATCCCAGTTCGTTCAACAGTAGATCGGTTTTTTTCTGAAGCATATCAATGCTGGACTGGCTTACCAGAAATTCCAAGTCTTCTTCTGTGAATGGTGGGCACACTTTTTTGTCGTCAGCCAATTGTTCGAGAAATGCATATTTTTCCCGACGGTCTGTTGTCCAAAGGTTTCCTCGTTTGGCGCGTGCTTCAGAGCGGGAACGGACTTTCACCGCAGAGAGCGAGAGTTCTTGCGCATGAATAAATGAACCGACTTCGCGGTAGAGAGAGATTTTTTTTTCAAGCCGTTTGAGTGCCTTATGACTCTCAAACCGATCCTCAACGTTTAACTGTTTCGCAAGCACTTCTATTCCATCTTCAATTCCTTTGCCAAGCATTTTGTCCAAATATTGAAGATGGACTTCGAGCAAATAATCCGCAAGGTATTCACGTACATGCCGGCCGTATCTTTTCAGCGTTTGTTCTTCTTCCTGGTTGTGATGAATGAGTTCTTCTTGGATCTCAAACACCGTATCCAGCAATGCTTTGGCTTCCTGATCGGTCACGATGGGATGTGGGAATGTCAAGTGATTTTTCTCAAAGAATTTTTTTACCGCTTTATGGGATTGCGAATAAGAAGCGGCGGAGTTTTGCGACAATTCCCGAAGCGCGTCGGTTAAAAAAGGTTTCAACGCTTCCCATGCTTTTGTTTCACTATCAAATGTCAGCGGATATTCAAATTTTTCGTTTGTTGGCTGCTTGACCATGGCGCACTTACAACTCTCCTTCCAGCAGTATTATGTTTTTATGATAAAATGAGTCTATTTATCATTTATTATAACCAAGTTTACTTGACAATGTCAAGAGAAAAACAACATTTCCAGTGATTTTTTCAACAATTCCAGGTGAAAGGTATGAATAAAACAACGTCAAGAGAACAAAATGAGAGGAGATAGGATGTTTTTTCGAATAAATAATGAAGTGATTTATATGATTTTAATTGAATTCTGGAGTTTATGCGTTTTAATGGTACTGAAATCTATGGGGGGAGGATCATAATGGAAATCAAAGTCAACTCGGAAGCCGATATTATCATTTTGCAGCCGAAAGGAAGGATCGATTGGGCGACGATCTCGATATTTTCCGCTGCATTTAGAAAAGCGATTGAAAGTGGTGTTCAAAAAATGCTCATCGATTTTTCGGAAACCGATTATATTGGAAGCGCAGGTGTCCGAGCAATGATCGACATTCACCGGGAAATTGAAACCATACAGGGAAAGTTGGTATTGTGTTCGTTGAATGACAACATGAAAGAGTTGTTTCGTGTAGTTCAATTCGATAAGGTATTCAAAATTTATGAGCAAAATATTGAAGCGATTAATGCATTGAGATGAGTGCATGGAGTGTATGCATGAAACCGGTACTTTTTCTTCAAAATATTCCTATTGAAACGCCAGGGACCATGGAACGTTTTCTGGAAGAACGGAACATTTCGTGGGAAATCAGAGACTTATATTCAAGTGAATCTGTTCCATCCGATCTTACTCATTATGGCGCGATCGTCGTTTTGGGTGGACCCATGAATGTGGATGAAGAGGATCAATATCCATTTCTCGCCCAGGAAAAAGTTTTTCTCAAACGGGGCATTGAGATGGATATTCCAATTTTGGGAATTTGTTTAGGGGGGCAGCTGCTTGCATCGGCTTTGGGCGCACAGGTTGTAAAATGTGAGCAAATGGAAATCGGGTGGAAAGAAGTGGAATTCACCGAAGCAGGAGAAGAAAATGTTTTGTTGACCGGTTTATCGAATCCATTGTCAGTATTTCAGTGGCATGGAGATACATTTCAGATGCCTGAGGGGGCATTGCACCTGGCTCACTCGTCGGATTGCCGAAATCAAGCGTTCAGCTGGAAGGACAAATATTTCGGATTGCAGTTTCATGTCGAAGTGACGGAAAGAATGGCATCGGCTTGGGCGCGAGCGTATTACGAGGAAACCCCAATGGAGGAAAGAATTATCTTGAAGAATTTAATAGAAAATGAGGAAAGAGACAAATCGATGAAGGTAAACCACTTGGCCGATCGATTGTTCCATAATTTTTTCTGTTCCGTTGCAGGTTATCCTCAGAGTATAGAGGAGTAAGGTTAGTTCAGCTGAACTGACGATAAAAAATTGAATCGAATAGTTGTTTCTCTTGTAGGAAGAGTTACGATAATCACAAATGATATATTCATTTATGGAGGGGGCAGAGAAAGTGTTGAAAAGATTGAATTTTTTTCTGTTTCGATTCGTATATTATACTGAAACATAGCCTATTTTTTCTGCTCTGAGGAACTTCTCATGCGGTTGTGTTGACCTATACATGAGGAAGAGGCTAACACTTTGAATTGATGAAAACATATCACGCAGTAAATAATGAATGGTATAAAAGAGATGACACAGATTTATAGAACATTGATTTTAGTGGCAGGTCTTTCATTGCTTGCAGGATGCGGCTTTTTCGGAGGTGGAAAATCTTCTACATTCCAAGGGAAAGCGACCGGCGAGAATTGGGGGAAACCGGAGAAGCCTCAATTTAAAATCCCCGTCACCGTCCAGCAAATCGACCGAGGGCGAATGTATGCCTATCTTCAGGCGGTTGGAACGGTTGTTCCAATAAAAGAAATCGAGATCAAACCGGAAATGACGGGGCGGATTTATTACACTCAACGTTGGATGGAAGGGGATGAAGTCGAAAAAGGCGCATTGCTGGCCAATATGGACGATCGAGAGTTGACTCTCAATATCAACGATGCGGAATTGCAGCTTGAAATCGCCAAAGCGCGGGTCGAACCGGCAAGCGCCCAACTTCAGCAGGCGATCAAGGATGAAGCTTTTAATAAGGAAATGTACAATCGGGGCGCGATTTCCAAAGCGGAATATGATCAGGCTGTCCTGGCGAGAATTCAACGAGAAAATTCTTATGAGGAAGCCCTTAAAAACGTTGAAGCCAGAAGGATGGCCTTGAAAAAAATGAAACAGGAGTTGGAAAAAGTGCCGATTGTCATTTCTTTTAACGGCGTGCTTCTTCCGGCGAAACAAAGTTTGGTCAATTCCCAGCGAGAGAGCGGAGAAACCGATCTGACATTGATGAATGGTTTGATGGTGGGACAAAGTTCCGTTCTTTGCCGCTTGGCCAACATCGATCAGGTCTATGTCGCCTTGGATGTTCCTGCGAAAGATTTGATGGAAGTGCAAATCGGGCAGGATGTGGAGCTCGAAATTTATTCCCGAACCGGCAATGATTTTCGGGGAAAGGTGCAAGAGATTTCAACGGCATTGAATGCGAATACGAGAACCTATACGGTCAATGTTCTTGTGGATAATCCCGATCATGAACTTCGTCCCGGAATGTTTGCAAAGGCGCGCATCATAACCGAAGAGCGATTGGATGCAATCAGTATTCCTCGGAATTTAATTACATTGCAGAACAACGAAGAAGTGGTGTATGTCATCGAGGAAAAGCCATCGGATGAAGTCAAAGGAGCCACGGTGGAAAATCAAATGAGACCGTTTCAGGAGCGGGATGGTAAGCCGTCGATTGCCAATTCAGGCGGTGGATTTGAAAAAGTGGCCATGGCTTCCGACGATGTTCTTCCCGCAACGGAAGAAGAGGTATACGAAGAATTTCCAGCCGAAGAGCAACAGGGAACAGAAGATGTTCCGATGATCGCGAAAAAGCGCGTTGTAACGACGGGAATCGAAAATAGAGAAGAAGTGGAAATTATCGACGGGCTGAAAGAAGGCGATCTGCTGGTTGTCCTGGGGTATGAAACATTGACGGATGGTGTCGATGTGAATGTCACCATTCGAGAAGAAGATAATCCTCTTGGTGAAATTGCATCCGGTCCCTAAGGACTTCATGATCCCTATGTCAAATTGAATCGGGGAGTTACTGTCCGAGATTTAGAAGATTCATTGTACAGGGAGGCAATGATCGTGGAAGTCGTTTGTTCCGATATCAAAAAAACATATCCGGATGGCAATGAAGCGTTGCGGGGTGTGGATTTGCAGATTCAGGAAGGATTGTTCGGTCTCTTGGGACCGAATGGCGCCGGGAAAACCACTTTAATGCAGATTCTCACTCTTCTTTTAGAGCCGACTTCCGGCACTCTTACCATCGGTTCGTACGACAGCCGAAAACATCCGAATCAAATCCGTGAACTGCTAGGGTATCTTCCTCAATTTTTCGGTTTTTTCCCCGAATTGACGGCGCGGGAATTTTTATTTTATTTGTGTTCATTGCGAGGCGTGAGTGGAAGAGAACTCAAAAGGCAAGTGGACGAAGTGCTTTCGTGGGTTCGATTGCAAGAAGTATCCAATAAGCGGCTCAAAACATTTTCCGGCGGGATGCTGCGCCGAGTGGGGATTGCTCAGGCTCTGTTGGGTAATCCGAGAGTGATTATCGTGGATGAACCGACGGCGGGTCTCGATCCGGAAGAACGGGTCAATTTTCGGAATCTTCTGTTTGAACTGGGACAGGACCGAATCGTGATTCTTTCGACTCATATCGTAAAAGATATCGAAGAAACATGCACACAGATGGCGCTGATGCTTGACGGCCGCATTCGTTTTCATGGATCTCCATCGATTTTCGTACAAGCGGCCAAAGATGAAACGTGGGAATTTTACGGAAGCCAGGAAGATGTCGAGAAATTGTCCACTTATCCGAATCTGGTTTCCGTCCGGGAAGATGAACGAGGAATCTGTTTTCGCGTTATCTCTTCCACATCCCCTCGGGACAATGCGCGGATTGTCTCTCCCAATTTGGAAGACGCCTATGTGCGCTTTCTCGAACAGCAAAAAGACGCTGCGTAAAGAGGTGAAACGTTGTCAACAACATACGAAGTCAGCGAGCGGGAGCACGGGAAGATCCGTTCACTGCTGAAACCATTGGCGGCGGTTTGGTGGTGTATCTGTCATCCGAAGCAGGTCTATTCCAATATTGTCTACGCGCTGAAGACGGTGCGATCCCTATTGGCGGTGGGAATCGTTTGGATGTGTCGGGAAATCGCTTATTGGTTTCATTTGTTCCTGTATACGTCTCGTCAATTCCTGCGTGTCGAAGCGTATTTGTCCATTTTGGGCGCCTTCGCTTTTTTCGGCGTGATACTCATGCAGGATATGAGTACAAGCCCGCGGATGATGTTGGAATATTGCTACATTTATTTCACGGTGGTGATGGTTCTCCTGTCCATGAATCTTCTCCCGCGTGAGCGGGAAAGAGATACGTTGGAAATCTTATGGAGCCAACCGATGACGCGTGGCAAACTCATCGTGATGCAACTGATCACCCTCACGATTTGGATTTTTATGTTGTGTTTGTTTGTCGTTGTATTTTTCCGGTTGTTTGCCGCTTATTATGAAGGATTGTGGATTACGATGTTATTAGTCATTACATCGTCATTTGCCGTGGGCGTGATTACGGTTTTGATATCGACATTTTGCCGTCATGCCATCGCCACGGGGCTGGTATCCCTGCTGGTTTTCGGGATTCATTTCTTTTGGCTGCGGGAGCTGGGGCCAATTGTCATGTATCATAATCCCATCTCGGATTATCAAGCCTGGGATCAGAATATCAGTCCATTCGGCATCCTGTTCAATCGCCTATTTCTGTTCGTGCTGGTTGGTTTTGTCTTGGATTATTTGTTTCGAAGACTGCGGCAAACAGCACGATGGTTTACATGATCGATCCATGAAAATTAGAAATGATTTAGTTCAAAGTGAAACGTTATGACTGATCCGATTCAAGCCGGTTTTGAACCAACCCAGGACGATCTCCAACGGGATCCTGACGGAGAGCAAGAAGAAAGAGGGATCACTCACCGAGGGATGGGAGCGGCTGCATTTGCCGTGCGTTATCCCGTTACCGTGAGTATGTTTTTTATCGGTGTCGTGTTGTTAGGGTGGATTTCGCTGAGCAAATTACCGACCAATCTGTTCCCTGATCTTCGCGCACCGCGGATTACGGTTATGGCCGATGCCCCAGGTCTGGCTCCGCAGGAAATCGAACGTATCGTGATCGAGCCGTTGGAGGGAAGAGTCGGGACCATCAAAGGGGTAAAGGAAGTGGCCAGTGTATCCCGTGCGGATGCCGGAGCCATCGTGGTCGATTTCCATTGGGGAACGGATATGGACTTCGCCATGTTGGAGGTGAAGAAAAACGTTCAGGGCACCAATATCGAAGAGATCGAGGAGATTTCAACATTACGGTACGATCCCAATGCCCTTCCCGTGATGACGCTCGGATTGTATGGAAAGCGCAGTTTGGAGGAATTGCGTTATCTTGCGGAACGAACGGTGGGACCTGCCTTGGAACGGATTTCCGGTGTCGCCCGGGCAGAAGTGACCGGTGGTTTGGTGCCGGAGGCCCAATGTGTCTTGAATCCGGAGTTGTTGCATTTTTATAATTTAACCATCGATCAAGTGGCCGGCGCCTTGGAAGAAGCGAATGTCAGTACCTCGGGGGGATGGGTCGATGAAGGAAATCAGCGGTTTCTCATTCGGGCGATCGGTGAAATCAAAAATATCGAACAGCTTTCCCGTACGGTGGTCGGCTATTCCAATGAAGTGCCGATTTACTTGACCGATTTGGGGGAAGCCAAGTGGGGATATGAGGAACCGATCAATTCCGTCCGGATGAACGGCCAAGACGCTGTCGGCATAGCGTTGTATAAGGAAGCGGGCAGTAATACCGTAGAAGTCGTCAAGGATGTACGTGCTTTCTTGGGGAAAGACGAAGCCACTGTGGCGATGATGAATCAAGGAGGACAATCCAACGGCAGGGGTGGACGGCCCGGTGGGAGAGGCGGTCGAGGACCGGATATCATTCCCAAAGATACTCAAATTGAAATCGCCTATGATCAATCGCTGTTTATCACACGATCCATTTCCGAAGTCAAAAGCACAGCGATTCAAGGAATTATGTTAGCGGCCATTGTCTTGCTTGTGTTTTTGCGGAATATCCGAACAACGTTGATCGTTGCGTTGGCGATTCCCGTTTCGATTCTCGCCACGTTCAATCTGATGTATTTCATGGACTTATCCTTGAATATCATGACTCTCGGAGGATTGGCGTTGGGAGCGGGGATGTTGGTGGATAATGCCATCGTGGTTATTGAAAACATCTTTCGGCGAAGACAAGTCGGTGATACTCCGACTCAATCGGCGACGCGAGGAGCCGGAGAGGTGGCTTCGGCGATTGCGGCTTCGACATTGACAACGGTGGTCGTGTTTGTTCCTATCGCGTATATGGGCGGTGTGACGGCGCAGCTTTTCAAAGAACAAGCATTGACGGTCGTTTTTTCCTTGTTGGCGTCTTTGGTGGTTGCGTTGATGATGATCCCTGCGTTGTGTGCGCGGTATCTGAAGGGAGCACCGCCGGCTCAGGAGGAAACCGGGGGGCTGTATTCGAGATTTTTATCGTTGACATTGCGGAAACGGTTGTTGACGTGCGTGATAGTTATTTTGATTTGTATTGCCAGTGTGCCGTTATTGATGGAAATCAAGCAGGAATTCATTCCGCAGGCGGCGGAGACTCAATTTATCATCAAAATGAGAATGCCGCCCGGCACACGCTTGGAAACGACGGAGTTGGCCGCCCGGAATATCGAGGGGTGGTTGACGCAGGATTTGGGGGATTCGATCGAACACGTTTTCACGCGTGTGGGACAGAAACCCGATGATACCGGTGCGATCGATGAAGAACCCGAAGGACCCAACACGGCGCAAATTCTGGTTTCACTGAAAGAGAATTCCCCCATCGACGTCCCGCGGGTGATCGAATATCTGGAACCGAAATGCGAAACGATTCGTAACTTAGAAATGAACTATTTGATGTCGCAAACCTCTCTGTCTACACTGATCGGAGGGGAAAAAGCGGCGATTGTGGTCGAAATCAAAGGAAGAAGTCTGGAAACTCTCTCCGAATTGGCGCGACTGGTCAAAAACAGCATGGATCAGCTCCCGGAAGTGGCGAATGTACGCACCACGATTCTGGAAGGCAATCCGGAGGTGCATTTGATCCCGAATCGGACGCTTATGGTTGAAGCGGGACTCGATCAGCAGCGTTTGATTGCCCTTGTTCAAAATCAGTTGCGCGGGCAAGTGGCGACCAGTATCCAGGATGTTGATCAGACCAAAGATATCCGGGTTCAATTCGGGGATGGGAAAATGAATGTTCCTGAATTATTGGAAACCATTGTTCCTGTCGGGGGGGACCGCGCGTTGACGTTGGGGCATATTGTCGATGTAAAAATCGAGCCTGGCCCTCGGGAAATCTTGCACCGCGAGCAAGAACGGATTGCACGTGTGCTCGCCGATGTAGGAGAAAACAGCAAATTGAGCGATGCAATCGGAGCCGTGAAGGGAACCATCGGAAGTATGCAGACACCCGAGCATTATTACATCAACTTCGGAGGCGAGGAAGAACGGAGGCGCGAATCCTTTGAACGGCTGCGGTTCGCATTGATCCTGGCCTTGATTCTTGTGTATATGGTCATGGCGTCTCTTTTCGAATCCTTGCTGCACCCCTTTGTCATCATGTTCTCGATGCCATTGGCGGCGGTGGGGGTTATTTGGGCGTTTTATTTCACCGGGCAGACACTGAATCTGATGGGGTATATCGGGATCATCATGCTGGCTGGAATCGTGGTGAACAACGCCATCGTGCTGTTGGATTACATCAATTACCTGCGGCGGGATGAAGGAGTGGAAATGCGGGAAGCCATCGTGCGGGCCGGCTGCCGCCGGCTTCGCCCGATTATCATGACGACATTGACAACGGTTTTGGCTTTGCTTCCGCTTGCGCTCGGTTTCGGAGAAGGCGCGGAGATCCGTGCGCCGATGGCGATTGCGGTGATCGGAGGGCTGCTTTCCTCGACCGTATTGACGCTGCTGATTATCCCGATTGTCTATAGTATTTTTGAAGATGCCAAAGCCGGCGTCGTTGGTTTGTTTAACCGGATGAGCAACCGGCCGGTTCATCTGGAAAAACAGGAAGCATGAGGATGGAACCATGATCGCAAAGACATTGAGTACAGCCTATTATGAAGCGCGAATGAGCATCAGAGGGTGGCGTTTCTGGCTGCTGCTTGCGTTGATGGTAGCCATTTCATTCTTTGCCCGGAAGGATTATTTGCAGCTGGCGGGAGAGGGTTATTTTCTTCATGTGGCGTATAGTTTTCAACATCCCAGTTTTGGTCTGATGTTATCCGTCATTTATCTGGGGGCTGTGGCATTGGCGCTGGATACCTGCGGACGGCTGCGCCGTACCCATATGGATAAAATCCTCTTTCCACTTCCTGTCAATCCCATGGAATTGATTTGGGGACGCTTCTTGGGGGTTTTGTTCATCATCATGCCTTTAAGCGCGTTCGGGATTTTTTCCTTTGGACTCTGGCAATTTTTGTACGGTCACGGTTTTGTTGTCTGGCAGCCATTTTTCATTGCTTATACAATCCTTATTCTTCCCGTTGTCGTTCCTGCGATAGCCGTGACAATCACCATGCGTACATTTTTAAAACATGATTTTGCGGCGTTGTTATTCGGGGGGATTGTCGTAGTTGGTCTTGTGTATGTTGGAAGTAAAACCGGAACATTGTTGAATATCAAAGAGCCAATCCGGCGTTTGGCCGATGCGTCGCCGACCATCGGTGTGCGGTTGGACTTCAGCCTCTATTGGATTCAGTTTCTGGCGCATACACTCGTGAGTGTCACGATACTCTATTTCGCTCCCTTGTATCTACGCCGGCAGGAACCCCAGCGGTGGATCATCGCCCGAAATAAACGGTACAGTATTTTTGCCATGCCGATGTTTCTCCGTTGGCTTTCCAATCTACGTTTTGATTCTCATTTGGGATGGGCGTTTCGATTGATGCTCGTTACGTGCATTTTGTTGTCGGCGGGAGGCGGACTTTGGGCGGCCTATCATTATCAAGAACTCATTGCCAAGCGGGAGGAACTTACCCGTTTGGAGAAATTAAATCGGGAAAACGGGATTTCCGGTGAGGCGATCGATATGAATCTGGTTCGACTGGATATCGATCCTTATTCCACGTATCAGCGGATGGATGTGAAAGCCGAGATTGCTTTCGAGACTACGCAGGAAGCCCAAAAAGTTGGTTTCGAAATCGATCCTCATTTTATCGTGGAATCTGTGTCGCTGGATGGGAAGCCCTGTCCGTTCAGTCAACGGGCGGCTCAACTGCGGGTTGCCTTTACGGAACCTCTCAAAGCAGGAGAGGCGCACACGATTGTGATGGAATATCATCGCGATACACACGAGTTATATAAGCCGTATTCCGCGCTGGAAGGAAAATGGTATCCGGTACCCTGGAAAAAAATGCTCACCCGCCATAGAAGTCAATGGGTAGAAACAGAAGGTGATCTCTTCGAAGCGGAAATTACTCTTCATTTGAAAGAGGATCAAAGCGGGGCATTTGCCGGTGCTCTCGTCTCTACCGAGGAAGACAATGGCGATCGGACCGAGAAATGGCGCACCTTCTATCCGGTCGATGGATTGCAGATTTATTGGGGGGATTTCGATTATGTGGAAGAAGAGCGGGAAGGATACCGTCTTCGATTTTATCATCTGCCCTATCACGGTTATCAAGCGCGGGTGTATATGGAGGAAGTCAAGGAGCAGGAGGAATATGTGGTCGAGAAATTGGGCCGGCTTCCTTTCCCGCAATTGACCTTGATCGAAACTCCGTACGAAAAGCCAGCTGAACAACGGCATTACAGTTGGTATTTCGGAATGTGGGGAGAGTGGCGAGGCTCGGATCGCGCAGAAAAATATCGAGAAATCATGCCGGGTTTGTTGCTGGTTTCGGAAAACTTAGTCTCATATTTGCATGAGAGAATGTGGCTGCTCGAGCGGATGGACCGCGATCCGCGCACGATTCCGTTTTTTCAACAATTGCCGTCGACATTACGATATCTACACGATCAATTTTACAATAGCCTGATCAGCGTCTATTTCGATCAATCGCTGCATCCCACCGGTGAACTTTCCTTTTGGCTGCGTGAGTATTTGTCCGGTTATGCTTCGAAATTGTTGGAGCGGAACAATTGGCGCCAGAGGAACGAACTCAAATTCGATATAGGAAGCCGGATCGATCTTCCTATTGTTGTAGCGAAGGAAAAATCCCTGCTCGAACTGCATAAAGAAGGTTTGAAACCCAATTTGGAGCGCAAAAGGGGAGAGGGATTATTCCGTATGATTCACCATTTGTTGGGGGATGAAACGTGGTGGACCCTGGTCAAAGAGATCTTTCAGGATTTCCGCTTTCAAGAAGTGCCGGTCGAAGTATTCTGGAAGCGAGTGGAAGAGGCCTATGGAGAGGATCTTACTTGGTTTCTCAATGATTGGATAAAAGGCACCGCTCTTCCCGAATACGAAATCACTTTCGCAGAAGCGACGCTTCAAGAAAGCGACGATAGTTACCGGGTAAAATATGACACCACCATTCGCGTTAAAAATCATGGGACGGGCAAAATGGCGGTGCCGGTATTTCTCGAAACGGAAATGGATTACGTTTTTCGGAATCTTTGGTTGGATACGGGAGAGGAAGGAACGTTGAACATCACGGTTCCTCATCGTCCGCTGTATGCTGCGATCGATCCGGAACATTGGGTATTGCAAGTTCCTTTGTATAACGAGGAAACACGTTCTCGAGACCGGTCGGAGCTGCGTGTGTATATCGAAGGAGATGACCGATCCAAAGGAGTGGGACGGCGAAGCCGACATCGCCGCCGCCGCGGACATTGGCACTGGTAAGTTACTATGAAACTATCTGAAATTGCCGTAAAACGACCCATAACCACGATTATGTTTTTCGCGGCCATTGTGCTGTTGGGAGTGGTTTCGGTTTTTCGACTGCCGATGCAGTTGATTCCGGATATCGCCCCTCCCTTCGGAGCCGCGTATTGCTGGTCACGGCAAAATATGAGTTTCGAGGAGATGGAGCGAAAGATCATTACGCCGATCGAGGGGGAAATCGCCCAGCTGCCGAATGTCAAGAACATCCATGTCTGGAGCGGCGGGCGCGGCGCCTTTTTCCCGATCGAGTTCGAATATGGTACGAATGTAAAATATCGGATTGTTGATTTGCAGGACCGCTTGAACCGATTTCGCCGGCAGTTTCCCCGAAATTCCATTCGCATCAACGCCTTTCCTTTCGACACCTCATGGGAAAACAAACAAATGATGGATTTGGTGTTGAAGGGACCGCGATCCGATCCGCAGATGGAAAAAATCGACGCCGAGCGTATCCGCCAACGGTTGCAGGATATCGACGGTGTAGCGGAAGCGGACATTTGGGGAGGGAAAAGACGAACGGTCGATGTCACGATTTTTCAGGATCGGCTGCGTGAATTTTCGGTTCCGTTCTGGCAAGTACGCAATCGGGTACAAACGTTTGCAAATGAACCTGTTTTTCTCGGGGACGTGGAAGATGGGAATACGAAATATTATGTCCGTCTCAACGGCCAATTCAAAGATACCAGCGAGATCGAGGATGTTGTCGTCAAAGACGAGGGGACGATCGCCCTTCGTCATTTGGGGTTTGCCGAAGAAAAATATCGTTCCCGCCGTTACCTTCGCCGCATGGATGGTAAGCCGGCGTTGGGGATGGATATCGAAAAGGAAGCGCTGGTCAATCCGATCGAGCTTTCCAATCGGGTGAAGAAAATCGTGGCGGATATCAATGAAGAATTGAATCCGGGGGGATATGAGCTCACCATCGTCTGGGATCAATCCGACCATATTCGGGATTTGTTGATCGCAATTTCCAAACTGGCCATCTTGGGGGTTATACTCGCGATGGTCGTTTTGTATATGTTCATCCGCAATTTCCGGATGACGATGATTATTTGCGTTGTACTGCCGATTTGTATTATTTCCACATTCAATTGTATGTATTTCAGCGACATGTCTCTCAATATGCTTACGCTTCTAGGGCTTGCCGTGGGGGTGGGAACGTTGATCGACAGTTCGATTGTGGTTTTGGAAAATGTTTTCCGGCATCACGAACGAGGGAAGAGCGGCATCGCGTCCGCTTTGATTGGAAGCCGGGAAGTCGGGAAAGCCGTATTTGCATTTACCTTGACGACGGTCGTTGTTTTTCTCCCGATTGTTTTTGTGGAAGGCCCCATTCGCTTGATTTTCAAGGAGGGAGCGCTCTCGATCATATATCCCATGCTTATATCCATGCTGGTGGCTCTTACGTTGGTGCCGATGGCGACATCCAGGGTATTGCTGCTTGCGGATAAAACGATTGGATTGAGACGGCTTTCTTTTTCCTCAAGCGGGATTCGGTCGCGGTGGCGTTCCATGAAAGAAACTTTTTCGCATTGGACGCGTAGGATTCCTTTCATGAATATGAGCTCGACGCGCCGTCTGTACGGGAAAATGCTGAAAAGCTGCCTGCGCCACCGAATTCGATTTTTGATCGCGATCGTCTTGGTGATTCTTTATACCTATTTTTATACCATGCAGAATATCGACCGGGATGTTATGCAGTCTCCCGAAGACGATGAACAATTCAGTGTCTTTGTGTATTTGCCAAATGGCACACAACAAGATTATACGCTGGGCGTGGTTCAGCGCGTGGAGGATATGCTTCTCGAACAAGTGCCGGAATCCGACCATATCCACGCCTGGGTATTGGATGACTATGCGCGCTTTCGGGTCATGTTGAAAGACCGTTCCGATCGTGAGCGGGAATCCAACACCATTCAGGAAGATTTACGGCCCTATTTGGAAAGTTTTACGGAAGCGGAAGTGACCTATAATTACGGGCGTTCGCGGGGAGAGGAGCAACCGCCTCCCATCGATACGGGGCGGAGTGGGGTCATTGAAATCCGTGGACCGGAATATGAGCAAATCACAACGATCAGTGAGAACTTCATTCCCGTTTTGAGCCAGGTTCCCGGAATTCGCGATGTCCAAAGCGAAACGGAAGCGGGGCCGTTGGAATATCAATTCCGATTGGACCGTGAAGCGGGTGCGCATTTGCAAATCACTCCACAAACGATTGCCCAATCGATTCAATTGGCGCAGCGCCGCAGTGAATATGCCTCTATCGAAATGAAACAGGGCGACGATGAAATCGACATCATCTTTGCGCAATATGAAAATACCGATTCCTTTCAGAAAGAAAAGGATGAAGACCGCGAAGGATTGCTCTTCGAAGAATTGAGATCCGTTCCGATCTTTTCACCGGCGCTTCGGTCTACCGTTGCACTTGAAGAACTTGGCTCTTTCGAAGTGAGGCGGGGGATGGGGCAAATACAACGGGAAAATCGGGAGCGAATCGGAAGAATCCGTTTCGAGACCTCGCCGACGGCCAGTTTTAGTGATGTCGAAGAGGGCGTGCGAAAACTGGTTGAAGCCTATCCTCTCGCGGCCGGATATCGGATGAGTCTGGGGGGACGTTCCCGGGAGATCGATGAAAGTTTCGAAGAAGGACGGAAAATGATTTTGTTATCCTTTCTTCTGGTGTATATGTGTATCGCGTCTCTTTTCGAATCGTTTTCTCTTCCTTTTGTCATCATATTTTCCATTCCCCTCGCGATTGTGGGGATTGTTTGGTTATTCATTTTAACCAATTCCCAGTTTACGGAATTAGCGATTCTCGGAATGATCTTTCTCGTTGGGATTCTTCCTAATCCGCCTATATTGTTGATACATTTTTCCGGTTATTTGAGGCGGGAGAAAAAATTCCCGCGGGTGCGGGCGGTCATGGTTTCCGCTCACACGCGGCTGCGGCCGATTCTGATGACAGTATCAACAACCATCTTGGGATTGTTACCGATGGCATTCGAATGGAAGGGGAGCGGAGAGGAATGGATTCCGTTCTCGCGCTGCGTGATCGGAGGATTGGCCAGTTCGACGGTGTTGACATTGCTCATAGTTCCGGGATTTTATTTCATCATCGAAGATTTGGGGAATCTTGTATCCCGGGTTGTGCGGTATATTACTTCCTGGCGGTGGATTTTCGTATTTTGGAGCCGCAAGCGAAGGCTGCAGATGAAAGAGGAGTTGACCGCTTATCGCCGTAAAGAGGAACGAAAGGAACCGTTGATTGTCGAGATCGATCATTTGACGCGAATTTATCCTCCCGCAACTTTGGAGATCGTAGGACAGCGATTGCGACGGATGTTTTCGTCGTTCAACATTATGTCTCCTGCGCCGGGATTTTTACCGAGTGCTTCTTCAACGGCTGCGGAGATGCCGGTGACCCGGTCACGGAAGAAGGCGTTGGACGGATTTTCCCTTGATATCGAAGCGGGAATGTTCGGCTTGCTGGGGCCGAACGGCGCAGGGAAGACAACGCTGCTGCGGTTACTCGCCGGCATCGATCAACCGTCGCGCGGATTCCTTTCGATCTGTGGGTATGATATGAAGACGGAAGCGAAGAAAGCGCAGAAACTGATCGGATATCTCCCGCAGAACTTTGGCGTGTACAGCCATATGACCGCTTACCAATATCTTGATTATTTTGCCCTTCTCAAAGGGATGAAAAAGAAGAAAGAGCGTCGCGAAGCAGTGGAGAGAGCGCTTGAAATGGTCAACTTGCTCGCTCAGAAAGACGTGCCCGTCGGTACGTTTTCGGGGGGTATGATGCGCCGAATCGGCTTGGCTCAAATTTTTGTCAATCCCCCGAAAGTACTGATTGTCGATGAGCCGACTGTGGGATTGGATCCGATGGAACGGGTTCGGTTCCGAAACTTGTTGTCGGCTTTGAGCCGTGATCGAGTGGTGATTCTTTCGACCCATATCGTGGAAGATGTCGCGCATAGCTGCCGAAAGATGGCCGTCATGGATGAGGGCAAAATCAAATTGACCGGCACGCCGGAGAGTATAACCGCTTCCATACAGGGGAAAGTATGGGAATTGGTGGTTACGGATGAGGATGCTTGGTATGAATACCGGCGGCACTACAAAGTCGTGAGTCAAGCACATACGCCGGAAGGGATTCGAATGCGTATTGTCTCAGAAAGCGCGCCGGATGCGCGAGCGGAAATGGTCGAGCCGAATTTGGAAGATGCTTATTTGTATCATACCCAGGTAGCAAAAGCAGCCAGGGGAGAATAAAAAAAATATCATGAAATGGGAAGCAAAACGGAGGTCATATAGTGTTTTCATCTTGTTCTACACGTCTGTTCGTTTTTCTGATTCTCTTGTTTTTGAGTGTACACATTTATGGAAGTGAATCGTCTTCGGTGATTAATTTAGCTTCTCGGTCGGTCGAGCCTGCTGCTGCCACAATCGAAGAAATCACGGTTGCCGAATCGCTTTTGGGGCAGGAAGTGTTCCGGTCGGAGGGGAAGGAATTGGAATTGAGTTTGGATGAGGCGATCGAGATCGCGATGCAAAAGAATCCTCAAGTGCGTAGTTCCGGTCACTCTCTCAAGCAAAGTTTGGCCAATCTGGATTTGACCGAAAGTGATTATCGGAATCAGTATGATCTGCAAAGCCGTTTTTCGGAAACTCTCCGAACCCGCAAAAGTGGTTTCCGTATCGATCCTGACCGGGGATTGGTCTCCGAAAATTTCAAACACACTGAAAACAATGAATTGTTCACAATCGGTCCTGTGTATACTCGGACTTTCAGGAATGCCTCGAATTTGAGTATTTCGCCACAATTTCAATTTGAGCACGATTCGGAAGGAGCGTTTGATCAGAGTGCCAGCAATCCTGACGGATTTCGCAGTGAAGACCGGTATAGTATCGATCTTCAATATGATTATCCCCTCAATTCCCGGCCGCGGGAAGAAATTCGCCGGCAGATTGAAAACTCGAAATTGTCCGCCATTCAGAGCGATTATGATTTGTATTTGACGCGAAGGCAAATCACGGAAGTGGTCATTAACAATTATTGGAACATCAAACGATTGTTTGAGGAAGTTGAAGTCCAGAAAGAGCGTTTGCTGCAATCCCGCCGCGTCGAGTTTATCCGCAAGACTCAATATAAATATGAAAATGCCTCGTTGGTAGACGTGGGTGAAGCGGAAGTCGACGTACAGAATAACGAAGCGAATTTAATCAGTATCGAAGGAAATGTGCGCAATTCGATCGAAAATTTCAATATCGTTTTGGGGATTCCGATTGAGACCCAACTGGCATTGACGGATGAATTGAAGGTGGAACCTCTTCCTCTGCCGGCGGAACAATATGTTTCTCTCGTCACGTCGACGAATCTGGAGTTGAAGGATCTTCGTCTATCCATTCAACAAGCGGAAAACAATTTGCGAGTGGCACGTCTTGGGCAACAGCCGAATCTGACCTTATCGACATTTTTCAATCGTAATGACGAAGCCCGGCAGGATCTTGGCGGGGCATTGGTGTTTTCCTGGCCGTTCGGGGATGGAGGGGCGACAAAAGCACGTGTGCGTGCGCAGGAACAAAGTCTGGAGCGTCTGCGGATCAATCTCTGGGATCGGGAACGGCAATTGATACAGGAAGTGTATGGGGATCTTCGTGATCTTCAGTTGGAAGTCCAACGGATTGAAATTTTAAAGCGCAATGTGGATCAAGCCTATGTGAATTTGGATAACGCTCTTTTCAATTTCCAGCAATCCGGCCGGATCTCGTTCCGGAATCTGCAAGATTTCCAAGTGGAATTGGCGCGGGCGCGTTCCGAGTTGATTCGTGCCATGGCGACGTACAATATGGCTAAGTCGGCGCTGCTCTTGAAAGTGCACGATTATGATGCATCCGATCCGATTGAACCCTTGTTTTCAGTGGTGGAATGAACCTCTTCTGAAACCGCCAAACCGTGGTAATATATTATCCTTGTTACATAGATAGAACGGATGGCCGGGTGGTGGAATGGTATACACGAGGGACTTAAAATCCCTTGCCGGAAACGGCTTGAGGGTTCGAATCCCTCCCCGGCTATTTTTGTTTTTCATTGGTGGGTTTCGCTTGGCTCAACCCACCCTACATGGATTTGCAGTTTTTTTTTCGTAGGATGCTTGTAATTTTGCTATGCCATGGATCGAAATTTGAACGAATTTCCTTTCTTCAACCGTCGCGCTTTTCTTCGATATTCTGCTTCTTTCCCTTTTCTTTTTGCGGTTTCTCCTTATGCATCAGCGGAAAGAAAACTACCGAATTTTGTTTTGATAGTGGGGGATGATTTGGGGTATGGGGATCTTGGGTGTTATGGCTGTTCGGACATCGAGACCCCTCATGTCGACCGATTAGCGGAAGAAGGGATTCGATTGACGGATTTTTATGCTTCCGCACCGGAAGGCACACCGACACGGTGCGCTCTGGTAACCGGCCGCTATCATCAACGCATTTCGAATATGGAACATGATCTACGCTCTGGCCAGAGGGATGCTGGTCTTCCACCGAATGAATTGACTATTGCGACGATCCTCCAACATTACGGATACAAAACGGGATTGATGGGAAAATGGCACTTGGGCAGTCAACCGAAATTCAGCCCCAACCGGCATGGATTCGATGAATTTTTCGGATGTCTTGGCGGGACGATCGATGAGTATCTTCATACCAATAAACAGGAGAAACCGGATTTGTATGAAAATTCGTCTCCGGTTACAAAAAATGGGCATATAAACGATTTGATCACGGATCGAGCCATTGATTTCGTCCAGCGGCATCAGAAATCTCCGTTTTTCTTATCTGTTCCTTATGTTATGTCATATCAGGAGATGCAACTCTATGAGGATTGCGATACATCACGTGGGATATATGCAAGAGAAGTTGAAAAGATGGATCAGGGGGTAGGCCGGATTCTTGACACTCTCACTCGATGCGATTGCATGGAAAATACATTCGTTATTTTCTGTAGCGATAACGGGGGAGGGCGATTTTCGAGGAATGAACCGCTAACAGGTAGTAAATATGATTTGCACGAAGGCGGGATTCGTGTGCCCTGCATACTGCGTTGGCCAAACCGGCTTCAAAAAGGGAGAGTATCCGAACAATCCGTCATTGTGATGGATATCCCGGTTATGATGTTGTCAGCAGCAGAAATCAAACAACCGAGGAGGTTGGACGGATTCGATCTGTTATCCTATATTGCAGGGGAACGGCAAGAAATCGAGCGGACATTCATTTGGCGGAATGCAAAACGGAATCAAAAGGCGATTCGGTGGGGGAAATGGAAGTGGCTTCGAGAAGAGGGGGAAGATTCTTTATACAATTTGGATCAAGATATGGCTGAACGGCATGATGTGAAGGATCGTTTTTTCGATATTGTATTTCTTTTGAAGGATATTTACCGGAAATGGGAAAGCGCGATGAAACCGTGAGGTGATTTCACTTCTCCTTGCTTTTTTACCCTTGGTTGCTATAATCATTTTAGTAATCACAAGATATTGTAAAATTTTATTGTATTAGACGAATGCACAGCATCCTTGGAGAATCAATGATTATGTTTTTAGACAGCCGATTTTACTCCAATCACATTTCCTCGTTCTATTCTTTTCTATTTTTAGACTTCCGTATTTTCTGGTTTGCATTTCTCTTGTTTAAAATCAGATATCAAATTTGATTCCGGTTATCTACAATTAAATTATTAAAGATTGCTATCGAGGCGCGGATCGTCTTGGGATTCTACTGATACGAAACAATCTTTATCAGTAATAGTGTATTCCTGAAACAAAAAAGGTGTTTCGTTGAGTGGATACCAATGATGTTTCGGCAAGAGGGAGAATCCGACACTCGAAGTGAATTTCTTCTTTTTCTATATTTGCATATTGGTGAATTTTCTTATATGCGAATATGGATAAGTAAGAAACTTTGTTTACAGTTTTTTTTGAGGAGAAAATTATCATGGTTTTATATCATCGCATCATTTCATTTGCGCTGTTTTTTTTCATCGGACTATTCGGATTCGGGATTTTGGGGAGTGGTTCATCGTTGCAGGCGAACGCCGCGAATGAATTATCTGTTATAGAGGATTCATTCGCTGGTGAATTTGACAAATCGATTTGTGCAGATGAAAAGGTTTCCGCCCTGGAAACGCATTCGGTCGTCTTTATCGATCCTGGTGTGCAAGACTGGGATATGCTGGCCGATGGAGTTTTCTCAGGACATTCAGTAATTATTCTGGATGAGAAACAACCGCCTCTCCAGCAAATGACGAAGTCACTCAAGCACTTTAGCCATTCCAAACCACTTATCGAATCCGTCCACATTATCAGTCATGGAAAATCCGGGGCGATGGTGTTTGCCTCCGGCGTGGTGGATTCTCAAACGTTGAAAGAGAACTCGTCTCGTTTGCGTTTATGGCAAAAATATTTGCGAAAAGAAGCTGGGATATTTATGTACGGATGTGACATTGCTCAAAACAAAGAATTCATGCGCACCTTGGAGAATGCACTTCAACGGAATATTTGGGCATCCGAAAATAAAACCGGATGTATAAACCGTGATGCGGATTGGATCTTCGAATACCCCACAATACAGAAACAAAAAATATTCCCTACCACTATTGAGAGCGCTTACTCTTACCAATTAGAAGTTACTAGTGAAACGACCATCGATTTTGATGGGGGTGATCATGGGGATGTCATAGACTTAATTGATCCACCAAAAATTGTGTTTTATGGTAAGTACTATAGAAATGATGGAGAAAGTTTATTTGTGCGGCATGGTTGGTTGTATGGTAATGATTGGGATTTGGAAAGCTCTCCTACCCCTCTTAATGATCAATACTATTTTCGTGCTAATGATAATAAACCATTTGATTTTAAAGAAATTACATTGAAAGGTGAAAATTATTGGGGGACAGGAGTACCTATTAAAATAAATGGCTATTTGAATGATGAACTGGAAGAGACTATAGAAGCGACACTTCCCGACGACATGTTGACGACCATTAATCCCAATTTTACTAGAGTTGATAAAGTAATTATTTATGGAATATCTACAACCCCCAAAGCACGTTTAGCTATTGATGATATTGTCCTGGATAAAGCCAATTGCTACCCCTTTTTTACTCAAGCTGAACGTGATCAGGAAGCTGGGAGTGTGAACTTTAATTTGATAGAAGTCGTTGTCAATGAAGATAGCAGCGTGTCCCTCAATGACATATTGGAAGTTCATGACGCGGATACCGGAGACACATTAACTTGGTCCCTCCGTCTCGATGGTCCTATAAACTCTCCAGAACCACAACATGGTACTTTGGATGGTCTCGATACTACTGCAACAAGTAATGGGGGAGATATAAAACCAACCGGAGTTACTTATACGCCGGATCCGGATTACTCCAAGCCGTATGATACGTCTACGTCTGATTATGATGATTTCATGATCAAAATCTTCGATGGAGACACTGACGAAAAGAATGGTACAGAAATCGAACGTGGTGTTGATTGGATTTGGTTGGGAATGGATGTCAGGGATGCGCCGGATGTAACTGCGGTAACACCTCCTGATGGCACTTTCGGAATTGGAGATGACATTGACATTGTAGTCACGTTTGATGATGAGGTGGATGTTTCAGGTTCCAATTCGACTCTTGAGATCGATGTGGGGGGGACAACTCGCCAAGCGGTTTTCCAATCGGGATCAGGTTCCACCGAATTAACCTATCGATATACAGTCGTTTCTAACGACAAGGATGACTCGAATGGCATCGATGTGAAAGCCAATGGCATCACTGCAAATGGGGATACGTTCACAGACAGCGATGGAGATGGAAACAACGCGGATTTGTCCTTTGACGCTGTGACTGCTAGTGACGCTGTGGTGGATATTCCCATCCCCCCTGATGTATCTTCCATTTCCCGAAAGGATTCTTCACCCACCAACGCAAGCAGCGTGGATTTTAGTGTAACATTCAACGAATCGGTTGAAGATGTGGATACCGGAGATTTCTCGTTAACTACCTCGGGAACGACGGGTTCGATATCGGGAATCAGCGGTTCAGGAAGTAGCTATACAGTTACGGTGAATTCGATAACAGGAGATGGAACCCTTCGCCTGGATTTAACCGATAATGACACGATTACAAGCAGTGATAGTGGTCTTCCTCTCGGCGGAACCGGTACATCCGGTGACGAAGATGGCAGTTTTAACGGTGAATCCTATACCGTGGATCGGGTCAATCCATCTGTGAACAGTATCACTCGTTTGGATGATAACCCGAACAATGCGAGTAGTGTGGATTTTAAAGTGACCTTCAGTGAAAATGTGAGCGACGTGGATATGAGCGATTTCGGTGTGACGAAGGTTTCCGGCACGATCGATGGATATTCGGTTTCAGGGATTTCGGGGAGTGACGCCAATTATACGGTAACAGTCGATACCGGCTCCGGAGATGGAGAGATACGGCTCGATTTAAATGATAACAATTCGATTGAAGATGACGTAGAAAACAAACTTGGAGGAGACGGCACGCAAGATTACACGAGCGGGCCATCCTATACGATTGACAAAACAGCGCCGGATTGGGTTCCCAGTGTGCCGGATATGACGGATGGGACCGATTTAGGCATGTTAAATTCGGATAATATAACCAGCGATGACACTCCTACGTTTGAAGGGACAACGACTCCGAGCACGAAAGTGGAAGTATTTCGCGGCGGTTCGACTTCGTTAGGCACTACCACTGCGGATGGCTCGGGTAATTGGTCACTGACCTCATCCACGATTCCAAACGGAGATTATACGATCACGGCAAAGGCGGTGGATGATGCGGGAAATGAGGGGGATCCTTCCGATGGATTATCGATCACGATCGACGCCGCTGCGCCTACGGTGCACTCGTTGTCACCGGAGGATGATTCAGAAAATGTTACGTATGGATCGAATTTAATCATTACGTTTTCCGAAGAAGTGGTGATCGGGAGTGGAAATATTGCGATCAAGAGTGATAGTGCAACGATTGAAACGATCGATGTCACCGGGGATCAGGTCTCCGGTGGAGGATCGACGACGATCACGATCGATCCCTCCAGCGATTTGCCCGGCAATACGGGAATCCATGTGCAGATCGGCTCGGACTGCTTCGACGATGTCGCCGGCAATAGTTATGCGGGGATTTCCACAACGACGGATTGGAATTTCACGACGGCGAATGCAGTGCCGGTTATCGATCTTGTCGATACCGATCCGATTTTTTATGTCGCCGGCAGCGGACCGGTGCTGGTGAGCGAGAACGCGACGGTGACGGATTCCGACAGCGAACATTTTAACGGGGGAAATCTTGATGTACGATATACATCAGGGGGAACGGGGAACGACCGGCTCGGGATCAGTCCGCAGGGAGATGGGGAGGATGAAATCAATGTTTCCGGCTCGGATGTTTCGTATGAAGGCGATGTGTTCGGTGTGTTTGCGGGCGGCGTGGGAACTGTGCAGCTCGTAATCTCGTTCAATTTCGAGTATGCCACGCCGGAAGCGGTGCAGGCACTGATTCGGCGGGTGACGTACGAAAACGTGGCGGATACTCCCGTCATCCAAACGCGGATGCTTCGCTTCAAACTGACCGATGAGGCTTCGCAAGTGGCAGCGGAAAAAACCCGTGAAATTCGCCATGAAAAACCGAAAGCCAACTTCAGTGCTTCCAACTATTCTGCGGCGGAGAATGCCGGCAACGCCGTGATCACCGTTACACTTTCAACCGAAGCGCAAGATACGGCCACGATCGATTATACGACATCCGACGGAACGGCGGCGGCCGGAAACGACTACACCGCGACCAGCGGTACATTGACATTCAATGTCGGCGAGTCGAGTAAAACGTTCTCGGTTCCGATTCTCAAAGATGCAGTATTTGAAGACGGCGAAACCATCGATCTCGCGTTGAGCAATCCAACCGGGATTCTTGAACTCGGCAATCAAACTGCGGCGGTGCTGACCATCATCGGCAATCGAGCGCCGACTGCCAATTCGCAGAATGTTACCACCGACGAGGATTATTCGGTATCCATCAATCTCTCGGCGGATGATCCGGACGGAGACAGCATCGCTTCGTATTCCATTGCAACCGATCCGTCTAACGGACGAATTACGTCATTCGAATCGAGTACGGGAACTGCGACCTATTCACCGGATAATAATTTTCACGGTTCCGATTCCTTCACCTTTACGGCGACGGACGGGGAAAAGACTTCCGAAGCCGGGACGGTCCATGTCACGATCAGTTCGACGAACGATTGTCCGTGTGCGGAAGCGAAATCGGTGAGTACGGATGAAGACATATCCGTAAACATTACCCTCTCGGGGACTGATGCGGACGGGGATTCTCTTTCGTTCCATATCGCGAACAATCCTTCTCACGGCACGCTGTCCAAAAGCGGAAGCCGGGTGACTTATACGCCGAATTCCGGCTTCAGCGGTCAAGATTCGTTTACGTATACGGCTTCGGATGGATCAAGGCAATCGAAACCGGCGACTGTTTCGATCACCGTGATTCGCACTTCGCCGACGGACACTCCGACTCCTACACCGACAAATACTCCGTCGAACACCCCGACTCATACACCTTCGCATACGCCGACGAACACCCCCTCCCCGACGGCTACGCATACACCGACGCCGACAGCTACTGACACGCCGGAAGTGACGAATACACCGACTCCGTCTCCGACGGAAACGGTGACGCCAACCGAGACGGTCACTCCGACGTATACACCCTCGCCGACGGAGACCCCGGCGCCGACGCTCACGCCGACCCATTCACCCCGCCCCAACAACCAGAATCCCCAACTGATTGTCGATCCGGGACAGACGCTTCATGTGGAGCCGGGGGAAATGCGGGTTTTCAGTTTTACAATTACCGATATGGATGGCGACAAGATCGAGTTGACGGTTTCAGGAGACGCGCCTCTTACCTTTCAGGATGAATCGGTGCTTCCTCCATTCACTACTTTTGTCGATTATGAATTCGAGACGGCAAAGCAAGGCGTCTATACATTTACTGTAACGGCGTATGACGGAAGCGCATCGGTCGAGAAACGCATCACGGTGACGGTGGGAGAGGCGCCGCCGGTTTCGCCGACACGTGAGACGACCCTGCCGACGCTTACGCCGACCCATTCCCCCCGCCCCAACAACCAGATTCCCGAACTGATTATCGATCCAGGGCAGACGCTTCATGTGGAGCCGGGGGAAATGCGGGTTTTCAGTTTTACGATCATCGATATGGATGGCGATACGATCGAGTTGATGCTTTCAGGAGGCGCCCCTCTCACCTTTCAGGATGAGTCTATCGTTCCGCCCTTCTTTACGTTTGTCGATTACGAATTCGAAACGGAAGAAGAGGGCGAATATTCATTTATCGTAACGGCGTATGACGGTAGTGCGACTGTCGAGAAACTCATTACGGTGACGGTAGGAGATGTGCAGGCGGTTCTGCCGACGAGCACATCGACACCCGCACCGACGAACACGAATACACCGGAACCGACGAGTACGACGATCCCCGAACCAACGGATACTCCGGAACCACCGGATACACCAATTCCCGAACCGATCCCGGTGGAACCCACAAACACTCCGGAACCGGCAGCGACAAATACTCCGGAACCGGTGCCGACGGAGACGCCGACTCCCGAACTTACGCCGACGCCGGAGGCACCGAGTCCCACGCCGACTCCCACACCGATCGCGACTCCGGTCATTCGCGTGACGGATGATACACGTTCGAGCGGTGATTTGAGCGGGGGACAGGATCACGATTCGTTGAACAACCGTGCGATCGTCATTCGGTGGGACTTCAGCGAGAGCAGTATCGATTTTGACCGGGTGATCGACATCCATATTTGGATGAAAGACAACGAGAACGAGTACGCGTATCTCGGCCAGACAAAAGATCCGTTCGCGACTTCGTTTGAATGGAAGGCATTAGGACGCGGAGTCGGCAATGGATTCAAGTCCGGCCCGCAGTATGGACATTCCTACCGTTTTCAAATCTATGCTCTCTTGAACGAAACGGCGGAAACCGGACTTCCTGTCCATGTCGGCCCCTTCCCAAGCCAAGGCACCGCTGCGGTGACCATGCTGCCGATTGTGACGGTTACGGACAATCTAGAGTCATATGACGATTTGAGTAACCGTCAAGACGCCGATCCTGCGAATGCCACGGAACTCGTGATCCGGTGGAATCCCGATCCGAACGAAGTGAATACCGACGATATCCAAAACGCACACATTTATGTGTATGAAGGCAACAGCCGAAGTCCGGTTTTCTTGGGAATGACAAATGACGCGTCGAATTATTTCATCTGGAACCGGGAAAATCCCTTTGTCTCCGAAGCCTTCCAAGGCCAAGGGCCGGAACTCGGTGAATCGTACCGCTTCCGTGTGTATCTATTAACGAAGAGCGGATTTCCGCGGTTTTATGGGTATTATCATAATGCCGGGCCGGTGCGGATGACGGCGGAGTAATGGTTTTTGTCTGAATTAGGATCACCAGGATGCAAGGATGGACAGGATATGCTCTATTGAGAAGTATGCGTAATTTGGCGAGTTTCAGCGGCCAATGGACATCTTGTCGAATCGTAATGAAATACTTTCATGTATTTCATCCTGGAAATCCTCCCATCCTGGCCAATCCTGATTCAGACGGACACGATTTGACAACAATTTTATTTCTTCACTCGTTCAGCAGGACCAGCCCCTTCAGGCCGTTTGAACTCGCGATCTTGTGTCATCAACCATTTGTCGAATTCAAAGCCGTCTTCGCGCATCGAGAACATGATGTGGTGTAATCCTGGTTCGTTCACATCGAGGTAGATTTTGTGCGGTTCACCGCAATGGTTTTCGGCGGTTCGTTGTTTGCTTTCCCACCACCAGGAATTTTTGCCTTCACACCATTGCAGGCGTTGGCCGGATTCAGGCCACTCTCCATCAATACCGACATGGAGACCGTTGTCTTCGCTGCCCGTGGAGTAGGCGCGAACCCAAACGTAATAACGGCCTGGTGTGTTGAAATGAACGGGGTAGACGAGTATGGCCATCTGCCCCGGTTTGTTGGTAAAATTCTCGCCTTGGATGAGTTTATCTCCGTGCGTGCGGCGAGAGTCCGGAAGGATTTCCAAATAAGCGTTTCCGCTAGCAGTTTCTGCGTGGTTGTCATCGCCATCCGGTTTGATATGGGGTGTTTGTTGTGGTGATGTTTTGTACCATTTTCGTTTTTCGGTTTTTGATTGTTCGGTGAAGTGTTCGGCTTCTACGGCGACAAGACCGTTGTGTTCTTCGGAGATCAGTTCTTGGTGGGCTACGCTTCGCTTTGAGCCCACCCTACTGCTTACGCTTTGCTTTGAGTCTACCCTACACATGACTAGCCAATCTTTATTCGGATCTGAGGGTGGGGTGCCGAGTGATTTTTTGCCGGGACCGGATACGCTTTTGATAGAGCCTTGTTGAAGTGGTCCGCCGGTTCTTGGATTCCACCAGGAGACGGTATATTCTGTATCGGATTTTCCGGCATCGATATTCGTGGTTCCGCCGTTTTTGAGATAGACGAGATAGATCTCTCCTTGTTTGCCGAAACAGTAATCGTTTTTGTTCGATATACGGTGATCCATGGAATCCATTTCCCAGAACGGGATATTATATTCTTTGAAAAACTGCAAGGCATAGAGGCATTGGTCCCACATGTTTTCCCGGCTGCGCCAATCTTCGCAGGTGAGGTCAGAATTGGGGTGTTGATAACCGAAGTACCATTCAACGCCCCATCCACCGGCGAGGAGCGCGCCCCAGAGCGCGTTCTTGCGTGCGTTGTCGTGTGTGGGATCTTCTTCGTCGGTGACGAGAGCGTGTTGAGCGTCACCCGGTTCATCAATGGCGACTGCCCACTGTTTCCCTGCTTTCTTGGATCGTTCAATCCAGCGAAGAATCGCACCATGCACCTGGCTGAAATCGGGCTTGCTTGTTTGGACAGAGACACCGGTGAGTTTCGATTTATCCCCGAGTAAATCGTCAAATGGTTGGCCGTTGTGAATCACGACCAAATGGCGGTACGGATCGTGATCATAGAAATATTCCGTCATCGCAATGCGTTGTTCCGTAGATTGTCCTTTGTGGTTTCCCCAGCCTCCGTTTTCTTCTCCTAAGTTCCAATTCAAGGCAAGGTGATGGCCGAATCGGGCAATCAGTTCCCGATAATAAAGTTTTCGCTGAACACCGACATCGCCACCATCCAACAGATTTTGGTTTTCGGCTTCCTGCGTTTTGAAATGAAGAAACATCCCTAAGCGGTCGCCGTGTTCGAAGACGATTTCCCATTGATCGAGTTTGGAGACGTCCATTCGTTCATAGTTATCATAAGTGATATATGGGAAAACGTTCTGGTCATCACCCTTGATGTTCAATGTCAGAAACGAAAAGACATTCATTCCTTTGGACGCCAGATAATTGATGGCGCCGATCAGCCCTTTGCCTTTCCCATTCTGCCAGACCGGATCGCCCGGTTTCCAGTCTTTGATGTGAGGTTCCCAGGTTTTGATGAATTGATCTTTATGGCCGTCATCGTTGAAAGTACCGTCAAAATCGGCATAGGCGAGAAGGTTTTCCGGGGCATCGGCTCCGGCTTTCAGGAAGTATTCACCGGTTTCGGCAAAACGCAGATAGCGTTCTCCGATATATTGAAGCCTTCCTTTTGTGCGATTGTCGCGGCCGGTTTTATTGGTAGGAGCGATATCAAACGAGCCGGAAACACCGTCCATAAAGCCTGCGCTTCCACCGGCGTTGGGATCGTTGCTCACAGCGATGTTTTTCCCTTTGCGGAACGATACCGAGTAGTTCCATTTTCCGGTCTCATCCGGTGCAAAATGCACACGCCATTTGTTGCCTTGATCAGCCGATGTTTCTGCGGCATTGCCATCTGCGGCAAAATAACCCGGCACCGTATACGATTTATCCTCTTTCGTGAAAGTTACATTCAACCGGTAATAAAGAAACGGATTCGGATTCGCCGTTTCACTTGCTTCCGGACCGTCGAATGTGATTGTCACCTTATGCCATTTTTTCAATTCTCCGGAGATGTCCGGTTGGTAATCGTCGCACAATCCATACATATTGAATGCGAAAAACAATGCAAATGCGAGATAGTAATACTTGTTCATCAATCTGGTTCCTTTCTAGTTTGTACAAAATGTTGAATCCATTAAACCGAATTCTTTCTATTCTTGAAGGATCACGCCTATCAATTTTTTGATCGTGGGAGCGCGACTATTCGTGGCTGCATTTTAAATAAAGAAAGAGATCTTATTCGCATCACCATGCGGGCAAGATGCCCGCGCTCCGACCGAAGCTGGGAGCGCGGCCATCCCTGGCCGCATTTAAAACCGAGAAAGAGAACTTATTCGCATCACTATGCGGGCAAGATGCCCGCGCTCCGACCGAAGCTGGGAGCGCGGCCATCCCTGGC
>CAYPPG010000005.1:52838-127406 GCA_964412555.1 uncultured bacterium
CGCATTTAAAACCGAGAAAGAGAACTTATTCGCATCACCATTTGGGTAGAAACTTATAAACAGTAATGTGATGATAAGTTTCTCCCGGTTTCAGAATCGTCGAGGGGAAATTCGGTTGATTGGGAGAATCCGGGAAGTGTTGGGTTTCCAAGCAAAAGCCGTAACGGTGTTTGTAGACCACATCGTTTTTCCCGGTCAATGTTCCATCGAGGAAATTTCCGGTGTAAAACTGAACGCCAGGCTGGGTCGTATAGAATTCCAGTAGCCGGCCGCTGTTGGGATCGCAGACTCTGCCGCCGAAGGTCATCGAATCGCCGGATTTGTTTAACACAAAGTTGTGGTCATAGCCGCCGCCTTTTCCGATTTGCTCATAATCGGAATTGATCCGTTTGCCGATGGCATGCGGGGTGGTGAAGTCCATCGGGGAACCTTTCACGCTTTGCAGTTCACCGTTCGGAATCAATGTATCGTCCACCGGAGTGAATCGGTCTGCGTTGAGCAGCATCATATGATTCAGGATATTGCGGCTGTTTGTATGTCCGCCGAGATTGAAATACGCATGGTTCGTTAAATTGACGGGAGTCGGTTCATCTGTTTCGGCAAAATATTCGATTTGTAGTTCATTGTCGTTATTCAGGCTATATATCACTTTGCACTTCAGATTGCCGGGATATCCTTCTTCGGCGTCTTCACTGAGGTATGTCAGTTCAAGAGCCGGTAATTCATCTTGTTCGATTTCCTTTGCCTGCCAGACTTTTTTATCGAACCCTTCTTCTCCGCCGTGCAATGCATTGGGTCCGTTGTTTTGAGCGAGGGTGTATTCTTTTCCGTTGAGAGTAAACTTGCCCTCTGCAATCCGATTCCCATAGCGGCCGACCAAGGCACCGAAGTAGGGATGGTCTTCGAGGTATCCTTCCAACGAATCGAAGCCGAGGGTGATATCGTCCAATTCGCCATTTTTATCGGGCGTGATGATTTTTGTGATGATTCCACCATAGGTCATGATGGAGACTTTCATTCCGGCCGAGTTTTCAAACGTGTACAGATCGACTTGCCGGCCTTCCGGCGTGGTTCCAAACGATTTTTTGGTCAATTGCACTTCATCCTTTCCTGTTTGAGTTTGCTTAGTATAACCGGTGTTGCTGATACACAGCAGTAAAGCGATACAAACGGCTGCCAACATTGAAAGATGAATTACTCTGTTCATAGTTATTCTCCTTTGTGGATGATTTAAAAAATGTATTTCAATCGAAAGTAAACGTGATAATAATCAAGGGCTATAGCGGATAATATTTCCCTTGCTGTATAGGCCGTTGGTCATGTTGTAACCGACATATTCCCCCGCTTTCGGGTGTCCCGCCGGATAAATCAAATTGGCGATCCAGGAGGATGTCGGGCCGAATCCGCGCAGCTGCCATTCATAGCGGTTGGCGGGAAAGGCGGTGCATTGTCTCCAGTACCCGCTGCTGCCTCGCGAATCCGCCCCGCTGGACCAAAGTCGAGTCCAATAGTCATAGTTTCCCAACCGGTTGTTTCCGTCTTTCGGTCCCGATGACGTATCGGTCGGATTCGGATTGAACGGATCCAGAGGGATAGAAGACATGTATGCGATAGGGGTTGTAAGGGGAATGAACCGTTCATCCATCCACCCGCCGCGAACGGGGTAGATGTTGTTATCCATCATATACATCCGGATGGCTTGATCGATGCTCCGGATATCGCTTTCCGCCTTGGCGACTTTGGCGCGGACTTGGGCGTTCAGGAAATTCGGAACGGCGATTGCCGCCAGGATGCCGATGATGGCGACGACGATCAAGAGTTCTATCAATGTAAAACCGTGTTTATTCATCCAATATCTCCATTGTTGGAATCGAATGGAAGACGTATCGCACATACCATGATATCCAAGAATGGTATGAACTTCAAACCGTATACATTTCATCTCTTGATTTTCAAACCATTGATTTTCGCATTATGATAAAGGAAAATTGGTTTGAAAAAATGATCAGGAGAATAAATGATGGGTGAAGAGAATTTGTTCGAAATCGCTTATCTTCGGCATGATAGTTTGAATAATTATGTAGAAGGAAATCATGTCGACATCGAACGGATTCGGAAAGAATCGGTTTCTCATTCGCATCGGCATTTTCTAGCTGGTTTGAAACATGCGGACGAGGTTGTCAAAATGAAGGAAGAACAATGGCCTGGAATGTTGTTTTTGAATGAGGATGCCGATGATTTGGCGGATACGTTGTGTGTGGAGGAAGTGTTGGTTTTGCATTCGGAGCCGGAGTTACAGTATAGGGAGATTCTGCTTTTCGATGGAGGGAAGAGGAAGGAAGAATCTTTGTTGTTGAAAGAATTTTTAAATTTATCTTCTATCATTTTAACGAAAAGTAAATTATTTACAAATGCAAATAAACATGGAGTATTAATCTGACCCTGTTCAATACAGTTCCGGCGGAATCGGCTTCCGCCCCGCATACCCCCCATTCAAATCATGGTAATACTTCAACGTATCCCCATCCGACATTTCATAGCAGAGCAACACTTCTTCCCCATAGATCAGAGCCGGAAAATCGACTAACCCACGATTCATGTCTTGGATGACGATTCCTTGATCGGCCAATTCGAACAGCATTTCGTTGATTTGCCGCCGTACCTCTTCTTCGGATAGAGGTTTTTTTTGTTTCCCGTTGGTTCGCCCTTCCGACAAGGTTTCCACTTTTGTTGAAAAAAGTTGAGATGGTTTGCGTGTTTCGTCTATCAGGGCGTTGATTTGGAAAAAAATCTCCCGAATTCGAGGAATCAAACCATTGGCTTCCGCAACCGTGAAATGCTTATCGAAATGATACATTCTCCTAAACCATCTTATCTCATAGAATCATGGACGGGGACATGGATGATAGCCGATTCAACGACTTGCAGATCCATTCTAATCGCCTTTTAACAGTATTCCACTAATCAGAGGAAGTAACTCATTTTTACTGTAATTTCAAGCTGTCAAGAAGGGAAGAGACAATCCAATTTCTGGTACAAAGAAAACACATGCGAGTGGCTCCGTCATTCTCTTCTACCCTCCGCTCGATGGAGGTCAAAAAAATAAAAGGCATTCAGCACGAGAGAATGATTGATGGTGCCTTCGCGAATTAATTGAGGGATTCTGGCGAGAGGAATCAATTCCACCCGGATGTCCTCTCCTTCATCGAGTTCTTGTTCGTATAGTAACTCGACATTGTATGCCACGAAGGAACGGCATGTATTGTTCATGATCGCCGGATTGGGATGGATGCTGCCGAGAAAATGAATGTCGTCCGAATCATATCCTGTTTCTTCGCGCAATTCTCTTCGCGCCGCATCCAGAGGAGAGGGATCCTCGCGATCCATGATTCCGCCGGGAATTTCCAGCGCGATCTTTTCCGTCCCCATGCGAAACTGATGAACCATCACGACTTTCTGATCCCGGGTGAGTGGGATAATGTTGATCCAATCTCTGGTTTCCAGCACATAGAATAATAATTCTTTGTGCGTTCGCGGCGAAAGATACGTATCTTCCCGCAGCCGAAAAACCGGATAGTGCGCCAAATAGCGTGTACCCCGCTTTGTCCAAATTCGCCCCATGCTCTCAATTCCTCCATTCCAAAGGCTTTATCAAATCTACATCTATCATTTTCTATCTATCGGATAAAAATTCGATGCATCTACTAAGTGGAGAACAAATTTTTCTGTAACGTGTATGCATTTTGACAGCAGATTCGGAAAAGGGAAAGTGACCCATTTATAGGAATCCTATTTCCTTTTCATACTATTTTTGCTATCTTGTTTTGTGTATAAATGTAGCGTAAACAGAGACAATAAAAAAATGAAATTTGCGAGTGACAAATGAGGGAAAAAGCTCTATAATGGGGTGCGGATTTGAAAGGAAAATTATGATGAAGCCAAGAAGTAAACGAATTGATATATATACTTTTCGGTATAGTCTATCGCTTGTTTTCTTTGAATCTGTCATGCGCTCATATTCTTGCCTTGTCTATGAATAGTTTTTTTTCAAATATTGTATAATTTTTACATCACTTGTTAAACAATTTGTATGATTGCTTCATTGTTTTGCACGATTTGTAAGTGTGAAGTCAATAGTTGTGTCATTCTCAAGACTTGGATGGAGATGATTCCAGAGAATGATGCGCTTTATCTGTTATGTGATAGAGTTGTGAATGAATTGCATGTTGTAGGGTAGATTTTACCCGCGAATCTTTATCGGAGAGGAATAGGATCATGTTTCAGCAAATAAACCAAACCATATCTCGAAAAGACAGCGGAAGAAAACAGCCTCGACGGCGGGTGAGTTATGTGCGGAAATTGGATGCGATCCCCAATATCCCACCGCACGAATTGGAAAAACTCCAAAAAGTCAGTGAGACCTACGTGTTTCGAGCCAATAATTATTATTTGAATTTGATCAACTGGCATGATCCGGATGACCCGATCCGCAAATTGATCATTCCTCATGAAAGCGAACTCAACGATTGGGGAAGACTGGATGCCAGTAATGAAGAAGCGATTACCGTCGCCAAGGGCGTGCAACACAAATACAGAGATACCGTGTTACTGTTATGCAATGAGGTATGTGGCGCCTATTGTCGCTATTGTTTTCGAAAACGCCTGTTCATGGACGACAATGATGAAGCGATCAACGATCTATCCGCCGGGATTCGGTATATTCGCAACCATCCCGAGGTCAACAACGTGTTGTTGACCGGTGGTGATCCGTTGGTGATGAGTACTCCCCGGCTGGTGAATATTTTTCGGGCGCTGCGCGAAATCCCCCATGTCAAGATTATTCGGATCGGTTCGAAAATGCCGGCGTTCAATCCTTGGCGAATTTTGGATGATTTCACTTTATTAGATGCGTTTCGAAGGTACTCGTCGGAAGAAAAACGCATTTATCTGATGGCGCACTTCGATCACCCACGGGAATTGACCAAACCGGCGATCGAAGCGATTTCTCGTTGTCTGAAAAGCGGAGTCATTTGCGTGAATCAATGTCCTCTCATTCATGGAGTCAATGACGATGCGGACGTTTTGTTTGAATTGTATAAGCAATTGTCGTATATTGGATGTCCGCCGTATTATTTATTTCAGGGACGCCCCACGGCAGGAAATGAACCCTATGAAGTGCCCCTTGTGCGCGGCTGGCACATTTTCAATGAAACGCAACGACGAGGTTCGGGATTGGCGCGGCGTGCCCGCTACGTCATGTCCCATGAAAGCGGAAAGGTTGAGATTCTTCATGTCGATGAGCGCATGATATATCTACGCTATCATGAAGCGAAAGATTTGAACGATATCGGCCGTTTTTTTACCTGCCGGCGGGATGATCATGCGTATTGGCTGGATCAGCTGGAACCTGGGCAGGAAGAGGCTTATTCCGCAGCCGCGCCGGCAACATACGGACCGGGACGATTTTCTTGAGCGGGAACGCGGAATGTTTTAGCCCCGTTTGCCGTGATGAAAAAATGAGAATTTTTCCCGTTGGGCACGGGGACAAAACCGGTGTAAATGACTCCTTGCTCGTACTGTTCGGTCCCGGAATGCAAAGGGTGTAGCTCGAATGATTTCTCATTCATTACGACGCGCACATATTCCGGTGGCCGGTTTCGGCTGTCTCTGTACATGCATTGAACCGGCAACATACCACTACTGACTGCCGATGCTTGATAAAAACGGGCGCCGTGCAGAATCGGAGAGGGATCACTGGCCGTTACACCAAGAAATGCACCGATGGCGCGGACCAATAATTCGCCTTCCATGAGCAAATCATCCGTTGTTTTGTATAAAGAAAAAATCCGCTCGGGTGTCCGGGGAAAAAGGTATTCGTGAATTCCTGAAGCGGTGATTGCCTCGGGAAACAAATCCCAGACAAACTTGGTCAAGCGGGTCTCTTGCAAGGTCCGCTCCACAATCTGATACCATGGCAAAAAATTTTGTACGATATGATCGGTGAAGAGTGTCGTTTGAGCGCTTCGATTTTCCTCTGAACAGAATTCGGGACGGAATAAATCGGCCTTCCACGCGTCGGAATGAAAGCGAAATGCAAAATCGATGCTCCGGCCGCTGTCTTTCCATTGTTGCAAAAAAAGTTTCAATTGTCGTTGTTCGTAAAAAGAATATGTCGTTTCCGGCCAGGTTTCCGTCCAATAAACATCTCCCTCATCCCGAGAGAGGGGATGGATGGCTCGCCCCAATGCCACTCCGTCTCGGTCGAAGATGGGGATGAGCAAGAAAAAACACCGTCGCTTGAGAGCGGCAGCAATGGGATCATCGGACAACAAAAAGCGGAGAATCCCAAGCCCGATATAGGAACCGGCTGTTTCATAGGATTCTTCACGGCAAAGAAGAAAAATCGTTTTTTTTGCCGTTTGCTTGACATCCGGATCGGTGATTTCCAGCAAAGGAATCGGAAGATGCTCAATTGGGGTTTCACAAATGGTCTCGATTTTCAGATGGGGGTGTTCAGCATACGTTTCGAGTATCTGATCCAGCATGGTGTTCGTAAAAGGAGGCGTATAGGCGATCCATGCGCGGTTTTGAGCAAATGTGTGGGTGAACGAGAAACGAACATGTTGAGGATCTTCCGAAATCGGCAGAATGAAACGATCGGTGATGTAAAACCAATGCTTTTGATCATAACTCACAACGGGTAGATTGTTTTCTCCGAACAAATCACTTCGCGCCTTTTCGAAGACGAACGTGATTGTTTGATTCAAGACTCCATCCAACCGGAAAAAATACCATAAATTTCCGGAACCGGGAGCATGCGACAAAACGATTTCATTTGCACTATTGATGTGCCAGTCACCGAGACTGCCGTTTTCGTAGTCCCAGGTAATATGGATGCCGGATTCGTTTGAGGAATCCTCAGCACAGAAAATAGGAAGCGCGATTTGAATCAAAATGAATAGGATGCCAACGTTGAGTCTCATTAGACAATCATAACCGTCTCAAAATAGCGTCACTGTGTTGGTGACATTCTCCGGGGGATAGCGATGCTATCATAATGAAGCATTTGTATAAAGAGTTTGCCCACGATGATGAATTCATTCAAGTTTTGCATGATCAAGCCGGTTCAAATAAAAGGATTAGTACATTGAAGCGGACTTGACATCTCTTTAGAAAATTGCTCTCATGCTTGAAAATGGGTAAGAATCTGTACCAATATATAAGCAGAGCGAAGGGATAAAATGCGCGCGTTGTACTATGCGGGCAAGATGCCTGCGCTCGGTCATTCTTATAGAATAGAAAGGGAGAGGAACACGATGCAACCGGTTATTACTGTCAGTCATGCCGAATTCGAATACGAAAACCACGATTATCGAACGCCGTTGAAATTTGGGGGGATCGTCACCGATAAAGTCACGTTGTTAAACGTTCGCGTGCGAGTCAAAGACCGGTCGGGTAAAGAAATGGCAGGATTCGGTTCCATGCCGCTTGGCAACGTTTGGTCCTTTCCTTCTCGTGTGCATTCGTACGATGAAACGCTTACCGCCATGAAAAAACTTGCGGAAAAACTTTGTGCGATTACACAACATTATGATGACTTTGAACATCCCATTGAAATCTTTTCCGTACTCGAACCATTCTACAAAAAAGCATCGTCGGATACGGAACAAGAATTGGGCTTGAAAGAACCCATTCCGGATCTCTGCATGTTAGTTGTCGCCAGCACGTTTGACGCTGCTATACATGACGCATATGGAAAACTTCTTGGAATGCACAGCTACCACACCTATGGTCCTGAATACATGACGCACGATTTGGCACATTATCTTAGCGATGAATTCTCGGGAGAATATCTCGACCGCTACGTGATCCCTCAACCCAAAGAGCGTATGCCCTTGTACCATCTCGTCGGCGCCGTCGATCCGTTGACCGATGCGGATATTTCAAAACGGCTAGACGATGGGCTGCCGGAAACGCTGCCTGAATGGATCAAGGCGGATGGGTTGACCCATTTAAAGATCAAACTGAATGGAGACAATCTCGAATGGGATGTCAATCGTGTTGTGGCAGTCGATCGTTTGACGGAAGAAACGCAAAAAGAGCGCGGCGTCAGCGAATGGGTGTATTCGTTGGACTTCAACGAACGATGTGAAAATGTTGATTATTTACTTGAATTTTTGAAAAAAGTGGAAGAGCAAGCGCCAAAAGCGCTTGACCGGGTTCAGTATATCGAACAGCCTACGGCACGGGATTTGAAAGCCCATCCGGAAAACAAAATGCACAAAGCCGCCGAAATCAAGCCGGTGGTCATCGACGAATCGCTGGTGGATTACGAAAGTTTATTACTTTCCAGAGAGTTGGGTTATTCCGGTGTCGCTCTCAAAGCGTGCAAAGGCCAGTCGCAAGCGTTGTTGATGGGAGCGGCCGCCCAGAAATTCAACATGTTTCTTTGTGTGCAAGACCTGACTTGTCCAGGCGCCTCATTTCTTCATTCAGCCGGCTTGGCCGCTCATGTGCCGACCGTCGCGGCGATTGAAGGCAACTCCCGGCAGTATTGTCCGGCTGCCAACGAGAATTGGAAGGATCTCTTCCCCTCCATATTCGTTATTACCGACGGAACCATCGGTACTGGTTGCCTCGGCGGATTGGGACTCGGGATCGTACTGGAAGAATAATACAATTTATACTAACAAAAGCGAAAGAGGAGACAATTTACTTTGTGTGACAAGAACCGGGAGCGCTTCGAATTCAACCTGCAAGTGATTGAGTCCATTTATCCCGGTATCGGCCATTTGATTCGCCGTGTTTCCTCTTCACAACCTTCTGAGCCAAGAGAGACCCTCTCTCTAATCACTGATTTTGCTGAAAATGAACTTCAAAAACATTGGTCGTCTACCATTGAACTCCATATTATTGACCGCTTCTGCACTTCGCAGTTGGCATTCCTTTTATTTGAACAAATCAATATCGCCGAATTGGAAAATCCCATCAATCGCCGGTTGCTGTTATTTGATGATCGTCCGAGACAATTTTGTTTCGCTCTCGAACAATATGATTGGCGAACTCTGATCCAATCGAAATGCTGTCTTTTGGCCGTCGATATCCCGCAAGGCAACATTCTTCAACGGATACTGAAACAGTATCCGGATATCAGCAATGCCTCTTTTCAAATTTATGCCGGTGATGAAACGAGTACGGAAGAGAGACAGCATCGAATACACGAATCATTCCGGCATTATCAACAAGCCGTTCATCATGCTATCGCGGATTACTGTTCCACCTTCTCGGGAACGAAAAAACCACCGTTTCCCAAAACAATTCGTTTTTTTGTCGCTGGGCATAATTATCTGCAGGACGCCTGTGTTCAAGCCTTTCAAAAATTGGGGTACGGTGCAAACCGTCTGCAGTGGAAAGATCCTGTCTATCGCTTCGTGCGCTCTTCCGCTTGGCGTTATGAGCATCGACAATCGAAGCATGACACAGCCTTTTTTCTGAACACCACTCACCGAATTTTTACGCAGGGGGATGTTCTGCAAAAACTTCCCATTCGTTCAATCACGTGGTTTGTCGATAATCCCCGCCGGTATGTCATGCATCCGAGCGAGTATGAAGGCTGTGATGTCATTGGTGTTTTCGATAAAACGTACATTCCCTGCATACGTCCACACGCTGACCAGCCGGTTATCGAAGTGCGAACGGGTTTTGGAATCGATGCCTCCTATGTTTGCAGCCGGGAATCTTTTTCCTCCATCGATATTGCATTCGTTGGCGAATTGGGGATAAAAGGCTTTCTTCCTTTGGAGGAAGGCTTAACCGAATTATCTCCCGAATTAGTCCATCTAGCCAATACGATTCTCAAGGAAACGGATATCCTAAAACCGATCAATCTGCCGATGATTGCGGAAAAAGAGTTTACACTCCGTGACGCACGATATCGCGGAGCATGGGTCGAGTTTCTCGAAAATAAAGCAAGTTCCTTACGGCGGCGGTATTACCTGGAAGCGCTGGCGGATATGGGGCTTGTCATTTTTGGGGATGCGGATTGGGAGCATCCTTCCTATAGCGGACCGCTCAGAGCGAATTATGGTGGAAAACGGTTGGATTATTTCACTGAGCTTCCAAATTTGTATGCGTCTGCGAAAATCAATATCAATATCTTCCATTCTCAATGTGTTGTAGCCCCCAATCCGCGGGTGTATGATGTGCTTGCCTGTGGCGGGTTCCTGCTGACTCAATACAATCCCGGCCTAGAAGATGAATTCCACATCGGGCGGGAATTAGTCGTTTTTCATACTCGGGATGAATTGCGAAATAAAGCCGAATATTTTCTCAACCATCCGAAGGAACGGAATGCCATTGCCGAGCAGGGGCAATTGAAAGCGCTTGCGAAATGTGGTTATCATGATAGAATGCAGCGTTTTTTATCCGCGCTTACGTGATTTCGGCATATCAAATATAGGAGCGATCTATGGCTATCTTCGTCGATGAAAACACAAAAGTTTTAGTCCAGGGAATTACCGGAACGGAAGGTTCGTTTCATGCGGAGCAGTGCAAGGCGTATGGTACGAAAATCGTTGGAGGAGTGACTCCCGGGAAAGGGGGAACTACTCATCTTGGCGTTCCCGTATTCAACACGGTTCAAGACGGTGTCAAGGAAACCGGAGCCGGCGCTTCCATTATCTTTGTTCCTCCTCCCTTTGCCGCGGATGCTGTCATGGAAGCCGCAGACGCCGGCATTAGTTTGATCGTTTGTATTACGGAAGGGATTCCAACGCTGGATATGGTGAAAGCGAAGGAATACATTTCCAAACGTGACTGCCGTATGATCGGTCCCAATTGTCCCGGAGTTATTTCTCCCGGGAAATGCAAACTTGGTATCATGCCTGGCTTCGTTCATACACCGGGTTGCGTAGGAGTGATCTCCCGTAGCGGTACATTGACGTATGAAGCCGTCCAACAAATCACCGATGTGAAATTGGGACAAACCACATGCATCGGCATCGGTGGGGATCCGATCGTGGGAACCTCCTTCGTCGATGCTCTCGAAGCATTCAAATATGATAACGAAACCAAAGGCGTTGTCTTAATCGGAGAAATCGGTGGGACCGCGGAAGAAGAAGCCGCCCACTTTATCGAAGCCGAGTTCAACAAACCGGTTGTCGCCTTCATCGCTGGAAAAACGGCGCCTCCGGGGAAACGGATGGGACATGCCGGCGCAATCATCGCCGGAGGCAAAGGCACTGCCGCAGAAAAAGAAGCTGCCCTCAAGGCCGCCGGTATCGAAGTCTGTGAAAGCCCGGCAGAAATCGGTGAGCGAATGGCTAAGCTACTGTCTTGACCATGAATGATGCACAGCAAGAAGCCAAAAATTGTGGCGCAGACATCCTGTCTGCACAGTATGAGTTCACAAATTATACTTTTTACCGCCATGTCCTGGATGGTATGCATTCCAAACCTCAAATACGAGAATGAAAACCATTCCTAATTATTGTGACCTGAACCAAGCGCGAACTGGGGAATAGATGATGTCTTTGACCAGTATCGAAATAGAAATTGCGAATCCTCAAGAACTTGATCGTACTCAAACACTGGAGTTTCTGGTTGATTCGGGTGCGTACTATTCGGTAATTCCGGAACCAGTTCTGCAAAAACTGGGGATCGAATCCATGGAAACTCATGAATTTCAACTCGCCGACGGGACAAAGTTGGCACGCAAAATGGGCGGATGCTTGTTCCGGTATGAAGGGAAAATCGGCGGGGCGGATATCATTTTCGGGGAAGAAGGAGATTGTACGATTCTCGGTGCACTCGCGCTTGCTTCGCTCGGTTATTTTCTCGATCCTTTTAAGAGAACATTGAAACCTATGCCTCTTGACAGTTCACATTCCTCTCAATCGTCAACGTAAAATTCGCATAAATAAATCGAAAGAGCGAATGGTTTTGCTTGTATACATGGTTGTTGAAATGGGTATCCTGCAATGTCTGGTTTCTTATTCCACAACATTTCCAATCTTACACAAAGTCTTGTATATCGCTAATAAAAACACCACAAGATTTAGATAATCTATCTCGTTGAAATCTTGACATTTAAGTGAACCACAACTATAATATTGTGTTGGCTCATGGAATAAAAATCTACCACACTTTTTGATGCGCTCATTGTGTCACGAAATTCCTGTCAACACAAATGACTTTGTTTGCATGTGATGCGTTATCGTGGTTAGAGGGATGAAACTGTTATGGTGAAAACACAAACCTTACCAAGCTATGATGAAAGCAATATTGTCGTATTGGAAGGACTGGAAGCGGTTAAAAAACGGCCGGCAATGTATATCGGCAGTACAGGATCGACCGGTTTGCACCACTTGGTTTACGAAGTGGTGGATAATTCAATCGATGAAGCGTCCGCCGGCTATGGCAATAAAATCGAGGTCATTCTCCATTCCGACAATAGCGTTACTGTCTCAGACGAGGGACGCGGGATACCGGTCGGTACGCACAAAGTACACAAAAACAAATCCGCGTTGGAAGTTGTCATGACCATTCTGCACGCGGGGGGGAAATTCGATCACAAATCCTATAAAACTTCCGGTGGACTTCACGGAGTGGGTGTGTCCGTCGTGAATGCCTTGTCTGAATGGTTGGAAGTCGAAGTCAAGCGGGATGGAAATGTCCATTATCAGCGATACAACTATGGGGTTCCCGAAGGACCGCCGGAGGTCATCCGTAAAACGAAAAACACGGGGACAAAAATCATCTTTAAACCCGATGCGAAAATCTTTGAAACGATTGAATTATCTTTCGACGTTCTGGCGGTGCGTTTGCGGGAACTCGCTTTTTTGAACGGTGGTGTCACCATTTCTCTCACCGATGAACGGGAAGAAGGCAAGCAAGCGGTTTTCCATTTCAAAGGGGGAATCGTCGAGTTTGTGAAATATTTGAATCAGAATAAATCTGTTCTCCATAACAAACCGATTTATTTTTTTAAAGAACGGGAAATCGAATACGAAAGCAAGGAAGTTGAATCTGTCGCCGTCGAAATTGCGATGCAATATAACGATAGTTATCAGGAAAACATTTTTGCCTTCGCCAATAACATCAATACGCGTGAAGGGGGAACTCACCTAGCTGGATTTCGTTCGGCTTTGACGCGCACAACGAACGATTACATCAAAAAGAATGACCTCTTAAAAAAGAGCGATACCTCCGTTTCAGGAGAAGATTTTCGCGAAGGTCTGACGGCGGTGATTTCCGTCAAGATTTCCAATCCACAATTCGAAGGCCAAACAAAAACGAAATTGGGGAATAGCGAAGTCAAAGGTTTGGTCGAATCCATCGTCAACGATGGTCTTGCCGAATATTTTGAGGAACATCCAAGCGACGCTAAGAAAATCGCCCAAAAAATTATCAGTGCCGCGCACGCACGTGAGGCAGCCCGCAAAGCGAGAAATCTGGCTCGACGCAAGAATGCATTGGATGGCAGTGGATTGCCTGGCAAATTGGCGGATTGTTCCGAACGGCAGCCGGAATTGTGTGAATTGTTCCTCGTAGAGGGTGACTCAGCCGGTGGTTCCGCAAAACAAGGAAGAGATCGGCGGTTTCAAGCCATCTTGCCGTTGAAGGGAAAGATCATCAACGTCGAAAAAGCACGATTGGATAAGGTACTATCCAATGAGGAAATTCAGACCATCATTACGGCAATCGGAACCAGTATCGATGAAGAATTTGATTTATCGAAGAGCCGTTATCACAAACTGATTATCATGACGGATGCGGATGTGGACGGCGCGCACATTCGAACGTTGCTGCTCACATTTTTCTTCCGTCAGATGCCCGAATTGATCGATGCAGGATATATTTATATTGCACAACCTCCCTTATATCGGGTGAAGCGAGGGAAAAAAGAACACTACCTCGATACGGAAAAGGAACTCGATTCTTATTTGATGCAGCAGGGAATCGATAATGTAAAATGTACCCCCTTTGTGGACGGAAAAGAAGGAAAAACGTATACCACCAATCAGTTTACGGAATTGCTCGAAGTCCTCTTGCATTTGGTTGAATTCGATCGAAAGTTGACACGCCGCGGAGTGTCTTTCCGGGAATTACTTGCCGCGCGAAAAGATTCGAACAATACGCTTCCCTTATACAAAATCATCAGTGAAGCCGGAACCCAATTTGCATATACGGAAAAAGAATACAGTCAAATTATCGAAGATTTTCAAGCCGTGAATGAGGAAACGGAAGATGAATCGGAACAAAACGGGAAAAGCGATTCCACAAAAGAAAACAATGGGAAACTCAGTTTTCGTGTGATCGAATTTTTCGAATCCCAGGACATGGAACCTCTTGTGAAAAAACTCGAAAAAATGGGAATCGATGTATTTGCCCATTGGCCGGAACAAGTAGAAGATTATGGGAATGGGAATAACGGAAAGGAAAAAGAACTTCCTCCGCCCTTATTTCTATTGGAGGAAAAAGGGGTTCCGACACAGGTACATTTTTTACCGCAAGCCCTGGAAGCCGTAAAGATCTCCGGTCGAAAAGGAGTGGACATTACGCGCTACAAAGGACTCGGTGAGATGAATCCGGCTCAATTGTGGGAAACGACAATGAATCCGGAAGGAAGAACCATTCTCAAAGTCAACATGGATGATGCCGTGGAAGCGGAAAATATATTTACAATCTTGATGGGAGATTCGGTCGAACCACGCCGGAATTTCATCCAAAACCACGCTCCGGAAGTGCGGTTCCTTGATGTGTAATCGGAACCGGTTTCCTTATGTGTGATGGAAGTATAATAAATCGAGTGTGTAGATTTCGAAAAACATTGTAATATAGTATTTTGAAATTCATGGCAAAGGTGTAATAGCAAGATGGAAAAAGAGAAAGAAATAAAAATGATACAAGGTCATGAAGCGGATTTGGAAGATATCAACAACTTTGTAGATAATTTTTTAATGCCTGTGAAGACAGAAAAGGAAATGAAAATAAGTTCATTTGAGGATTTTGTTCAGTCGAGTATCAGGAGTTATGAAGATATTGTTCAAAAATTGAAGGGTAAAGAATATTTACATGGGAAATAGTATTCAAGAAGAAAAAGAATTCTTTCATAAGATTCTATGTGATACTGAATCGAGTTATGGACATTTTATTGATATTGATCGCCATTTATTATGGGAAATGTCACTAAAGTTTTCCGAATCATATGCTCATTTAGCAGAACGAATGAGCAGGGACCTTAATTACAGTGTCTTCTACAATAAGAAAAACGTTTCATTATCTTTTGTTCGTTTTATCCATTCGTTGTTTTGTTACCGTGAAACAAAAGGAAATCTCAATCCGGTACAAGTTGCTGGATCCTTAGCCTATTGGCTTTTGCGATATCCTTGTATTTATCCTGTTAAACCCGATGAAGAAATTGGCTTTATTAATGAAAAGTTTGCTTTTTTTGTGTCTATGGGATTTTTGCAAACATTTGCAAATGAAAAGATAAATATAGATGCTGATTTCTTAGAAGGAATCTTCCATGAGTTTTCCCATCATCCAACTTTATCTCCTGAATCCATCTCGTTACTTTTTGAAATGTTATTGACTGACAAAACACAAATGATTCAAGATGAACTTTTTCTGGAGGAATTTATCGGAAATCACGTCAATAGTATTATTGAGAATTTAAACAATCTTCCTCATGATGATATATCAGCAATGACACAGGAATGCTTTGATGTAAAAAGAGAGGCTTATGATTCTATTTGTGATTCACTGATAAGGGATATACAACTTCATAAACAAGAACACAAAAAATGATAATCAAAATTTCGCAACATTATGAAACAAACTTTAAAGTTTACGAAAAGTTGTTGATTAGAAAATCCCATTTTTTTGAACAAGTCGTTGAACCGCATATTCGAAATTACGAAGGGTATCCGGATATCCGAAATCCCAAAAGGAAATTGATTATACTTTTTACACCGACTACATCACGAGTGACTGAATATTTTGCAATCATCTACGAAAATGTTATTGTGGATGAGAATGAATATGCATTTGTTCTTGATTTTATAAGATTGAATAGTACGCAAAAAAAGATATTATTATCTGCTATAAAAAAGCGATTGAGTTATAAAAGATAGATACACATATTTCGCATATGTCTCCGCTATTCGTTGCAACAGCGTTTCACAATTCAATTGCAGGGAGCGGATCAATGTTTCCTGTGAAGAGTGACGCGAGAGGAACCGTTCAATAGAGAAGGATTTTGTATGTATATATTCTTTGTGCGCAGCAACTCATTGAAATTGGTCTTTGCGCGTCTCATCCTGTTTTCTCTCGTTACAGCACTTCAATTGATTTTCACTCTATTTTCTTTTTCCAAAGACTCCACTTTGCCAACGGTTCAAACGATCATCGATGAATTCCCCAATCGGCAAACACAATGTCTGGAGGAAATCGCCAATCACGTCATGTCTTCCACCTACGAGCAAGGGGCGGCATTACTGTTACTGAAGGAAAATATTCCGAAGGCGAATACACTTTTACGGGAGTTCAATCAAAAAAAATCGGATATCTTGGATTGCTCCGTTCTGATGAGGATTCTTCGCTCCTATTCGGATTCTCCGCAAATTCTCTATCATGAAACCCGCCGTCAATTGGAAACGCAGATCAGACACTATATTGAAAGAGAATGGAATTCCTTAACAAAATTTCGTACCGATTCACACACGCCGATCAGCCATATTGTCCTGAGTCAATCTCTTCTACTGTTATGGTCTGATCAAGTGGAAAGTTCAACCTCAGAATACAAATGGCCTGATAATCAATCCAACACGAAACATCGCGAAACAATACTGGCAGAGTTGAATTCACTGTTCGATTTGTGGGGACAGTATGGTTTCGGTGAACGAGGTTCCCCCTATACTCTGCATATTTTGGCCGCCCTTTTGAATGTGCGTGATTGTTATCCGGATGATACAATCCGCACAAAAGCGGATGCTATGGCGGATCTTCTTGTCGCCGATATTGCCCAAGAAAGTGTTGGTGGATTGTGGGGAGGAGTCAGGCGGCGTTCTTTTGAAGCGATCACTCCCTTGCCGGGCAGCCGGCTGTTGTTTCTTTTCTTCGGACAGAAACGGATTTTTGAACAAGAAGAGCAGATTGATCCGTTGACTTTCATTTGGTCACATACGCAATATTGTATTCCTGCCGTTTTAGTGCGTATTGGATATGAACGCGAAAATCGTGGTGAATATGAAGTCAAGACACGTTTCTATTTGAACCGAAAGAATCCTGAAAATTCCGGAACGGGGCGAAAATATTCCTTTGTCACCCCGACCTATATCTTGAGTTCCTTTTACCTGCGCAATGAGCAGGTTCCGAATCAAACCCGGCCATGGGATTTGTTGGTGTGGGATCAAAAGGGGGAAGGGAATCATTTGTTCTTATTTTGTGGAAATCAATTATTCAGCGGTGGTTATCCACCTTATACGGATTCTTATTATTTGTGGAACGCGACCTGTTTGCAGTACAAAAACGTCCTTTTCTGCAAATTTCACCGCAGTGATAAAAAAAAAGAGGGCAGTAGAGGGATCGAAGAACCTGTCTGGCGCCGATTCGAATATCTGCCAACCCGCGCGTGGATACAAAACTCGTTTATACCGATTGTGCAGGAAACGGATTGGTGTTTTGCTCAAGCGGAGGGAATATACTTGGCTTTTCGTTCTCTTTCCGGAAGGAATTATTGGTGGAGAACAGCGGTTTTGGAAAACCGGATTGGAACCGCCGCGGCAATAATGGGTTTTCTTGAATTGGATACAGGTTTTCTTTTCGAAATCGAGGATGCGGATCATTTTTCTTCATTCGATGATTTTAAAGAACAAGTTCTGAACGCCCCTTTGCAAATGGATAAGGAATCCGTCACCTTCGTTTCACGAAACGGAGACGTATTTCTTTTTCCGATGGATCAAGGCAAATTTCTCGTGAACGGAGAGCCGGTTGATCCTTTATCCGACCCAACATTCGATCTTTTTTCGAGTCCCTTCACTCATTCTGCCTATGGGAGCGGTTTTTATGAATTCGAGTGGGCTCCCTTTTCTCATACAATCGACTTACGGGATTCGGGGAAACCGTTGCGTCGTTCGACTATCATAGATCACGAATGATAAGGATGCTGTTTGTCTTGACTTGCTGCTTGCTATCAGTCATAACAAAAGAAAGAAGATTAAAACACAATATGCGTTTTTCGGGAATACGAAATCTGAAACGATATTTTGTAACGTTGATTTTTTCTTTGCGGGTAAAGCAGACCTCCTTGATTACATCAATTGGGTAAGCAAGACGCTTGTTACACCCAAGAGAAGTTTCATTTACACCGCAATGAAATAGTATTTTTATTAAGCGAATCGATCAATTTATCATGACCAAAGTTCAAAAGATGTCTTCTTCTCTTCGAATCGGAGCCGCCCAGATCAATACCACGGTCGGGGATCTCGAAGGAAATACGCTCAAAATTTGCGAATGGATTGAACATGCGAAGAACAAAAATGTGCAGATTTTGGCGTTTCCGGAATTGGCAATTTGCGGATATCCCCCAAAAGATTTGTTGCTCAAAACTCAATTTATATCCGATCAAAGAGAATATTTGGAAGCGATCGTTCCCAAAACCCGGGGGATGCTCGTCGTGGTCGGTTTGGTCATTCGTGAAGGGGATAGTTACAATGCGGCTGCGGTGATGCATGATGGGCATTTGCTGGGTATTGCGCGGAAAGTAGGGCTTCCGAACTATCGAGTGTTCGATGAAAAACGCTATTTCGCTCGCGGTGAATTTCTTTCCGCTTTCTATACGGATATTGCCAATGTCGGAGTTTTGATTTGTGAAGATTTGTGGCATCCGGAAACCGTTGCCAATATGGCTTCGACCGGTGTCGATCTGATTGTCGGGATTTCCGCCTCCCCCTTCAGTGTTCACCGATGCAGGGAACGGGAAATTTTGTTGCGCTCCCGTTGCCAGGATCATATGGTGGGAATGGTCTTTTGTAATCAAATCGGTGGCCAGGATGAATTGATCTTCGAAGGGCGTAGTATGGTTCTCACTCCTCAAGGCCGTATCGTTGCCGAAGGAACTCCATTTGAAGAGGATTTGGTCATCGGCGACATCTTTTTCGAAGAAATTCATCGGGGACGACTGGCGGTTCCGATCCAACGGGACATCGCAGGTTCTGACATTCCCGGGCGGGAAGCCGTTCAAATTATCGAATCCAAAGGAACAACCATCGTTCCGGAGACTTCCGATTTCCACTTGGATATTCAACACAATCCGTTTTTACCCAAACCGATTGAAAGCCGCTATGATCCGATCGAGGACGCTTATGAAGCGCTGGTGTTGGGAGTCCGCGATTATATTCACAAGAACGGTTTCAGCAATGTCGCCATCGGATTGAGTGGTGGAATCGATTCCGCATTGACGGCAACCATTGCGACAGATGCGCTTGGACAAAACCATGTCTTTGGTGTTTCCATGCCAAGCCAATACTCCAGTGAACATAGTAAAAGCGATGCCGCTCAGCTGGTAGAAAATTTAGGGATTCGGTACAAGCAATTTGCGATCGAAGATATATTTCAATCCTATCTCCAGTTGTTTCAAGAAGAATTTTCCGGAATGAAACCGGATATTACGGAAGAAAACATCCAAGCGCGAATCCGGGGTAATATTCTGATGGCATTATCCAATAAATTCGGATATATGGTTTTGGCGACGGGCAACAAGTCGGAATTGGCGGTTGGATATGCGACTCTGTACGGAGACATGTGCGGGGGGTTGGCGGTTCTTGGCGATGTTCCCAAAACATGGATCTATGAAATGGCTCGGTACCGCAACCGGAAAGCCGGCCGGGAACTGATTCCACAACACACGATTCTCAAACCTCCCTCGGCAGAATTACGGGAAGATCAATACGATACGGACAGTTTACCTCCCTATGATATGTTGGATGGAATTTTACACGCCTATATCGAACAGGACTGCAGCGTCGATGAGATTGTAGAATTAGGATACGATCTCAATATGGTGCAACGGATTGTAAATCTTGTGGATCGCGCAGAATACAAACGGCAGCAAGCCGCCATCGTGTTGAGGATTACGGCAAAGGCGTTCGGCAGTGACCGCCGCTTGCCGGTTACGAATAAATATCATGCATGAATTCGGTAAGAAAAGAGGTAGGATAAATAATGAGAAAGAAAATAGTTTTTACATTGGTTCTTTTCCCCCTATTTACATTTCCGGTGTTTGCTCAAACGGCCGGGGAGGGTTTTTTCGACAAATATTTACCGATCGCGAAGTTATTCGATTCTCCCCTCTTCTTTGGAATTGTTGTCGGAAGTGGCGCGCTTTTTTTACTCTGGTCTTTCTTTTTTCTCCGTTACGTCAAACGTCTGGAAAAACAGTCGTATGAGTGGGGAGAAAACATGAAACCGGAAGAACTTGTCGAACTCCTGGACAGCCCCATTCCTTCCGAAAAGCGGCACGCTTTCATTTATTTGCGGAATCATGGAAAAGATCAGGAAATTTCGATTATCCTCGATAAATTGAACGATCAGCGTAAAAAAGGACAAGTAAATCCAACACTCATCCACTTGCTTGAAGACATGGGAGCCACCGAGGCGGTTCCCTTGTTACAAACGATCTCAAAAGGGAAATCTCAAATTGCATCCATTGCCGCATTGGCGTTGGAGCGGATTCCATTCACAGAAGAAGAAAAAGCCTCTGCAAAGGGGTAACAACGCTGCTTATTCATTCCGAAAGCCAAAATATTCTTTTTAACCTCAAGATTTACTTCATTTCCACCGATAACGATAAAGCAGGCAAAAGTCCGCATGGGATTGAATTGAGTAAAAAATTTCAAATAGAATTGCTATTTCGAGGCATTTCTTGATATAATGTATATAACTATATCAGGAAATACTCGTTCATGTTTTTTTCGTATGGTTGAGGGTATTGAACGACTGGTATTTCAAAAAGAGGTACGTGCAATGCCCGAATGTAACAATTTGAGAACATGTAAAATTTGTGGTCGCCCTTCAGCGACGGTCATTTGTATGCATTGTTTCTTCAATTACGATTATCGCACTTATGTCATGGAAGACAGCGAACCGGAGCCGTTCCCAAGTTTCAATTTTCAAGCGGATTTCTCCGACGATGATTTCTCGATTTTGGATACGGAATTCGAAGAACTGGACGATGATTTTGATTTTGAGCCGGATTCGGATTCAAAAGCTCCTTTTTCATGGTTGTCGCGGCTTCCCGGATTTTCATGAGTGATCGTCGAACAAGTGAAATAAACAAAAGGGCACATACACTTGTGCCCTTTTATGTCTTGGATTATTTTTCTAACTGTTTGAGGAGGGTTTAAAATGATCTTCTTGTTTACTGCTCTATATTTTCTCGCATGCGATTTTTATATCCTTCCACTCCACCCTGCGTATATGTCTCTTCATCCGTAACTTTCCGCTTTCCTGTGATGGGATTGATATGCAGCGATTGCAGCCGTCCTTTCACCGCAACCGCATCCATCAATATTCTCATCAACGCGAATACGGAAGCTGAATCGCGTGTAGGAAATTGCAGCGTTGCCGTCGGAACGGCGCGGCTGATGAAATCCTGGGCAGTTCCTTTCATGGATGCCTGTTGGGCTTTTTCAAGAGTGATTCCCTGAAAGATTTTCAAACTCCCTTCCAGTGGGGCATCGGCCGGAACCGCTAGAACATCACCGAAATCTTCAGGAATGATAAACAAAATCGCTTTATCCCGCGCACCGTTCACGATTCCATTGAGTAAGGAATGATTCCCGGTCGGGCCGGTTGTAGCCAATATATTCAACCCGCTTCCTCTTTCTTGCACCGATTCCTCATACAGTTGAATAAACCAGTCTCCCAACTTTTTGTTATCGAAATAGGGATAGAAAACGAGTGAATTTTTTCCGTTAAACGCCTCTGCGATATGCAGGTATTTCGCGATTTGATAGGCCAAGTTTGTCTCCGGGGGATTGTTCAAAAAAGCCCCATGCGCTTGTGCATAGCCATCGAATGCTTCCTCCAGCCGTGCTTTTGGATTTTCATTTGCCGTTACGGCCAACAACAATGAACCGACCGGTGAGGCATAGGAAAAACGCCCCCCAACCCCATCCGGAACCGGAAGCATCGCCATGAATTGTCCATCGCCTTTTTCCTGCATCTGATATAGAAGACTTTTCGAATTAAGGCCGGTCGTGGCCACGGTTTGGCTCATCCAGTCGCTGCCGATCGTATCGGCGAGAATCATCCCCGCCAACGCTGTTTCCGCTGTGGTTCCGCTTTTGCTGACGATATTGATCACTGTATGATCGATCAAATCACGTGATTTGAGCAAATTCAACAATGCCCGAAGACGAAACGGATCAAAGGTGTCGCCTGTAAAATAGATTTCCGGAATGCCTTTGATCTCGCCAGCCATCACCATTTCATTGTGATAGGGATGATTCAGCAAATCATGAATCGTTCGAGTCCCCAAATCCGATCCACCGATCCCGATAGTGACAAATACTTTTGCTTCTTCCCGGATTTGTGTGGCGATTTCCGCAATCCGCTCGAAGGAAACATAATCCGCATGATCGGACGGCACTTTGTGACACCAAGTCCAAGCGCGAAGCCGCTTTACGAGACTCGCATAGCCTTCCTGATCTTCATTGTAAAAATCTTGATGAATGGTCGCCATCTCGGCATCCAGTTTGGCAATCCAATCGGCTGGAGTCGATTGGGTGAATAGGGCGGCACCGGCTAGGTCTAAACGGAAATTTTCGGTCAATTGCATGGTATCCCTCATTGCCTTTACATTTTTTTGATAGTCAAACTTCGAGTAATTGAAAATCCTATTTGGTAGAATTCTCGACGGGATATTTTGAGTCAATATGCTAAATATTCAATGACGACACAACAAAAGGAGGTATCGTCAAATCATACATGATTCAATGGGATTGATTTTGTGTTTGCTTTTCAAGCGAGTAAGCTATATAGTTGCCGGTAGAAGAAAGTGGATTTCCGTTGATCAATAAGGAAACGAAATCGTGATGATCAAGTTTTCACGCCATGCGAGACGAAGAATCAAACTTTATGATATACAGGAATCAATAATTGAGAAAATAATAGCGAATTCAGATTTGAGTGAAGGAGAGCATGAAATAATCAAAACGATTGCCGGTTTTAAATACCCCATAAAAATCGTTGCTTCAGTGGAAAACGATATTGTAACGGTGATTACGACCTACCCTTTTAAGAAAGGACGAAGTCAATGAAAGTACATTATGATGAAGAAATAGATGCCTTATACCTCAAGTTTGGAGAAGAGAAACCCGTGGGGGTTATTGAAATTGCAGAAGGTGTAAACCTCGATACTACCATGGATGGTAAACTTTCCGGTATAGAAATACTAAAAGCGTCAAAAAAAATGGATATGGATACAATCTTGTCCTACACGCTTGAATTCAATCAAAGCTTATTGAGATTGCCAAAATCTAAGACGGCCTACGAGCGTCATAGAATGAATGAGTAATTTCCCACATCAGCGAAATTCGATACTTCCCTTAATTCTAAAAGTAATTATCATGAAAGTCTATAAGGTCGAGATTCCATTTCTGGAAAATCAATAAACGGTGATCATGAAACACTCTATCTGTATTATCCCTTTAATCCTCTTTTCATTCGTTCCGGCTGCGTGGGCCTGCGATGTTCCTGTTTTTCGTTATGCACTTGAACGCTGGCCGGCAGATTATTTTGAGGTGTACCTGCTGCATCGCGGTGAATTGACAGCGGAAGAACAGGAACATACCAAATGGCTGGAAGAACATTCTTCCGATGAAGTGTATTACTCCAATTACAATCTACACATCATCAATTTGGGGGAAAAACCGGATCATCCCGCCTCGGCACTGCTTGAAAAAGAGAAAGAGGATACCCTACCGAAAATTTTTGTTCGATATCCGATTTACACCCGGATTCCGGAAAATGTCTGGACCGGCCCATTGACGGAACAATCCGTTCGCGCGATTCCCGATTCCCCCGTCCGTCATGAAATCGCCAAACGGATTCTGCAAGGAGATTCCGCAGTTTGGGTTTTGCTGGAAAGCGGCAATCCGGAAAAAGATGAGGCGGCGGCCAAGCTGCTTGAAGAACAATTGGCCAACATGGAGGAACAGTTGATATTACCGGAACCAGTGCTCGCCTTGAGTGACCAATTTGACGATGAAGAATTCGATTCGGCTTTGAAAATTCAATTTTCGATGCTGCGCCTCTCGAAATCGAATCCCGATGAGGAATTGCTTGTCAACACGCTCATGCGTTCAGAACCGGATTTATACGAATACGAATCGGAACCGATGGTGTTCCCGATATATGGACGTGCACGCATTCTCTTCGCATTGGTCGGACCGGGAATCAATGAAATGAACATCCTGGACGCCTGTGCCTTCATCACCGGCCCTTGTTCCTGCGAAGTTAAAGGTTTGAATCCCGGAACGGATATGCTGGTTGCAGTGGACTGGGATGCAGCGATCATGAATCGCGTGGTCGATAAAGTCGATGAAGCATTCCTGCTGGGCACGAATCAACTCATCCGCACCGAACCGGTAATCGATACCAACCCCGAATCACTGTCGAGTGGGGTGGTTCGCAACATTGTTGTTGCGGCAATCCTTCTCATCCTGCTGAATGGGATCATCGCATTCGTGATTTACACCAAAAAATCCTCTAAGTTTACCTGAGTACAATAACCGGTGTGACACAAGGAGTGCTCAGAAACAAAACGATGTAATAAATCCTATCCGTTTTTTCCTCACCTCGACTTTCTCTTTGAATTCCGTTACCGTTTATTCAATCCAATCCATGAAAAAAAGGTCAAATCATGAAATTCTTCCGCTTTGTCATTCTTTTTGTTTTTTCTATGCAAACTTTCCTTTCCTTCGCTGAATCTCCTTTTGAATTCAAACCGATCCGAATATGCATGTGGGGAACCTCTTCGTTTCATGGCGGGAAAAGTGCAGCGTATAGAAACACCTTTTGCGGACAACTACAAAACCGTGTACTTCCTCACATCGTGATGAATTTGAGCGTGGGAGGAGCTACCCTCCCGTTCTTCGAAGAAGAAAAAACGGTCGAAGCCATCCTGGCGATACAACCGGATGTGGTCTACATCATGCAGGGCAGCAACGATGTGGTCGGCGGACGGGAACTGGATGCCATCCTATCGGATATCCGCGAAGTGGAAAAACGCTTTTCCGATGCGGGAATCCGAACCGTCTTTTCCACATGGCAGCCCCGCAAAGGCGAAAAAGTCACTCCGGAAAAATTGCTGAACCTTATGCTGCTCAATCAATGGTTACGAAATACCTTCGCGGATCGCGCCCGTCTCCTCGATGTTCCCCCGACCCTCGCGTTTGCGAACAATCCAGCCGTGATCGATCCCCTGTACGACCGCGACGGAACCCATTTCAACGATGCGGGAAACCGTGCCTGGGCGCGGAATATCGACTTGTCCGTTTTGTATACCTTTCCGCCTGTTGGAGATTCGTTCGACGGTTTTACCGGCCATGTGCTCGAAGAAAAAAACACCCAAAGAGAAGGCCAATGGCAAAAAACAGAAGGATGGGGATACCACGGGGACTCCGCACTTCTTTCCGATCAAGCCGGAGCGTCCGCCACATATTCCTATACCGGCCGTAATTTCTGTGTCTGGTCGAAACGCCGCAACGATTTTGGAATCATGGAAATCATACTGGATGGAAAACGCATCGCGAAAGTCGATACATACGGCATCCATTGGCCGAAGGACGACGGATATCGTGCCACCCCGATATACTGCTCCGCGTACGTTGAACACGGAAACCATACGGTAACCCTCAAAGTCTCGGGAGAAAAAAATCCGATTGCGAAAGGCGCCTTCATCTCTGTCGATGCGCTGGAATTCCAACAATAACGATATTCTACCAAAATGGCGGATCTCATCCTTTATATCCACTGTCTCTATGTTCTTTGTGTAATCCTTCCGGTTCCCCTCATTATCATTGGGGGAATCCGAGGCTGGAAATTCGTCCGCAATGTTTGGTTTCGAATGATCCATCTGCTGCTCATCGTCATCGTTGTGATGGAATCCGTGTTCGGCATTCCCTGCCCCCTGACGGTGTGGGAATATCAAGCGCGCTACGAAAACGGCACGAGCGGATATGATCGGTCGTTTCTCAGCGAATGGGTGGCGGACAGGCTGTTTTACGAATTCGACCCCTGGATTTTTACGGTTCTCTATATTTCCTATTTTCAGTATTCCCCTCATCATAATAATATTTGGCCATTGTTAAACGATTTCTTATTTTTTTTGCCTTCTCAAGGACTGCTTCGCTTGCCCTTGCCACCCGCTCATGATTCATAAAGGCCTTTCGGTGATCTTGCGATAGGAAAAAGGCTTGCAATGATTTCATGATTGTTTTTTACGCATTATTGGAGTACCATTTTATCTGGTTATCAAAATGTGAAAGGAACGATCATGATCCAAGTTCTTCATGCTTTTTTTGACGGTGAAGTGTTTCATCCCGAAGAAAAAACGGAATTGGCGCCGAATACACGGGTGAAAGTCACGATCGAAAAAGAAGAGGAAAATCACTCCTCTCCTGCATCGTTTTTACAGACGGCGCGCACCTTACATCTTACCGGACCTTCGGATTGGTCGGAAAATCTCGAAGACTATTTATACAACGGCAAGTCCGATCATGCCTAAGAAAATCTTTTTGGATTCCGCGTATGCCATAGCTCTCTCGAATCTTCGTGATCAACATCACCAGCATGCGAAACAACTCTCCTTTATTTTGGAACGAGAAGGTACTTGCTTCGTTACAACTTCAGCGATTCTATTGGAAATTGGTAACGCTTTATCAAAGAGTAAATATCGGGAAGCGGCGAAGACTTTACTCGATTCCATGATGAATGATTCGAACATTGAAATTGTCCCCCTTACCGACGAGTTATTTCTTCGGGCATTACAATTATATGGAGAACGGCATGATAAAGAATGGGGTTTGACAGATTGTATTTCGTTTTCAGTGATGAGGGAACGTAATCTCACGCATGCATTGACTACTGATATTCATTTTAAACAGGCAGAATTTCACGTATTGTAAAACAACTGAATTCTATTATTCCCTCAAGGGCTGCTTTGCTCGCCCTTGCCACCCATTGACGCTCACTCCAAGCCTTTCATTGATCCAATGATGGGTAGATTCACATAGGATGCATGTTCCCCGCCCATATATATAGTCTGTTCTGCTTTGATGGCGTTTTCAATGCTGTCATTCGGAACACCGGTATTCGGATTCGGCTCGAACCAGGGGCTGTTGCTACTGGAAATGGCAACGCGGATTCGATGACCGGTGTTGAAGACCATGCTGGTGGAAAGAAGATCGATTTCCAATTTATAAATCTTACCCGGCGTGGCCAGTTCATGTTTCTCGTATGAGTTGCGGAAACTGAGGCGGCGAATGCCGTGGGTGAGGATCATACTGCGTCCGTCGGGATAGACGTCGCACAGTTTCGAGGTGAAATCGGTATCGGCGGTACTGGTTGAAACATAGAGAACAGCGGTTATTCGCCCCGTGACTTCAAGAGGTTCTTTTAGAGGCGGTGTGCTGAAGACAAGGACATCCTCCCGTTTTTCGGATTCGCGTTGGTCGAAGGCTCCAAATGGGATCATTAAAACTTGACCGCCGTTTGTAGGTACAGGATTGTGGGGATCGTATACGAAACTCACTTTGGATGGTTCAGATTTTATTTGCTGTAGATTCCCTTCGGCAGTAAGATAAAACGGGATTAATCGGGAATCTTTCGGTGGCCAGGTGTTGGATGTCTTCCATTCGTTTCCAGGAGAATTTCCGACAGGATTTTCTCCCATCGTAAAATACTTGACGATGGGCATATTGTCCGGTGTTGGTTTGTCCAATAACCAAGAGTCAAAGTCATTATAAGGCCACATATTTTGTGTGATATCATCAGGGAATTTAAAATCTCCCGCCTCTTCCCCATGTCCCCATGGAGTGATGAGAAGATGGACGTTGTTGCGCGCCTTTGCACCGCCTTTTGCTTGAATCGCATTGAAAGCGTCAATGGCTCCTTGCAAGTTAAAGTCATACCACCCTGAGGATAAATAAACAGGCCAATTCACCCGGTCTACACGTTCGCCAAGATTTTGTGTTCTCCAGTAATCATCATACGTATAGTGTGACCGTACAGTGTTTAGGGACTGTTCTTTATTCTTATACCAGCCGACAACCGATTCAACAAATAATTTACGCAATACTCCGCCGGTATAATAAACACGGTCTGATCCGATCGATGCGACGTCAATTTGTTGCCCGACAATTCCCTTGGGAGCGGATCCTGCCAACAAGATTTGCGTCTTTCCAAGAGCGGAACCGCCAAAAGTTGCGATTCTTCCGTTACACCAAGATTGATCCAGCAACCATTCAACTGTATCGAATCCGTCTTGTTTCTCTCCCCAACCACTCGAAGCCATCATGTCGTACTGGCCTTCGGAATCACCTGTTCCACGAACATCTTGCACCACAACTGCGATTTCTTTTGATAAATATTTCTCAAAATCTTCCCGCTTACCTCTACCATACTGACTACGCGCCAACAAAACCGGTCTAGGCTCGCCGCCTTCATCTGGAAGATACACTTCTGTAGCTAATTTCGCCCCATCGCGCATTTTCACCATGAATGTTTCCGATGGGGACGGTTCTCCTGCCCATACCGGCACGGTAAGAATCAAACAGATTCCAATACAATAGGTTCGTAGAATCATTGTTTTTTCCTTGGTTGCTTAAAGATAATAAAGTATTATTCGCACAACCAACATATCATATTTTTGTAATCCATTGAAGGAATACAGGATAATAAAAGTGGCTGTTAATAACTCATCTAATGCGAGAGTATCAAGAAGAAAATCATGAGGATTGTCTGTACTCAGAAGAATTCGATGGATTCACTGGGAGCGCGGACATCCTTGTCCGCATTTTGGGCGTGCAAGAGAACTTACTCGTATCCCATGCAGGCAAGATGCCTGCGCTCCGGCCGGTTCAGACAATACGCATGGTAAGTTAATAAGAGAGAACTTGGATCCAAGAGGGGAGAGAGGTTCCGCCGCCGCGAAAGATGTCGCCACGGCTAAGGAGACCGTTGGTTAGATGATACATAAGTCCGGGCGTGGCGATATTATTTCGTGTGTGATAATCATCGATCTGATCTGGGCCGGAACTATCGAGAAGCCAGATGTTGCTGGGCAATTGAATCACATAGCGGGAATCAGATTCCTTATACCATGTCCCCAACTCGAATTTCGGGTCCCTTTCCCCGTCTGACAATCGGAATTGTTGTTCATGTTTCGTTCGAAACGGATTGATGAAAGCGGAATCGCTCGTAATATATGCGACAGGAGTGGTCAAAGAACAAAATCCTTTGTAGTCGTTCGAATCTGTAGCCCACAAGGAATAGGAATTATGATCGAGATAATATGCCTCCAGACCTGTCCCGATGGTTCGCATATTGCTGAGGGCATGGGCCACTTTCGCTTTGACTTGGGCCTGGGAAAAATTCGGGATTGCAATCGCTGCCAGAATTCCGATGATCGCTACAACAATTAAAAGTTCAATGAGAGTAAAACTCGATTGAGAATATCTCATTGACATTACCACTCCTGAAACAAAATGTATTTCATTATATACCTATGGATAACAAATGTGAAATTCTTATGAGTATTTTGCCGTTTTTTTTGTCAAGATGATCGTTTTCGAGTATAAGTGGGCAGCGAGAGCAATGGATTCGTGGGACTTTGATGCTACGCTCTATCAACAAGGGAAGATTTCGCTGAATCTTGTACCCGACATCCTATTTTTTGTTCCGTCATTAAAAAGATTTAGGCCGATATTCGGAAGATAGCCCAACCGCTTGACAGAGGCTGCCGAAGTAGATATACCATACCAAAACAGCCAATCATGGAGCAAGCACGCATTGTTCCCCTAAAAAACATAATTTGAACGATCGGAGTTGCATCGATGGAAAGAGATGACATTCAAAAACGTGTCGTAGAAGTAATCGCCAATGTGTTGGACATCAGTGAAGAAGAAATTTCACCCGAGGCGAATTTTATATTCGATTTAGGCGCGGATTCCACCCAAAGTATCGAACTGGTTGCCGCCTTTGAAGAAGAATTCGATATCGAAATGGATGAAGATTCGGCGTTGGGAGTCCAAACCGTATCCGGAGCTGTCGATTTCATTACCAGCTATTTAGAATAAGCCGGTATCCATTTCTTCACTTAGGAAACAATCCAAATTCTTATTCAACTTGGGGAGGCAAAATGGTAAAAAATCTGCAAAAAATACAAAATCTACAAACAATCTTTTATCCGGAATCCGTAGCCGTCGTCGGTGCGAATAAAGTTGCAGGGACTGTTCCTTACGACATTCTTGCTAATATATTGAAGAGTAATTACCAAGGAGCGGTTTTTCCGGTGAGTCCCCGGGAGAAAGCGATATCCGGCGTCAAAGCCTATAAATATATTGTGGATATCCCCGATCCTGTCGATCTGGCAATCCTTGTTTTTCCGAGTTCGGTTTGCCACATGGCGATGGAGCAGTGCGGAGAAAAAGGAGTAAAATCGGCCATCATCATCTCGGCGGGTTTTCGCGAAATCGGTCCGGCGGGTGCTGAGCGGGAAAAACAGATTAAGGCGATTGCAGAAAAGTATAACATCTCTTTCATCGGCCCGAACTGTTTGGGGGTTATCAATACGGATCCCATATCCCAACTCAATGCCTCGTTCGCCCGTCAAATGCCGGAAGATGGGAATATCGGCTTTTTATCCCAGAGTGGAGCGCTTTGCACGGCGGTACTGGATTATGCTCAATCCAAGCACATCGGCTTTTCCAAATTTATCAGTTTCGGAAATAAGGCGGATATCAGCGAAATCGATCTTTTGTACTACCTTAAAGATGATCCCAAGACAAAAGTGATTTTGATTTATCTCGAAGAGATCAGCAACGGACGCGCCTTGATGGATGCTGCGAAAGAAATTATTCAGGAATCGGGGAAACCAATTTTAGCCATTAAATCCGGACGCACGAGTGAAGGAGCGGCTGCAGCGGCTTCCCATACCGGTTCCTTGGCGGGCAGTGATGAAATTTGTGATGCCGCATTCCGCCAAGCAGGGATCATCCGCTGCAATACAATCGAGGAAATGTTCAATTACGCCATCGCTATGGCTTATCAACCGCTCCCCAAAAACAATCGGTTGGCCATCATTACCAATGCAGGTGGCCCGGGCGTGTTGGCGACTGATTCAGCGATCAATCAGAAATTGTCACTGGCTCAATTTTCCGAAGATACCACGAAAGTTTTAAAGAAACATCTTCCCAAAACCGCCAATATCAATAATCCCGTGGATGTTATCGGTGATGCACGGGCGGATCGTTACAACGTTGCACTAAAAGCCGCTTTGAAAGATGACAATGTCGATGGTGTGTGTGTTATATTGACTCCTCAATCGATGACCGATATCGACGCCATTGCCCAAGAAGTCTGCAAAGTCGCGGATGAATTTGAGAACAAACCCCTTTATGCATCTTTTATGGGAGAGGCGGACGTAGCCAGCGGGATCGATCTTTTACAGCGAGACAATATCCCTCATTACATTTTACCGGAATCGATGTGCAAGTCATTTGCATGCGCCTATCGTTTTCAACAAAATCTCGAAAAGAAATGGGATCCCCCCAAATGTTTTGAAAACATCTCGAAAGAAAAAGCCCATGCCATCCTCAACAAAGCTCTTGAAGCTGGTAGACGGTATATTCCGGAATATGAAGCGACGCAGATCCTCGAAGCATACGGATTGCCGACATTGAAAAACGGCATCGCAAAAACGCAGGAAGAAGCCATAGCCCTCGCCAATCAAATCGGTTATCCGGTTGTCATGAAGATCATCTCTCAAGACATCATTCACAAATTCGATGTTAAAGGAGTCGTGCTCAAAATCCGGAACGAGAAAGATGCCGAACGAGCCTATGATTCGATTATCGCCAATGCGAAAGAGAAGGCTCCGAATGCCGAAATTCAAGGCGTGAATGTGCAAAAAATGGTCAGCCATGGGAAAGAAGTCATCATCGGATTAAAGCGTGATCCTTCTTTCGGCGCAGTTACGATGTTCGGAATGGGAGGTATATTTGTTGAAATTTTCAAAGATGTCAGTTTCCGCATTATTCCCGTCGAACCACAGGCGGTGAGTGAGATGATCCAAGAAGTGACTTCCTATCAGATTCTTTCAGGCGCTAGAGGAACCCAGCCCAGCGATGTGCCGGCCATCGAAGAGAGTATTCAGCGGTTGTCCCAATTGGCGGATGAATGCCCTCAGATTCAGGAACTCGATGTTAATCCCTTGATTGTCAATGAGTTAGGCAAGGGATGTTATGTAGCGGATGCCCGCATCATGCTTTAAAACGAATCTTCCACAATCCTTGAATGTAAATTAGGAGAACACTCACAATGACTTACCGTCCATTGAACGTTACAGAAATATCCACCTTAGAACAGCAGGGATGCCGGGCTGATAATTGGAATGATGTGCTCGTACCGGAAACATTTCTGACGGATCGAATCGTCGACGTCAGTTTTAGCGGTAGAGTTCAACTCGGGCAATTCGAGAGTACCGTTTCTCTTCCTGGCGGAGTTATTAAACCTTGCGGGCTTTACAACAGCCATATCCATCAGTGTACCATAGGAGATCAAGCCTATATTTCCAATGTTCAAACGCTGGCGAATTATGAGATCAAAAATGATGTCGTTATCGAGAATGTCGGTTCATTGACGGTCGAGGGAGACTCTTTGTTCGGAAACGGAACCGAAATCGAGATATTGAATGAAGGCGGAGGACGGCCACTGAAAATCTTTGATCGTCTTTCTGCCCAAATTGCCTACTTTTTAGTACTTTATCGTCATCGCCCTCAAATGATCGAAAATCTGGAATCGTTGATTGACGACTATGTACAATCAAAAAAATCATCGCAAGGTATTATCGGGGAAGGCAGCACGATCTCCAATTGCACCACCATGGTGAATCTCGAAATCGGCGCTTCTGCCCAAATTCAGGGGGCGCTTCATTTACAGAACGGCACACTCGGAAGTTGCAAGGAAGCTCCAATCAAAATCGGGCACGGTGTATATGCCAAAGATTTCATTGTGCTTTCCGGCTCGCAAGTCGACAACGCCTCTGTCCTGACAGCTTGCTTTGTGGGGCAGGGAGTCAAGATCGGCCGGCAATATTCGGCGGAAAATTCCGCCTTTTTCGCCAATTCGGAAGGATTTCATGGAGAAGCATGTTCAGTGTTTGCCGGACCTTATACCGTCACCCATCACAAATCCACTCTTCTTATCGGTGGTTTGTTCTCTTTTTACAATGCCGGCAGCGGAACCAATCAAAGCAATCATATGTATAAACTCGGCCCGGTTCATCAAGGGATTCTCGAGCGTGGTTCCAAAACCGGTTCGTTTTCCTATTTGCTCTGGCCCTGCCGAATTGGAGCGTTTAGCGCAGTTATCGGAAAACATTATGATAATTTCGACACGTCCGATTTACCGTTTTCCTATATCAATGAAGTCGACGGGAAAAGTGTATTGACTCCAGCGATGAATTTATTCACGGTTGGAACACGTCGGGACAGCGCCAAGTGGCCGGCGAGAGACCGGCGAAAAGATCCTGATAAATTGGACTTGATCCACTTTTCGTTATTTAGCCCTTATACAGTAGGGAAAATGGTTCGAGGAGGTGATATTTTAACTGCGCTTTATGAGAATGCGCAGAAGAAACAATCTCATGTCAATTATCATGGAATTTACATCAAGCGGTTACTGCTCAAAACCTGTAAAAAATACTATGAAATGGGCATAAAAATCTTCATCGGTGATTGCCTTCTAAACCAATTGAAACAATTTTCCGGCGATGCATCTGATGAAGAAATTCTGAGTCTCTTTCAAAAAACAAAGGCTTCACAACTATCCAATTGGCTGGATATCTGCGGTTTGCAAGCACCGGACCATGCAATTGAAGATATGCTGAATGCCATCGAACAAAAAGAATTTGAATCCATCGAGGCGATTCAGCAGCGCTTGAAAACAATTCATGCCGAATATGATAAAAGCGAATGGGCATGGTGTGCAGCTCTTGTTGAAAAGAGATTTGGGATGCCAATCGATCAAATTTCAGCTGAGCAAATCCTGCAAATACTCACAGATTGGAAATCCAATCGCGTCAAATTGAATAATATGATTCTCAATGATGCGGAAAAAGAATTCGACGAAGGTGCTCAAATCGGTTTCGGGATTGACGGAGATGCGAAAGTTCGAAAGGAAGATTTCGACGCTGTCCGCGGCACGGCAGAGACTAACAGTTTTATCCGGGAATTGCGGGAAGAAAATCAACAAGTCGACACTTTTCTCGAAAACACAGGGATTGAATCACTCGACCGCTCTAATCTTCCGGATAGAGCATCTATTCTGAAAAAAATCATCGAAGCGCTTAAAAATCAATGACAGAATTTTTTCACCGATCAAAAAGAAAAAAGTGGATCACTGATACATTCGGACCGGAATTATTACCGCTCGAACCATTCGATCTCGATCCCGTAACCGATATTCCAATTCGTTTAGCGGTGGAGGAAGGAGTCATCAAAAAAAATAATGAATTGGCTCTGTACCGTTTAACTCAAGATTGGGGCGAATTTTCAAAGGGGAGTATTATTCTTGCCGGGTCCATTGAAGAAGGAAAGCCCTTTGCTGTTTGGGTAGGGGGACGAAAGAAAAAAGAGAACACCGACGAGGATTTAGATGATTTGGACAACGAAAAGTTCACCGACGAAAGTTAAGAAGTAGTATACGAAGGAGAATACATCACGAGAGCGGAAGGTACATACTTTATTTTGTAGTTATTTTTCTTGAGCCACTCTCCCCAATCCGGATCTTGTGGGATGCATCCATTTGTAAATAAGGGGCGTTTTTCCCAGATTGTTTTTCGAACAGCGACGACAGGCAAAGGATAAGGGAGGTCCTTCGATTTACCTTCGGCTTCACAGAGGGAAAAATTATTTTGTTGACAAGAAGACCGATTTGTATCCGGTCGAGGGATTTGGCAACTATAGGCGGCAATGATCTCGGGATCCTCGAAAGCGGCAACCAAATTTTCCAGTGTTCCATTGTAAAGAGCGACGGCATCGGCATTCCATAATACCACAAGTTCACCCCTGATTTTTTGAACGATTTTCTTGACTAGCACACTCGAATTCCAATCATCTTCATCCAATTCAATCAAGCGGCAAGCGTATTGACTGGCTATGTCCATCGTATGATCGGAAGAACCTAAGTCTAATAAAATCAACTCAAAATCTGTAAAAGATTGAGAAAAAATCCCGGCTAGAGTCTGGTGAATTATCCAATCTGCATTTTTCGAACACATCAAAATCGATACGCGGGGAGCTTTGTTGGAAGGATCGGCTGCCATTTTTCTCTCGTCTGAAATAGGATTCCAAAGAAGCAATGATATCAGCTTCGATTCAATTTATTACTGCTTATTATTTGTAGCAAAGAGTGTACCAAAATTTTACAATTGGTTGATTTGTATTTTGAATACGAATTGCGTGTCGGGGAGCAAAATTGCTATCTTTAAAAAATGGAAGGAGTTAGAAGATTTCAAATGGTTGGAAATTTACATGGTTACGAATACGATGATCGGCTTCATCTCAAATTCAAAATAAATCCCTTTATCATAACGTAACAAATTTTCATTCTGATAAGATTGCTTCTTGATTCAGGTAAACTTTAATATACTTCCCATGAATCAACATTCGTTTCATAATCTATAGATGAGGATGAAGCAGTGATACTGTATTGCCCGGGAATTTCGCCTGCGTTGGTTATACGGATGAAATAATCACCGTTTTGTAAAGCGAACCGGCCATTGTCACCGTTGCGATTAAAGGTTACTTCCAAATTACGGGCAGGCTGTGTCGATGAAGTCGAAATTTCATTCCACTGGTTGCCATTGTATTCCCAAGTATCGGATAGTTGTCCTCCTTCGGCAGAAAGCCCCCCGTAAAGAACGATCCTTTCTCGAATTGCATCGAAGGTCAATTGCAATGATGGCGAACGTCCTGAGGGCGGATTCGATAGCGAAATTTGGGTCCAATCTTGACCGTCATATTCCCACATGTCATTGAGCCGTCCTGCTTCAGTGCGTCCCGCGAACAACACGATATTTTCCCGATTCGTATCATACACGATTGTCTGTCCGGCTCTCGGAGCGGGGGCATGTTCTGTTTCGATTTCAACCCATTGAGTTCCATCGAATTCCCATGTGTCGTTCAATCTTCCTTCGTCATACCCACCACCGAAGAGAATGATATTCTGTCTTACCGGATCATACGTCATTGCCGGATACCATCGAGGAATGGGTACTTCTTCCGTTTCGATTTGAGTCCATTGAACACCATCGAATTCCCAGGTGTCATTCAATAAGGACTCAGAACCTCCACCGCCGAACAGAACGATTTTCTGACGGTTGGCATCGTAGACCATATTGAAATTTACACGAGCCGGTGGAGAGTTGCCGGTGATGATCTCTGTCCAATCATTTCCATCCCATTCCCAAGTGTCGCCCAGTAATTCCGTTTCGTTGGCTCCACCGAACAGTACCAATTTTCCCCGTCCAGGATCAAAGGCAATGGCATGTTCCGAGCGGGGGGGTGGAAGCGTATCCGGGGTGAAAAGTGTCCACTGATTTCCATCCCATCCCCATAAATCATTTCGAAAACGGTCATTCATTTTGCCGCCAAAAAGTAGTGAAAAACCTCGTGCGGAATCGAATGCCATCGCTGCGCTGTCCCGTTTGCCCGGAGTCGTACTCGAATCATAAATCAATTCATCTTCGAATTCGACTTCCATGAAGGCAGTCTGATCGCCGAACATTTCCACAGCGAGTGTCAAATCATCGATGCTATCATCGACATCGACCAGGAAAGGAAACTCAGTCGAACGGCTTGCAGTTTCCCCAAATCCTCCGAGCATGGGCGAGCCATACCCCAAAATTTGTGTATTCAATTCATTGTTTTCAGTCAAAGGTTCGCAGATGAGTTCGATTTCTGTTTTTTCTCCGGCTTGAACTTCGACGATACTCACCAGGCTTAGATTCTCTTCACCGCTCTCATCATTGCCACTGTAATATTCCGGCCGAACCGGATATTGTTTCGTTACAGTGGTATGGATAGATACCCCTGAATCGGGATCGACCGGTTCTATCCATACTTCGTAATCACCAGGTGGGAGTCCGGCTAGTTCGAATCGGCCAGTGAGGGCTTCATTTGTATCCGTTTGTGTTCCGACGACGGTTTCGTACCGGTCGTCAACAAGCCGTGCAGCAATCATAGCGCCCGGTACCGGCCGGCCATCACTGAAAACAGCCCGGCCTGTAATCGTACCCAAATCACGTTCCAGTATATCATTTTCCTTTGGATATAAGCGAGTGAGGGCTATTTCATCGTCATAGTGGAGAATTGGGAAGAAGAAATCTTCCGCAGAAGTAATTTTCCAATACATAAGAGGATAATATGCATCATCCGGACCATAAGCATTTCGATTCAAGTGGCCGTAAAACTGGGCATGCCCAAGGCCAAGAAAATGACCGAATTCATGAGCGATAATGAATGAAATGAGTTCTTCGAGTTGAGAAATGGAATTATCGACTTCATATCCATTGATCACCGCCCATCCCGACTGGATATCGCTGCCTTCGATAATTTGAGGTCCCGCAAAACCCCGGATATTATCTCGTGCACCAACGCCATGTAACAAATCGACAATATCACCATTTTGATCGAAAATGACCGGATTGACTCCTTCATTGAACAATTTATCTCGAACCTCGGTGTAAGAAGAACTATCGCTTTTTTGTTCCCAACTTGTACCGTCCCAAATCCATGTATCTCCGAAAATTTCATCGTTCCATGTTTGAGGGCGGGAATCTTCACCTCCGAATAAAACTACTTCATTTCTTCCTTCATCATAAGCCATCGCATGGAGTTGCCGTTTGGATGGACGATTTGCCGGCGACAATTCCGTCCATGTGTTTCCGTCCCATACCCAGGTATCATTCAATCGATTGGCATCTTCATCGTACCCGCCAAACAAGAGTACTTCTCCTCCCCCCGCATTTTTTGAAAAAGTATACGAATCGCGGGCTGCAGGGCCGTTTTGAAAAGAAATTTCCGACCATTTTTCGCCATCCCATTCCCAAAAATCGAGTGGATTTCCCTCTTCACCAAATCCACTGAACATGATGACCGTTTGTCGAACCGGATCAAAAATCATTTGATGGCCGGCTCGCGCTGGGGGATTCACGGTAAGCTGTTTTTCTGACCAATTCTCTCCATCCCAAACCCAGGTATCACCAAGAATTTCGTCTTCGGCCATTCCTCCGAACAAAACAACTTGTTTCCGGGCTTCATCATAAGCCATTGCTAATGTGTTGCGTGCCGGTGGATTTTGATCGGGACTTTGGCGTGACCAGGATTCACCGTCCCAGCTCCAGGTATCCGATAGATCGTTTGGTCCGCCACCCGTACCACCAAAAATAATCAATTCTTTTCTCTCTCTATCATACGCGCTGCCAAACGAATCTCGTCCGGAAGGATGATCTTCCAGGGAAATAACCTTCCAATTTTCACCATCCCATTCCCAAAGATCGCTGTAGAGTAATCCGATCGTTTGATTTGATCCTCCGAAGAGCAGAATATTTTCGCGGACGGGATCGTAGAACAAAGCCGGAAGCAAGCGCGGTTGGGGGCCAAACGCCTCTAAATTAAAGTCAAATTCGAGATCGTTTCCTCGTTCCAATCGAGCGGAAGTGGTCTCGATTTTGTTCCATACTTCGATACTGCTTTGCACCAGTTCAACGGCTTTTTCATGCTTCATTTCCCCTAGTGGACCTTTGTCGATGTTATACATAACCGGAAATTCGGTCCATTTGGGGGGGATCCCTTCCGCTCCGTGTTCAGGATCAAATGCCGTATCGATGATATAGGTTCCCGTTTCGGATGTCCGAAACACATACCAGTGTTCATCATTTTCTGTTTCGAATCTATTGCGGGCCGGATCACCATTGACAGTCAATTCTGTCATATCCTCTACCGGCTCCTCTAAGGGAATGCCTCCCGGGCCCTGAACAGATATCAAATAATATCCTGTATCATCCATTTGAGGATTATCGAAGACACTCGCTTTAATGTAGTAATTTCGCTCTCCCTGCAGTTGTCTCACAATACGGGCTAACTGAGTGCCAGGGATCATATCATCGTTCTCATCGATCGTTCGACGGATGGAATCCGGCCCGTATAAAGTCAAGTAGGTATCTGGCCGGAGTTCGGGAAAATACAGTCCGATCGGGCCGCCACTGTTAGCGTGATTCGAAAGGATGATTGGAAGGATAAAGATCATTCCTAACCAAGACAATGAATGGTTCAATACTGATTTTTCTTTATTGTTTATGATAGCCATATTTCATTTCCTATTGAGAATATTTTTTAAAACGGTGAGAAATAAGTTGTAATTTTAGTTCGTATGATTCGCCACATTTTTCATTTTCTTCTGTTGGAGGCGGGTTGTTTTTGCGTGTGTTTTCTGTTGGCCGATTATTTTTTTCAAACCTTGTTTCACATCGCCCAGTTTCATACTTTGACACTGTTCCAGCGCAGACATTATTTTACTCGTCTTTTCTGATCTTTTCCGGTAAGTTTCCGGATCCCATTTTTGTTTCTCAGGAAAGAGAACCGATTTGGACATGCCATTGGAGAGAGTTTTTTCTTTCGTTTGTGGATCACTTTTTACATGAAAGATTCCTTGTGTGAAACCAACAGGTGAGGTCAATCCCCATCGGCTTGGCGGATATAAACAAAGAATTATTTCCTGGCCCGGCTTCAACACAACGGATGGTGAGGGCCACTGTACATGATTCTGTTTATCGAAACCGCCGAATTGTTTGAAAGTATATTCGGTTGCTTGAATATTTCCTTTCAAATCCTCGATCACTCGAATTGTCGTCCATGTACATACAATGCCGTTTTTTTGATCCTTTTCGGATTCAACATCGGTGACAATTCCATGGAGAAGAGTGCCGGAATGATCCACGATTTGAGAAAGGGACATAGGAGTCACGGTGATGGCATGAGAAAAAGAAGCAAAGATGAAGAATGCAAAAGTCAAGCAGGCAATGAAGATGACGGAGGAATAAGGAATCCCATATTGTAATTGATTTTTCTTCAATTTTTTCTCCTTATGATTGTACCGAATCAAGAGTGTTTGAAAATGTGTTCCCAACGTACGTATACTTTTATAGCAAATTTATGCTATAACTCCAACTTTTTTTTCGTTGCATGTCCTGTTCTGAATGCTTTTTCGAAGGTAAATTGACGATTTTGTCATTCGAAAGGCGATTACTGGGGATGATATTATCCATTCCTGTGCCGGTTACCGGGAACCTTTATGGGTTTTTATGCCTAACTCTTTTTCAACTTCCTTTCCGGCGTTCGGGAAGCAATCGATACTTGCAACATAAGGTTTAATATCCAAAACGGGAGTTTTGTCAAATGCGTCTACTCCGCTCACATGAAGGATGTTTTTCTCGCGTTTCTCCAATTTTACAATCGTCATCCCAATCGGGCAGGGACGGTTGGGAGAGCGAGTGGAAAAAAGGCCTCGGGATTTTGGAGCGCCGGGCGGGGTGACTTTCGCATGCCATCCATGACTCCGATCAAAAACAAACAGTACAATGATATAATCGAACTGCTCGATTCCTTCTAAGCAGGCTTCATATTGTTTATCGATTTCGATTGTCGCTTGAATGTCCGGCTCGAACCGTCCTTGCCGTGGAGCGCCGGTTTGCGGTGTCAATGGTGAATGAAACTCTCCGATCGGTGTAAACATAAATCCTTTCCTTATTGTAGCAGGCTCTTCATCCGGCTCCCCAGCCCAACAGGCATGAAAAGACTCCGGTATACATAAGCAAACCATGATACTAACAGTGTATAGTATACATTTCATAGCGATATTCCCTTCTTTTTCAGAGTGAATGGAATCTCATTCCTGATTTTTATCTAGTATCCGGCCGGTTCCAAAACGATGGCTTCTTGGGGACAAACACTGGCACACCCGCCGCATCCAACGCATTTCTCCGGATCGATTATCACTTTATCCTCGATTGTGATCGCACCGGTCGGGCAGCTGGTTTCACAGGCATAACATAAAATGCACTGCTCTTGTTTTACTACTGCGTGCATGGAAACCGGTGATTCTGGTGAACGTTGGGCATTTTCATCATGAAAAATATTCACTTTTGGAGTGAATTCTCTTTGACCTACCGATCGATCTGTATTTCTTTCCCATTTTTGTGTTTGGGTCGATTGAATTTCGTTTTGATTTATGAAAGGAGAAATAAACAATTGTTGATTTGGCAGTGCGCCCTCAAAATTTTTGTTTCTCCGGCCTCGGTTACGGCATCCACCACCTCTTTTATTTTGCTGGCCTTTTTGGCAAACTCCACTGCCGCCCCGGGAAGAAAAACCGTGATTCCCTCGATTTCTCATTTCTATTCCACCTTCCCTTTTGGATATGAACAATTTTCATGTTTGATGGAGAAAATTCTCAATTGATCTCGCGTAATATTTTGGACATATGCTCATAATAAGTATATCACTCCATTCAGAAAAATGAACGCGCTGAAAGCAAAAACTCAAGCAAATGTTTTATCGTTCCATTTGCCTAACAAAACCGAATCGGATATGATCGGGAAAATACGTTTAAAAAGGAGGATTCTCATGATTTTCATTCAATCCAAATTTGCTATGATCCGAACATTCGTTTTTTCTCTAAGTCTTTTCTTTTTGAACGATCCTGTTTTTGTTTTCTCTTCTCAAAATCAAATCAAATTAAAACTTCTGGACACACAAAAAATCTGGGATCAAGGTGCTCACAACGCTTTTACCGGTCTGACACGCTATCAAGACCAATTTTTTTGTGTATTTCGCGAAGCCGAAGGGCACGTCTCTCCTGCAGGAACCATCCGAATTCTCCATTCGAAAGACGGGAAAGACTGGAGTTCGGCAGGGCTTCTCCAATTGGAAGGCTACGATCTTCGCGATCCGAAAATCTGTGTTCATCCGAATGGTAAACTTTTGTACATTCTAGGAGGAGCCGCCGTTCGGGAAGGGCATCAAAGAGCAACAAAACATCAATCTTTTATTTGTACTTCGAGCAATGGAACCGACTGGGGGCCGATCGAATGGATTGCAGAAGAGGGGCAATGGTTATGGCGAATCACTTGGTTCGGCAAGAAAGCGTATGGTGTTGCCTATGATGTTCGTCCGCAAAGCCGTGAACAGAGAAATTTCGGCACTTCGCTTCTATATAGTGAAAATGGAAAAGAGTATGAAACCCTCGTTGCCGATTTATACAATAAAAGCGGTCCCACTGAAGCGACGTTGCGTTTCGATCGGGAGGGAACCTGCTACTGCTTACAACGGCGGGATGGCCGCGAAACCAACACTGCACTACTGGGAACAAGCCAATCCCCCTTTACAAAATGGCAATGGAAAGATCTCGGAATCTACTTCGGGGGTCCGAATTTTATTCAAATTCCAACGGGTGAATGGATCGCGACGGGACGAATCATTACCGAAGAGGGCGCACGCACCGTTGTTTGTCAATTGGATGTACAAGAAGGAAAACTTCAACCGTTGGTCACTCTTCCCAGCGGAGGAGATACCAGCTACCCGGGAATGGCTTGGCACGATGAGAAATTGTGGATCAGTTATTATTCCAGTCATGAAGGGAAAACGAGTATCTATTTTGCCCGAATAATGATTGGACAAGATGTTGAAGATAAAAAATAACATTTTTCCCTTATCTGATGTAATGAAATAGGACATTCTTTCCATTTTCCAATACAAACCGGAGATTTTTTTTGAAATCTCCCCTTCCTCTTTCAAAGGGAATGGTTATAAATATGTATAGCTGTGCTTATTCGATCTAATTGTAATGATTGCTATTTGGGAATTCACTTGAAAACCATAACAATTTACTAAGAGAGGGTAGAAGATGAAGAAATTTAGTTTTCTTGTCCTCGCAATGGCCGTGTTGTCTCTATCGGCTTTTGCATCGCCATCGGTATTTTCACACGCAGGCTCTTATCTCTCCCAAATTCCACTAGAAACACCATTGATTATTGCACCGAATGAACCATCCGTGATTGTGACTGATAACATCTTGACATTTCAAGACTTAAGTAACGATATCGACCGAGATCCGGAAGATAATCGTTCCCTTGTCGTTCGTTGGAGCGGAATGAATGCCGAAGAGATCAGTGAGTATCACATATATGTGATGCAGAGCGAGAAAGAACAAGCCGCTTTTCTTGGGCATACTTCAGGAACAGAAACGGAATTATTCGTCTGGGAACCGGGTGCGCGAAACACAGCCATCACATTCCGAAATGGCCCTCAATACAGGAACCAATACAAATTCGGGGTATATGCTCTTAAAAAATCACCCGGCAGAGGAGAAAAACCATTCTTCGGTCCGTATTGGACAAATGGATTTGTAGAATTTTTACCGGAAGAAGAAGAGGTTGAGCCCACATCGACTCCTACCCCGACAGCGACTCAAATTGCGACCGCCGGGGTATGTGTAGAGGCAGGGGATTTTTATACGGCGCCAGTCTCTGGATTGAGTGAGGTGCAACTCGGCGGTGTCATTATTCGGGAAGCGATTTTGCCGGATGGAAATCCTGCCCCATTGTCGGTTTCCGATTGTGATGGGGATGGGAATTTGGATGTTCAAGTCCCTTGGACAGAATCCAATGCCCTTCAATTTGCGACGATCAATTTCACGCAGGAAATATGTGACGGATTCGCACCGAAAATCGTGGAAATCGTCCTTACTCATGGCACTCCGATCGAATTGCGTGCCAAAGACGATTCCGGTGTAGTGGTTTCTGTCACCGGGGATCCCGGAAACGATCCGACTGTAGTTCAATCATTTTTATTATCCAGCGTAACGGGGATTCGCACGATCGATATTATCGGGGCGGAAATTTGCATCCTGCGAATTTGCTGGCAGTGCGAAGGGGAAATCCCCACTCCGACTCCGCAAGGACCGGATGAAACACCGGTACCACAAGATACTCCAATTCCGGAAGATACTCCGATCCCAGAAGAAACTCCGCCGATCATTGACACTCCGATTGTGATCCAAACGCCGGTAGTGATTGAGACTCCCCTGCCGGTTATTACACCAAGTATTCCTATTGATACAGTCATCGTGACAGATACTCTTGCTGACTATATGGATTTGAGTGGTGGGATCGATGTCGATCCGGCAGACAGTAGAGAATTGGTAATCCGTTGGAATTTTGAATTTACAGATGTGAAAGAATATCATCTTTATGTCACGGTTGATGATTCTTTTCAGCGCCAATTCTTGGGGCGAACTGTTTCCGGTGATGCTACACATTTCCTATGGAAAGCGGGAGCGCAACGCTTGAATCAAACTTTCCAAGAGGGGCCGCAGTTTGGAAAATCATACCTATTCGAAGTCTTCGCGATTCGTGCTGCAGGCGCGCCACGCCGGTTCTATGGTCCTTTTGCTGCGGATGGATCTGTTGGATTTCGTGAAGGAGAAGAAGAAAAACCGACTCCGGAACCAACTGCTGAACCAACGACCATGCCGGGTGAAATGCATTGCGTCCAAGCGGATGATATGTACGATGCAACTGTCGATGCGCTTAGCACTGTCACGTTGGGGAGCATAACTATAACAGAAGCGATATTGCCGGATGGAAGTCCTGCTCCTTTACAAATTCAAGATTGTGATGGGGATGGATTGATGAACCTGATTATTCCATGGTCACAATCCAATGCTATGCAGTTTGCCATGATAGAATTTGGTAGCGATGTTTGTGGAGGCACTGCGCCGCCGACGGTTGAAATCGTTATGTCTCACGGCACCGCTGTTACAATTTATGGTTATGACGATAATGGAATGCTAGTCGATACTGCCACGGACTCCGGAAATGATCCCACACTTTACCATAGTTTCGTCCTCTCAAACGCCGATGGTATTCGTTATCTAGAAATCGACGGAGCGGAGATGTGCGTATACAGAATCTGCTGGTACTGTGAAGAAGAAACACCGCCTCCGCCTATGGATATAACACCGGAACCGCCTCTCGACACTACACCACTTCCAACGATTGGTCCCGGTCCGCTCTTGAACTGTGTTGAAGCTGGTGAATTTTATAGCGCACCCGTTGAGAACTTAACTCAAGTCGACTTGGGTGTCGTCACCATTCTTCCTGGAAGCCTTCCTGATGGTTCCATGGTGGAACTAAGCGTGAGTGATTGCAACGGCGATGGCGACTTGGATGTCAACGTCCCATGGACCGAGTCCAATGCCACTCAATTTGCTGTCATTCAATTCAGCGAGGAAGTATGTGGCGGTGATCCGCCGACATCTGTCGAAGTTGTACTGACTCATGGTACACCGATTGAACTTCGGGCTATCGATGACAACGGGTCGGTCGTTGCTACGGCGGGTGATCCGGGAAGCGATTTCAGCGTTGAGCAATCTTTTACGCTTTCCAGCCCCACAGGAATCCGGATGATCGAAATTGAGGGGGCTGAAATATGTATTATGAAAATATGCTGGCGTTGTTTTGACATGCTCATCACACCGACGCCTCAAATTGGACCGGTCACTCCCGAACCCACGCAAGAACCGAGTCAACGGCTGCGATGTGTATCGGCCAATCAATTTTATACAGCCGAACAAACCGGTTTAAGTATTGTACAACTTGGTCCAGTATTCATTCGCGAAGCCCTTCTTCCGGACGGTTCACCCGTGAATTTGAGTGTAACCGATTGTAATGACGATGGACGATTGGATGTCAATCTTCCTTGGTCGGAATCGAATGCATCCCGTCCTGCCGTCATCAAATTTGCAGAAGAAACTTGTGATGGCAATGCACCGGAAATCGTCGAAATCATCTTGACGCATGGAACTCCTGTCCTGCTCCGCGGATACGATGATACAGGAACGTTGGTCTCAATCGTCGGTGATCCAGGCAGCGATCCGTCCGTCACTCATTCGCTCTTGTTGACCAGCCCGACTGGTATCCGGGAAATCCACGTCGAAGGCGCAGAAATGTGTATCTTGCGAATTTGCTGGCGTTGTGAAGGCCGACCTCAAATTCCGACGGAACTTCCTACATTTCCGCCGATTGAACGCACGCCGACCATCACGATTCCGGAAATCCCCGCCGGTACAGTAATTGTTACGGATAATCTCTTGAAATACCAAGACCTGAGCAATGGCCAAGATTATGATACAGCCGAGAACCGTGCCTTGGTTGTCCGTTGGAGATTCGAACAGACGGATGTCAGAGATTTCCATGTGTATGTGGGCACCGGCGACCGATTGGCACAATACCAGTTCTTGGGAAGAACGGCCACTGCTCAAACCAACTTCTTGGTGTGGAGTGATAATTCTCCGCGTATCGATGTTGCGTTTAAAGAGGGACCTCAATTTGGTCAAAGTTATCAATTCCGTGTATTTGCCATCACCGAAGAAGGTACCCCACGACCGATTTATGGCCCACTTAGTAATGACGGTCCTGTGGAATTCCTTGAAGGGGAAGACATAGAACCGATCTTCACTCGTATTCCTACTGCGCTTCCGACTCTTCCGCCCGGTGTAGGACGAGATTGCGTAGTTGCGGATGATATCTATACGGCTTCGGCTGCTAATTTGAGTGCGGTGAATTTGGGCGCGGTGGAAATTGAGGAAGCCCTTCTGCCCGATGGTTCCCCTGTACATCTTTCCGTAAAAGATTGTAACGGGAACGGGCAGCTGGATGTAGAAATCCCCTGGTCGGAATCCAACGCGACTCGTCCAGCCAAGATCGTGATGTCACCGAATCTGTGCGAAGGAAACGCTCCCCGCTTTGTCGAAATTTTCCTGACCCACGGTACGCCGATTGTTCTTTATGCATATAATGATGCAGGAACATTGGTCGATATTGCCGCCGATCCGGGGAGTGATCCTACTCAACTGAATGTTCTGGTTCTTGCAGCCGCCTCCGGTATTCGAACGATTGAAATCGAAGGGGCAGAAATTTGCATTCTGAGAATCTGTTGGCGTTGTGTCGGTGATATTCTGGATGAGACTCCAGTTCCGGACTATACACCTGATTTTGATTTCACTCCGATTATCCCGGATCGAACCCCGATCTTTCCCGATTTTACACCAATCGGAACTCCAATCCTTCCGGATATGTCCCCATTCCCGCCAGACTTTACACCGCCAATGCCGGATATGACACCAATGTTTCCAGAAATCACTCCTACACCAGGGCGTGAAGAGATACCTCCAGCTCCGGCAGTATGGGTATCCGATACTGTAGATACATTTGCAGATATCAGTAATGGTAAAGATTACGACTGGTTGGATTTCCGTGATCTTGTTATTCGTTGGAATTTTGACTTCATGGATGTGGAAGATTATCACATTTATGTAAAGTCCTCGAAAATTCCAACCTATGTATTTTTAGGCCGAACAAGGACAGGTCTGATAGATCATTTTGTTTGGATGTCGAATAGCGCGCTTGTCGCTTTCAATTTCAAAAGTGGTCCACAATTTGGCGAAAAATATATGTTTAAAGTATTTCCGATTCGACCGGCTGGAAGCGTACCGAGAGCGCATGGCCCCTTTGAAAATGCAGGACCGGTCGAGCTTCTTGAAGATACTTTTCCGCATCCGGATCGTACTCCGTTACTTCCTGATCTGACACCGACAACTATACCCGATTTTACTCCTCCATTTTTGGATGAAACTCCATTTCCAGATCGCACGCCAATTATTCCACCTAATCTCACTCCCGGTATTGAACCCACTTTATGGCCGCCGCCGGATATGACCCCCATTGGAGAACCGACTTTGGGACCGCCGCCGGATATGACCCCACTGGGAGAACCGACTTTAGCGCCGCCACCGCCCGAGCCGACGGAGATGCCGCCTGAGCCGACTTTAGGGCCGCCACCGCCCGAACCGACGGAGATGCCACCTGAGCCGACTTTAGCGCCGCCGCCGCCCGAGCCGACGGAGATGCCGCCTGAGCCGACTTTAGGGCCGCCACCGCCCGAACCGACGGAGATGCCACCTGAGCCGACTTTAGCGCCGCCGCCGCCCGAGCCGACGGAAATGCCGACTGACGAACCTCCACTTTGATAAGAGGAGAAAGAATTTTTATAAATTTAGGGCGGTCGGATGGCCGCCCTTTTATTGCTTTTTCTCTTCGGCATCAGCCGTGGCCTTTACAATTTTGTTTTTTTTGTCCGGCTGACCGCACTCTTTCCCAACCGCACCGCAATTTTGGCAAACCCATACCTCATCGGCCTGAACGACAAGAAAAAGACCGAATGCGATTGTCGGGATTCCCAACAATCCCCAAAACGAAATGATCATCGAAAGGGTAATGATCATACCTACCAATATGATGCCGAACGTTATTTTTGGATCATAGCGTGGACGCATCTCTTTATCGATCAATCCCTCACAGCGAATACAGGGAGGGTAATATTCGGCCGAGATTTCAACTGGTTTGCTTTTCCCGTCGTCAAATTTCGGAATATCTTTTTGTTGATCCTCTCCTTTATCATCCTCGATTTTTTCGAAGGTCATTTCATGAAAATCATCTTCTTCCGACGGAGGAGGTTGTTCGACTTCTGGTTGAGAATCCTCATGCTCTCTGTTGATAATTTTTTGAAACAAAGAGTGTTGGCGGATATTATCCATTTCTTTATCTTTTTTCGCCCACTCCAAACAGATTGGATTTAATTGAGACGCCCGGCTTAAATAAACCAATGCATTATCCGTATCCTCCATCATGGAAAAGCAGCAGGCAAGATTGTATAACGCTTCATGGAACTCCGGTTCTTCCATGACCGCATCCTGGAAAAATTTCGAAGCTTTGGTGTATTCTCCTTTGTTGAAGAGAACCAAACCTTCATCAAACAAATTCTTCGCTTGATTCGGCGGCATGTGTTTTGTCTCCTGCCTCGAAAATGAAGCTGAAAAATGTATTTTTGAAGCGCTTAAATTATGCGCATTGATTTATCCACATTCTTTATATTGTTTCAAGAACACCAACTTCATTTTGTAGGTATATCATAGCAATTTTTCAGGGGAATTTCCATGTTGATATTAGCATTGGTGTAATTTCGATAAAATTTTCAAAAATGGACTTGACACCACTATATATTGGGGTTATTATGCAAGTCCACCTCAATGGGTAGAACGACATGGTTTTTCATAAGTGGTTGGAATTTTTGAATTTATTCAATATAAGGAGTTGAGGGATGGTACTAGCGGACAAACAACAAATGAAACAAATTGAACGAAATCACTCGCAAAATTCCGATTTTGCCAAAGAGGCCAAAGGATTGCACTTCTCCCGCTACTATACAAAAGCGGGAGAAAATCCCTTTGATCAAGTAGAATGGGAGAAAAGAAGCGCAACGATTACCGGAGAAAATGGAGAAATCATCTTCGAACAGAAGGATGTCGAGTTTCCCCGTTCTTGGTCACAGATGGCTACAAATGTGGTAGTTTCAAAATATTTTCGCGGCCAATTGGGGACAACACAAAGGGAAACGAGCGTCCGGCAATTGATTTCGCGTGTGGTGAACGCCATTGTGAGCTGGGGAGAACGGCAATACTATTATGCCTCGGCGGATGACCGGGATACATTTCGAGACGAGCTCACTTATTTACTCCTTCATCAGCATGCTTCGTTCAACAGTCCTGTCTGGTTCAACTGCGGGGTGGAAAAAACGCCTCAGTGTTCGGCCTGTTTCATCAATTCTGTGGAAGATACGATGGAATCGATTTTGCATTTGGCCAAGACTGAGGGGATGCTGTTCAAATTCGGTTCGGGAACGGGTACCAATCTATCTCCCATCCGTTCTTCCAAAGAATCGTTGGCCGGTGGTGGAACGGCTTCCGGGCCGGTGTCTTTCATGAAAGGGTACGATGCCTTTGCCGGGGTGATCAAATCCGGTGGGAAAACCCGGCGGGCGGCCAAAATGGTCATTCTGAATGTCGATCACCCTGACATTGTTGATTTCATTTTGTGCAAAGAGCGTGAAGAACGCAAAGCGTGGACATTGATCGATTCGGGATATGACGGCTCTTTCAATGGAGAAGCGTATAGTTCCATTTTCTTTCAGAACTCCAACAACAGCGTGCGCGTGACGGAAGAATTCATGAAAGCCGTGGAAAACGACGCCGATTGGCCGACTCGTTATGTCAGAACCGGCGAAACGTGCAAAATCTACAAAGCACGTGATTTGCTGCGTATGATTGCACAATCGACACATGTCTGTGGGGATCCCGGCATGCAGTTCGATACGACCGTCAACCAGTGGCATACCTGCCCGAATTCCGGTCGGATCAACGCGTCGAATCCTTGCTCTGAATATATGTTCCTCGATGATTCGGCCTGCAACCTCGCTTCGTTGAACTTGCTCAAATTTCTACAAGAAGACGGGAATTTAAATTTGGAAGGCTATAAACACGCTATCGACATTGTAATTTCCGCACAAGAAATCATTGTAGACAATGCGGGCTATCCGACGCCAAAGATCGAAGAGAACAGCCACCTTTTCCGCCCGTTGGGATTGGGATATGCCAATCTCGGCGCCTTGTTGATGGCGAAGGGATATCCGTACGACAGCGAATCCGGCCGCAGTTATGCCGGCGCGGTTACCTCGATTCTGTGCGGGGAAGCCTATCTGCAAAGCGCGCGGATTGCGCGGGAAATGGGGCCGTTCAAGCGCTTTCACATCAATCGCGAACCGATGCTCAATGTCATGCGCATGCATCGGGATGCCTCCTATACCATCAACAAAGAGTTGGTGCCCGACACAGTCTATGAAGAAGCGCATACGGTTTGGGAAAAAGCGGTGGAGTTGGGTGAGCAGTTCGGTTACCGCAATGCACAAACGACAGTGTTGGCGCCGACCGGTACCATCGGTTTCATGATGGACTGCGACACGACCGGCGTGGAACCGGATATCGCGCTTGTCAAATACAAAAAGTTAGTCGGGGGCGGCATGTTGAAGATGGTCAACACGACGGTCTCGAAAGCGCTCAAGCAGCTGGGATACATTCCAGAAGAGATTGACGAAATCATCGCCTATATCGATCAGAACGACACCATCGAGGGCGCACCGCATTTGAAAGAGGAGCATTTGCCCGTCTTCGACTGCGCCTTCAAACCGAAAAAGGGGAACCGTTCGATTCATTATATGGGGCACCTTAAAATGATGAGCGCGGTGCAGCCGTTTATTTCCGGCGCGATTTCAAAAACGATCAACATGCCGGAGGAAGCGACTGTCAAGGAAATCGAAAAGGCTTATATTGAATCGTGGAAGATGGGACTCAAAGCAGTCGCCATTTACCGCGACGGCTGTAAGCGTACCCAGCCGCTGAACACGTCCTCCTCGTCGAAAATCGAGGACGGCGAAAAAGAAATCGAGGAAGTGCGCAAACCGTACCGGCGGCGTTTGCCGGATGAACGCGAGGCCTTTACGCACAAATTCAGCATCGCCGGGCACGAAGGCTACATCACCGTCGGTTTGTATCCGGACGGCAATCCCGGTGAAATTTTCCTCACAATGGCGAAGGAAGGCAGTGTAGTTTCCGGCCTCATGGACGGATTCGCTACGGCCATCTCGTTAGCGCTGCAATACGGTGTGCCGCTGAAAGTATTGGTGAACAAGTTCGCGCACACTCGCTTCGAACCGGCGGGAATGACCAACAACCGGGAGATCCCCATCGCCAAATCGATCTTGGATTACATTTTCCGGTGGTTGTCATCGAAATTCTTGACCGATGATGAAAAAGAAGCGATCGGCGTGATCAACCGCGGCAAAAAGACAACGGCGCACGACTTGGCGATGGCGGCCCAAAACGGAGACATGGAAAAATCATCCGACCAACGGCTCGACGCCTTTTCCTTCCAGTCGCAGGAAGATGCGCCTCCGTGCCATGAGTGCGGGGCGATTATGATACGGAGCGGGGCGTGTTATAAATGTATGAACTGTGGGGCGACGAGCGGGTGCTCGTAATGCGTGACACATCCAACGGGACTATACTTCGCTCCAATCACACACAACATCGTTTACACCAGTTTGTCGCGTTGGAGACACATTAGTGCTATAACCAAAGCAGGAATCGGATGATGTTGCTCTTTTGACAAATTGTTGTTCTTAGTATATGATTCTAGTTTTTGTTTAAGATCATTCAAATGCTCGTTGTTATTATCCCATGGCCGATAATTCGAGTCTAAAATATCCTTCTGAAAAGCAGCCAGATCATTATTGGATAGAAATCCTCTTTCGCGAATAAGTTTCAGGCCATGCTGGAGTTGTTTGTCTGATTCCAAAATATTAGCTGCTTCACGAAAAAATTTAAGGCCAAAATCAGTCAAATCCTTGCTTATAGCGAGGAGTACAGTTTGGAATTCGTTTTTATCGTTATGGTAATTGTACCAAGGCTCCAAAGCAGGATACACAGAACACTCTTTTATTCGTTTTCTTTTTTTGTAAGAGATTAAAGGGCAATCCACACCAAGTGGTCCCGCTGGATAAAGATTCCAATTCGGATCATAAGTCGTGGCTATATCCAATGCTAATGCCCCAGTTTTTCCATCTCTTTGGTATTTGATGTAATCGAAGAGATCACGTTGTGATTTACGGCGAAATACATAGAAAATTTTGGGGCTATCAACGAGGCGAAACTCAGGAAGATCCCGAGCCATCATTTCAAGAATTAGAGGTTTAATTATCATAATCAGCTCATTCAGTCGTGTAGGATGGGTTACACATCATGACCCATCGATTCAACTTCTCACTCCCTCACACACCTACTCATCAAACCATCCGGCTCCGAATTCCCCCAAATCGGGATCATACCATTTCAAACGCACAAACCAATGAAAAGACGCCCATTTCCTTTCTGTGGGATTGTCAACATACCCATGCTTCACAGGATTGTAATGGATATAATTCAAATGATATTTATAGACTATTTCATCTCGGATAACATGTTCAAAAAAACGCCGTTGCCAGATGGATTGTTCTTTCATTTTCTTATATGAATCCGATTGAGAAAGATGTATTTTCACTTTTGCATGATACAATTGTGTGAAACGATCCTTGATCAACCGCCACTGGGTTGAATAATCCGTTTCATTTTCCGGTAATCGCCAAATCGTGTAGAGATGATTGGGGAATAAGACAATTGCATCGATGGATAAGGGCTATCTTTGACGAATGTGGTGAATTGAATCTCGCAAGCAGCTTCGAGCGTATTCCTCATACTGCTTCTTGTTGTTCTTGGGGAGATCGGAAATCCATTCTTCGGTTTCCAGCGATTCCTCCAAATTCAAATTTTCCTCATCGGAATATTTTGATTTGCTCATTTCTTTCCCCAAAATACTTCTATGTCTATTATGTTATTTTTGAAATTTCAACAAAAGTCAATCAATCTGTCAAATCAGTTGCCGGCCTATTCAATAGATTTTCTATTCGATTGTAGAGAAATCGATGGGCCGTAATACGTGAGCCATCCTACTGGATTATATATTTGCTAAAATTTTCCCGTTCAGGAACCGTTTTCCCTTCTTTGCTCTGCTGTATGCCTTGGCGAACGCTGGCGAGTGTTTCCGGATTTTCATAAAGCCACTTTTCTCTTTCGGGGATCTCTTCCGGTTCCAAAATGATACGCTGCTTTTCATCGCAGGTTCCCCGAAATCGTTTCACGCCTTTGGCAAGGTTGCTTATATTTATGCGTCCTTCCGAATCGGTATGCAAAATTGTGCAGTTTTGTTGGGGCATTCTGTTCCCAGTTTCTATATACCTTAATTTTTTAATATTGTATCACGATATTTTGTGACAATCCAGCAATGGCCGAGGTGTCGCCAAGCGTGATCCAGGACATTCGCTCCGGCAACCGTTCGAACATCACGCTGGCAACCCTATCCAAAATTTTAAAAGCGTTGCGTAGCCCTATCGCGGTTCAAACCGGGGAGCAGTATATGCCTTTAGAAGGATAAGAGGCTCAGAGAAATCGATGAATCGCAATGCGCGAGTCAACCTACGGAACCGTATATTAGTATAGATACCAACTCGAGATGGATGTGTCCCAGCCAATCCACGATGATTCATCGCGGATCAATGGGTTGGCGTCTTGTCCTGGAATGATACCTTTTCCCCCTCGGCCACCAGTCACAGAAATTTCGTGTAAAATAACGGTCGAGTGCGACTCAGCGGTAATGGCAGGAAGGCCATCCTTGCCACGCACTCCCGCATCGCCATTACGGCCGTGGATCCAGCCATTGAAAACTTCGATTGTGGATGTGGATGCTTGGATTCCCATTAACGAAGGTTTTGACATATTTTTGGGAAGGAATAAGCGGAGTTTCGAAGAATTTACAACCAACTGCGCATTGTCGACAGAATTTCCAAACATGGGATTGTCGCGTGCCCTGATTGTACAATTTAGGCAATTCGAGATTTGAAGATTCGTGGAAAGACTACCGGGTTCGATGATGTTATCGATCAAAGTGAGTGAATTGTCAAAGCCATTTTGATATAGAATTGTAGGTCCGCCGTCAGCGGAAAACATATTATAATAATTTCTCACCGAAATTGTGCCTTGAAACAATGTATGAATCAGTGTTAGATTCGAATTTGTGACCGTAAAATAGGTAAAACACTTAGGGCTCGGGATGAATGTTATATTTTGTATTGTGACGGAACAATTATTCAATTCGAATTGTCCTGAGAGAATGGTATCTTCTCGTTGTCCTTTTCCGATAAGAGTTATTGTTTTATTGATGACTCGAATAGTAGTATCGGGAATTTCGTATGTTCCTGGCTTCAGTAAAAGCGTGGTGTTGTCCGGTGCTTGATTTAGGACTTCTTGCATATTTGCTTCCGTATTCACTTCCATTGCGTTTGGAATTGCTCGAATAGGTGTGGGGGTTGGTTGGAGGGAGATTGTTGGCGTTGGCGTTGCAGTTGGGAGTGGAAAAATAGACGTCGGGGTTGCCGGCCGATTCAGGAAGGTAACGGATTCGTCTTTTTCCTGAAAAACCAGTATATCTTTTTTCCCATCGCGATCCATATCGGTAACATGAACAATGTAAATGTTATCTATAAATGGATTTTGTATAGTAGTTGCCAATTCAAATTGTCCTTTTCCATTTCCTAACGCGACAAAAAGGTTTTCATTTTCCCATGATAACAGATCCACGTGTTGATCATGATTGAGATCATGGAAAAGAATTTGCTGGGGAGAAACAGCATTCGGTAAATCAACGGCAGCTGTTTCAAATGTCAGTGATTCCGTGGAAAACAGAAATTGATATTCCGTTGCCGATGCAATATAGATATCCTGCTTATCATCTTCATTGAAATCTACGACGTATAGAAGAGTTGGTGTGAAGGAGATTGCAATGGTGTCAGTGGCGATGAGCGCTGTTGTCGCGTCAGTGGCACCATAATGCAGTTTGAGTTCGTTTCTTGAAGCCATAACGACATCGCCGATTCCATCACGATTGAAATCGGCGGTTTCTGCGGGAGAAGTGATGGGAAAATCTTTTAAAACACTACGGAATGTTCCATCCCCGTTTCCAGTCAATAACGCTCCGGTCGCATGATACTTGAATTCATTACCGCTCGAATAGAATTGTCCGAGGATGTCGGGGAATTCGTCCGCATTGTAATCACCAACGGCTACACCCGCTACAAAATTGTAGATTTGTGAGGGAAAGGTTAAAGATTGTTCTCGAATATCTGTTCCATCCACGGAATACATATGAAATCCAAAGGGATTTTCATACAAGAAAATTTCATCAATACCATCGTTGTCCCAATCGCCGATCACGGTGTGAACTCTGCTTGTTAAGCTAAATACAATCGTTTTAAAATGTTCAAAATGTCCATCATCAAATCCACGATTGAAGACGATTCGCCAAGTGGGACCTCCGTGACCGGTAGAAAAACTCCATCGATACAGAAGGTCGGTTACCCCATCGCCATTGAAATCCCCAAATTTGAGATCGGGTATAGCGGGATTATTTTGAGGTATGATCTGGGAATATTTATTGGGAACATAATTCCCGTATTGAAGTTCATTTTTGGAAGGACCGCCCCCGTATACGGGTTGATAAGAAAGTTGATCTTCTGCCATCGTGAAGAGTGGCAGAATGAAGAGAAACAATGTGAAACAACATAGAATTCCGACAGAATTGATTTGGGCGCATGGTTTCATAATTGATGAATTGATCGATACTGATTTTCCTTAAATTTTTAAAGCACGTTCTTTACTTCAATTTCGAAGGAGAAGATTGGTATTAAAAAATTGAATCTTGCTTTATCAGCATTGTAGAACAAAAGAAAGAAAAAGAATAGATTGTCTGTCCGATAGAAAATCGATGGATCGCAATGCATGATCCATCTTACGGGACTGCAAACACTTACCCATCCGTATACACAAACTCAATGGAAACCTCCACATCCGGATGCAAACTCTGGCGGACCGGGCACTTCTTCGCACCTGCTTCCAGATTCGCACGGTCTTCTTCCGAAAGGGACTTGCCTCCAGGCAGCGTGATAACCGTGGTCAGTTTGCCGATGCGGCGGACAGGATCGGTGGCCATTTCTTTCACGACGTGAACGCCGGCGCCTTCGATATTCAAACCGTTTTGTTTGGCGACCAGCCCCATAATTGTAAGGAGACAGGAACCCAATCCTGTTGCCACGAGGTCGGTTGGTGAGAACACATCTCCCTTGCCGCCGTTGTCAACCGGTGCGTCAGTAATCAACGTACTTCCGGACGGTACGTGTTTCGATTCACAATGAAGATCCCCAAGATAGCGGATATCGATTTCAACAGACATAATGATTCTCCCGGTATAGCTTTTAGTATGAGGAATCGGCAACTTGTCGATTGCTTTTCAAAAGTATAGGAACGATTTTCTCACGGCATAGCCTGAGAAATAATCGAGATTGGAAGTTGTCGGAGCGCGGGCATCCCTGCCCGTATCTTTTTGGCGTGTAATTTCTTGTTTTTGTCCTGATAATGTTTGCATCGTAAATGTGCAGACCGGAGGTCTGCACCACAACAAAATCAGTTGACAGAATACCTTTTTTAGAATAGTATCTTTATGATGGCATATTGCAAGCTCGTCCATGTGATCGGCAAGATGGAGAACGCTTATGGAGTTGCGAAATATTTTGACCAAGGGAACCGTACCTCTATTTATCATGGAAATTTTGCAAAGCGGGGAAGCGTACGGTTATGAGATCGTGAAGGAAATATCCCGGCGCAGCGAAGGCGTGCTTGAATTCGGCCAAGGGACAATTTATCCACTTCTGTACAAACTGGAAGAGAAGGGGTTCGTCACCAGCGAGCGTAAGACGCTGCCGAACGGGAAGGAGCGACGTTATTACAGACTTACAGACAAAGGTCTTACCGAGCTGGAATTGTCAAAAGAAACTTGGCGGGAAACCAGTCACGCGATCGGGCAGGTGCTGGGTACAAATCCGTCGGCTATCGGATGTTGTCTATAGGTTTGCATGATGAAGTCAGCCGAAGAACGTTTTGTTTCTGAAATTACTAAGGGTTTTTGGATCGCTCCACGGCGCCGCCGGGAGATCCGGCGGGAAATTTATGATCATCTGGACAATATTCTCTACTCTCCATCGAATGGCACGACCAGCCGTGGGGATTTAGTATGGGAGATACAGAAATCGTCGAATTGAGTTCTTGATTTATACCTGAATGGCGTTGGTCTTCGATGCCAAGATGAAATCATTCTCTGACAATCCGCCAATGGCGTGTGTCCAGATCGTCACGTCGACTTGGTTGTAATGGACGCAGAAGTCGGTATGATGCCCTTCCTCTTCGGCGATATCCGCCATGCGATTGATGAACTTCATCGCTTCGACAAAATCCTTGAACTGAAAACGTTTGTGTAGTTTTTCTTCCTGTTCTTCCCAGCCTGCTAGTTCTTCGTCTTTGAGCAGTTCGTCGACAATCCGTTGATCCAATTTCTTGATACCGCCTTCACAGGGTTTACATTTTTTTTGTTGCAAAGCCATGAGTTTCTCCTTTTGTATAAATAGTTACGTTGCTGTCAAAACCGTATCTTGGAGCGGGTGACAAGGGTAAGCGAAGTCTATCCTTGCCGGATAACGCTCTACCGCCAGGGCAGACCTGACGTCTTGCCCTGGTTACCCGCTGTTTGCCAGGGCAGACCTGACGTCTTGCCCTGGTTATCCGCTGTCTATATTCTGTTCTGATGAACGGCTTACAGAAGTGTATCAATTGTATTTCAAGGTCATTCGATTTATTCTTCCGTTCACGCTGTTTCTCTTTGACGGATTTTTGGCTAATTATTCAAAATGGGAATTATGCTTTCTTTATCTGTGTATTCTACACACATGGAGATAAAATACTCTACAACATTGAATTTTTATGATTCTTCATGGCGGCTATGAAATATCGAACTATTGTTTTACTCGTAATGATAATCTCTTGTCTCGGGTGTCTTTATAAAGGATGCGGCGAGGGGAGAGCGGAAAATGTAGCTCCACCATCTTCCGAAGCGCAGGATGATGTTGCGACTCTTCCGGTTCGTGCGGTTCGTGTGGAGAAAGTTGAGATGAGTTGGCCGATTGCATTGCAGGGGACGTGTGTGCCGCGTTATGAATCTTTCGTGAGTGCGAAGATCTCCGGAACGATCAATCATATTCTTGTCGAGGAAGGGGATTTCGTAAAAGAAGATGCTTCCATGGCGTTGTTAGATGTTCGCGAACTGACTGCGCAGCGGGATCAGGCGAGGGCGAATTTGAAAGCGGTCGAGGCATTGCTCGATAAATTACGTTCCGGCTATTTGAAAGATGAAGTCAAACAGGCGGCTTCTCAATTGGACGCCGCCAAAGCGACCTATCAGCGCTTGTTGAATGATGTAAATCGGCAGGAACGGCTGCACACGGCGGGAATGATACGCGAGTCGGATTATGAAGATTTTCAAACTCGCTTGCAAGTAGCCAAAGCGGATTTGGAACGCGCATCGGCGGCCTATCAATTGGCTGCACAAGGTTTTCGCAATGAAGAAATAACCGAAGCCGAAGCTCGGGTGGATGCGGCTCGCGCAACGCTCGAGTTGGCCGAGATTCGCTTACAATATGCAACCGTAAAATCACCTATTTCGGGTTGGGTATGTGAGAGGAATGTTAATCCCGGTGAATGGGTAAATGTTGGCCAACCGTTGTTTTGCATTCAAGCCTACGATCCGATATGGGTGGAAGCGTATGTGGCGGAAGCGGATATTGGCGATATTACAAAGGGATTGAAGGCGAACATACGGATCCAAGCATACCCACAAGAAGTTTTTGAAGGGGATATTCAGGTGGTCGGAACCGCACTTGATCCTGTAACTCGCTCTTTGCCGATCAAAATTCGAATTGCCAATCCGGACGGACGATTACGCCCGGCTCTGTTTGCGCAAATTACTTTGTATCCCGAACCTGAACCCTCCCTTATCCTACCTAAAAATGCTATTGTTTTAGAGGGGGAGACGGAAACGGCCGCCCGAATTCAAGCGGGGAAAATCGAGCGTGTATCCGTTCAAACGGGGAAACGGTACGGAGATGTCGTGGCGATTCGTTCCGGGCTTGTAGAGGGTGACCAGGTAGTATTGAGCGACATTGGAGGAATTCCTGACGGAGCGACTGTACATGTGACGGAGGTGTCGGGTGGATTACCGGAAACTTCTACAAAGTAAAAAAAGCGATTGTGTGCATTCTATTCATGAAACAAGAAAGTGGCAACGATGGATTCTATTGATTTTCTTGTTCGGGTTTGGTATCGGATGTACAAAAACAACTCCCAAAGTCTCGGATATTCAACAGAATATGAATCAACTGGATGAACAAATCGATATGATTCGGGAGGTGCAGGAACAAGAACGGCTGAGAAGAGAAAAGATGTTATCGGAAATTCGTTCTATGGTGAAGGATAATTCTCCTACAATCAAAAATCGGGAAACGTTTTTTGAAGATTCCCCAAAGACACGGGGGCGAAGTGGAGATATTCAATCCATTCCTTTGGATGAAGTGATGGAGCCCTCTTCTCAAATTGAATTGACGGGACCTTCTTCCCGCCGTGCTTCGGATGCGGAAGAACTTTTCAACAATGCTTATGCCAATTATAACAATGGGGAATATACCACTGCGGCGGAAGGATTTCTTCTTGCCTATGGTCTTGCAGATCAGGCGGATTTAAAGGGCCGATGCCTCTACTGGCTGGGAGAATGCCATTACCGAAATCATGAATGGGAGAAAGCAATAACCTGCTTTACACAACTGGAAGCTAAATTTCCGTCTCATCCGATTCTGTCCAGCGCGTTGCTGAAAAAAGGCTTGGCTTTTTATGAAAAAGGCGAGATTCAGAAAGCTGAAAATACCTTGCATCATCTCTTGAATACGTTCCCTCTTGCCGAAGAAGCTCCCTTGGCGGAAGAACGCCTCCGCGAATGGGCAAACAGTTAAGAAATCAACTCAATCCTATAAAATATATCGTGGCAATCCTAAAAAAGAAACGGAGTCATGCTGTGAACGAATTCTGTCTTGATAGTCTGAAAACCCGCCGTGAATTGGAAGTCAACGGTCAACAATATAAGTACATGAGTTTAAAGGCCGCTGAGAATGCGGGATTGGATGACATAGATCAATTGCCCTATTCATTAAAAGTATTATTGGAAAATCTCTTACGCCATGAAGACGGTCAGTCGGTTACGCAAGAAGATATACAAGCCGTCGCTTCTTGGTTGAAGGAACGCCGCTCGAACCGGGAGATCGCTTACCGGCCGGCAAGGGTGCTTATGCAGGATTTTACCGGTGTGCCTGCCGTTGTAGATTTGGCTTCCATGCGTGACGCGATGGTTGAGTTGAAGGGGGAACCGCAAAAAATCAATCCACTTTCCGCCGTTGATCTTGTGATCGACCATTCGGTGATGGTAGATCGATTCGGTACTTCCTCTGCGTTCCAGGAGAATGTGAAATTTGAGTTTCAGCGTAATTATGAACGATATGCGTTTCTTCGGTGGGGACAAAAAGCGTTTCAAAATTTCAGGGTTGTTCCTCCTGGAACCGGCATATGCCATCAAGTCAATTTGGAGTATTTGGCGAAGGTGGTTTGGACATCGCCGCAAAACGGGCAGATGATGGCTTTTCCCGATACGTTGGTCGGGACAGATAGCCATACAACCATGGTCAATGGTCTTGCAGTTTTGGGATGGGGGGTTGGAGGCATCGAAGCCGAAGCCGCCATGCTAGGGCAGCCGATCTCCATGTTGATTCCTGAAGTGATCGGATTTGAATTGACCGGTGAGTTGGTGGAAGGTTCTACGGCGACTGACCTCGTCTTGACTGTTACCCAGATGTTACGGGAGAAAGGCGTAGTGGGGAAATTCGTTGAATTTTATGGTTCGGCATTGGATCGACTGCCACTTCCGGACAGGGCTACGTTAGCCAATATGTCTCCGGAATATGGCGCGACATGCGGTATTTTCCCCGTTGATCAAGAAACAATCCGATATTTGGAATTTACCGGACGGGATGAACAGGAAATCGCTTTGGTGGAAGCCTATGCGAAAGCACAAAGGATGTGGCGGGATTCCAATTCTCCCGATCCCGTCTTCACGGATACACTTCATCTGGATATATCAACAGTGGAACCGTCCCTCGCGGGACCGAAACGCCCCCAGGATCGAGTATTGTTATCGACAGCATCGGAAGAATTTCATCGGGTTATCGCGGACATGGGCGGCGATGCGCAGAATATTCGATCCGCCCCTGTGGAAGGGGAAAACTATTGTCTGCAAGACGGGCATGTCGTGATTGCCGCTATCACCAGTTGCACTAACACATCCAACCCGTCCGTTATGTTGGCGGCCGGTTTGGTTGCGAAGAAGGCGTTGGAAAAGGGATTGCAAACCAAGCCGTGGGTGAAAACCTCTCTCGCTCCCGGATCTCAGGTGGTGACCGATTATCTTGAAGCGGCCGGGTTGCAGGACGCGCTGGATACGCTTGGTTTCAACCTCGTCGGATATGGTTGTACGACGTGTATCGGAAATTCTGGCCCCCTTCCAGAACCGATTGCCAATGCTGTCGAAAAAGAAGATTTGGTAGTTTGTTCCGTTTTGTCGGGCAACCGAAACTTCGAGGGGCGTGTAAATCCGCATACGAAAGCGAATTATCTGGCTTCGCCGCCGCTGGTGGTTGCTTATGCTTTGGCGGGAACGATGCGGATCGATCTTTACACCGATCCTATTGGAAGTGATCTGCAAGGCAATCCTGTCTATCTGCGGGATATCTGGCCGTACAGCGAGGAAGTGAATGATGCTATTCAAAAAGCGGTGACGAAAGAGATGTTCACTAAACGCTATAGCAATGTCTTTGAAGGGGAAGAGGAATGGAAAAGCATCGAGGTTGCCGAGGGAGAAACCTACGACTGGCGCGATGATAGCACATATGTTAAGAAACCGCCGTTCTTCGAAGGGATGAGAGGTAAGCCGGAGCCGGTTCAAGATATTCACAATGCGCGTCCGCTGGCGATCTTGGGGGACAGCGTTACGACCGATCACATCTCGCCGGCCGGTAGTATCAAAAAAGACGGACCGGCGGGGAAATATTTGTTATCCAACGGAGTGCAAGTATCCGAGTTCAATTCCTTCGGATCCCGCCGCGGTAATCATGAGGTGATGATGCGCGGCACATTCGCCAATATCCGTCTCCGCAACGAGATGGCTCCTGGCACGACCGGCGGTGTTACACGGTTCATGCCTGAGAATGAAGAAATGTCGATTTATGACGCCGCCATGAAATATGCGGAACAAGATGTGCCGCTCGTCGTGATTGCAGGGAAGGAGTATGGAACAGGTTCCTCCCGTGATTGGGCGGCGAAAGGCACTCGATTGTTGGGAGTTCGGGCGGTTATCGCCGAGAGTTTCGAACGCATTCACCGCTCGAATCTGGTCGGAATGGGAGTCTTGCCGCTGCAATTCCAAGATGGTGTGAATCGCGAAACGCTGGAACTCGATGGTACTGAAACCTTCGATCTCACTGGCATTGAACAAGGCATTCAACCGCGGATGGAAGTGACCTGCACCATCAAAAGGGCAGCCGGGGCAACCGAGAACATTTCTCTTCTTTGCCGCGTCGATACTGCGGATGAAGTAGAATATTACATCCATGGCGGGATTTTGCATTTTGTATTGCGGAAAATGATTCAGTGATTACTTTGATACGGCGGTTTCCTTTCGAGATCAATCATCCAAAACGATGTGTCCACGTAAGCGGGTAGCCATGGCAAACTGTCAGATTTACCCTGGCGGTACAAGACACGAGGTCGCTGAACTATACAGCACATCTGGTCTTGTAAGATGTAGAACCGACCAACACCAACTTGGATTATGGGGAGCGAGAGTAAACAAATGCATTGCTCTTGCAGCTCTACTCATGCACTTTGTGCCTTGGTGCGAATGGCTACAATGGATATATCGAAAGTCTTTTTAAGTTGAGGTTTATGTTCATGATTCGCAAAATTTTGATTATCGGGTTGAGTTTGATTATCATTGGTGCTGGGGGAACCGCGTTTTTTATGTATAAAACGCGGAAGATGAACGAAGAGAGCTGGAATAAAATCCATATCGCACAGGCGATGATCGAAGCCGAGGATTATCAAGGTGCCGTCAAACATTTACTCCCAGTCGTACAGCTGGGGAAAAAATTCGAGGCGGCGGATGTTGCGCTCTATACATTGGCGCAAGCCTATGAAGGTGCCGGTTCTTCGGAATCTCATATTTTATGGAAGCGGTTGGTCGAGGATTTTCCGGACAGTCCTTTTCATGATGAAGCACGATTGAGCCAGGCTCAATCTCTCGTCAAAAAAGAACCGGAACAGGCTCAACGCTTGTTCAAAGAACTGGCCCAGGAAGCGAAAGCGGATGTTCGGGATACAGCATTGTTAGGATTGGCAAAAGCCTATGAAGCGGAGCACAAGATTGATGACGCCTGCGCATTGTACTACGACGTAATCGAATCGGCAACCAATGAAAAAACCATATCCCAAGCCAAAGACCGCCTGACGGAAATCAACACGGAATTGCTGTGGTCTCCGGTACTCGATGAATTTTGCGAATTATACGAGATTCAAAGAGGCGATGCCCCGATTACCATCGCGGCTGCCCGCAAAACAACGGCCTGGTTTATTCTCGAAGCGAATAATCTAGGAAAAACTCTCCGCCCCGGCAAAAAGATCAAAGTTCCCAAAGAACCGTTGTGCATCGTCGTGGACAAAAGCAATTGCCGCTTGAATTTATTGACGGAAAGCGGAAAATTCGTGAAATGGTATCCGGTTGGAATCGGAGAACAGGATTACAAAACACCCGCTGGAGAGTATAAAATCGAAACAAAAGAAATCGATCCTACCTGGTTCAGCCCCGATCAAGGAGTCATCAAACCCGGTGATCCGGAGAATGCGTTGGGAACCCGATGGATGGGCATTGGAAGCAGCCTCGGCATACACGGCACCAATGCTCCGGAAACTATCGGTTATCGCAAAAGCGCCGGTTGCATCCGCATGCATAACAACGATGTCGAAGAGTTGTACAAACTGGTAACCTATGGAACGCGGGTGACAATTACCGAGAACCTTTTTGTGACTGAATAATCTGGGAGCGCGGGCATCCCTGCCCGCATTATGATAAGTGCAGACCAGAGGTCTACACCTCAATGCCACATTATTCACTTTACGCATTTTCTTTTTATTGGGGATTGTGAAATATCCTGGTTTCCAATATAATACTTTTTTTTCCTGCATTCTTGTTTGATCGATGTAAAACCATCATGGTTTTCCCCAAATGCTGCATTGAAGCGGGTATTGGATTTTTCAGAAAGGGGGTGCAGGCGATATGTCAAATCGTGAACTTTTTTCCAAGCATCTCATCGAGGCCCTCCCCTACATTCGCTACTTTTACGCGAAAACTGTCGTGATTAAATACGGAGGAGCCGCGATGGCGGACGAGTCCCTAAAACAGGAATTCTGCCGTGACATCGTTTTGATGGATTTTGTCGGCATGCGTCCGATCGTGGTGCACGGAGGGGGACCCCAAGTCACGAATCTTATGAAACGCCTTGGAAAAGACTCCCAATTTGTCGATGGACTTCGAGTGACGGATAAGGAGACCATCGATATCGCAGAAATGGTGTTGACGGGTGGAGTCGGGAAGGATATTGTCGCCCGCATGAATTTGGAAGGAGGCCGTGCCGTCGGTCTCTCCGGAAAAGATGCGAATTTGATTCGAACCAAAAAATTCATACACCGCAGCCAGGCGGATCCGTCCCAGGAAATCGATATCGGTTTTGTCGGAGAAGTCGAATCGATCGATCCGCATGTTCTCAATACTTTGGAAGAAGGCGGACTGATCCCTGTCATTTCTTCGGTTGGGATGGGCCGCGATGGCCATGCCTACAATATCAATGCGGATACCGTGGCCGGAGAAATCGCGCGCGCTCTCAAAGCGGAACGATTGGTTTTGTTGACGGATACCCAGGGTGTATTGAAAACAAAAGATGATCCGTCTTCTTTAATCACTTCGTTATGTGCCACGGATGCGCAAAACTTGATTACATCCAGCATCGCTCAAGGAGGGATGATCCCGAAAGTGAAAGCCTGTTTGCGGGCGCTCGGTGGAGGAGTAAAAAAAACCCATATCATTGATGGGAGAACTCCACATTCCGTCCTGCTCGAGTTGTTTACAGATACCGGCGTCGGTACTCAAATATTTCCCGATGCATGAAAGATGCATTTTCGGTTGCATGCCGGCATAGAAGCCACTTATAGAAAGGATAGTTTTATCATGACTCCTGCCGAGAGGATCCGCGCACGAGCCGATCAGTATCTGATGGGCAACTATGGTTCCCCCGATCTCGCGTTGGTTCGCGGGGAAGGTGTTTACGTCTGGGATGCGGATGGAAACCGGTACCTCGATCTCCTATCCGGATTGGGAGTGAATAATCTTGGACATTGTCATCCCAAAGTCGTCTCGACAATCCGGCGGCAGGCTGAAACTCTTCTTCATGTGTCGAATCTTTATTTAATCGAACCGCAAACGCAGTTGGCGGAGCTGTTGGTTACGCATAGCAGCGCAGACAAAGTGTTCTTTTGCAATAGCGGAACGGAAGCGATCGAAGCTGCCATCAAAATGGCCAGACGCTTTTCGTACGATCATCACGGCGAAGGGCGTCACAAGATTATTGCCTTGAACAACTCGTTTCACGGACGCACGATGGGAGCGCTCTCTGCAACCGGGCAGACGAAATATCATCAAGGATTTCAACCATTGCTAGAAGGATTTCTCCATGTTCCGGTGAATGACATCGAAGCCATGCGAAATGCCATTGATGAAAGCGTCTGTGCGGTCATGCTGGAGCCGGTGCAGGGAGAAGGCGGGATTTATCCTTGCACGGCCGAATATGTGCGCGAAGTGCGAAAACTATGCGATCAGAATGATCTACTATTGATTTTTGACGAAATCCAGTGCGGTTTGGGCCGCAGCGGTCATTTGTTCGCCGAGGACGAAATTGGGATCGAACCGGATTTGATCACTTTGGCGAAAAGTCTGGCGGGCGGTATCCCCATTGGTGCACTTCTCGCCAAGGAAAAACCGGCCGCATCGTATGTGGCCGGCACTCACGCCGCGACGTTTGGCGGCAATCCATTGGCGGCTGCCGCGGGTTGCGCAGCCTTCCAAGTGTTGTTGGATGAGAAATTGCCGGAACGAAGTAAACGATTAGGCCGGCTCTTGATAGAACAACTGGAGTTTCTGAAAAACAAATATTCCTTTATTTCGGAAATCCGGGGTAGGGGATTGATGGTCGGTGTTCAATTCGACTCGCCTGTGGCGGATGTGATCATAACAATGAGAGAGAACGGTTATCTGGTTGGTCCGGCCGGTCCGAACGTTCTTCGTTTCTTGCCGCCCTTGATTATCGAAGAAGACTTGCTCTTCGGAGCGGTCGAATCGCTGGACCAAATATTATCTGAACGACAATAATCATAAATTTGACGAGTGCGCCGGGGGCGGTTTGCTTTGAACCGCCCCTCATCCTTTTACAAGGAAAACGCAGAAAAGGAGAAATCCGATGAAGAAACGCGATTTATGCACCGTGGACGATCTAAACGGGGAGGAACTGCAAACGATCTTCGAGTTGACGGCGGACATGAAGAGTAATCCGGGCAAACATGCCAAATGTCTGGCCGGGCAAACCATGGCCATGATCAATGAAAAACAGTCTCTTCGCACTAAAGTCACGTTTGAAGCCGGAATTCAACAATTGGGTGGGTATTCTGTTTATTTGACCAATCAAGATATCAATTTGGGGAAACGGGAACCCGTCAAAGATATTGCCCGCAATTTATCGCGTTGGGTTGAGATCATTGTCGCGCGTGTGTATCAGCAAGCGACAATCGATGAGCTGGCGGAGTATGCGGATATCCCGGTGATCAATGCGCTTTCCGATGATGACCATCCTTGCCAGGCGATCACGGATATGTTCACATTATGGGAATTTGTGCGTAAGAAGAAGAATTTAAAGGGCTTTCAACTGACCTATGTCGGCGACGGGAACAATGTGTGTAATTCATTGATGCGAATCGCTGCATTGACGGGAGTCGAATTGACAGTCAGTACCCCTGTCGGATATGAACCCAATGCACAACTCATGAAAGCCTGTCAAGACAAGGGAGCGTCTATCGGGTATGAAATCGATCCGAGAAAAGCCATTGCCAATGCAGATGCGATTTACACGGATGTGTGGGCAAGTATGGGCCAAGAAAGTGAAGCGGAAAAACGCAGAAAGGCTTTTTTAGGATATCAGGTAAATAGTGAACTGCTCGGCTTTGCCCCTTCTCATGCCGTGATTATGCATTGTTTGCCCGCTCATCGGGGAGAGGAGATCACCGATGAGGTATTGGAATCCGAGCGCTCCATTGTGTTCGAACAGGCGGAGAATCGCCTGCATGGGCAGAAAGCGCTGATGTGTTTCTTGATCAAGAATGGTGATATCCCTTCTATCTGAAGGAATTAAAACTAGTGGTTTGAAAAACATAAGGGGTAGTTGGTTTAAACTGCCCCTTTCTCATTGATTTACAGAAAATTACAGTAACTCTCTTTCCGAAAATTCACGAATAGCATTATTAGGCTTCACTCCTGATTGAACTTCTCGTTTATTTCCTTATATAGGCATGATGGTCGGTCACAGGTCCCGGACCCCAGTGAACGATGTCTCCCAACGAATAGAGTCCATTCGACACTTCAAAAGCAAAGGCATGATTCATTTCATAATCCGGACCTAAGGAACGGTGCATGTAACGAATCCAATGAGGAAACGGCACATCGCTTGAACATCCCGCCAACGAAAACACCTCCGACGTGAAGCATTTCCAATTGTGAGGCAGCCAATGAGCCTCGTCGGTGTCTCCCGCGTAATGATAATACACTGTTCCGTTCCAGTTCATCTTCGCTTCCGCATTATGAAACGGATCGACCGGACAAGAGGTTAAATAAGCTACCGGAGTCGTTAATTCACGAAGTCGAGGCGGGCGTCCTTCATTCGGCCCCAATGGATAAGCATTCCATTCCAAATAGTACTGTTCCATCGCCGTAGATTGGGCCTTCAAATCCGCATACACTCGGGCGATTTTCGCGCGGGTTTGTGCATTCAGAAAATTCGGTACGGCAATAGCCGCTAAAATCCCTATGATGGCCACGACAATGAGTAATTCGATTAACGTAAATCCCTTTTTCATTGTTACTCCCTGCATTGCATAATCAGTTATCTTTAATTATAACATTTAAAAATAGATCATCGGCAATGATTTCAGATTCTACTTCCTGACCGCTGTTCTGCACAAACACATGAAGAGGAGTCGTTGGATTGTTTGCCGTGAAATTTCCACCGATGATCATGGGATCGAGTTGTTCGTTTTCAGACTCAGGCAGGAAATCGACGGATTGAAATACACCAAGATTATGGTACCCGTTCGTGATAACCATCCCACAGGTTCCGCCAAAGGAGGGAGTATCGCGAATGGCGGTTATCCCAGCGATGAGGTTGAAGGGAAAACGCTCTTCCAAATCGATGCAGGGAATGCCGATATTGGCGGCAGTATGTTTCGGTTGAAGAGACAACCGGATCGCTACATCCGTTAAAGACTGAAAGAACGGTAAAATCGCCCCATCGGCTTCGTTGATATTGGCAATCAAGTTATGCAAACCATAATCGAAGGAACCGTGGACTTCGGTGATTTCCGAATCTTCATAGGAAGGGGTAGTCGTTGTTACTTTCAATTCATCGACATAAAGGGTTTGAGTAAACAATGAATGTAATGGATTGACCGCTTGAATAGCCACGATGAGTTGCTCTGAGGGCGGTCTATAGAGGAGATGATATTTTTTGTATTCGCCGTAGGGAATCGCCGGTCCGGTGAAATGGGAATATCCGTACTGACCTTCGACCGGATAATTGAGGGTCACGATAGCGGCTTCTATCGAAGAACTGGTTCCTCGAAACGAGGCGGAAATGTTGGCATATCCATTGACCGTAATTGGAAATTTATTGCTTAACCAGACTCCTTGACCGGGAGAAATATCGATTTTTAATCCGTTGCCATCAGTCCCGTCACCTGTTGGGATTGTGTTGAAACTGATCCGACCTTGGCGATAACCTTTTGGTGCAGCAATGTCCCAATCATCCGGTTCATTGAAATTGGAAAACGCCAGTTCGGAAGGAACAGGTGTGGGAGTCGATGGTGGACCAGTTTCATAGGTGATAACGAATTGAGGACGATACTCGGGATTCTCTGTTTGTATGGAATCCCACCATATTTCTGTGCCCGGATAGAGACCTGTACCCTCATTGATTGGATGAATGGAAATTCCTTTTTTCCAATCGTCGGAATGTAAACCTGCAAGACGGTATTCATTGAATAAATCTGTCAATTGAGGATCGCCGATCTCAGTCCAACCATTGTATTGAGGAGCGAAAGAAAAGAGTCGAGTTGTATCTGGCATATTGTTAGTCACTAGGGTATTTACGTCCCACACGCTGTTTGGTTGATGAAGATATAACGTTTGAAATCGCTGTCGGCCAGTACTGATGCTGCGAAAGTGTAAACGAACCTTGAAATCGGTGATTCGATATTGATGATAATCATATCCGTATTGATCTGAAAAAAATTGGTTTATATCAAATTGAAACCATATGTTTCCCCACACATACTGATCATAATCGGGCCAAAGAACTTGGAGGCCAGGATGCTCTTCAAAATTATCGTTAAAGTTTGATGTGTTCCATCCATTCCATGTATCGGAAATGTAAGCAGGATCACTGATTATAAGGGTGTTCACAGCATACGGTGCAAATCGCTGGAAATTTTCAGATACCGGTGTTGGAGTTGGGGTCGTAAGGGAAGAACGGGAAAAAGGAGTTGGCTCTGCTTGTGAATGGATAGAAATGATCAATAAAAAAGAAAAAAAGAAGGGAATGGAGATCAATTTTATAAAATTCGTTATCATGTTGTTGTCTCCCATAAAATGCATGGTCTTTCGTATACTATAATCCAAAACCATGAATTTTGTCAATCAAAAATATTTGCTGATTAAGATTGTTATTTATTGTGCGAGTGGATTATTGGATACCGATTTTGCCCAGGTTCTATAAGATTGTATTACAAAATTTCCCACCAGGAGTACTGGTTAGATATTGTAAAAAAGAATTGTTTTTTTTGACGGTTCTTTTTGAAGAAGTCTATTATTGATATCTTGTATTGAAGAGAGTATCTTCTATTTGTATTCCATTTCTTTCTACGTACTTATCCTTGTGTAAGATGAGTGAGAAGGGAATACTGTTTTAGAAATTATGAGATTCTCTAGGAGGCATAGAATGAAAATAAACTCTTTTTTGGGAATTGTAATCGGATTGTTTGTTGGTGTAGAAACACAGGGAGGAGAACCGTTGTTGCGTAAACTCCAGGCTGTTCCTTTTTCAGAGGTGGAAATTACAGATGGGTTTTGGGCGCCGCGCATCGAAACGACGTATAAAGTTACTCTACCTCATTGCCTAAAATGGTGCGAAACGACCGGCAGGATCAGCAACTTCGCCAAAGCGGGAAGATTGATGGAAGGGGAATTCGAAGGTATTTATTTCAATGATTCCGATGTCTATAAAGTCCTCGAAGGTGCTGCATATCTCTATGCCCTCTATCCGGAGGCGGAGTTGAAAGAAACGATTTCTGAGGTGATTCGGAAAATAGAAGCCGCTCAGCAAGAGAACGGATATTTGAATACCTATTATACACTGGTTGAACCGGAGGAACGCTGGACAAATTTACGGGTGAGACACGAGTTATACTGTGCAGGGCACTTATTCGAAGCGGCGGCCGCACATTTTCGCGCGACCGGCGAACGGGATTTACTCGATGTCGCCCTGAAATTCGCCGACTTGATCGATTCGATCTTCGGGCCGAATCAACGGCGCGATGTGCCCGGCCATGAAGAAATCGAACTGGCATTGATCAAACTGTATCGCTTGACAGGGGAAGAAAAATATCTCGATCTTGGACGATTTTTCATCGACGAACGTGGCCAAGCGCATGGGCGGGAATTATATGGAAAATATTGCCAGGATCATCTGCCGGTTCAAGAACAATCGGAAGTATTTGGCCATGCCGTTCGGGCGATGTATCTTTTCAGCGGAGTCGCTGATCTGGTGGCCGAAACGGGAGACCGCAGTTATCTCGATGCCATGGAGCGCATTTGGAACGATATCGTATCACGAAAGATGTACATTACAGGTGGAATCGGAGTCTCCGGCCATGGGGAAGGTTTTGCGTCCGGTTTCGATTTACCCAATGAACGGGCCTATGCCGAAACCTGCGCCTCGATTGCAATGGCTTTTTACAGTCATCGTTTGGCACGATTGTACGCCAATGCCCGCTATGCCGATGTCTTCGAACGTGTTCTATACAACGGTCTCCTTTCAGGCGTTTCGTTGGATGGGGATAAATTCTTTTACATCAATCCCCTAACCAGCCGCGGTGTGGAACGGTTCGAAACGAGCGGTGGAAAACAGGGGGACAGCAAACAGCATCGCCAGCATTGGTTTGGTTGCGCGTGTTGCCCCAGTAATGTGGTACGCTTTATGCCCACGATTGGCAGTTATGTGTATGCGCATTCCGACGATTCGATTTATGTCAACCTTTATGTCAATAGTGAATCGACGGTTACTTTGAATGGCCAAAAAGTCAAAATCACCCAAAAAACTGACTATCCATGGGATGGAAAAATTCGATTGACTGTGGAACCGGAGATTCCGGGTAAATTTGATTTGTATCTACGTATTCCCGGATGGTGTGATGAACCAAGCCTGAAAGTAGATGGAAAAGAGTATGAGTTAAAAATCGGGAAAGGATATGCTTGTATCGCAAAAGAATGGGATTCCAAAAACACGATTCAGTTGAATCTTCCGATGGAAATCAAAAGAATGCAGGCGCATCCGGCTGTTGAAAACAATTTCGGTAAAGTAGCCTTGATGCGTGGACCGCTAGTGTATTGTTTGGAAGAAATCGATAACGGTGAAAATCTCCGTTTCCTATCCTTGAAACGAGATGGTGAGATGAAGGCTGGATATCGTCCGGACCTGTTAGGCGGTGTAGTTGTTATCACGGGGGATGCGTATATCAATCAGGATCACCGAGAATTCGATTCACTCTATCGCCCCGCACCGGAGCCTGTACCGGTTCAATTTACGGCCATCCCATATTATGCGTGGGATAATCGCAAACCGGGGGAAATGATCGTCTGGATTCCACAAGATCCGGTTTTCGCTCCAGCGATGACCTTCGAGAATTGCATTCGTCCCTCGGCTTCTCATGTGCATCGGGTAAATGGGTATGATGCACTGCACGACATGATTTTGCCGAAACATTCCGGCGATACGGATATATCACGATTTACCTGGTGGGATCACAAAGGCACGACGGAATGGGTACAGTATGATTTACATAAAGATTGGTTAATTTCCGGCATCGATGTGTATTGGTTCGATGACCGGGGAAAAGATGGTGATTGCCGAGTTCCGGAATCGTGGAAATTGTATTGGAAGGATGGGGAGGTATGGAAAGCGGTCGAAGATGTGGAATATGGGATTGAATTGGATCAGTTTAATCGGGTGACATTTCCAACTGTGCAGACGTCGGCGCTGAGGATTGAAGTGGAGTTGAAAGATAAGGCCTCTGCGGGAATTTTTGAATGGCGAGTGTTTTGATCTCACTGCATTTTTAATTGATTCGATGTAGTATATCTTTTTATTTCATGAAATAACAACAAGGGAGATGCATCGTGAAACGCTATGTCGATCCATTGGTTGATTGTGTCTTCAAGGCAATTCTAGCCTCGGAAAAAAATGTCTTGGCGTTGATCCATTTTCTCAATACAGTCCTGCAACTGCAAGGGGATTCTCAAATCAAAGAAGTGACCATACTCAATCCTTATAACGAACGAGAATTCATCGAAGATAAACTGACGATTGTCGATGTAAAAGCCAAAGATGAAATAGGAAATCTATACCAAATTGAAATACAATTAACCGTTTATCCTGCTTTGACTCAACGTATTCTCTACACGTGGAGCAGTATGTACCATTCTCTACTCAAAAAAGGAGAAGATTTTTGTTTATTGAAAAAAGCAATTTCTATTTGGGTGTTGATGGATGACTTGTTTCAGAATGTGTATGAATATCATCTCCCCTTTTCCCTGTATAATTTTGAGCATAAGCTATTGCTGACAGATCATTTGCAGATTCACCTACTTCAATTGCCAAAATGGCAATGGAAGGGTTCTGTTCAGGATGAATTAGATCGTTGGATGTATGTCTTCACGAAAGGTAAGAATATAGATGTAAACGAACCACCTGATTTTTTGCAAATCAAGGAGATGAAACCGATCATGGAAACGATGAAACAATTTGTGGAAAATGATGAAGATTACGATCTTTATGAAAGAAGAAAAATCGCTCAAGCTGAAGCAAATGCCATTCGGGCGTGGCAAGAAGAATTGAAAACAGAAATTAATCGAATGCGGGCTGAGAAGGAGCAAATGCAGTCTGAGAAGGAGCAAATGCAGTCTGAGAAGGAGCAAATGCAGTCTGAGAAGGAGCA
>CAYPPG010000005.1:127506-194655 GCA_964412555.1 uncultured bacterium
AAGGAGCAAATGCAGTCTGAGAAGGAGCAAATGCAGTCTGAGAAGGAGCAAATGCGAGCTGAGAAGGAGCAAATGCGGGCTGAGAAGGAGCAGATTCAGTCTGAGAAAGAGCAGATTACAACTGAATTGGAACAAGAACGTATTGAGAAAGAACGAGAGCGAGTTGAGAGAGAACGTCTTATGAAATTATTGAAACAGGCAGAAATTGACCCTAATAAGGAGTTGTAAGGATTACATGAAAGAATAGGTGAATTTTATTCCTGATACACCCGTATTTCACAAACCTGCGCGCTATCCTTCGAATCCCCCAGCGATTGGCTTTCCAACCCCAACCGTAATCGATCCGCTTCAACGGCATCAAACCGATGCACATTTCTTCTTGATTCATTATTTGTCACTTCGATAACCATTTTCCATTGATTCCCTTGCATGACATCGATGCGATAGTTCGGGCAACAAAGCGGAATCTTCTGGAAGGTCACGTGAACGGTATTGAATCGTTTCGGTTCAGCCCAGCGTAATTCAACAAATTGAGGCAGTGATTGTTTCGGATCGGGGCTCCATGAATGGGGAATACCGAGCACTGCACGGTTGAATCCGTCGTTGACATTTTCCGCGGCGAGTGTCACTTCAGGAATCTCGTTTTCCACCTGTTCTTGTTCGGACGTGAGCGAGAAAGTGTAGCACTCATTGCGCACCGTCCAATTCGGTCCGCCATAGGCGCGACAAGTATTTTCGGGTTTCGAGGCGAATAAATCCCACTGTAATCCCGATTTGGGCGACAAAAAGACGTAGTAGTAGTCTCCGGCATCCACCGGTTGATTGAATCGGAATGTGATCCAACCTTCGCTCTTTGGGGGAACCGTGCCGATGGCTTTCGCCAAATCCGTTTGGGACGAGAAATCCCGGAACGATTTGGCTTTGCGTAATGTGAGCTGTATATCCGTCGGTGTATCGTTGGATGAACGCAGGTACAGTGAGACTTGCTCGATTCGATTGTCAGGGACTTGGAACATGACGGCTCGCTGCATGTTGAGATCGTGAATCATTGGCGTGTCCGTATGAACAAGATTCGGATCGGGAATCGTTTTTTCACTGGAAGCCGAAACGGAAGCTAGCAGCGCTAAATCATCGGAATCCTGATTTTTCTTGCCCATGACATACGCGCCGTCTTTCAAGAGACGCTGCTGGATTTCTTCGATATGTTCTTTGCCTGCAGCACGAGGCAAAGTGTTTTTCTCGACACAAAGTGCAGCGGCTGTGCCCACTGCCTGCCCCATCACACAGGTCGTGCGCATCACACGGACACCCCCAAGAGCGACATGGGAGACGGAAACATTGCGGCCTGCCATGTATAAGTTGGAAATGCTGCGTGAATAGAGACTTCGGTAGGGGATACTCACTTTTTGGCCGCGATAGGCAGAATAATACATTTCACCGGCTGTCCAGAAACCGTTGGGATGATGCACATCGACACCCCAGCCGCCATACGCGACGTTGTCGTCATGGATGACTTTATCCTCGTAATCCCATTGCGTCATGATGTAATCCCCGAGTAGCCGTCGGGATTCCCGTTTGCCGGGGACGTAATTAATGTAAGTCAGACGGCGGTATTTGTTTTGTTCTTTGTGTTTCGGAGAATAGTTTTTGACGTAATTCCAGAGACCAAGATTGATACGGAATAATTCATCCCGGATTTTTTCGGCGTCATAGATCGTGTCCATCATCCCGCCGTATTCCACCCACCATTCAAAGAAACCGCCGTGCTGGGAGCGTGGATGATAACCTTTTCCTTTCTCCATTCTTTTATAGTGTGGCTTGGGAACAGGCATGGTTTGCTGTGACTCGGTTTGCGCCATATCTTCTGATGTGGCATCGACGTATTGTCTTCCATAAAAACCAGCCCCATGGGTGAATCGGTTGATGAAAGGACCCTGCCAGTTGTCAGTAGGTATGGTGGTTTGGTCGAGGGAAAAATGTGTTCCGGCCTGCTCGAAATCATCCTGCGATTTCCATTCATAAGCCCATTCGGGATTATCGAAGGTGGACGGCGGCCCCTCTTCGAAACGGGCAACCATCAATGTATTGCCCATGGTTTTTGAATCGGATGCCTCCGGAGCGAGGGATTCCACAAATTCGGACTGCGCTTCACGGCCTTTGCGGAAATCGGCTCCGGAATAGAAACCAATCCACCCGTCACCGGTGCAGTCGATAAAGATTTTGCCAGGGAACAAGAGGCGCTTCCCACTGTGAACGTCGATCGCGACAACTGCGTCGATGGTTTCTTCATCTTTCATAACGACGTTGATCGCACGAGTATTAAGGCGAAGATCGATATTCGGCTCATTGCGAACTACCCTTTCAATACCCGCTGACCAATCGTGCTCAAATCCGCGATCCGGTTTGCCATAGAACTCTTCGATAATACCCGTTTCGCTGGGATCAAAGGGTTGGCGGGATTGATCTCCTCCGGGCGCAACGTCGATTTCAGAAGAAGCATTACCACCCAACACCGGCCGATCCTGAATGAGAACCACCGAACTGCCATGCCGTGCAGCCGCAACAGCGGCAGCGCTGCCCGCGAGACCTCCACCGATGACAACAACATCGTATTCTTTCGTGTCGTCGACATTGCGGTAGGGTTCAAAATAGCGGAGCCGCTGGCTTTCCAGAAATCGAACGTTATCGGATGGTTTGAAATTCGGATCGCTGGAAAGGACGATAGCGTCACAGCGTCCCCACCACCCGGTCAAATCGCGCAGCCGGACCTCGACTTTGCCTTCTTTCAAGTCAAACGATTTTCCGTCAATCCATTTCCATTGATCATCTTCGGATTCTCCGAAGGTCACGGGAGAAGGTTGACCGTTGATGAAAACTTGAAATTGTCCCGGACTATGATCCGGCAGCCAGTCCTTGCAACGCACCCACAGGCGATATTCACCCTCAGAAGGAATAGTGGCATGAGTGTATGCATCGGCAACCGGTTCGTCGACTCCATTCGCCAACAAATAGGGAGAACCCATGATATCGATAAACTGGGGATCGTTGACCCAATCTCCGGTTTCTTCAAAGCATTCGGCTTCAAGCCAGATGATGGGATAGGAAACCAATTGTTTTGCCATGACAGGATTCTGCATAAATACTAAAGAAATTAAAATGGATAATACTGTTACTTTTCGCATATTTACCTCGATTGTTTTTTTTAAAACTAGAATGTAAGGGTAAACCTTTGAAGGCCGTCTCAAAAAGGGGTAGACACATAGGTCTACACCTACAGATGTATAAAGTCTAATAAAGATGAATTAAAATGAAATGCAAGTGGAACAATTCGCTCATCCTGGATATGAGTAGATATCATAAGCCGGAGGAAATACGATGAAAAAATATGTTTCTTGTCTCATGCTTTCTTTATCTTTTGTGTTGTTTTCTCTCGAAGTCTTGGCAGTCGAACGTTTTATCGCGAAAGAAACATTGAAAGAAAAAGTCGCAGGATTTTGGAACGGGCAACTGGTGGGAAATTATATGGGATTCCCCTTTGAAAATGTGTTCGTGGAGGAACCGGTGCCGTTCCTTGTCACTCGGTATTACACCTATAAGGATAAAGATCAGGTCAAAATGAACAGCAACGATCTGCGCGGTTTCGTGAACATATTTGCCGGAGCGATGGAGGGTGCGTTTTCCGACGATGATACGGATATCGAGTTTGTCACCCTGCATGGCGTGGAGAAACACGGTCTCGATATTACCTATCCCGAAATTGCAGAAATGTGGAAAACGCATATCAACCGGAAAATATGGGTGGCGAATCGGTACAAAAGATGGAATGGATGGGTATTTTGTGAATTGTGATTTTTGAATATTTTAAATTAATTCCAAGGCGATAATACACATTTTCGCAGTTTGTAAACCACGCCGGCCGATCTTTTGCCGTTCGGGAGTAAGGCGCATAATGGAAATCCTTTCTTGTTTTCGAAACAAGTTGAATATGCTTGATAGGTACAGTTTATTGTAATGTGCCAGGGGATTATGTGAAAAAGCAGTCTTTACCATGTGCAATGCGGTCTTTGCATGAATGGGAGCTCAAACGAAGGAGAATTACATGGAGAAAAACGGTCTTTTCACGCCGCTTTGCAAGCAAGTCCAGATTTGATTATAAGACCAATCCCACAGACGCCCTTTATCGACCGAGAGCGCGACCGGTTCGACTGCCCAACCGCCGGGATAACAAAATGCGCCGATCCATTGAACAACGATCGAGAAAAGCAAACAGATTGCAAACACTGTTGCAAGAAATCGAGAATTTGAAATTCGAGACCATATCGCAGCGATATATATCATAAGGAAGGGATACGTTTCAATTTGATAGCGGGGACCATAATGTGAATTACCACCCCACCATACGGCGTACTTCCCGAAGATGATCAACATGACGAGGGGAATAAAAATCGTCCATGCAAACAAGCGCCAAATCGATTCTTGCTTCTTCCAAATAGCGATCATACCCCAAAGTGCATATAAGAAAAACGGGCTGAAGATCAACAGACCTCGGCTTGGACTGATCCATTGGCCGCTGAAACCAATCCATAAGGGGGTGGACCAGGAATCCCCTCTGACACGGTCCAGTTCCCAATGAAGAGAATGTAAGACAACGTCGCCACCTTTCCAAGAATCGAAAATCAAATAATTGTATGTGATCAATGTCATGGTTAACAGAAATGCCGGAAGAATAAATGGCCACGAATGTAGCCGATAGCGAAAAAGAAGGATGAGACAAAGCCCGACAGCCCCGATTCCATTTACCGTCCGGCACAAGACGGCAAAACCCGCACACGAACCGGCAAGAAAAAGAAAAAATGAGAAAGATGAAAAGAAAGATCGGGCATCGATGCTATGATCTTGTGCTTCTAGAGCACGGATCAAAAAGTAAAAACAACTCACCCACCAAAATAAACCGGGACCATGCTGCCACAAACTTTGCGACGCGATCGGCCAAAGCGCTGTACCAAACGCGAAAGCAGCCGCAAGGATCAACGCCCCTCTTTTTTCGATCAATCTTTTCAATGCCAAGTATAAGATCAACACCGAAAGCGAAGTGTACATCGCACCGGATAATTTCGATAAATATTTCCAAACTAAATCGCCCTCTCCTTTCTCTATCATCCAAATAAAGGGAGCGAAGACTGGAACAGACATGATTCCTGGAAAAATCGGATAATTGGATACAATATGTCCCTTTTGTTCGGAAACAAAATACGGCATGCGGTGATACGCGATATAATCGTGTAAATCGTCGAGAAAAATGGTGCCATGTTTCAGAATGTTCACCGTGACAAAAACGGTGGGAGTCGGATCCCCGCTGCTAATTTCCCGCCCATTGCTCATATAAATCAGAAACGGTATGAAAAAAATCAGTAACTTATGCTTGTCAAATACGTTTTCTACAGATTGGTGCATAAAAAGTCTCACAAATTGAAAGGTTCAATCGATTTTAAACGTGCATGAATGATTCATCTTTGATAGAATATAAAAAGATTATGAATCGTCAAACCTAGTGACAGAAGCATTACAGAAAGAAATCGAGGAAAATATTTTGATAATATCCTAGTTCGGTTATAATATGGTACGATAATAGAATTAGAAAGTGAAAAAGCAAAAATTATGAGGATTTATCGATAAGGAAGGAGTGATGAAAATGCTGAATACAAAAGTTTTTATACTCACAGTCGGTTTGGCCTTGTTCGCCTTTGGTTGTACTCCTGCTCAGAAAGGAGCAGCAGTTGGTGGTGGCGTTGGAGCCGCTGCGGGCCAAATTATCGGTGGAGATAGTGAAGCGACTCTCCTTGGTGGTGCGCTTGGTGCCCTCGGCGGCGCAATGGTGAATGATTATGTGGATGATCAGAAAAAACAAGCCGCACAACAAGGATACAACCAAGGATACAATCAGGGATCCGCTCAATCACGTCAATATGATGCGACACCGGAACCGCAAAAACCACAGCCTTACTATAATACGGCTCCGAGATAATCATGATTTGATAGATCGTGCAGGAAGAGGGGCGGTCTCAGGCCGCCCTTTTGCATCTATAACTGAATGATTTTGGCTCCTTCGCCAATCTCGCAGACCATCGTTTCACATTCTTTTCCAACTCTTTCTGTATATCTTCTTTTGATTTCCTCGGTGAATGCTTCCACTCTGTCGTGTTCCACTATATTGACAGTCGCTCCGCCAAAACCACCCCCTGTCAGTTTTGCGCCAAAACATCCGGGAATTTTATAAGCTTCTTCCACCAAGACATCCAATTCTTCACAACTGTTATCGAACAAGTCGCGGGAACTTTCATGAGAAAGCCGCATGAGCTCTCCCAGGTGAGAAATATCCTGGAGTTGTAACGCTGCCACTCCATGAAGTACGCGCTGGTTTTCTTTAAGAACATGCCGTGCCCGGCAGCGGAAGACATGATCCAAGGTATCTTCGAGATCGGTGAATTCCAATAGAGAAATATCCCGTAAAAAACGCAGCGGCCGGCCGAGATGTTCGCTTAGGGTTTGGGCAGCTGCTTCGCATTGCCGCCGCCTGGTTTTGTATTTTCCCTCGATCAATTCATGTTTGACATGTGTATTGCAAAGAACCAGTGCAGGCGCAGGGGAGGGAAGGGACAGGATTTTGTGCGCTAGAGTATCACAATCCAAAAAAAGCATCGCGCTTTCTTGCCCGAAGATGGAAGAAAATTGATCCAAAATCCCGCAGGGCATTCCGACGAAATGATTCTCCGCCCGTTGGCACAACTTGGCCAATTCCATTCTTTCGATTTCATAGGGATAAAGCGATTGGACAAAAAGAGCGACAGCTGTTTCCAAAGCGGCAGAACTGCTCACGCCGGCGCCGATAGGAAGATTTCCGCTTATCACCGCGCGGAAGCCTCCAAATTCCTTTCCCGCTTGTTTCAATTCATACAAAACGCCTTTTACATAATTGGCCCACGGATGAGACGGATCCTGGCTCAACTCCTCGATTGGGAAGCGTGTTTCATCGTCTAAAACGGAGGTATAAACCGTCACAAACGGTTCCTCCATTCGTTCCCCATGGATGGTGATGATCTTATCCAGTGCTACGGTTAATACATAACCTCCATTGTAATCGGTATGGTTTCCTAAGATTTCAACCCGACCCGGCGCCTTCGATGCAGAGGTGGGTGAAGTTCCATAACGATTGCTGTACAACTCAGCGCCGTCAAAAGTTGGATTCATGCTTTCCCCTTTTTGTCTATTTTTGTTTTAGATAATCTGCCAAAGATGCAAAGATTGCATATCCTGGCCCTGGAGAGTTCCAGTCTTCGATTTTTCCTACAACACTCCGTCTCTTTTCTCCCCATTGCCCATTCCATGTATTGGGCACTTGGCGAAGGAAAAATGCGCGCTCCGGATGGGGCATCAAAGCCGCAACATTTCCGTTGGGATTGCAGAGACCGGCAATATTCGAATACGAACCGTTCGGATTGACGGGTAAACCTTCTTCGATATGTCCATCATCATTACAATATCTCCACAAAACCAGGTTTTGTTCTTCTAATTTACGGAGCACTTCTTCATCACTGCTGGTGAAACGGCCTTCCCCGTGTGAGACTGTCATGGGAAGTATCTCACCTTGTTGTGCAGTACGAGTGAATGGAGTTCGATTTCCATTCTCTTCGCATCGCAGATTTACCCATCCACAATGATGCCCGCGTCTGACCACATGTTTATCATAAGTAATATAATTATTGGCCAGCGCCATTTCAACTTTTTCGGGGCGTAAACCCGGCAGTAAACCGGTTTCGAGTAGGATTTGTGCGCCGTTACAGATGCCCAAAATCGGTTTGCCCTTATTGGCTTCCTGCACGAGAACTTCCAACAACGGTTCTTTCGCGGCGATTACCCCGGCTCGGACACGGTCTTCATAGGAGAAACCGCCTGGAATAATATAGGCTTCAAACGGCTCCAATTCATATGCCGGACGATTCCATCGGAATCGCGCGGCGCTCAATCCGACATGGTGTAAAGCGCGAAGGGTTTCCGTTTCACAATTCGAACCAGGGAATTGTAAAACGGCGACTTTTGGGAATAAATCGTGAGTCATTTTGTCTCTCTTGATACTACTTTCCTTTTTATCGCTTGCTCCTATCAGGTTGCAAGTGTCAATCCAAAGGCTCCGCGCCAACATTCACGCATGACAGGAATCGACAAGTCAAGGATCGGATTATCGGCATGATCGAAAACGGCTAACCGGTTGTTTGGCGTAGTGATTCCGATCTCACAGACATCCATGGAATAGCTTTGATATTCTTTCTTGAGTGTGTCTAGGTTTTCAGATTTTACTTCCAATAACATGCCACTCGATTCGGAAAAAAGAAGAGTGTCTTCTCGCAAATCCGAACTGAGGCGATTGAGATAGATTTCCAAGCCAAGTGTTTGGCAAGGATGCATAGCCAGAAGCATTTCCGCCGCTGCCGTCAATAAACCTCCATTTGATATATCATGTGCGCTAAGCACCAAACTTTTGCTTATCGCCTCGATTGTTCCGTAAATGATACCGCGTTCCAACGCATAACGCACAATGGGAACATTGGCTCCTTTACTTTCCCCTATGGTGCGGTAATATTCCGAGCCTCCAAGTTCATCGAAACGCTCACCCACCAGAATCAAGCGGCTGTCGCTTTGTTTTACATCCATTGTGATCGCTTTGGAAGCATCTTCGATGACACCCACACAGGCGATAATAGGAGAAGGGGGGACAGAACGCCCGCTGGCTGATTGATTGTAGAGAGATACATTACCGGAAACAAATGGAATCGGTTCCGGATCGTCCGACGAATGAAGTTGAGTCGCCGCTTCCGATAATCCCTTGATTCCTTCTTCCAATGCCCAAAAATCCTGCGGCACTTCCGGATTACCGAAATTGAGACAATCTGTCATGGCCCGGGGAACCGCTCCGATGGCAGCCACGTTTCTCATTGATTCGGCTACCGCTGTAGCGCCTCCCCAAAAGGGTGATATTTCCCCGTAAAATGGATTTCCGTCGACGGACAATGCAATTCCGGAGGATGAACTTTCAAGCGGGACAATCAGGGAAGCATCCGCTTCCCCCGGCCGAATTACGGCATTGCCTTGCACTTCTGTATCATAATGGCGGAATATCCATTCTTTTGATGCAATATTCGGCTGAGCCAGCATTTTCATGAAAATTTCATTCAGATTGACCGGTATGTCAAACACCGGCTCGGTAAAGGAGCTGATCCGAGGTTCGGATGCTCTATTGTAACGAATTCCCTCCACTACGAAATCAATGGGCAATTCTGTTACGATTTGGCCATGATGAGTGACACGCATCACCTGTTCTCGAATCGCTTTGCCGATGACATGAGCGCCGGCGCCGAAGCAGATGGATGGGAGTGTCCAATCTTCATTGTAAATCTTCAACACTTCCGGAGTGAATTCAGGCGGAACGGCGAGAAGATACCGCTCTTGCGTTTCCGCGCAAAGTATAATTTCCGGCGGTAAATTCTCTTCAGCCACATGAACATTATCTAGGTTGATTTCGACTCCGAATCCTCCACTTTCTCCCAATTCGGACGAACAACATGCGATGCCGCCGGCCCCCAAATCTTTCATTCCGATGGAGATACCCAATTCCCGGGCACGCCGGCGCACTTCATGCGTCGCTTTGTAATGTAATAAAATATTTTTCAAGAAAGGATCGGGGATTTGGACAGCTCCTTTGTTTTCTTCTTTGTTCTCCGAATCTAGAGTCCCCGAAGCAAAGGATGCCCCGCCGAATCCGGAACGGTCCGTCGGTTTGCCCACAAGAATCAGGTCATATCCTTCCCCGCATTCAGGAACACGGCTGTGAATGATATCCTGTTCCTTCAGCAATCCGAGAGCGACGACGTTGACCAGGCAGTTGTCGTCGAATCCATCATGGAACACGGCATCACCGCCTAAATTTGGAACCCCTAACGCATTCCCGTAATGCCAGATGCCTTCGACTACACCTTCAACGATCGATTTTGTTCGTTCTGCATAGTGTCCGTTTGGATTCCCGAAACGAAGAGGATCGGCTACCCCGATGACGGAAGCTCCCATGCAGTCTACATCTCTCACGATCCCTCCGATACCCGTAGCCGCTCCTTCAAAGGGGAGTACCTGTGAGGGATGGTTGTGACTTTCATGAGCGATGACGATCCCGTATCGATGATTCTCATGGGTCGTAAAATAAATGATTCCTGCGTCTTCTTCTGGACCTTGGATGACATTTTTTCCGGAAACGGGGAGATACTTTTTTAACAGGGATTTACTGCTTTTGTACGAGCAATGTTCACTCCATTCGATGTCGAATATGAACAATTCGGCGAGAGAGGGAGCACGGCCTAGCCGATGATAGATTTTTTGAGCTTCGTCCGGTTTGAGGGAAAGCCCAAATCGTTTCAATTCCGCAGATAAAAGTTGGATATCCGAATACGCTTCGGTTGAGATGGATGGATTCATTCAAATTCCTCATAAACAGATGCACCGCATCATCGCTTATTGCCGGTCCGGTTTTTCGAATATGCATATTATATTGAATTTCGCGGGATTCACGAGGTATAGCAAGCAGGTTTTTCGATTAGAAATCATCCGGAATATGGGCCGGAATGGACATCTGGGAGCGGCTTACGAATATACTGTCTTTCAACGTTTCATGCTGGCCTCGCATACGAATGTTCATAATAAGACCCACAGCGATCATATTGACCAACATGAACGAGCCTCCATAAGAGATGAATGTCAAAGGCAGACCGGTCACCGGTAACAAGCCGGTTACCATACCGACATTGATGAGAATATGAGAGAAAAACATCGCGATAACACCGGAAGTGAGAAGCGCTCCTTGCAGCGTCTTTGATTCCACCGCCGTATCCATACCTCGGATCAGCAATAAAAGAAATAAAGAGAGGAGGATGACCGCTCCAATAAATCCTGATTGTTCTCCAACGACGGGAAAGATAAAATCATGCTGATATTCGGGTAGAAACTTCAATGTGCTTTGGGTACCTTTCCCGAAACCTTTCCCCCAAAAACCGCCTGATCCAAGAGCGATTTTCGATTGGTTGATGTTCCAATTTTTATCATCCAGGTCCATTTCCGGCTTCAAATATCCTTCGACTCTGGCTTTCGCATGAGCCGGCACTTCTTCCCAAATTTGGCTTCCATATTCAAAGATGACGAAATAAGAAACGAAAGCTAGACCCAAAAAAGGAATGATAATGCTCGCCGGAACTTTTTGCACAATAGCGAACAGAAGAATAAATCCAATCAATGTTACCCACATCAGCATCAACAGTGGATCATGGCTGACACCGAAAAGACCAAGAACCGGCGAAATCATCAGAAGAAAATAGGAATAAGGCAAGCCGGCGACAAACATCATGATCAAGGTGATGGGAACGAAAACGAGCGCCGTTCCCATATCCGGTTGGCAGACGATGATCATGGAGGGGATCGCTCCAATAGCGAGTGGCTTCATTAAATCGAACAATCCGTACCATGCTTCTTTTTTGGCGGACAATACTTTTGCAAGAAATAGAATTGTCGCCAATTTAGCAAATTCGGATGTTTGAATCTGGGGAAGAGGTCCGATTTTGATCCAGGAGCGGGCGCCATGGCTTTTTACATAAAATAAGGGAACAAAACACAACATTAAACCGATAATCCCAAGAATGTATAGAATCGGAGCATAACGGATCAAAGTTTGATAATCAAAAAAAAGGATCACGATCAGCACGATCAAACCGATTACGGCCCATTTGAGTTGGGTAAACCACAATTGCAGATACCAAGGCAGAACGGTCCCATCCGTTGCAGAAGCGCCCGCCAACGTTCGCACCCCGAAGCCGATCAGGATCAAGACCAGAAAAAGGGTGAGATAATCGATTTCAGACCAAATCTTTGAGCGAAACACGACCTAAATATACATCCAATAATTGTTTTGCAAGCGGAGACGCATGTTCCCCGCCATGTCCACCATGTTCGATTAAAATTGTAATGACAATCTGAGGATTCTCGAAAGGCCCATAACATACAAACCACGCATGTGTTTTGTCGCCGGGGACCTGAGCGGTGCCTGTTTTTCCGGCTAATACGAATTCCTCATCTTTCACTCTACGGCCGGTTCCTTGATACGGCCGATTGACGACTTCGTACATCGCTTCATGAACCGTTTCCCATGTTTTGGTTGAGGCTTCAATTTCCCCGTAGGCAACCGGTTCGAATGTTTTCACTGTTTGGTTGTCGGGAGAAACGATTTTTTGAGCCACTTGCGGATGGTATAGCGTACCTCGATTAGCAATTGCACAGATACCGGTTGAAATTTGTATCGGAGTTAAAAGAATCAGACCTTGTCCAATCGAAGCGTTGATCGTATCCCCGGGATACCATGATTCGTGTTTATCGATCATTTTCTTGGCTGGATTGGGATAAGGTTCAAATTGCTCTCCTCGTAAATCGATTCCTGTTTTCTCATTCAATCCAAAATAACTCATCCACGTAAACAAGCGCTCGATGCCGAGCTGAGAAACCGTTTTATAAAAAAATACATCGCAAGAAAGACACACGGCGTCAATCATATTGACATTTCCATGGCCTTCCCGTTTGTGGCATCGCCAACCATCTCCACCGAAAGGTTTATAAATGCCGGGACAATATTCCGTATGATTCTTCGTATAATGAAGTTCTTCCATCAAGGCAAATACTTCGAAGACTTTCTGTACGGAGCCGGGAGGATATTTTCCGGCAATGGCGCGATTGGTCAAAGGAGCGGAAGGATCGGTAAAATATTCAACGGCATGTTGAGAAAAATCGTTGGGATCGAATCTCGGACTGGAAGCCATGGCAAGGATCGAATTATCCCGAGGATCGGCGGCGATGATCACTCCGATCGAGGCGCCCAAGATCAATTCCGCCGCTTGCTGAAGATTGGAATCGATATTTAGAATGACATCATTGCCCGGGATCGCCGGTTTCATTTGAACGGCTTTTCCTTGTTGGATTTCGCTGTTATTGACTTTGACCCGGTTGATGCCGTCTTGCCCCCGTAGATACTCTTCATATTTCCACTCGATTCCCCCCAATCCGATACGGTCACCGGGAGAGTAATTTTCATAGCGGGATTGTTTCAATTCTGCAGCTGATATTTCCCCTGTGCGCCCCAGAATATGAGAGGCCATCGATCCATAGCCATACCAACGAGTGGGTACTTTTTCCGTGAAGACCATCGCTTCTGCGGGAAATTCGATTTCACGGGTTTTAATGGCGGCATATTTCTTCTTGTCCACACTTTTTGCGATGCAGACGCGGTTTTGTTTATAATATTCATCCCGCCGGTTTCTTTTGTAGGCACGCTCTAAATTTTCGTAGGATGTATCCAATATCTGCGAGAGAAGAGTGAGAGTGCTTTTCAATGGTTCTGTGACAATTCGTTTTCCTTTTCGGCTACTCTCAATGGGAACCCAGATGTCATAATAATCGACGTCCATTGCGAGTATATTGCCATTTCGGTCTTTGATCATTCCCCGCTTGCTTGGAACGGGAATCTCGCGAATATAGTTTCTTTCCGCTAATTTGACGAATTCGTCCTGACGGTATATCTGGATTGTCCATAATCGGAAAACGATAATGGCAAAGACCGCAGTAAATAGAAAAAGGAGCACCTTTAAGCGCAAATCGACTTTCGATGATTTGACGATCAAAATCTTTTTGCGATTGCTCATCCCTTATCTCCCCAATAACACCATTGGTTGTGAATTTCTCTGCATCATGGACTGGAATGGAGAAAAAAACAGCGGGTAAAGCATAAAACAAATTCCTGTAATGACCGCTCCCGATAACACATAGCGATAGGCCAACGTGACTGGAATGTCATATTCCAAATACGACAGCCAAAAGATCACTTCCCCGAAACGAACAAAAATGCATGCCAGGATTCCGAGCAACAATCGGGAAAGACTGAATTGCGCCCAGATCAACAAGCGTAAACGTGCAATGATCATCGTTGTGAGAACAAATAACAACGCATGCGTTCCTTGGATCTCGTAAAAGGCTCCATCCCAAAGTACACCGGCAAGAAAAGCATATAAATAGGCCTCTCCCAGTGGCCGGTTCAATGAGATATAGAGAACACTGAGTAAAAGTAAGTCAGGACTCCATCTTCCAGGATCGAAAAGAATCCGGATCAAGAGATCGGTAAAAAATGCCGTCACGAGTATCAGCATGAATCGCATATTATTCCTCGGGCAAAAGGGACACGATTTCTTGTTGGATGGCTGTACTTTTAATCACGAAAACTGCCTTGATCGTATTGAAATCGACGGCGGGGACTACAGAATACCCTTCTTCATTTGTTGCGCTGGTAATATAACCGGCCAGTAAACCGCGCTCGAACACTTTTCCGGCGCCGGATGTGAATACGGCTTGCCCCGGTTCCGGTGTTTGGGTTTCTTCCCCCATTTCCGTCAAGTACAAATCAGTCAAGAGTAAATGTTCGCTATCCTCCGTCCCCCGCAATAATCCCTCGTATGGGGTTTCTTTCACGTATACCGGAATTGTACATCCCGGATCAGTTAACAGTTGTACCCATGCAACATGATCACGCAATCGATAGGTTCGCCCTACAAGTCCTGTACTAGTCATAACCGCTTGATTGATCGAAAGACCGGATTCTATTCCCTTATTGATGATCAACGCATTCGTCAAACGGTTGTCACGGCGGCAGACGACGGAAGGGACTGTAATATAAGGCTCTTCTCTTGGTAGATTCAGCGCTTCCCGATAATTTTCGTGTTGGCGTAGTTTATACTGAAGCTCAATGTTTTCTTTCTGTACTTTTTCCAGTTTTTCACGGACTGCGTCCAATTCGGCTTTGGCGTGAAAATTCTCTACAAGATTGTTGATTGTACCTCGCACAAAATTGCGAACACTGTAAATTGCAGATACGGGTTTGCTGATAATGCTAGAGACATAATCGGCTGGTTGCTCCTCTTCATGAGGAGCAAATATCAACATGAGCATCAAAGCGACTATGATGAAAGTGGATCCCAACAACTGAGGACTTAACCAGTTGTTTTTCTTACGGTTCAGAGGTGTTCTTTTTTTCCTTTTGAAAAACATGATCTTTCTGATTGATAAAAGAGGATGTCACGGCAAAAATACCAAACTTGTGGTGCGGACATCCTGTCTGCACATTATATGCTAATTCCAAATGAAAATCATACTTTTTACCACCGTGTCAAAGAGATTGAGGAATCCAAAAATAGAATGATTGACTGTGTTCAAATCCATTTTAACTCAAAAAACCACAATTCGTTCTTTGAATTCAACAATACGGTTTCTCTTGGGGAAATGATGATCCCCTCAACCTCAAATTTCATACGATAGAAGAGCATTTGTCAATAGTGATTCCTCTTTTTTTCACTATTGTTTTTAAATATTATCCGCCGTTTGAATGACGGAACGGAGTCGGTCCATTTCATCCAATGCTTTTCCGGTTCCCAACGCGACACAGGTCAGTGGATCATCCGCCACATGCACCGGTAAACCAGTTTCTTCTGCAATCAATGTATCCACACCTCTCAGCAAGGAACCACCTCCTGCTAACATGATTCCACGTTCCATGATATCGGCTGCCAATTCAGGCGGAGTTTCTTCCAACGCGATTTTGACGACGTCTACAATGGCGCTGATCGGTTCTTGTAAACAATCGCGAATTTCCTCCGAAGTGATTTTGACGGTTTTTGGTAATCCATTGATCAAATCTCTCCCTTTGATGTCGATGGTTTGCTCTTCCCCGATTTTTGTCGCGGAACCGATCCCGATTTTGATCATTTCGGAAGTCCGTTCTCCAATCATGAGGTTATAATTTTTCTTGATGTGAGAGATGATGGCATCGTCCAGTTCGTCACCGGCGACGCGGATGGAGCGGGAAACAACCAAACCGGAGAGTGAAATCACAGCCACTTCAGTCGTGCCTCCCCCGATATCGACGATCATGTTACCCGAGGCTTCAGCCACCGGCAATCCGGCGCCGATCGCGGCAGCCATCGGTTCTTCGATAAGCAAGACATCTCTGGCACCCGCACTGACGGCGGAATCTTTCACGGCGCGCCGTTCCACGCTGGTGATCCCCGACGGCACACAAACCATAATGCGTGGATTGACCATACGGGTTCGATTGTGAACCTTATTGATAAAATAACGAAGCATGGCTTCGGTCACTTCGAAATCGGCGATGACACCGTCTTTCATTGGGCGAATGGCGACGATATTGCCAGGAGTTCGCCCCAGCATGTTCTTCGCTTCAATTCCCACGGCAAGAACTTGATTCGTTCCTTTCACGATGGCGACGACGGAAGGTTCACAGAGAACAATTCCTTGTCCTTTGACATAGACCAATGTATTGGCTGTTCCCAGATCAATACCGAGATCGCGGGAAAACATTCCTTTAATATGCGAAAATAACATTAACGGTTCTCCAAACTGTTAAGACTTGAAATATACCCACTCAAGGGATCTCTCATAAAACGATTGGAAAAAATGTTTGTCGCTTTATATTGAATCTTGTGAATTATGAGTTGTATTCGGTTATTTGTCGATACCGCCTTTCACTGGATTGATTAATATTCGAATTCGGCGTGCTGGAATATGTCAAGCCCTTTCTACATTCCTTTGATGATTGTCACGCTGGCTTCTTACGGGTATTTCCAAACGTGCCACCGGAGAAGGTGGCACGTGTTTTGGTCTTTCATCATACCCAATTGAGCATAAGCATATTTTATCAGTTTTGTTCAATCGGATATCAATGAGTGCGATTCTCTTCTCAGCGTGTTGAATCACCCGTAGTATTCGTCCTTTTAAAACGGTTGTATTGGACCGCTCGTAAAACTCCCTAACAAAAATTATTATAATATACTCTGAAATGGTGAAACATATAACCCCGCATTGAATGAAATGTTCGTTATCCTATCCCAAAAAAAATCCCCAGAGTGGAGGGGACTCTGGGGGAGATATGCACGGGCGCAATTGCGCCTGTTGGAGACGAAAATTTATCTCAATTGACTTGGTTTTTTCTTATACAGCCACTTCCTCCGGGATTTCTTCCACATTGGATTCAGGAGAATCCGAATCCTCGAGGAATTGTTGCATTTCATCTATTTCCGAATCATTCGTGTTTTTGAATTGCATGGAATAAATCGAAGAAATTCCTTCTACTGCCATAGTGACGCCATATAACGCATCACACATCTCCATCGTCTTTTTGTTGTGGGTAATGATCAAGAATTGGGAGTGTTCTAGAAATCCGTGTAGAATCTTCGTGAATCGGCCGACATTATTGTCGTCAAGGGGAGCGTCGATTTCGTCCAGCAGGCAGAAGGGGCTGGGTTTGATCTCATAAACCGCGAACAGAAGCGCGATGGCGACTAGCGCTTTTTCACCACCGGAAAGAAGGGAAATGGACTGCAATTTTTTTCCGGGCGGTTGCACTTCGATATCAATACCGGCTTCCATAGGATCCCCCTCGAGCAATATCAATTCTGCACGCCCTCCATTGAACATTCGGCGAAACATATGGTTGAAATTTTCTTTCACTTGTTCGAATGTTTTAAGGAATAAATCCACAGTCGTGCTATGCAAGTCTTTTGTTGTGGCGATTAAATCCGCTTTGGATTTTTCCAGATCATTTTTTTGTTCTTCCAGAAAATCACACCGTTGGCGTACTTCTTCGTATTCTTCAATGGCCAGTTCGTTGACAAGGCCAAGTTGTTCGAGCCGACGACGATAAAAGGCGGATTTTTCATTCAATTCATCATCGCTGCGTTCGTCCCGTTCCAATTCCAGGCGATTTTCTAGTTTTGAAAACGTTTCATCAAGTTGGCGGCGCCAATATTCTTCCTCGACTTGAGTTTTCATCCTTTCCTGATCAACATTGTCTTTTTCCTGGCGGATGGATTCATATCGTTCTTGATTCTGATTCTCTTCTTCCTCTACTTTTTGAATTTCCGCACGAAGACCATGATGGATTTCTTCGCTTTCCTGCAATTCTTTCCAAAGAGAGTTTCGATCTTCTTTTAATTGGACAATTGTATTTTTGGCGTTTTCAATAGCCTGTTGGGCTTCAAAGCGCCTTTCTTCTTGTTGCTGCGCGAGATGGCGCTTTTCTTCAATATCTTGTTTCAGTTCTTTGAGGTGTCGTGCAAGCGTCTCGATATCGGCCGACCAACGTTCTCTATCCTTGCTTTTTTCCAGGAGAAACATTCGGTTTTCAGAAAGAAAATCTTCTATTTCTTTTCGTTTTTCACGAATTTCCTGAATGGTGGATTGATATTCTTCCAATTCACTTTCGAGTTGATCTTTTTTACGTTGATATTCTTCAATTTGTTCGGTTCGATGTTCTTCTTCACGAGAACCGGCTTCGATTGCGTTGATGAGCGTTTCTTGTTCGGTTTTATAGGCTTGATCTGTTTGAGTCAGTCGATGCAGTTGTTTTTGAGTACGCTCCAGCTCATCCCGCAAGGCGCTTTGGCGGTTTTGCTTCTCAAGTAAAGTTTGGCGAATGGTGTCTCGTTCCGAGGCAAGGATTGAAATCTCTTTTCGGATATTTTGAACATGTTCTTCGAGACGAGAACGTTCTTTCTCAAGGGTACCGGCTATTTCTTCCAAGCGGCTGATTTCTGTTGCCCGATTCAAGATTTGAGAGGTTGAAGAATAGCCTCCGCTGATCGATCCGTCATTTTCCAAAATTTCCCCCGATGGAGTGACGATTTTTACTCCATGAGGGAGTGAATCGCGCAACTGCAACGCTTCTTCCAGGTTGGTGACGAGAAAAACATGGTCCAATAATCTTCTTACATAGGGCCGATACGTCTCATCACATTGAACATAATCCGATAGGGTTTTCCGATTTCGCAAGGTTTCAGGGATTTTTGATAATTCATCACCAAAGGGAGCGCTGACGGGAAGAAAGGAGAGCCATCCTTTTTTCTCTTCCCGTAATTTCGTGATAGCCTTCAATGCGGTTTCATCGTTCCGGGTCAAGATGGCTTGCAGTTTTCGTGACAATGCGGCTTCGATGGCTCGCTCGTATCCAGGTTCGACTTGAATGATTTCAGCGAATGTTCCTATCAGCTCGGTGGACAATTCACCTTCTTCGCGCAAGAGATACCGGACTCCTTCATCAAATCCCTCCAGTTTTTCTTGTAGCTCGCAGAGGGATTCCCAGCGGGAACGGGTTTGCTGCCAACGGCGCTCGCACGCGTTCAAACCGGTTTTGGCTGTTGACTCGGCTTCTGTGAGAGTGCTCAATCGGGATCGCGCGTTTTCCAACTGACTTTGAAGTTCGAGAACACTCGCGTCGACTTCGGAAAGCTCTTGTGTCAATGTGTTGAGTTTTTCATTGTGAGCCGTAATGTCCTTCGAGATATATTCTTGCTCACTTTTGACTTGTTCCAACCGGCTGATGTAATGTTCTTTTTCGCGTTCCCATAATCGCTGCTGGTTTTTTCGTTCTGTGATTTGGTGCTCGATATCCAAAAAAGTGCGTTGCTTTTCTTGCCCTTCATTTTCGATAAGGGTTGCTTGCTCGACCACCTGAGTCAAAGATTCATTGTGTTGTTCAATCGTCTTTTTGAGGGCTTCGATTTCCTCCGTCAGTTGTTTTACTTGCTTTTCCGCTTCAAGGATTCGTTGTTGTTCTTCTTCAGTTCTTTTTAAATCGGCTTCGCATTCTTCGAGAAGACGTGTTTGAAGTTGAGCATATTCGGCACTGCGTTCGTTGAGCGAGTTCAAATGCTGTTCCATTTGTTCAAGCCGTGCCGTGGTGGTGGAATAGGAATCTCTTTTGGTTCTGTTGATCGATTCCTGCTCTTGTATTTTTGCATTCAATGCGTTTTTTCGTTCTCGAATTTCTTGAAGCTGGCCTTGGTAGGTGTCGATTTGCGCTTGTAATCCGTTTAGACGTGAGTTGTTTTTTTCCAGCTTTTCATGTAATTCTTTGCCACGGCGGGCGTGAAGGATATAATCGACTTCCCGTAAATTCCTTCGATACTTTTTGGCTAATTCAGCCTGTTTTGCTTGGCGTTCCAAAGATCGTTTTTGCCTTTGCAATTCACTTAGAATATCGACGATTCTAGTCAAATCCGTATCGGTTCGTTCCAATTTGCGAAGTGCCTCGGTTTTGCGATTCAGAAAGCGTGCAACTCCAGCTGCTTCTTCCAGAATTTCGCGGCGATTGATGGGTTTGGCATTGACGATCATATCGACACGCCCTTGTTCCATCATTGAATAAGCATTGGTTCCGATACCGGAATCCAGAAATAGGTCCGTGACATCTTTCATCCGGCATTTGGTTCGATTGATTAGATATTCGCTTTCCCCGCTACGATGCAAGCGACGGCTGATCAAAACCTCCCGGTACGAAATCGGAAGAGTGCCATTTTCATTGTCGAATAAAAGAGATACTTCTGCGAAACCCGAGGCCGGACGATTGGCGGAACCGTTGAAAATCATATCCTGCATGACGCCGCCTCGAAGCCGTCTTGGATTGTGTTCGCCAATTACCCACCGAATGGCATCCGATAGATTGGATTTTCCACATCCGTTTGGACCGATGATGCCTGTAACGCCTCTTTCAAATTTAATTTCGACTTTATTGGCAAATGATTTGAATCCGGAGATCGTGAGTTTTTTTAGAAGCATAACGTTCCCTCAACTCTTCTACGGGGAGAGTGCATTATCGATAACTTATGGAATCCCCTGAACTTGAAGAAGTTCGTGCATATCTTTTTGAAATTCAATATAGACAAAAGACGCTATCTGCAAATGTTGAATACCATTTGATTTCACCACAAGATATTGTATGATCCATTTTGTGGCAACACGAGCAAAACTATAATGAGATTTGGGGAATCTGTCAATAGGGAACACAATAAAAAGTATATATCCACAATTCATCCACAACATATAGTGTTAAATTACACTTAGTTTAATTGTTGAATTTGAAGCACTTACACTTTTTTCTCTCCACAATATATCCACAAACAAAAAAAAAGGCCGCTGAGATGAAAAAGAGGGTTTCAAAACAGCGGCTGGGGAGGTATATGAAGATTGAACTTATTTTCGCTTATTTTATAGACTGACTTTATTCCGTTCTTTTTTGCAAGTGATGATTATTCTATGACTACATCTTTTATTGATACGAAAAAAGCTTGATTGTATTTCAACCCTGGGTGAATGCATACAATAATGAATTCTGATCCGGACAACGTAATTTGTTGATTGCCTGGGCTTGGATTTGCCTTACGCCTTCGGCGGAAAGACCAAGAAGCCTACCAGCTTGGCGTAAGCTGACTGGTTCGGCATGATCGTCCAGCCCAAATCGACACCGAAGAACATCTTGTTCTTTTTGTGTCAGTTGTTTGAACGTTTGTGCAACTCTTTTTTTCAATTCACTCAACCACAATTCTCTTCGTAAAGATTCTGCCACATCGATTTCAAGACGATCTTCCATACTTTGTCCGTCTTCGTCTTCCGTGTGAATAGAAAGGGTCGTGGTTCCCAAGTTGTAAACATATTCGACTTTTTGTTCTTCTAAACCGATTGCATCGGCGATTTCCTTATAATTTGGATTTCTACCTTTTATTTTGATAAATCCGTATTCGAAGTTTTTAATCTTCTTGAGAATACTCACTTTATTGATCGGAATTGTAACCGTTCTAGATTTCTGTTCGATTGCCCTTTGCATATAGAGCCGAATCCACCAAGCCGCGTACGAAATCAAACGGCATTTTCTTGCGGGATCATAGCGATCAATCGCTTCGATCAATCCCAGATTTCCCTCTTGAATGAGATCAGCTACCGGAATTCCTTGATTTCGAAAACTCAAAGCAAGCCGTACCACGAATCGTTGATTGGCTTCTACCAAACGCTGCCGGGCCGCTTTATTTCCTTTCTTCACTTTTTTGAGTAGTTTATACTCTTCATCTGCTTTCAGTGGTTTATGATTTATTCCCTTCAGATGCCTTTTAATAGAAATTCGTTCGCAAGACATCTCCCCGTCCTCCGTTTCTATCATCTTTTCCCATAAAAAAATCGGGAAGCATATTGATGCTGAAATCGCCAAGAAGCCCTATAGACTTGGCGGCAAATAATCCACAAATCTTCAAAACATCACAATCCCATATGTTGATTACACTTCTATAGTGTCAAAGTGAGTCAAAAGTTGGATATTTTGAAAGAAAAAAAAGAGATGATTTGCTGCTGAGAGAGAAATTTTGGGAAATTTGATGGATTTCTTCTTGACTTCCACCCTATCAATTCAATTAGAATCGGTGAAAAATAGAACAAACTTAATCGAAGATGAGCAGCGAGATGAAAATATGAAACGAATTCCATTGAAACGAATCCATTCGTTCACGTTGATTGAATTATTGATTGTCGTTGCCATAATCGGGATTCTCGCGGCGATTGCAGTCCCGAATTTCACCCGTGCCCGGATGCAGGCACTTTTAACGCAAATCATTCGGGATATGCGAACCTTGGACAGTCAGATTCATATTTACGAACTTGACCATGGACGCCCACCCATTTCCGATTATGTGAAAGGGAAAAACAGCCTTTTGGCTCTGACGACGCCGGTTGCTTATATGAATGCCATTCCTTATGATCCGCATCGCCGTAACGAAGAAATCGGTATTCAGCGTGGATTTTATTTCAATTATTGGTACAACGAAGAAGATCCGAGCGGACGATACAATACGGGAGGAACTCAATGGCATAACCAGGGGTGGAGAATTTATATGTTATCGGTCGGTATGGATCATGATATCGATTGGATTACCTATCATCCCAGCAATGGTCTTGCCACAAACGGAGATATTCGTTACTTTTCCCCCAAGCGATTGTCGGATTGGCAAGATTCGTTATAAGTTTTTGAAACTATTTGTCTTAACTATACTGCACGGTTCTCCTGCGTGGAATCGTGTGACTTGATTTCTACCATTCTGTTTGGATTTGTATAGCGCTTCATCCGCTTCACGGATTAAATCATCGATCGTTTGATTTTTGGAGGTAAGCGAAGATACCCCCACACTGATACTGATCGGTATTTTTTGATTCTGAAAATCGACAGGTTTGCTCTCAATTATTTTTCGCAATCGTTCCGCCGCTTCGTAGGCTCCTAGTTCGCCCTCTTCGGGAAAAATGACGGCGAATTCTTCACCTCCATAACGTGCCACGATATCGGTATCACGCATCGAATCCTGGGTAACCTGAGCGATGATACGTAGCGTATGGTCTCCGGCTTGATGCCCATAGATATCGTTCACTTTTTTAAAATGATCCAAATCGAAAAGGAGAAATGATAGTTGCTTGTCGTAGCGGATCGACCGTTTGAGTTCTATTTCGAATTGTTGAGTGAAATACCGGCGATTCAATAAGCCAGTCAAGCCGTCTTTTTGACTGAGTTCTTCCAGCTTCACTAACGTATCCTGCAGCATTTTTTGGTAAATGCTGGTTTCCGTGACATCGACGATTGTGACACAAACAGATGAAACTTCTCCACTTAAATTCTTGATGGGGAGAAAAGTACAGTCTTGATGCATATAATCAATTCCACCTGTAATTGGCCGATGATGGGGAAAGCGGAATAAATAAGGACGTTGCTGCCAGGAAGTAAAAGCATAATTTTTGAGCAAAAAAATGCTTTTGATTTTTCGCTCAAACCATTTTCGGGGAAGTTCCGGAAAACATTCGAATATATTTCTCCCCAACACTTCATGAGTGGATTTGCTGCTGTGGGTTTCCATGAATTTATTCCATAGGGTAATGTTCAAATGTTTATCCACGGAAAAAATCCCAACGTTGATGTGATTGACGATCGTGTAATCAAATAATGAATTATGGATGAAATCGTTCATCGATCAAAGATCCTCGATCCATTTGTCCAAGGCCCGGCAGATATAATGAATGGATTGCTCTGGCATGAAAACGAGAATATGACTGCTGAAAGCCCGATTTTCCAATCGGAAAGCTACTTTCAATAACAAGGCGCTTTTCCATGAGATGTCATGGGTGATAAAAAGACTGGATAGAGAGGTATTCTCGCCCAAGATTGAAGGAGAGGAAAACGAGAGCGAGTGCTCGGAAGAGAGCTGCATGGATATACCATTTAAACAAGCGCCCACGAGTATGTTACCCACGTCCAAAAGCAATTCCTGATCGGAAATCGCTTCATTTGTTTTGTCATACCCCAATAAATCTCCTAATTCTTTACATCCTTCCTGGCTATAAATTACAATGGCTTCTCCATTGAGATGATTGTAAAATGCTTGCCGGACCGCAGTTATTTCACCCGGATATTCCATCACATTTTCGACGATTTCTGAAACTTGATTCGCAGCAATGATTGTCACATGTGGAACGGTCAATTCCACGAAAGTATCCAGCAATTCGGCCAATGCGGCTCCTGCCTGCCCCATTCCTATATTGATGATTTCCCTCAAGACTTCATAATGATCATCGGTGAATGTGGGTTTGGGGATCAAAATTTGGTGTTCCACCAAAATTTGTTTGATGTTGGGGGTATCGATATTTTTGCGAATGAAAGCTTTAGCCCCTAATTCGAGTACTCGTTCTTTGGCTTTGGGTTGAATATCCGCCGAGACCACGAAAACAGGAATATTGATCTTCTCTTTCCGGAGTTGTTGTAAGACTTCATACCCGTTCATTTGCGGCATCGTCAAGTCGAGGAAAATGAAATCGAAGGGTTTGGTTCGGCAGAGGCTCAGAGCCTCCTGGCCGTTTGAGGCCTCTGAGATGAAAAAAACAACATTATCAATTTCAGTAAGCGTCTTTTTCAACAAGGCTCGAGCCAATTTTGAATCATCGACAATCAAAACAGAGTGTTCCATTTATTTCAGTAAACCTCACAATGCAATTCTCATTCTGAGAGAAAATTGATCAATAGAGTCAATTTCATAAATCAATGTCTGCTTATTCTGCGGATATTTATGATCCGTACTGTTTATCTATTTACAGCAGAATGAAACTCATATAAGCATAACAACTGTAAAAAACTGATGTTTGGAATACAAGTATGTTTCAAACAGTTGTAATTAGAAGCAATTTTTGTACCTTTATGGGAAATGGTTGCCGCTTTTCACATGAAATGATTTAATTCAAAGTGCCTTTTATGATTTGAGGAATTTTCTCAGGAAGCGTTTGCCAAACTTTTCCTTATGAATTTCATGCTGGCTGGGAAAGCGATAATCCAATACAAGTGAGGATTTGGAGAAATCGCGGCTGTGGCAGGGATTTGCACACCAATTAAGAAAATCACCGACAGTATTGGCATACGTATATTGTTCTTCGAAAAGTGTGCGAGCTCTTTTTGCCATTTGTTCCATTTTTTCAGGATGGTTTGCTGCAAGGATGATTTCCATTGCCAATGTTTGCGGATCACCGATGGGGCTAGTCAAGATCATTCCTTTGTAAAAGAGGATTTGGCTGATTTCGGTTCCCAATGTTGTCAAAACAGGGATGCCTCGCGCAATAAACTCGGTGATTCGGTTGCGTGCACCGATATAGGTTTCATAGCAATTCAGATCGACATTGATCCCCAAGTGGGCTAGATTTTGACAATGCTCCAATTCGTCTTTCGAAACCCAGCCTTTCAATTCAAAGCGTTCCCGAAAACAGGATCGCTCGACCAATTCCACAAAGCGGGGATAGGTTTTCTCATCGTGACCGTCAATCGCTCCGCCGGTGGAAAGGAAACGTATACGGGAATCCTGTTCCATCGCGATTTCCAGGCCATGGAACAAAGTGTCCACATCGCACCAAAGGTTGTAACCTCCGCTGAAAAAGACATAAAAAGGCTCTTCTTTTTTCCGTTGGTTGATAACGAACGGGGTGTTCTTATCCCAAGCGATCGGGATTGTATGAACCAGCGGTTCCATGAACGTATATTGATTCAATCGACCCATAACCCCCAATTCACCAATGGTTGCCATGCGCTGCCGTTCGGAAGTGACGGAAAAACGATCCGCGCGCTGTAGTACTTCGCGATGGATATTCCAAAAATGGTGAATATAGCCGGATTCTTTGTAGTGATAGGCTTTTGCCTGTGCTTCACCCATAGGATATCCGTGGATGTCTCCCCAGACGGGCAGATTGTCAGCCACTTTTACGGCACGGCAAGCCGGATAAGAACATGCACCGACCAATGCATCCGGATTGTGTTCGTTGATTTTTTCGCGTAGATAACCGTCATCGGCAAAACGAATCAATTCATCCACCGTATAATATGTCAAATTCCCGTTCTGCTTGCATTCTTCATCAGGAAGATGATCCAATGTCTTATCCGTTATTCTCATGCACAGTAAGATCACTTCAAATCCATGATCTAGAAGTGGCTTTGTCAAATGCCATGCACGATTTCCTCCTCCATGAAATTTCTTGGAGTCCTCGATCATTAATGGGCCGATGCCTAAAATGAATATTCTTTTCATATCCGAAATGCCTCCGATGAATGATCATAGTATAAAACAATTTGGAGAATTGAATACTTGTTTCTGTTGGGAAACGTGAAAAAGAAAACAGCGGGGAGGATAGAATTACCAAGGGCGATGATCGTCGTTCAGAATTTTGTCGAGAAAAAGACCGGCTCTCGATTGCCCGCCGCTATGATATTCAAGATGGGTTTTGAGCAATGTATTGATTTCTTTCTTTTGCGAGGCTGAAAGTTTGATATTAGGAGGATTTGATGTAGAAGCAATGTGGCGGAGTGCTTGTATGGTTCCTGCGCTGATCATAATCCCGTTCTCTGTTCGATTCGGGGAGGCGATTCCACCTTCTTTCGGAAGAAATACCCAACTTGTTTCCTCTTTGTTACCGCTGATGACACAATGATTGATTTGGGGCTGCCAGCCTGCGTCGGAGAGCAAGCGCCATTGATAATAGAATAAATCTTCTTGAGTGGGTTCTTGGATATCCCATCGGTGAAAAGCGTCCAGTATTAAATTCCAAACGTGAGTATTCGATTCAAATTCTTCACTCAACAAGTCCACCCACTCGGCCAGACAGGAAGCAAAACACATTTTATGAAGATTCTCTTGGAGAGTTGCGAAACGGTGAATAAGCGAAACTTGAGTCAGGCTCCAGATATCCTGGCTTTCGGATTTCGCGTACAAAATAACATCGAGGTGATGAAAAGATTGTGTAACACCGGCAAGCCGGCTGGCCGTTTTCATGACGCTGCGTGTCGATGCCGTGATTTTTCCATATTGCCGGGAAAGGAGGGTGAGGATCGCGTCCGCATCCCGTAAGCGGCGCCGTCGTAAAGTGAGTGCTTCTGTATGGAATAGAGGCATGGATTGAACCAGGAATGCTCGCAAGGAAAGTAGAGATAGACAGTTCCCTTTCTTTTTTGTAGAAAGAATCCTCTCAACCGGAGAAAAGGCAAGGTCTCCAAATAGATTTCAATTTACACTTCTTGGTGCCGGCAAAAATCGACCGCTTCCTCAACCGTAGCGTAAACCGGGAATATTGTATCAAGGTTTGTATCGTGAAAAACCTTTTGCACGTGCGGATTTGCGTTGGCGAAAACGATGTTTCCTTGTGACATAGACCGATAGGCCTTTAAAAAGGTTCCCAATGCGACACTGTTGAGACTGTCCATTTCCTTGCAGTCGACGACGATATTCTTTTTGCCCTCGACGGTCAATCGATGCAGCATGGTTTTCAAAGTCGATGTGTCCATAAAGGAAATCGATCCTGATACTTTCAGCATAACCACATCGCCGCTTACTTTTTTTGTGATGCGCATAGTCTCCACTCCCCTAATAGCTATGATGCAAATCGGTGCGCTTTTCGAAAAATATTTGAATCTTTGTGTATTTGTTCATCTTAGCATAAAATTCCATCTCATGCTTGGAAATGGATTGAAAATTATCTCTATTTCAACATAGATTTCATTCAGTTGCAATATCCATCAAGCGGATTTTTGAGTTTTGATTCAATGGAGGTTCAAAACATTTACTTCTTGATCTATTCTGGAATAACACTTTTACCCCGTTGAAAAAAGTGGCCTATAATTCAATTCTGCTTAAGGAGAATTTCCGATGTTCAGGATCGTTTTATGTTGGACTGTTGCATTTTTTTGCATTTCTCCCGTTTTTTCTGCCGAATCAATTCCCTCCCCTGAGGATTTTCTCGGTTATGAGGTGGGAGCGGATTTCAAACTTGCGCATTGGAGAACCATCGATGAATATTTTCGCTTGGTAGGTCAAAAGTCGGACCGGGTACTCGTGGAAGATATCGGACCAACAACGGAAGGCAATTCGTATCTTATTGCGACTATTTCTTCAGCTGATACATTGGAAAATATCGATCTATATAAGACGATACAGCGTAAACTGTCTCATCCGAACGAGATGGAGGCCGGCGAACGTGAAACCGTGTTAGAAGAAGCCAAAACTGTCATTCTTATTGCGTGTTCTCTTCATTCATCTGAAATCGGCGCTTCTCAAATGTCTTTGGAGTTGTTGTATCAATTGGCCACCGAGAATGATGAGCGAACGTTGGAAATTCTCGAAAACGACATCATTCTTTTGGTACCCTCGGCGAATCCGGATGGGATTGACAAAGTCATCGATTGGTATGAGAGCTCCTTGGGAAAACCATGGGAAGGGCAGGGAATGCCTTGGCTGTATCAAAAATATGTCGGCCATGATAACAATCGGGATTGGTTTATGATCACCCAAAGAGAAACGGAAATTCTCACTCGTGTGATGTATCACGAATGGTATGCTTGTATTATTTATGATATACACCAGATGGGCAGTGGTGGTTGCCGTTTCTTTGTCCCGCCTTTTTTTGATCCGATCAATCCGAATGTCGATCCGCTGATTCATGAATCTTTGAAGCTGATTGGGGGACATATGTGCACTGAATTGGCGGAAGAGGGGAAGACAGGTGTCCTCACCAATGCCGTATACGATAATTGGTGGCATGGAGGGAATCGAACGACGCCCTATCGCCACAACATCGTAGGCTTACTGTCGGAAGCGGCATCCCCCCGGATCGCTTCTCCCATTTTTCAGAGAAAATCAGAATTGCGGGGGCATTCGCGCGGTTTGCCTCGTTATGTTCCGCAGGTGAATTTTCCTGATCCATGGGATGGCGGCTGGTGGCGGCTGCGGGATGTCGTCGAATATGAGGAAATTGCCTGTTATGCGTTGTTTACCGTAGGAGCACGGTATCGGGACCGCTTCAACCGGAATTATCTGGAAATGAACGAAAAAGCAATTCGTCTGGGGAAAGAAGTGCCGCCCTATGCCTATATTGTTCCGAAGGATCAGCGTGATTTGCCGACGGCGGAGCGACTGTTACAGATTCTGGAATTGGGGGGAGTCGAAATCAAAGAGGCGAATGAATCGTTTACCGCTGATGGGATTTCCTATGATGAGGGAACGTACATTATCTATACGTCTCAACCGTATCGGAATCATATTCGGGATTTATTGGAACCACAGGATTATCCGGACCGCTATCAGTATCCCGGCGGGCCTGCGGAACCGCCTTATGACGTGGCGGGTTGGACATTGTCCTATCAGATGAATGTAAAGGTTGTTCCAGTGCAGAGTTCCTTTGAAACAAGCACGTCTACTGCCGATCTTACGGACTTTAGTGAAGGGGATGTTACCGGCAGCGGCTCTGTCTATGTATCCAAAAACCAAACCACCAATGATTTCATTTTGTTGAATCGTTCTTTCTCGGAGGGAATCCCCACTTATGTTGCGACAAGGACGATGAAGCTCAAGAATGATAATGCTGCGATCGAAGAAGGATCGTTGCTTTGGGCGCCGACGAATTCCTCACAACAATCTGAATTGAACCGTTGGATCCGCGATTTGGGGCTTCAACTTGAACGGTATACGGTTTCTCTTTCAGATTCCTCTCTCACCAAATTGGTCAAACCGTGCGTGGCTCTCTATCATCCGTGGGCGGCGAGTATGGATGAGGGTTGGACGCGGTTCGTTCTGGAGCAATTCGAATTCGATTATGATTGGCTGTATAACGCTGATGTGCGCGCCGGTAATTTGATAGACCGCTATAACGTTATTCTCATTCCTGATCTCGGAAGCGGAACCATTCTCAACGGAATGGCGGAAGGGACAACCGCTCCGGAATATGCCGGCGGAATCGGAGATTTGGGCGTTATGCATTTACAAGACTTTGTTGAAAGTGGCGGAACATTGCTCTGTTTGGATACCTCGACCTCCTTTGCGATTCGTTATTTCGACCTGCCGGTCAAGAACGCGCTCTCCGGCTTGAAACGGAGTGACTTTTTCTGCCCCGGTTCGATTCTACGGATCAATTTGAATACCGATTCGACGGTAGCCTATGGAATGGAAAAACGATCTCCCGCATATTTTGCCCGTTCCTATGCATTTGAGGTTGAGAATAACTCAAATGATAAAAATTCCTTGAAACCCAAGATTCAGACACCGGAGATTGTGGCTGCCTATGACGATACGGTCACCATGTTGAGCGGCTGGATTTTAGGAGCACATCATCTCCATAACAAAGCGGCGATTCTGTCGGTTCCCTATGGTGAGGGAAAGATCGTGTTGTACGGTTTCCGGGTGCAGCATCGTGCGCAACCGCATGGAACGTTCCGGTTGTTGTTCAATGGGATCGTTTTCGGCGGTTCTTCTCTTTGATGGAGATCATACTGTATGCTTGATCCTTCTAACACCTTCATGATTGTTCCCGCCTGGTTTTCGAATGAAGTGAAAAAGGAGGAGATCGACCGCCTTTTCACATTGACTTTTGAAGGCGCCAGTCGAATTGCGCCTCCGGAGAATCAATTTTTGTATCTCGACGGTATAGACCGGCTGCAGCTTGTTGCAGAACGAGTTTTATCCGAACTCTCTCTTCCGGTCACTATCGAAAACGCTCAAATGAATCGCGGCAAAGGCGCTGGCGTGTTGACGGGATTGCAAAAAGGTTTGGAAAAAGATTCCATCCAGTGGTTTGCCGTTCGGGACGCGGATGGAGATCATCGTGTCGAAGATTTTACCGGTTTGGCAGAGGCCGGGCGGCAGATCGAGAAGGAGTGCGGGGACGTGCCGATTCTGGTTGTCGGAGGACGCTATCATCTCGAACCGCCGTTGTCTCTTTACCGTGCGATGTATGAAAAAATCTTGAATGCCTGTATTGAATCAGCGCTTCATTTTACCTTGGCCAAGCAGAACTATTTTCCCATGCGCAGTTATTTTTGCCAATATCGTCCGTATCCGGATTTGCAGTCGGGCTATAAGTTGTATAATCGGAAAGCCGCCGAACTGGCTGTACAAGGATTCGAGAGCGATGAAGAGAACCAATTCGAGTTGCTGCGCTGGGGCGCGGAAATTGTTCCGTATGTGTGGAATGTGCTTCATCGTGCGGTCATCGGAGAAAAATTACGCTCCACCTATCGCGAACAACCGGTGACGGCGTATGGCTCGATCAAACGGGCGGAATTTTACGCTCAGAAGTTGGTTTGGGTCTTTCGGACTTGTGAGATCTCGATGTGGAACGCAGCCCGGATGTTGGATGGAGAACTGGCGTATGTTCCTCTTATGTTCGATGCGATGGGGAAGATGGAACTGATGGCGTTTCGGAGAAAAGTGCTCGAACCACTGCGGAGGCGGGAGGCGGATGACGTGCCTTCGTTTCGAGAGGGAGTGAGATTTTTTTGATCGAAAGTTGTTTCCTACCGAATTTCAATCATATGTGAAGTAATCTCGGGGATGGTATGAAGTTTTTTGTCATTTGTTAATGAAATTGCTTGAAAGAATTTTGTAGTATATTTGTATCCAATAGTATAAGCAATTTTATCCCCATTCACTTCTTATATCGTTTTGAAATTGTAAAGGATCAAGAGGAATTTCAATAGTGTTGTTGTATTTTTTTAAATCCATGGTTGGGAATTCGTTGTTGTTTTTCATCAAATATTTTATATCCTGCCAATCCTTGTAATCGATGATTACGGCGACAGGATTCATTTTGTCATCAGTAATGTATTTTTTCTTTATATTCATGTTTCACTTCTTTCATGTTTTACATGCTATTGATCCAATATTATAGCATAACTCGGATGTTTTTGACAGATATACTCTTATATATGATGAATTATTTTATACGTTTTGTATCTTGAACAAATTGTTGAAAATAGTTCATTGAGCGATCCTCTGTCATTTTTCTTTCAATGATCAGCCGATACGAAGCATGAGCGATTTCGTTTTCCCTTATATTGTTTCCAAACAACGAAAAATAAACCGAATTATGCCCAGCGATGCCGTCCGGTGGAGTCATATCATAGGGCATTTCCACGGCGAAACAGTCTTGCGGCCGGGACATGAGTAGGATATCAATCCCGTTCTTCTCATCCCGTTTTATGCAGAACGGATATTCATAAAATTTCCCAACGGAAAAATGAACCGGATGCGGCCCGTGTTCCCACCGGCCGTCGAAAATCATTTGGCAGGCTTCCCGATCACGAGGGAAAGCGAGGTACGTGTCGATGGTGAACGGATTGACCGTTACGGGCATAAAGTAAGGTTCTTTATTGGTATGCAGCGTCGGTTTGACATACATATAGGTTTTAAAATTACTGTTGAAATAGGATGAGAGAAACACTTCGAATTTGGGGAGATTTGTTTCTGCTTTGACAATCGTCTCCAAATCGAGTGTCGTGGGAGACTTCCAACGGTAAATCGCGGTCATTTCAAAAGGATGCTCTTCACGCGGAGGCCAGGTAATTTCAACGCCGCCATCCGGGAGCCGTTTCGAAGTTTTCGGCCAAGCTCGGGCGGAATCCCCGAAACGGTGATTGCTCGTGAAAATCCGGTAGTAGCTGAGGATTCCCGGATTGTTTTTTCCATAAGCGAGTTCCAAGCCGGTTTCTTTGTCGATGAGAGTCGGGATTCCTTGGGATGGATCGTCGGCACGAAGTTGTCCTTTGAGCGCACCGGTATCAAAACTATAAAAGCCGTTTCCCATCGATTGGAATGAAAGTTCAGCACATTGAACCGACACTGCAAATATAAGAAAACAGTAAGAGATGAACAGATAAAAAAATGTCATGGTTGCTCCCTTTTCGTGGAATAGTATTTTTTCTGACTGAAACGGAGATAATTGTTGAGTAAAAAAAAGTTTGGCTATCCATATGTATGCAAGATGAATCAACGGCTATTCGCTTTGTATTTCATCCCCGATGTTCCGAAATTGAGTAATGCGAACCGGCGCATGATCCGGAAAGCGAGCGATGATGTCCAATGTCCCCCCCATGGCTTCGATGAAAGAGCGCAGTGTGCTGACATACATATCCGTACGCCGTTCCAGTTTCGAGACCGCTGCTTGGTTGACTTTTAGTCGCTTGGCAACCGCTTCCTGAGAACTTTTTTTAGCCTTCCGCAGTTCCTGCAGGGTTTTTTCCTCTTCGATCAATTCCCGCGTTCGAGCTGCTATGAGTTCTTGTTCCTCGATCGGGAGTTTACTGATATATTCATCTAATGTAATCATCTTTTCTCCTCCATTTTCTCTAAATGACGTTTAAACCGTTCTTCAGCAATTTGGATGTTTTTTTCATACCAACGTTTCTCGCCTTGTTTTTCCCCACCGACTAACAATACAGCTCTGCGGACCGGATCGAAGGCAAACAATATTCTCCATGGATCACCTTTGTATTGGATACGCAATTCTTTCAAATTCGAAATCTTCGAAGACTTAATTGTATTGACTAAAGGGCGACCGAGAGATGGACCGTGTTGTTTCAATAATTGGGATTTTGACACTACCTCCCGGCGAAGACCTACCTCTTGTTGATCCAGCCATCTTTCGAAATCAATATCAAGAAGAACAATCCATTCAATCATAAGTATATTCCTTTAATGGAATATCGGGTAGAGGTTTTAATCTCTTTTTGGGGTATTGAAAAAGATAAATCCTATTCGATTACTAATACACTATACACATGAACTCTCGGGATTTTCACCGTCAATACACCCTCTTCCCAGGTTTGTTGCAGTCGACGATTTCTAGGAACCGCCGTAATTTTGTTGGGCTTTTCTTCCATGTTTAATTTTATCGTAATTGGTCCGACGGTTGGGACAAAATCGATAATCCCGTAGCGATCAGAAACAGGCGCATTGGCGCGGTTCAGCAGATGGACGCTCAGTTTCCCGTTTTGGGTTTTCCGCAGCGCGACATCGATGCACGGTGGAGCCTCGACTTGTATGGCAGGATTTGCAAAGAGTAGGTGGGTGATTTTCCCGATGAATTCGCGTAAATACGGGTGATGAGAGCGGTAAAAATCGAGGGCGATAGGTCCGTAGACTGCTCCGATTTTCCCTTTCCCTACTTCATTCAGTGTGGCGGCGATTACACCGTTCTTACGGGTGTCCCGATTCGGATAACGGTAACCGGCCGCTTTAGCTGATGTCAATTCGACTTTCTGCCATTCGCCGTTTGCGTTTACCGGGCCGGATGGAGCCTTCAATTCTGCACGAACATTTTCAGGTTTACCCACGAAATCAACACCGGTCACCGATGCGAACAAACGAGCGCATCGTTCTCCGAGGAGGAGCAGATTCCCGCCTTTTTCAACATATTCTATTAACGACTCTTTGAATTCATCCGCTAACTTATAGGAATCGGGAATCACGACCAATGGAAATTCGCTTAAGCGAGGTTGTAATTGATGTTCTGCAAGAACATCGACCGAGTAGTGCAATTCCAGTAGGGCATGAAGCGCGCCTTCGAGACTTTGCAGCTCACCCCCCCAGGGCGTGTAAACATTGTCGGAACTATCCCACATGGTTTCGCTGGAAAGAAGAAGAGCGGCTTGAGGGACAGAGGTGCTATTGTGGCTCACTTTTTGGTATTCCCGGCAAAAATCGGCTACCTGCCCAAGCGTTTCGATGATCGTCTCTTGAAGATATCCGGCCCGCGTCGGATTATTATAAATTTGAAAACCACCGCCCTGCATCAATACCACAGCCGCTTCCTGCTGCAATTGCACCGGCGTCTTCAGACTCCACCGTAAATTTTCTCCTTTATTGAATCCCCATGCCATCAAATCCCACGGCATCCCTGTATTTGCGAGATAGCGCGCTTCAACTTGTGCACGGGCGACAGACTGGCCGGGGGAATAATCACCGGAAAGAAAATCCAAATCGCAGACAATCGGTTTGGGTGCGAAGGTGGTGTACATCCAATTGCTGGTGATCTGCAAATCGGGACGGAATTCATGCAATGCGTCAATCCAAAGGCAAAGATAGCGCTCGAAATGCCGGCGGTGGAACATTTTCCATTCCAACCAATGCGGATCGGAAGACTTTTTCGGAGCCTCTTCGTATCCTGTTTCCTTTTTCCATTGTTCTAAGGCTGCCTCCGAATAATCCAATTTGGCCGACCAGCATTCGCCGTCAACCCACAGGCCATCCAGATCATATTTGGCGACAACCTCTTTGAGTTGTGGAATCAACAATTCATCCACATAAGGTCCAAATACGCTTGTTGCCCGATTGTCCGGTTTGCCTTCCGCATCGATACGCGCCCATTCCGGATGTTTCTCCACTGCAACACTATCCCACACGCCGGAAAAATGGATGAACAAACCGACATCGTGTTCTTGCGTGACCTTTCGCCATATGGCTAGCGAATCGTTGACGATGCCGGGGGAAGGCGTTCCCACTTCTGTCGGATATCCGGCATACCCTGCATGGCCTTTGCAGTCATATTGCACATAATCAGGCCCGACACGGTTGAGTAATTTTTCGATCATCTCTTCTGTAATATCTTCTCCCAGTGAGGTATCGGTTTTTTGCGGATGCAAGTCAAAATGAAGCCCGAAAAACGATTCGCTGCGCGGGATCGGATCTGCAACGCAGACCGACTGAAAACATAGACAAATGATAACCAATAAGACAAAAGACTTTTTCATTGATTTTCTCCTGATCCAATCAAAATATATTTTATAAATATAAATATTATTGTTACATATCCATTTCCTGTTCGCGGGTAGAGCAGGCGTCCCTGCCTGCATCTGTAGGGCAAGCGAGGTACTTGCTCTACCCCCCCCCTTCTCCATCATCGGGAAGCGAAAAATTGATCCACTGCTTGTTTCGCTTTGATACACGCTTCGTATGGATCGGGAATTTCCCATTCATCGACCATGAACCAACCGTCAAATCCCCCTTCATAGAGGGTTTTCAAAGACGCTTCCACATCGATGTGACCCTCGCCGGCTGGTACATGTTTCGACGTGCCCCCATCGCGCAGCGTGCCGTCGGTGTCGGTAAAATGAATGTATCCGATATTGTCGACACCGACTCGCTTTAGCAATTCATGCGGATTGCCGGTCGAGCCGTTCATCAAGTCGAAATGGCTAGGATCGTAGATGATTTTTAATGACGGATGATCGGCTTGGGCGTGGATTCGTTGCAAATGTTCTTCCGTGTTGAACACGAAGGGGGGTTCGATTTCGAAAGCGGCGATAAGCCCCAACTCGGCTGCGATTTTTCCCGCTTCATGAAACGAAGCCGCCAGCCGCTCGATCGCTTCGTCAATGGTTTGTCCACGCAATCCGCCCCCTGGCCACATTCCCACACAATCACAACCGACAGACTTGGCAAACCGGGCACGGTCCTGAAAACTGTTCAACCAATTCTTGCGTTCCTCTTCTTTCGGTGAAAAAGCTTGGCTGACTCCCAATTGAATGGAAAAGATTTGCTGGCCGAAACAATCATACATATGCCGTAACGCGCGTATGCGATCGTTCTCATCGGCGGCAGGATATCCTCCCATGGGCCACCCTTCGACCAATTCGATGCCGGCAAATTCATGGGTGGACGCAAAATCGAGAATCTCCCAAATTGGATAATTTTTGTTATATTTTCGCACTCCCGAGGCAAATCCATTTAAGCCAATGGCCATCTTCCATTTTTGAGGGGGTGTGCCGGCCACTGTGACTTTGGAAACCAACGGCAGTGCCATTGCACTTCCTATAATCTGAATAGCAGTTCGTCTTTGCATGATTTTTTACCCTTGTTTCAAAATGTCGGAGCGCGGGCATCCCTGCCCGCATCTTTCAATTCTCAAAACTCAACATTTTCCCTTCCCTGTACGAACGGACAGAAAGACCGATGCAAGTCATCGTCGTAGATCCTATCTCCGCGTTGCAATTCGGTTGCTTGCGTGACCGGATACAATCGAAGAAATTGTCCATATGTTTCATATCCCCTTCATTGACGATGTCGGGGATGATGATTTCTTCTTTCCCCCATTTTTCTTTGAATTCTTCTTGGAAAGGCTCTTGAGCAGTAATTTTCAAGTGGCCGTATTCTTCTCCTTCCCAATCGGCGCCGCAGTACATTGTCGCTTTTTCACCTCGAATCAGTGTCCGAGGGCCGACGGAATTTGCTTGTGACGATTGGACGGTGAGGGAATATTTCGATGGATAATCCGCTGCCGTCAAAAATGTATCCGGCACTTCACGCCCGTCATCATGGACCCAAATTCCACCCATCCCTACAACCCGGAAAGGATGTTCATTCTGGATGGCATAGTGGAATGGAGCAACAGTATGGTAATGCAGATCGGTGGCGATTCCGCCGGAATAATCCCAATATTTTCGGAATCGGAAAAAACGGTCTGCGTCGAAAGAACGTTTGGGAGCCGATCCGAGCCATTGTTTCCAATCGATATGATTCTCACCACTCGCATCCGGTCCCGCATCTTCGTTGATCTCATAATAATTCCAATCCCCGAAAGTCACGTTGCGGCTGTAGGTTCCCTGACAGCAGACGACTTTTCCCAACATTCCTTTTCCGATGAGTTCCTTCGCTTTGTGCCATTTCGTCCAGGATAAGGCTTGTACGCCGACTTGAAGAATCCGCCGAAGTTCTTCCGCCTTTTGGGTGACTTGTTTCGCTTCCTCGACGGTGTGTGTCATCGGTTTTTCGCAATACACATCCTTGCCTTTTTCCATTGCCAGAAGAGTGATCGGCGCATGCCAATGATCCGGAGTGGCAATGATAACGGCGTCGATGTCGGAGCGGTCGAGCAGTTCTTGGTGATAGTCATACGGTTTGGCTCCTTTTGCTCGTTCCATGGCTCGGTTCAAATTTCGCTGATAGACGTCGCACACTGCACGAATCTCGACATCTCCTTTTTCATCCGCGCGTTGCAAGGCGAGTTTCAACAATGCCGATCCTCTTCCACCGACTCCAATGACTCCAACCCCGATTCTGTCATTGGCTCCTAGTACACGCTGGGGATTGGAAAGTAGAGAAGCAATACCGGCTGAGGCGATCGATGAGGTTATAAAGTGTCTGCGGGATAATGATGAACGGTTCATATGCCTTTCCTTATATGATCATAGATGAAAAATGTCCAATCATCTTATCATAAAAGGAAAGATATTTTCATCCCTCAGAGGAAAAATGCGAGAGGAGATTACGCCAATCAATACCCGAAAGAACGATACGCCGCAATTCCGAGCAAAAGAGTATCGATGATATGCGCAACGGGTGAATCGGCATACGTTTCTGCATAGAATTCCTGTTCGCTGAAACCGGCGCTGACGGCCATCGGTTTTACATAGGGACGAATATCTTGAAAAAGCGCTGCAATTTCTTCTTGAAAGCGCTCATCCTGATAACGGGATTCTTCCCATTCTAAAAATTGGAGAAAGAAATCTCGAGAGAACACCGCCTCGATTTGCGCTGGATTACGAACTTGATCCAACAAGGAACGCAATTCGGTATCCCGGCGGTTTTTCCCCTCCGGATCGGCGTCGATTTCCCCGAAATAATTCCGGGCCGCATCGATCGAGTCGAATACATAGGTGACGGCGTCGCGCTCGATCAACAGTAATTCATCGAGGTTCATCATTCGGGAAATTGGAGACTCGTTAAAATGATAAACGGTCGCCGGGATTTTTGCGATATCGATTTTTTCCGGTTGAATTGCGGGGATATTTTTCAGTCTTTGCATCAACACATTTTCTGGATCAAAATCCGGAAATGCGAGTGTCAATGCCGGCGCACCGTCATAAAATCCGAAAAAATTCACCCCCGAAATCTTTCCTTTGGGAATGATTTGTGAAAAGAAGCCGAATTGTGCATTTCCGGGAAAACGGGTAAAATTTTGAGCTCGGTCACGTTCTTCTCTACGAGGCCTCCTTGGTTCTCCATTTCTTTCCGCCCTCCTTCTTCGATCATCCCTTTCCGGCTCGCGCATCTCCATACCTGTATCATTCGCTCCCGATTCCGGAGCGCGGGCATCCTTGCCCGCATCAACCATTTGCTCACTTTCCGTAGTGCTATCAACCGCTTCTGTAGCCGATTCCGGTGAGGCCATCTGCGGTAAACGAAAGGCAATTTCGAGCAAACCGACCGGATCGGCTTCGGAAAACGGAAAACGTTCAATCGGCTGCCATTCGGCCATCCACGTTTGAGGCGATTCTACCGGGGCAATCAAGGTTAATTTTGAGGCTTTTTCTTCCAACCGGTAGAGACCAGCCATTTGCCGTATTCCGGTTTCATGAAGATAAGCGGGGATCCATCCAAAATGGAGAAGCGATACAGAATCTTTTTCTTCCGTATTCAAAAACAACGCCGCGGCGGTTTCCGGATAATTTTGAAGCGCCTCAAAATGCGGTCCCTCATGTTCTACCAATTCAGGAGGGGGAGGAGAAGCCCACAATTGTGAATACGCTTCTTTCTGAGTGCTGATCCATAAAGTCGTTTGATCGAGAACACAAAAAAAATCTCCTATCGGAGTAGAGAGTATTTTTACCGGCAAATCCGCAATGGTCTCTTCCGAGGTGCTTGAACCGGGAAAATAGGATGCGAATCGTTGAAGGAAGGGAGTCCCTTCATGGATGATATCCGTGGAAAGCAAACTGCATGCGGTAACATAACAGGGTACTTTTTGCTCTCCCGCCGGTGGCATCACGAATATCCGCATTTCGTTTGATTTCCCACTCAGATCGTGGAGTGCTTCCGTTACGCCGCGGGGAAGGGAAGCGGTAAATTCGGAAATGAATTTTGAAACCGATTCTTGCTCAAACAATTCTAAAAAGGAATCTTTTCTTGATTGGAATTTGTTCAGATCGATCAACATCCATGCAGGGGAAGAGTTCGGCAAAACTTTTTCCACTAGCACCACTGATGAGACTTGTCCTTCCTCAGGAATTGGAGTCTCCGATTCCGGATTCATAGGATCGATAACTTGGAAATCACTCGTTTGATCCGCTTTGGCGGAATTCGGTGAAATATCGATCAACCCGTTTAAAATATATCCACAAACCAAACCAACGATGAAAATCAAAAGAATGAGTGTGTTTTTGTTCATAGTAAAATTGTTGTTCGTTCTATGTCGATTCATATTCTCAGTGGGTAGCAAGGGTAAGCGAAGTCTACCCTTGCAGGATAGAGATTAACCACCAGGGCAGACTGTCGCATTGCCCTGGTTACCCATTGTTCGAGTGGGTAGCAAGGGGAAACGAAGTCTACCCTTGCAGGTTTGTGCGCTATTCCGCCAGGGCAGACTGACGCATTGCCCTGGTTACCCATAGATTTTTAGTACTCTTTTGTACCAATCCGTATGTTAAGCTCATCCATCTGTTCCTTAAATTTATTATACATTTGAATTCTTTCCTGATGGCGCTTCAAGATTTGATCGCGATCTTGCACATTGGCTAATATGTACGGCGTAATGAATGCGATCAATTCCGTATTGGAACGTTTTTTCGATCTTGTTTTAAAGAGATTGCCTACAAGAGGAATATGCATCAATCCTGGAATGCCGGATTCCGACTCGATGAGACTTGTATCGAGAACACCCGAAAGCACGGCAGTTTCGTTGTTCTCGATCGTCAATTCCGTTTGGATGGTCCGGCGGCTGAATGCCGGAATGGAAATCCCTTGTGTTTCCAATCCCAAGGATTCTAAGACTTGGCCGTTTTCCAAATCGACATCGATTGTCACTGTCGTCGCGTCGTTGATGTGGGGAGTTACATTTAATTTTAAGCCAACCTCTTCATAATCCGCCTGTTGCTGTGCGCCGGCATTGGTTAAGTTGACCGCTGTGACAACGGGAACGCGGGTGACGACTTCGACAAATGCCCCTTGGTTGTCACGCGTCAAGATATTCGGCCGTGCCACCACATTGGTTTTGCTGTCCGATGCCAGTAGGTCGAGAACGGCGTTGAATTTGGCGCTGCTGATTACAGCCGCCCGATCCAGGTTGACACCGGACATCGGTGCGTCCAAGGTGGCTTCCGCGTTAATCGGAATGGTATCGGGCCAATCGATGCCCAGTTGATTGTTTTTCACATCGATAATTTCAACGATCAAGATTTCAATCAAGACTTGAGAAATTTCACGGTCAAGATCGCTGATCAATTTTTGAATCGGCTCGAAATACTGAGCGCTGGTGGTGACCATGAGGGAATTGGTACGTGTTTCCGAAACGATGCGAACCTGGCCGATGAGATTGCTGATTTGGTCATCCTGCATGGAAGAGCGGTTCATGAACCAATAAAATCCTCGGTTTCCGGAACGGGAGGTATCCTCTTCAAAAAGGGCATTCAGCTGCTCCGCGAGATATTCCGCATCGGCGTTTTTTAAATGAAACACTTGCGTTGTACTGAATTCCTCCGGAGCAACTTTGTCCAGTTGTTGAACCAATTTCTCTACGACATCGAAGGCACGCGGCATACCGGCTATGACAATCAATGAATTGGTTGTTTGATCGGCAAGCGCCTTCACTTTTCCGGTCAATCCGGTCATTCCTTGATCCTGTTGAAATGGATTGTAGTAAAACCCACCCCCTCGGCCTTGAGTTTCGGAAAAAATTTCATTGACAATATTTGCGATATCGGTCGCTCGCACGTGTTCGATCGGATACACGCGGGGTTCCTCTTTCGACATGGGTAAAGGCTTGTCTAATTCATCGATCAAATCTTCGACCATCGGGATAGCCGCCGGTTTGGCGGTTACGATGATGGCGTTCATGCGCTGGTCTTCGATGATCTTGATTTCATCCTGCTGATCGCGCCCCCGCCCATAGCCGTACCAGGATCGATAGCGGCTGGTGGAAGAATCTCCTTCCCCGATCAGTTGTTGCAACATAGAACTGATAATGATCGCGTCCGCATTTTCGAGTGGAAATACTTTTGTGATTTTTTCGTAACTTTTGCCCGTATCGAGGATTTCAACCAGTTTGGATACGGATTCGATATCTTCCGGATACGCATAGACGACAACACTATTGGTTCGCGCATCAGCGACTACCATCGGCCGATAGACGTTAGTTCGGACGGCTTCCGTCAATTCTTGCAAATTTTCGGAAATTTCGGTTGCATCCCCGTTTTTTAATGTGAACGTCTTCATTTCCAACTTTTCAGAAGCGGCGACATCTAATTTTTCGATATATTTTTCCAATTCCTCGATAGCGTCTGCCGGTGCGGCGACAATCAGGGAGTTGGTGTACCGATCCGCCAAGACTTCACAACTGAAGGACGATTGGTTTCGGCGGTCGCGCATATCGCCGCCGGTAGTTTTTGAAAATATAAAATTTTCAAGCAGATCATCCAATCCTCTTGCAATTTCCCGGGCATCGCCGTACCGGAGAGTGAAGACGCGGATAGTCAATCCTTGGAGATTATCCTTTTTATCCAGTTCTTTGATGATGGATTCGATCCGTTTGATATTTGTGACCGTATCGGTAATGATAAATTTCTTCGTTCTGTCGTCCGCTACAACGATTGCATTTTCAGAAAGCAAAGAGGAAAGCGATTCTTTCAGTTGAGAAGGCAATGTATTTTCTAATTGAATGATTTGTGTTTTTATTTGTGCGCTCAATCGATCCGATACAGGACCAGTTTCGACTTGTACACCCGCTTGCTTGGCTTTGCTGATTGGCAAGCAGATAATCATCTGTTCGTAATTGAGGAAAGTGAATCCTTTGAGCATGAAAGCGGCTTCGATAAATTGAAGCGCTTCATCTTGAGTCACTTCCTTCGGGTTGATTAGAGTAAACTCCCCTGAGACTTCATCATCTTTGATCAACATTTTGTTTGTCATATCACTGACGAATTTTAACACTTGATCGACGGGAGCATTGTTAAAATTTAATCGAAACAGTTCAGGGGCGCCCGGAGTGGCGGACTCAACCGGTTGGGCGGTTGTGCCGTTCGGCATAAATATCCTTCCACTGCGTAACATATTTTGAAAAGATTCAGCAAAAAAACTTCCAAGACTTTCTCCGGAAGTTTCGCTTTCTGCTGCCTGTACGCCGTGAGGAAGTGAAGAAAATATCATGAAGAGTGCTAAGGGAAAAACTATAATACTTCTACATCTCATTCTTTCTTTCTCCTGGTTCATAATTTTCAATCCAATGGACACTTATCGTCCCCGCCGAATCGGCCCGCCTCCCCCTTGGCGGACGCCAAAACGCTCCCGCGCTTGAGCGCGCAATCGTTCTCGTTGTTCCGGACTTAAACTTTGGAAATACTGTCTGCGATCTTCAGGAGACATATTCCGGATTTTCGTGAAAACATCTCCTCCACTTTCATTATTCCTGACAGTTTCTCTTCGTTCGCTGTTGCTTGAGGGAGAGGATGTTCTGGAGGGGTTTCGGGAAGGCGAAGAGGATCTCCTGCCTCGGTTGGATTGAAAGCGCCGGCCGCCGCCTCCCCCTTTGCTTTGAAACATGCTGATCGTTCGTGGTTCGGTTTTGCCGTCTTCCAGAATTTGAACCGAAAATATGTCGATATGCTTGACAATTGCTTTTCCGACCCGATCGCCTTCTTTGACATATTTTCCATCGATGATGGCGGTTTCCATAAAAATACCGGTCAGTTTATAAGGAATGGATTCCCGTTTGAAAATATTCCGTTCCGGTTTATTGTCTTCCTTCTTTTGTGTTCTTTTGTTTGAATCATCTTCTTCTGAAGAGGATTCTTTTTCAGATGGATGGGTTTGTTCTGTTTTCGCAATGAGAGAATCGACTTTTTTGAGTTCAATATATGTCGATCCCCACGAATAAAGTTGGCTGAGTGCGAGTAGTAAAAGTACCAGCACGACCAATGGCTGCCAATACGCACGGGCAAGGGTTCCGATTTTTGTTTTGGATACGGCATTCATTGTTGAACTCCTGCTATGGTTTTCATGGGGGATTCTGTTTTGGATTTCGAATCGAGGAGATATGTTCCTAAAACAAGTTGCACATCCAAATTGGAACTATTCTGATCTTTCAAATTGACTTTCATCGAGGTGGGTTGCATCAGGATATTCGCCTCTCGAATGCGATCCAAAAAAGTGATCAATTGTTCGAAACGGCATTCGACCGGTATTTTCATTTCCAAGGTTTCCAACGGACGTGTTCTTTTATTGATGGAGGGATAATATCCCTTGACTTTTACATTGCTACGATTCGCGATCTCACCGATTTCGGAAATCAATTGGGATACATCTTTTTCACCGATAAATTCACCGGTCTCATTCCCGATTTTTTTCCGCAGGATCATATTCCGGTTTTTTTGCTTTTCCAGGTTGGCCATATCGGTAAATAGGCTTTCAAAATTACGGGCGGTTTCTTCCGAGACTGACGCATTGTCAATGCTGTTTGAAATCATGCTCCACACAATATATCCACCGCCGACAATCACGACGACGATCCATATTCTCAGTAAACGTTTATCTTTTTCCGATAAGGACGGCATAATACAAACCTTTTTCGGCTAATTTCCCGGCTGAAGTTTTCCTGTCAAATAAATAGTGAATCCATCTTTTTCATTGACGGCGCGTTCTTCGACGATTTCGCGGAAATATTGGCTTTCATTGAGTGTTTCAACAATTTCAGCCGTTGTGCGATAACTTCCGCCGACTAGGATCAAATCGACACCACTTTTGATGTCAAGGTTGATTGATTTAACGAGTATTTCTTTCGGAAGTTTTTCCGAGAGAAAAATGAATAAATCAGCGTAGTTGACATCCGTCCGGTTCATTTCCCGTAAACCGGCTTCTTCGCGCCGGAGTTGTTGGGCAATCGTGATCAGTTCTTTGCCTTCTTCCAACCGTACTGCTTTAGCGTGGCTATACCAGATTGTTCCTGCAAGCCATAAAAAGAGAGTGAAACCGGCTAAACCACCCGCGATAGCCATGAATTTTTTGGAAGGAATCGCCTCATTCGGCACCATATTTCTCCAGGATGATGGTTCTTCTTTTTCATCCAGGAGATTGGGACCTCGAATCCCTAACTCGAGTTGGCAATAAGCCATACACAGCATCGGAAAATAGGCTGGTTCCAGGGATAAACCATCCGTAAGCGTGAATTCCCCTTGAATATCTTTTATGCCGATCATTCGAGCCGATAAATTATTTTTCTCGGCAATAGACTGCAGTGTATTCCGTTCCCAATCTCCAAATCCGCAAAGGAGCATAGTATGAATCGAGCCGTGGGGAATTCGGTCGGAAGCGTAGGAAAGAGTTCGTTCGATTTCCAAGGTAAGGATTCGTTCGTGCATTGAAGCCGCATCTTTCCTCACCGATCCGGCCGAAAGAGAACGCTCGAGAGAAACCGATCGTGTCAAATAGATGGCGCGATGGGTTGCTAACGTAAGTGTTGCTCTATCACCCTCCAGGGAAATGATCAGACAAGGCTCTTCCAGCAGTGTTTCTTCTCGTGCTAAAACAAATTCGTAAATTGCCCAAAAATCGGGGGTGATTTGAGTCGGGATCAATATGTTTTCCGGCCATTCTTGAAGAAGAGAGTGGACATACTCTTTTCGAGTGGCGATCCAAAGAAGTTGCTTGGCCGTTTCATTACCGTGATGAGAGGAAATGATCATATCCCAAGCGACGTCTTCAATTGTCAATTGAAGCGCTTCGGATACTTCGAATGAAACCAAATCCCTTATATTTTCTTCCTCGGCCGGCGGTGTTTCGAGAAAACGTGCGGTCAAACGATGACTGGGAGCGATGTAACTGACGTCAAACTCGGAAAACCAACCGAGATGCAATTGTTTGCGGATTTGAGTCACAGCATCCTGAAACGAGACTTGTACCTCAGGATGTGAACTGTCTCCACTTTCAGCGTCCGAAGAGAAAGAAACTGCGCCATTTCCGATTATGGATAATCGATTGTCTTCCCGTTTAACTTCCATCCAAAGAAGACAATCTGAGAGTCTTTGTAAATACACTTGATGTGCCATTCGTTTATCTGCTCTCATCGAACCACTTTCCAATATCGTATTTCCGGTTTTTCAGTTCCGCGATCCAAAATCGCAAAGATTTCTTTGTATGCTTGTGTATCAGGCATGTACCCTACCGCTCGGATGGAGAATACCGAGGATTTCGTGCAAACCTGATTCGCAACTTGTTGAAATAAATCATTCGTCATCCCGTCCACATCGAGAAGCTCACCGATATTATCGAACGGCGCTTCGGAGGATTGCCGGTATTCGATTATGTTTTCGGCCAGCTCCACGTTGTTTGGCAATAGGCTTTGCAGGACGACTTTCGGAGCGGTATTGACATTGATACGCCCGCTCACTGTTTCCTCATTTGTAACTGTAATACGATCAATGATATCTTTTAATTTCTCTGCCGTGACCGTGTCTTCTAATAAGTCGCCGACTGACTCGAAATTGTTCTCATTGCGGGCGTTAATAATTGCGTTAATATCGGCATTTGTAAGAGTATCGCTAAATTGCTCATCCAGTTCATCACGGCTTGCACTGTTGACGTTGATCCGATTCTCTCCTTCGCCTGTCACATTTTTTTCATAGGAGTAACAGGTGATATACGGATACCATCCTTTGTTCAACACACCGTCACTGTTATCGAGAGGTAAAGAGTTGGCTCCATCGTTTTCATTGGTGTCGAGGATTCCGTTTGTATTCGTATCTTCACCATACAGGATATCCACAGTCATTTCTTGTACCAATAGGAGTTCTTCGACCGAATCGAACGGTTTGTTTTTGGCGAGGTATGGCTCCGCCTGCGATTGGTAGTATTCGTCTTCCGCACCGAATTCACGGGGATCGGAATCTTCGTCCCGCCAGTCGAGAACCGAGTCGACGATTGTTTCATTGGCGTTGGGGAGTTGAAGGAGCATATCGCGAGTGGCGGTATTGATATTCAATTTGCTGCATTCATCGGTCAATCCATACGCAACAGTGTTTTCATTTTCCAAATTCGGATGGACTGCCCGGTATATTCCATTTCCCAAGGTGACTTCTCCAAAGAGTTGTTCATCGTCATACCACATTTCCTGTTGATGGTCCGACATCGTTTCCTGAGAATCTTGGACAAGTAAAGCGATCGCTCGTTGGATGCACGCTTCGGCCAGGAGTTCGGCTTGCACTGTCTCCTTCATGTTGCGGTTGATTTTTAACGACAATCGTGCCTGCCGGGTCAGAATCATCGTGATGCTGCCCATCAAAGCAACGATCCACAAAACCGCGATCAAGGCGGCGCCATGTTTTCTATAATTGTGCATCACTGTTTTCTAATTCTTTATTCATTCGAAATTGACTCAAGAGTCCGTTTTTCTGATTGCTATTTATTGTGTTCCGGCCATTTCTTCTTCAAGAGCGGCGGTACCACCCATTGGACCGAGGCTGTCTTCCGGTGGTTCACGATACGTGGCAATGTAAAGAGTCGTTGAAAATTGTTCCACGTTTTCCAGAGTGGGCAATTCGCCGATATCCTCCGGATTGAACAGTCCGATCGTGACGTTGACGCATATCGGGATTTCTTGCACCGAATCCCATGTCGGCCACCACATTTCTCCATCGAAATATTGAAAATCGAGCAGGCAAACCTTCGGACCCAACAATGCGATTTCTCCACCGGAGAAAGGATCGGTATCCGGGGATGGATCGTAGCGGCGTAACAGCCAGCGCTCGGGGGTGTTTTCATCCATGTCAATGTAATATTGGATTTCCGTTAAATCGCTTGTTCCTGTTCCGGTTTCAACCGGATTATGGACGGTGCTGATGAACGTCAACGTATCCGCCGGGAGATCGCCGTTCATGGCATCGGTTCCGACGAAACGCGTCACCGCTTCATGAGGAGATAAGAATGTGGAAGCAAGGTCATACCGCATCCGTTCGAAGATCAAATGAGCCAAATCGGCCGAGACGGATCGTGAACCGTGTAGTTTATACGCTTGCAAAACAGTGGATAAGGAAATGAATCCGGCACCGAGCACCATGGTGGTGAGGGTGGCGGCGAGAAGTAATTCCACCAAAGTGAATCCCTGTTTTTGGGATTGTAATAATCTCCGATTTTTACGCTTCAATTTCTTCTTCCTCGGTTACCGGGTAGTAATAATGATACGTGACATATTGCACTTGGTAATCCCGATTTCCACGTTTCCAATGAATTGCAAGATCGACTTGATAGAGGTTTTCCACATCGGTCATCAAGAAATTGGCATTCCAGGTAAATTCAGGGTGATTGGTAAACGTGCCTTCATTGATCAGAGTGGGATCAAGCATATCGGCGCGAAGCTGGGTACGCAATTCTCCCATTAAATTGGAGACAATCGAATAATCTTCCGACACTTTTGTCGCGATCATAGCGGCAGAAAAGGTCGTCAGAATACCGGTCACGGCCACGCCGAGAATCGTCATTGCCAATAATGCTTCTACAAGCGAAAAAGACTGTTGGTTTCGTAGAATTTTACACATAAAAATTGTCGACTGCCTCCCCCCAAACAATCACTTGACCGACCAAGCCGACTATTCCAACAGTATTTACACGTTCGGACTGATCGATCAAATAGATGAAAGTATCCGAGGTCGTTCCGTTTGGATTGAATGTGATTTCGTTGGATTGTTGTGTGCCCGTGAGCGCTCTTTTCTCAATCCCTGAAATTTTGATTTGGTCACTGACTCCTTTGTTATATACGATTGGAAGGGGTTCCATTTCGAAGGTTCCTGCATTATTGAATGGATCGTTCTCCACGGTGAATTGAAGGTCGCCGGTATCCAGATCAAAAATCAATTTCGTCGTCACACCACGCTGAATGGCTACACTGCGGGCGTAGCGAATTGTTCCGGCCAGACTATGGGCGGTTGAATTGAGAGACCGCCCCTCCAGCGCGAATCGGAGGTTGGGAGTAATGGCTCCAACCAGAATCCCCATAATGGTCACCACGAGGATCAATTCAACGAGAGTGAATCCTTTTTGTGTTTTAGTTGAATGTTGAGTCATTTTGATCTAACTGACCATTTTCCCGATGTTCAGAATCGGCAGAAGAAACGCGAATAAAATTCCTCCGACGCCGATGGCCATCAAAATGATTACCATTGGCTCGAATAAAGTAATGAACCGTTTAATGGCATGCTGCACTTCAACATCATAGGTATCCGCCACTTGAAACAGCATTTCGTCCAAGGTTCCGGATTCCTCTCCGACGGCAATCAGGTTGGTCACCATCGGAGGGAAAAAACCGGTTTCCCGCAAGGGATTCGCGAGACCTTCGCCTCTCTTTACTTTTTCGCTCGCCTCCCGGAGTGAGCGTGCTAATAATGCACTGGTTGTGGTATCGACCACGAGGTTCAAGGCGCTCAATACCGGAATCCCGCTTTTGACCAAGGTTCCCATCGTTCTGGCGAAACGGGCAACTTGCGCTTTGATCAGCATGGGGCCAAGTGCCGGGATTTTTTCTTTGACATAATCGAACCGTTCTTTCCAGACCGGGTCGGCTAACATTTTGCGAAGAAGGAATACTGCAACAACAATCCCGAGAACAATCAGCCACCACAAACTCAAGACTGTGTCGCTGGTATTGATCAGCACACGCGTTAACCAGGGGAGATTGTCGCCGAAATCGGCGAAAACCGCTCCCAACCGGGGGATGACGACCGTGACCAAGACGACAATCGAGCCGAAACCGACCAGTACAACGAGACAGGGATAAGCCAAGGCGGTCATGATGTTGGAGCGTAGAGCGGCTTCCGCTTCCATGAAACCGGCCAATTGTTTTAGGACAATATCCAAAATACCGCCGGATTCCCCCACGCGGACTATGCTGCAATATAAATTGGGGAAGTATTTGGGATATTTGGAGAGCGCTTCCGAGAGACTGGTTCCGCCATGGATATCTTCGCGAATTGCACGGATGATTTTTGCGAGCGATTCGCTCTCCGTTTGTTCTTCGAGAATGGAAAGTGCCTGGGACATGACAATTCCCGCTTTGAGCAGAGCAGCCAATTGGCTGGTAAATACAAAAATGTCGCGCTTATTTATTCTTGAACGGCGGGAACTTTTTGCCGCTGCGGCGGCTTGAATTTTGGCAACTTGTTCGGTTTCAATGTTGAGCGGCCGTACTCCCCGTTCCCGTAATTGGGATACGGCTTCGGGACGATTCCCTGCAATAAGGGTTCCGGATACGGTTTGGCCGTCGGGACTCAACGCTTTGTATCGAAAAGTGGGCATAGTTACATTATTCTTTCAATTCTATAGGTTTACAGGTTTATGGAGTGTTATTTGTAACAAGACGCACTGATTTTCGTTCATCCTTATATATAACGTTGCGAAACGGAAAAATGTTCCATGAAATCCCAGAAATGATCAACAATTCTGATGAATCTCACTGCTTGTGTTATGGTTAAAAGTATTTCTTATGTTCCTAAAAGAGACTGAGAATCATGAAAAGAGTCATTTATATCACTTCGGCAGTTGGTACCATCATAATCCTCCTTGGTGGATATTTTTTTGTCAAGGACTTCTTCTTTACAAACGCGTTGGAACATTTACCGCCACCATTGATCAGCCGGGAAGAATCGGATTCCTTCGGGTGGAAAAACGATGATCCGGAGAGATGGAATGTCATTTATTTTGAACCGATTCAATTACAAGAAATTGAAAAAGCCGGTTAATGCATTCATATGATCCTGTCTTTATAGTGATCCGGATCTCGATGAAGATTTGCTACTGCAGTGATGATAATTTCCGTTGGCTCAATGATGTAGAGAAGAGCATACGGAAAACCTTTAAGAATACACCTTCTGGTTTGTTTGTCTATTTTTGTCCAGGCGTCCGGCATATATATTATTCGGTCAATTGTTGCGGCTACTTCTTTGAAAAAACGAGTACCCAATCCTGGATTCAGGTGTTCGTAGTACCGTATTGCTTCATCCAGTTCATGATTCGCGGGAGAAACCAGGCGAACTTTCACCGGTCGTACCTCTTCTTGATTTCATCCCAATCTTGGGATTCAAGTTGCCCTTGTTTGTATGCCTCATATCGTGATTCGGATTCCGTTATCCATTTCTGTTCGATATCCGGATCGATCTTGTCGAGGCTGTGCAAAATTGCCTCAACCAATTGAATTCGTTCTATCGGTTTGAGAGCAATGGCTTTTTCTTTTATTTGTTCTAATGTTTCCATTCTTTCACTCCCGAGCCGGTCTATTGTTGAGGATAATTGACCGGAAGGTAAGAACAAGTGATCCCATTTTTGATTTTAAATGTTTAAAGCAAGCGCTCAAGGGCTGACCGCTTCGCGGTCTTGCCCTTGCCGCTCATCATGCTGCGTTGCGATGGGAAAGAGATTGTGAAACTGTTTCCTCGCGACTAAATTGGAGTATAGTATACAACGCTTACATTCTGTCATGAGGGGAGTTTTTACCCTTGTCTTGTTTGATTGAAGTCGATCATTTGTCCTTTCAATACCCGGATCAGCACAAGGCGTTGCTGGATATTTCTCTGCATGTCAAGCATGGAGAGCGGGTGGGGTTGGTGGGGCCAAACGGGGCAGGGAAGACAACTTTCTTTATGGTTCTGTCGGGGGTCATCGATTCTTTTGTAGGTTCTCTTCATGTTGCCGGATGCGATCTTTCGACAGGAAAAGGGCGCAAAGAAGTGCATCGGAAATTGGGAATTGTTTTTCAAAATACCGATGATCAGATTTTCAATGCCAGTGTTTTTGAAGACATCGCGTTCGGTCCACTCAATATGGGTTGTGCGGCGGAAGAAGTGACACGCCGTGTCGATGAAGCGATGGCACAAGTCGGCTTGGGGGAAGAATTCAAAGATCGACTACCGTTCCATCTATCCGGCGGAGAGAAACGGCGGGTTTCGATTGCAGGCATTTTAGCCATGGATCCGCAAGTATTATTACTTGACGAGCCTTCCAGCGACCTTGACCCACGGGGGAGGCGCGAATTGGTGCAGATTTTAGATGGATTTACACTTACACGGATCATTTCCAGCCACAATCTTGAATTTGTGTTGGAAACTTGCGATCGGGTTGTCATTTTCGACGAAGGCCGATTGGTAGCCGATGGACCGGCGGAGATCATTCTAAGTGATGAGAAATTGATGTTGGAACATGGGTTGGAAGTTCCGTTCAGCCTTCGGCTGAATCGGAACTATGAATCGCATGGATGATTTATTTCAACATTGCTGAAACGTAAGCGATTTATTGATTGATCTGTAAATCTTGAGGATTGATTTTAATGGATTGTTTTGGGGAATGTTTCTTTTTCCACTCTTCTTCGCTCATTACGATTTCAATATTCGCGTCTTCTTTTAATTGTTTGAAATAATTTTGAAGCGCTTCGTACTCTTTCCGTTGCGTGAGAGATTGCTTAAGTTGGCCTTTAACATTTTCCAATGGGACGATGCCTTCTTCTTTGTGCTCCAAAACTTTGATCAAATGATAGCCAATAGGGGTTAATACGATGTCGCTCATCGTTCCTTCTTCGGTGGAAAATACTGCATTGTCAAATTTTTCCGGGATCCCTTGTTGCCCTTTGGCGAGGGTTCCTAAATTCCCGTTATTTTTTGCTGAAGGAGCATGTTCAGAGTACTGTTTGGCCGCTTCTTCAAAAGTAATTTCATCATTGTCGATTTGGGAACGAATCGATTCCAATTTATCTTTAATGGCATTTTTCTCTTTTTCGGAAGCGTCATCCGGCACTTCGAGAAATATTTGACTGACTTGTGCCGATTCCGGTTGTTGAAAGACATTCGGATTCTCGTCGTAGAATGTTTTCATTTCCTCATCGGTTGGTTCTTTGACTTCTTGGACTCCCTTGTCCAGTACTTTTTGATAAAGAATGTTTTCAATCAATTGTTTATTTTGACGAAGGTCTTCTTCGGTCAGTCCTTTGGACTTCAGCCAAAATTCATATTTGTCGTTGGAAGGGAACTGGTCCTTGAAATTAGCGATATAACGGTCGATATCTTGTTTTTCAACTTTGATATCCTTCTCCATGGCTTCTTTTTTCAGCAAAGCCATATGGATTGCCCCTTCAAGGCCTTGTTGATAAAAAGCAATATTTTTATTTTGAATCTGTGCTTGTGAGATTTGCCCTTGAGACCGATTGACGATATTGTTGATTTGTTCCAATACCATTTCTTCGGTGACATCGATACCGCCAACTTTCGCAACTACTGTCTTTTCCTCTGCAGCAGGACTTTTTTCTTCTTCGGCGGAAAGAACAGTTGCGGATCCGGGGCCGAAGAAAACCATTGTAATGACAATGATGTTCATTAGGCGAAGGCAATGTTTCATAAGATTTCTCCTTGTTTTTTTATATGTTGGCACCAGCACCGCTTTGTGAATCACGAGAGTAAGAGAGGAAACACAAGAAGAGACACCTGGTGAGATTTATTGAACACAAGCTAATGGGAGAAGGGAACACTGTCAAGGAACGTTCCATTCAATGAAACGCGAATGAGAAAAGTCTATCGGTTATCCTTGATTATTGATGAAACCAGTGTTGCACAGGAGTTTCGTTGAAGGAGTGCCAATTTGTACCATTCCATTCCCAAAGATCCTCGAGATAGATGGCTTCATACGTGTTCGGATCTACTATAAGTTCTCCTCCGAATAGGACGACAACATCACGGCTCGCATCGAATCCCATCGCAAAAAAACCACGGTCGGGATGATCGGGAACATTCGGCGGAGAGAGTTGAGACCAATTCTCACCGTTCCAAATCCATGTTTGTTGTTCTTTCCCATAAAGAAGGCAATTTTCACGAGCGGCGTCATAAACCATATTGAAATCGCCAAATTCATAGGTTGGAGCCGAGGCAGGATTCTTATTGATCCAACTTTGATTTTTCCAGACCCATGTTTCTTTTCCGTCAAACCAGACTCCTTCTTCCCTCGCTTCATCGTACACGAAAGCTACGTCGACGGCCGCGGGCGGTGAAGGAGAAATCTCTTGCTGAATCCATTCATCATTCTCTAAGAAATAAGTAGTACCGGGAGGGGGGCTGGCTTGAAAAGGAGCCGCCGCATAGAACATGACAAACGTTCCCAGTCCTGGATCAAATATAATTTCCGGATCCCCGCCAATGATATCCGATTGAACCGGGTCGGCGATTTTCTCCCATGAACTGCCATCAAATGCATACGTCGCTTGTTGGTCGAGGACTCCACCGACTACCACGAGATGTTGATTGTTCGGATCATAAGCGGCAGTAGTATGTGTGATCCCTGCCGGTAGATCGGGTAATTGATTCCACCCATCAGCCGTGAGCGCCCAGGCTGTTGACAGAGGTTGCCAGTCTTCCGGTCCCCACCCTCCAATAGTAATTAGGGATTGCATCGGTGGAAAATAAAATAAACCTCCATCGATTTGTTGAGTGGGTTGTGCGCCAACAATCGCCACTGACACAAAAAAAATACAAATGATAAGTGCATTGGATTTCATATGGTCCCTCCATTTGTTCTTCAAAACTGGTGTATACAAAAGTACTCGTTTATAAAATAATAGCATTACTTTTTTTGGATGTGCAGGATCATGAAATCGAATAATCGATTTATAGATGCTCAAATTTGATGTTTGTGTCTTTGGCAGTGCATATATACTATGGGAGGGCAAATCGCCCAATTTTATTCGTTGTGGAGGTTCAGGGTGATTCGCTACTATGAAAAATACCCTAATTGGAAGTTCTTGTTCGTGACGGTCGTGTTATGCATCTTGATTTCCCCTCACTATGTCTTGGCAGAACCTACTGATGTCATTGTGCGAGTCGTTTCGCAGGATGCCAAGGTTATCGGTTCCGGTGTAGGGGGAGTCTTGATCATGATCCGAGATTATGCCACTGGAGAAATCCTCGCCGAAGGAAAACATATGGGGGGAACCGGTGATACAGAACGGATAATGAGGCGGCCCCATGTTCGTGGGGAGAGTCCCTATGTCGGGGAAAATACTGCTTGTTTTCAAACAACACTTGATCTCGAAAAACCTACACAAGTCGAAATTACGGCAGAAGGTCCCTTGGCGTATCCTCAAGCGAAGCAAAAAGCTTCGATGACGACACTTCTTCTTCCCGGTCAAGATATTGGGGAAGAAGGAATCGTCATGATGCTTCACGGTTTCATTGTCGATATCATGAATCCTGAATCTGTCGCTGCGCAAAAAGAGCGATCCGATTTTACGGTGCGGGCTTCCGTGAGAATGATGTGCGGGTGCCCTACGGAACCAGGTGGATTATGGGACAGTAATTCCTATAAAATTACAGCACAGCTGATCCATAACGAAAAGATCATACAATCCGAACCCTTAACATTTTCAGGGAAGACAAATATCTATCTCGGGAAATTGCGGGCGCCGAAATTGAATGGAAAAGAAAAAGACAGCGTTGAACTGAGGATTCTGGTTTCCGATCCGGAAACAGCGAATTTCGGAATGGATCAAACCACCTTGATGATTGTTCCATGACAAAGGTGGATATTTTATTTTGCTTTTCGGGATGTCTTCTTCCCGGTTTCTTTCGGTAAGTAATTCCGCCGGATGTATTGGCTGTACACAGCGCCGATGGGATTATGAGCAAGCACACGATCTTTTACAATCAGAGTGGTCACCGGCGCTTTCGACACCATCCCGAATATCGCATCATGCCCGACACACAATCCGCATAAAATATTGAGTTCCGTGCCTGCTTGATTCAAGAGTTCCGCTTGTCCTGCAGGATTGCAAGTGTATTCCGTATCGTCCGGATCGATTTGCTCCAAGCCGAATCGCTTTTTGTCCATAGCCCCAATCTTGCAACAGACGGAGATCACGTTGAATTCCTTCGCGAGTATTTTGGCGATAATTTTGGCTTCTTCCGCCAATCCGACACAAAAAGCCAAGCCGACCTTTTTGCATCCCAATTCTTTGGCAAAGAGGACGATTTCTCGAAGGCGGGGTTCTTGGCAATAATATTTTGCCTCAATAGAAGCGGCGGCATGATGAATTCGTGCAATCTCTTCGGACTGATACAATTCAACATGCTGGTCGCCAAGCCTAAAGCAATCTTTTCCATTTTTGCATTCGTACGTTTCGCAAAAAGCACAACGGGGTTTTATTTTTTTTGCCATGATGATTTCCTGGTAAAATAGGGATTAGAGTTCCTTACAAAAAATCATACTGCCTCATGAACTTTTTTGAAATATTTTCAAACGGTATGGATATTCATACATCAAAAGGGAAAAAACAAATCCCTATCTAATTGGAAAGGAAGGAAGATTTCCATGAAAAAAGGACTTTTAGGCTTGTTGCTTTGTATTTTTGTTCCCATAACAAGTGGGGGCAAAGAAGTGATTGAAGGGCCGATTCCGGCAGTTTCTTATCCAAGTTCGATTTATGGTCTACGGCTTATCCTCGATCCGCCGGTCCCGAATCCGTTCGATGCAAGACTTGTTGTCGAACCCGAAAAACCTCAACCGGAAGATGAAATATCCATTTATGTTGAAGGCCAATTTCCGACTCCCGGCTATGAAATCGAATCGGTTGCTTTGAATATTATGGAAAGTTATCCGGAACAATTGGAAGCCGTCATTCAAGTTCGAGAACTCGATGGTATGTGGGCACAGGTCGTCACCCCCTTTCGTGAACTGGTCGGAACCGCCAAAATCAGCGAGGGGATTCATCCGTTAACCGGTATCATCAATGGCGTGCAATTCTATCGAGGCGAATTTCTGGTCGGTGATGCGCCGGTCAATGAAACTGCTGTTTATAATGCAAAATTCGTCTTTGAGCCGGAAAACCCGAATCCGGGCGAAAAATTTTCCGTATTCATCGAAGGTGAATTCCCAACCCCAGGTTACGAAATCGTTGAAAAAAGTGTGAATATTCTGGAATCATATCCGGAACAACTGAGCATTCAGATTAAGATCAAGGAACCGGAAGGCCCTCAATTGCAGGTGATTACTCCATTTCGTGAATTGGTAGGCACCGCATCCGTGAGTGAAGGAGTGCATCCGGTGATTGGATTCATCAACAATGAACCGGTCATGAAAGACCTATTGACCGTGGGCGATCCTCGCCAGAATGATGTGACGATCTCAGCCGTTGTGTATAACGCCAAGATCGTGGTAGAACCGGAAAATCCGCAAGTGGGAGAACGTTTTTCCGTCTATGTCGAAGGCGACTTTCCCACCCCCGGCTACACCTTCACCATGAAAGAACTATTGACATCGGATTCCATTCCGGAACATCTAGCCGTAAATCTCGAGATCGCCGAACCGACCGAACCGCAGCCGGAAGTGATTACTCCGTTTCGCGAATTCATCGGAACGGAAGTGCTGGCGGAAGGAGTGCATCCGTTGTATGGAACCATCAACGGCGAACGATTCCATAACAGTGTGCTGGTGGTTGGCGATCCCGCATCCGTTACGCTGATCCATTTCACCCGAAGCGGCGGCATTGCCGGTTTTGATCAAAAAATGACAATCTATAACTCGGGCATCGCCAAGATTGAAGATCAAACAGCGAGTTCAAACCAAACAAATACCTTCCCCCTTCCGGAAGACACGTTTGATTCTGTACAGCGAAAAATGGAAGCAATCGATTTCAATGCACTGGAACCATTGTATGCACTGGAAACTCCTATAGCCGATGGATTTCAGTATTCCTTGTCCTATCAGGATTCAAAAACGGTCATGGTCAGCCAAGGCGCAGAAATCCCGGCTGCCCTTGAAGAAGCCATACAAATTCTGGAACCGTTTTTTATTCCGGTAAACAACGGAGACGATGAAACCCCTGTTCAGAAGTGGCTTCTGTTTTGATGCATGAATTCATTCTCGTTCTCAATGGTTACCAAAGAGGAGTGGCTGAAACAGCCACTCCTCAATTGTTTTATTGCACTCTATAATAGTGTGTCTTTTTTATTGCTTGAATCCAAAATAGGTGAAATATGAAAATCAAACGTAGACAATTCATTCAAACGCTCGGGGTTGGTAGCGTAGGAGGATTCTGTGCGAAAAAAGTGCAGGGAATGATCCATGAGAATTCGAGAAGGCCGCCCAATATCATCATCATCCTCGCCGATGATTTAGGCTACGGTGACCTTTCCTGTTACGGCAATACAAAAATCCATACTCCTCATTTGGATGCGCTAGCCGCCGGGGGAGTGCGTTTCACCGATTTTCATTCCAGCTGCTCAGTCTGCAGCCCGACTCGCGCCGGCTTGATGACGGGGAAATACCAACAGCGGGTAGGGATTCCGGGTGTGTTGACGGTTGCGAGACATCGCAAGGAAGGATTGTCTCCGGATGAAATCACGATCCCGCGAGTGTTTCATGAGGCCGGTTACAAAACGGCAATGTACGGGAAATGGCATCTCGGATATTTGCCAAAATTCAACCCGGTTCAACACGGATTCGATGATTTTCGCGGGTATCTGAGCGGGAATGTCGATTACATTTCGCATATTGATCAGGCCGGTGTGTATGACTGGTGGCATAACCTGGAATCCGTGAAAGAGGAAGGGTATACCACTCATTTAATCACGAAACACGCGGTCCAATTTATTGAGGAGAATCATGATCAACCATTTTGCCTGTATGTCGCTCATGAAGCCCCCCATTATCCGTACCAAGGGCCGGAAGATCCGGCGGACCGGACTGTCGGCGGAGACTTTCCTAACCATGGCAGCCGCAAGGATGTCGAAAATGCCTATAAAACTATGGTGGAGGAAATGGATAAAGGTGTCGGCGAAATTCTGCAAAAAATCAGAGAATTGGATCTTGAAGAAGATACCTTTATCTTCTTCTTTTCCGACAATGGGGCAACCAAAGCGGGATCGAACGGAAAATTGAGAGGATACAAAGGGAGTTTGTGGGAAGGCGGACATCGGGTTCCTGCTATCGCTTATTGGCCTGGTGTCATCCCGCCCGGCCAGATTTGCGGCGAACCGGCAATTAGCCTCGATATTTTCCCAACAATTCTTTCCGCTGCAAAGGTGCAATCCCCACCGAATCTGAAACTCGACGGAGTGGATCTCTTTCCTCATTTGCAAAAGGAGAAACCAATTCCTGAGCGGACGTTATTTTGGGCATTTCGAAATCAAAAAGCGGTACGCAAGGGAGATTGGAAACTTGTTGTTACACAGACCCAAAAAGAAGAACAAATAGAGTTGTTTCATTTGGATCAAGATATTTCGGAAAAAAACAATCTAGTGAACGAAGAAAGAGAATTGACGGATTCTTTGCTGAAATTACTTAGAAGTTATTCCTACGAATTGCAGTGTAAATAAATTTTACTACCCTCTTTATACCGCTTTTCCTATACAAAAATTTTGATGTCATTGGAATGGGAGTTACCATGACTTTCGCATAAAATTAGGTTAATGTAATCGAATAATCAATATTGTTTGATGCATAGATTTCCTTATTGCAAGCATCACAAGAATCATATTAAAAGACAAGGGGACAGAAAATGAACAAAAGTATAGTTGTAAAATACTTTACCATTTGCGTATGTGCACTCATGTTAATACCCTGCCAAAATGCCGTGTTTGCTGACACAAATCCTTCTGCTGTCTATTCGATCACGGTCATTATCAACAATCCACTTGCCGTTCAAGATGGTGCGATGTGGCAATTGTATGTTGGGGATGAATTATATTTAAATCAGGATGTTTGGTATCCAAGCGGTTATACCTTAACCACTCAGTTTGCTGCGGAGTACGAGATCAAATTGAAAGAAATACCGGGCTGGATAGCGCCCGATCCAATAAGAATACTTGTGCATGATGGATTCCCACAAGTAATAGAAACTGTCAACTATGAACCAATGGTTGGTGCGGGTACTCAAGACAATCCATTTCTTATCTCAACTTTTTCCGAACTCAATCAAATCCGCAGTGGCCTGGATAAGCATTACAAGTTGATGTCGGATATCCACGTTTCCGAAGCCGAACAGGCGAAAGGTTGGAAACCGATTGGCGCTCCATATGAGGGATTCCCACAAGGAGACTTTACCGGCGTATTGGATGGCAATGGCCATTCAATCATTGGATTAACCTGTAAAAATAAATCCGAATTTATAGAAAATGATTATCTATCAGGCCTTTTTTATCGAATTGGGGAAAATGGACGTGTTCACGATTTGAATTTGGATCACTTTCTTTGCACGATCAACGGTAGAATTCGTTTTCGGCCATTGGAGGATATTCCGGACACTTTACATTATGGAGGTATTGCGCAGATTAATCAAGGCGTGATCTCAAATTGCCAAGTGAACGGTTTATTTGTAACCATGTTGCAAGCCTATACAATGAAGATGTGCATTGGGGGAATCGCCGCTGAATCCTCAGGATTGATCAATCGGTGTTCATCACTATCCGTTATTTGTGATAATAATAAACCCTATGCTTGCACAATTGGCGGGATTGTCGGTCATTTGTCTAAAGAGGGAAGAATTACGGAATGTTACTCGAAAACTGAAATAGCCAGCATTTACAATTGGGAACTTGATTTTGATGCTATGCTAGCCCGTTTTATCGGTTTGTATTCCACTTTCGATGAAGGTGGTGAATTTTTCGCAAAAATTTTTTTAAATACTTTATTCGATATAGGATTACAATATTTTAAACGGTTTGATACGAATATAGGCGGTGTCGCAGGATATTCGAAAGGCAATATTCAATACTGTAACTCTATTGTAAATACCAAGGCTTTCATCTTGACTTCAGTCAATGCGGGAGGGATTTGCGGAGTACAAGACGAAGGTGCTTCCACTGAATTTTGCGGCAGCTGCGGAACGATATCCCTCAATTCATATTGGGGGATTGCCGCAGGCATTACCGGTTTGCTAAAAGCGAACACATCCATTCGGAATTCGTACTCTTTCTGTCAATTGCGTTCTGAATCAAATAATCCACACATGTTTGAAGCGTTTGCAACCAGCGGCGGAATTGCGGGGATCTCGGACGGAGACATTATAAACTGCTATTTCGCAGGAGACGCCTATGCCGAAAGCCTCGTTCAACTAAGGCCGGCAGCAGCTGGAGGGATTGCCGGTTCGCCATCCAGCCGAAGAAGAATTTCTGGAGAAACATGTACGTTTGAATCGTCCTATTGGAATCAATCTTCCCAGAGAATTCAGGCGGATACCGGAAATACGCGGGAGAACAATTATGGACTGACCACGCAGGATATGATGCAGAAAACATCCTACAAAAATTGGGATTTCGAATACTATTGGGATATTGTTGAAGGGGAAACATTTCCTTACATCAAGCAGGAGCAATCACAATCCATATTCCCTGATTTTCGGGCAGACATTCAAAATGTCCAAAATCAAACATCATCGATACAATCTCTACCCATTGAATTTAAAATTACTTTTTCTCTTCCCGTCTTTCGACCTAGCTTTACGCCGGACGATATTGAATTTGATGGATCTTTTCATCCTTCATACAGTGAAATTATCTGGGATGCCACGGGATCTGCCATTTTACGTATTTACGATATTAAAAATATGGAATCATTTGATTCTGTAAATATAACGCCGGCATTAAGGGCGAATTCCGTGATCAGTCTGATAGGTACGTTCAACCTGGAATCTACAGGTTCTACGGTGAAAATCGGTCCTTTCCAAACCGTTGCAATGGATGCAATTGCCAATGAGTATGGTTCTATTCAACCTGGAGGCCGAATTACAAAAAATGTGGGAGACAATTTAACGTTAGCGGTTATCCCCAATGAAAACTGTTTCATCCGGGATATCGTGATCGACGGTGTATCGCGTGGAGTGGATGAGCAGATCGTATTTGAAAATTTGCAAAGCGGTCATTCAATCCAAGTATTCTTTTCTCCATTTCCTGCTGGGAATGGTACAAAAGAATCGCCTTTTGAAATCTCAAATTTCTTTCAATTGAACCGGATTCGTGATAATCTTCATGCTCATTATGCTCTTGTTTCTGATATCGATGCATCATCAACGAAAAGCCCTTATAACTTTAAATTTATGAATAAGAGATGGGAATGGATTCCAATTGGAGATCATTTTCATCCCTTTACGGGTGTGTTGGATGGCAGGAATCACAGGATTTCGGATTTAAAGACTTCAGTGAATAGAAGCGGATTTGTTGTGGCTGGCTTGTTCGGTTCTCTTTCTCAGGCAACAGTAAAAGATCTTATCATGGATAGGGTAGAGTTTTCAATGGAATCTACAGGGAGTACAATAGAAGAATTAGAGATAGAAGAATTAGAGGGGGAATATTTCGAATCCGATTCAATAGTTTGTGCAGGCGGGATAGCGGGAAGCGTCAATTGCTCTGAAATCTCAAATTGCAAAGTAACGGGAAAAATTGATGCGAAGAGCACCTATTTCATCAATTCCGGCGGTATCGTAGGAGTGGAAGAAAATAGTGAAATCGAGGAATGTTGCAATGGTGCGGATATATTTTCTGATGGCGGTGAAATAATATTTAACGGAGGGATTGCCGGGAAAAGTGTAAGGGGTATTATTCAACGCTGCAAGTCTACAAGTGATATTTCCAGCCGGGTAAATCCTGTTTTAGAATCGTCTTCCTTTTCGAGCGGAATCAGTGGATGGGGACAGGGAGCGGCCATCACAGATTGTTATACAAGCGGACAAATATCAGTAGAAGCGTTAGGATATGAATCTTCTGCAAATGTTGCAGGTATTGTTGCGTGGATACAAGATGGAACCATCCATAACTGCTATTCCGTTGCCGATCTTCAAAGTGAGAGCGGCAACAACCGTACGGCGTTCATTTCCTCATTTGTGGAGTCTAGCGAAATCAAAAATTGCTACTATCCCGATCGACCGGGAACGGTCAATCCCCCGCCTGGATTTTTCTATTATGATGCAGATAGCACCACAATTGAAAGTGTTTTACCAAAAACTGAAAGTAAATTAAAAAGCCAAAGTACGTTTTCAGTGTGGGATTTTACAACTATTTGGGAGATTGTAGAAAACAATTCGTATCCTTTTTTTCAATATGAACCGGCGTCTGTAGAAGTGCAACGTTCCATCCCCTCCAAAATCGTAACACAAAATCAAAACATCCAAGGCGTCCAGTTATCGTTCACAATCAAAGATGGGAGAAAAATTACCACTGTCCAGATAAAGGAACAACTTCCTGATGGACTTTCTTTCAATAATAGTGGTGCAACGAAAGGTGAAACGAGTGTTTTGGCGAATGAACTAACATGGACGATTACCGAGGAATTTTCTGGAACGGCAATGTTAACCTACGATATAGACATTGACGCCAATCTGACTCATGGAGTGAAAAAGATCAAAGGCGAATACGAGCTTGATTCCAGTGTGTTTCCAACGGAGGGCGATTCTGCGATTTGTGTTATGAATCCTCCGGATGATTTAGGTATATTTGATGGACATAATGATATCGATAGTGATTCAAATCCTATTGGTCCTGGATATGAGGGGCGGGTAAGTTACGATCCGGTTTCGGACACTTATGTCGTTATCGGCGCAGGAAGCGGTATCCATGGCTCTGCGGACTGTTTTCATTTTTTATGGAAACATACGCCTCTGATAGAACCCGTACTTCTAAAGGCTAAAGTCAAAACCGAATTCCTTTCGGGGAAGCAAGATGAGTGGGCTAACGCAGGCTTGATGATCCGTAATCTTCTCTACCCATCGGATTGTTTTGCTCTAACTGGATTCCGCTCTGACGGGACGTTTTTTAGTCAATGCCGCCCTATAAGCAATTCAAACACACTACCTGCTGAAATATATTATCCAAATAGTACGCCTTTTTATAATGATGGTGGGAATACACTTTCAATAGAATTTAGCCTAAATACTTCGGCAGTGTATGCCTATTATTTCTCACATGATTCTAATCCATATAAATGGGGGAATCCCCTGACAGTTCCATTTCAATTGCATGGAACATTACCACCGGATATCAATCAATATTATCCGCTGAACTCTGATATATTTATTGGCTTTGCCGTAACTGCCACTAGCCCGGAAAGTCTTGTTGTTGGAACCTTTTCGGACGTTACGTTTTTGACCGGCGATACAACACTACCGATTCCTGTGCCAGTTTCACACTGGAGTTTATATTGATTGAGGGGCAGCTTTCAATCCCAATAGAGTTCTCTTCTTTTCATCAGTTCCGGATATTTCTCATCCGTATCCCCCAATTCCCTTTTCAATCGCAGAAGTTCCTTCTTTAACCGTTGAACAGCATCTGCGTATGCCGGTTCCTCATACACATTCTTCATTTCATAAGGATCGGCTTCGAGATCGTATAATTCCCAACCGACTTTCGCCGGTTGCTTGTCCGCACCGGACATCCCGAGTGGAAGCCCATAAAAGAAAATCAATTTATACCGTTTCGTCCGGATTCCGTAATGAGCCGGGCGATTGGTATGCATCCAGTAGCGGTAATACATCGATTCCCGCCAATCGGATGGGGTGCTCCCATTCACGATAGACCGGAAACTCTGTCCCTGCATCTCATCCGGAACGGCACAACCGGCATAATCGAGAAATAGAGGAGCAAAATCCACATTCAGGACAATGTCATTGCTTGTTGATCCCGCCTGGATCTCGCGGGGATAGCGAATCAAAAACGGCATCTGCAACGATTCTTCGTACATCCAGCGTTTGTCGATATAGTTATGCTCTCCGAGAAAATACCCTTGGTCCGAGGTATAGATCACCACCGTGTTTTCCGCCAGGCCGTTCTCATCCAAATATCGCAGAATCCGCCCGACATTGTCATCGACACCTTTGATCGTTCTCAAATAGCGTTTGAGAAAAATCTGATACGCTTTTTCAATTCTTTCCTTTTCGCTCAGATCATCAAACTGCACAGGCCCATCCGCGTGATAATTCTTGCGCGTTTGCCGTTGCGCCATATCTTCAAGTGTAAATCCGTATTCCCGTGAGCCAGGGGAACGGTAGGACTTGTCGTCCCACAGACTGACCGGTTCGGGGATGAATGTCTTTTCCAGATACTCCTCATACCGTCTCGCATAATCCCACGGTTCATGCGGCGCTTTGAAATGGCACATCAGAAAGAACGGTTTATCCTGATTCCGTCCGTTTAACCAATCGAGAGAAAGATTCGTAACTACATCGGTCGAATGCCCTTCATAGGTTTTTTCGCCGGAATGAATTTCTTTCAACACAGGATTGAAATAGCGTCCTTGGCCTGGGAGGATATTCCAATAATCGAACCCGGTTGGCTTAGTTTGGAGATGCCATTTGCCGATCATCGCGGTCTGGTAACCCGTTTGTTGCAGCAATTTCGCGACAGTTTGACGTTTTGGATCCAACGCATCCCGAAGAGTATAAACACCGTTTTTGTGACTGTATTGCCCCGTCAAGATCGAAGCACGGCTGGGAACACAAATCGAATTGGTACAAAAACAATTCTCCAACCGCATTCCCTCTTTCGCCAGCCGGTCGATGTTGGGTGTCGGTGCAATATTGGCTAAACGCCCGCCATAACAACTGATCGCATTGGCGGCATGGTCGTCTGACATGATGTAGAGAATATTCGGCCGTTTCGGATTGTTTTCCTTTGCGCAGGAATATATTGGGAATGCCAAGGAGGCCGTGGCCAGGCTTAGTTGTTTCAGAGCGTCGCGTCGTTTCATATGAATTGTACTCCCATGTACTGATGAATGCTGTGTACACATGTTGAATTTTTTCTTTTATTGTGTCATAGAAATGATGTCGAGATAAGGTGGAAAACGGTTGTAGAGTAGCAAGGAATGGACATAAAAAGTGGAAAATCAGGTATAATTCTCATAGAAAAAAGTCAAAAAAATTGTAAAATAATAAATGTATAGTCATGCGGACATTGGTTGGAGAAGAAAATGACACCATTGGAAATGGAAAAAGGTTTTCAGGAAATCTGGAAATTATTCGCTGAGACAGACAAAAAATTTAAAGAAACAGCGGAAAATATCGAGAGAACGGATAAAAAACTCGATAAATTGATTGGAACATGGGGCACATTTGTCGAAGGTCTTGTTGAACCGGCTGCCATTCGAATGTTTCAAGAACGTGGATTCGATGTGGAAGATATAATGCCAAACCGAAAGTTGAGAAAAAACGGTCAGGTCCTTATGGAAATCGATGTCTTTCTTTCGAATGGAGAATATGCCATCCTGATCGAGGTAAAAACCACTCTTCGAGTCGATGATGTGAAGGAACACATTGAACGATTGCACCGATTCAAAGAATGTTTTCCGCAATATGCAGATAAAAAAGTGATTGGAGCGGTGGCTGGTATCAAGATTCATGAAGACGCAGATCAATTCGCGATCAATCAAGGTCTCTTTGTCATTGTCCAAAGCGGGGATTCGGTGAGGATTTTGAATGATGAAATATTTCAACCTAAAGTATACTAACATTATAATTTTTTATATAAACAAAAAACTTTTATTTGAAAATAATAATATATATTTAATTCTCGTAAGGGAGAGGTAAAAATGAATGCTGAAAAATTGCATGCAATCTGTATTGCTATAAAGGAAGAGATTGACGAAAATAGTATAATAAATTATTTTGAACAATTGACTCAGGCATTACAGAATGTAGCAAATAATCCTAATCCTAATCATCAAAATGCATTGGGTGACAAATTAACAAAATTTTATGATGCGCTCGATAATGTCGAAAGTGATAATTTTAGTCCGGTTTGGCGACAAATACTTGAAGGGGTGCAACTCGCTTCGCGCGAAGACAAAGTTCTTTAAATAAAGCATGTTATACTATGACGAACCGGCAAAAAGTCGAGAGGAAAAAAAATGCAGAAATTTGTAAAAA
>CAYPPG010000006.1:0-188977 GCA_964412555.1 uncultured bacterium
ACCAATCCCGGACTTAGCAATGGCTGCTTAGTATACGGAAAAAATTTACACTCTTTTGATTCAAGATCAACGCATTGGTATAGGGAGCCAAACCGGGAGTTTCCCTGTCTTGTCCCATCCACTCCCGTTTCGGAATGGGCGGGCAATGAATCTCGTAAATTTGGTAGAGTCGTTTATATGGAGTTTTCAAAGAACGAAGTATCGCCAGATTTTGGTCGATGCGTTTCTCTTCCGGATGACCGGCGGGCGGGCGCTTGATCAGAATCCGTTCTTCATCCAGCAATTTTAGCCAACAATCGATATGTTGGATTCCTTTCTTCTCGATGTTCTTCAAAACATGCAACCGGTTGATTCCCATATAGTCGAGCAGCTGGCTGCGAAACTCTTTTTCATTTTGGATGGTTTCATTTTCTCGGATTTGCGCTTCGGTGCAAAACGCTGTTCCAAGCCCGTCGACGATAAAATTTCCGCCAGCGAGAAAAGCCGGAATCGGATATACCAACGCCTTGAAATACTTCGCCAGTTCATCGCAAACCCGATCCTCATCCGGACTCCATCCGAAACTGTAATCGATTTTATCGCCTTTCCGAAAAGGAGGTTGATCTGAATCGAAAAACGGCCATCCCCAAAAAATAGGATCGAGAATCGACCACCTTCCATCCCCATCGAACATCTGATGCGGTCCAAAATCCCGTACACCACCCAATCGAACCGAACAGGGAATCAAGTGCACTCGCTCCGAACTCACTCCCAAATGGATCAAATCTTCAAGTGCTTCTTCTTCCTCATCCTGTTGCAAAAGAACGTACAATTCTTCCTCTTTTACCAATTCTTTCACCAATTCATTGGGAATCTTGAACGGCCATGCCACAAGTGTCCCAATCGCTGGTTCCCATTCTGCTATGATTCGAACCGGACCCGGCGGCGGGGGGAAAGAATGATCAATTACAGACTGTAGGGGAGAAGCAGAAAAGTAGAAATACAATTTTGAAGTAACAATCACAACGAATGAAATGAACAAAAGAGAGTACGAAATCCAACCACGCTTGAACCTCTTCTTATCCCACTCCAGCATTGGAACCAAACCTTTCCTCACAACAAAGATGAATCGATCTGAAGATGCATTCGGTCGTCAACGGTTCCGGTTCATCGATTCTTATTGCTACAACAGTATCGTTTCCAAAGATAGACACATCGCAATTTCAATACCATTAATATCCGATTCTTGATAAAACACAATCCTTATGTTCTTTCAAGTCTTTTTTCACACAATGAGGTGGATAAATGGATGGACTCTCAAACCGAACTTGCGCAAAAATTGCTCATTCTTGATTTTGTCGTGAGTAATATTTTCTCATATGATCTGAGCAAAGTGAAATCGAATAGGGGGGCTTGATTATATTTCAAATTTCCTTCTATAACCAAACAGATGAACCAAACGTTTAGTGAAATAAGTAGCTATACAAACGAGGTAGAACCATGATACGTTTCAATCGTTTCTCATTGTTTCTCATTGGAATTCTTTTTGGATTTTGCATCGGAATTTCACACTCTTTTGCGCAAAACACACAAAATCCTAATCAACAAGCCTATCCGTATCCGAACAATGTCTTGAACAATGCCCAAGGTGGATACACACTTCCATCATCGAATCAGGCGGGCACTCAACTCGGAAATCGTTTCGGATTTGGAAATCAATCGTCTTCTTTCGGAACCACCCAAAGTAGAAGACGATCTTCGAGTTCCCGAAGATCGTTACGCGATCAAACCTCTTCGATCAATCCGCAGAATTCTCAACAAAATACAGAAGGAATCTCTAAAACAAATACTCGACAATTCCGTCCTTCCGCTCCTTCCCGCTCGATGTCACCATCAACCAGTCCAGGTTCCACTTCCGATCTAACTATTCTCAATTCAGGAGCAGGACGTCCCATGGGTACGATCAAGAAAACATCCGTTCCTTCCCCGGTTCTCCGAAAAGTCACGACACTCTATCTGGATGCTACTTCCCAGGCAGTTCAGATAAATACTCCTTTTACCCTGGACGTAAAACTATCCGCGCCCGATTCACTGACTTTCGATTCGCTTTCTTTCGCAATTCGATTCAATCCGAAAGATTTAATACCGATTCAAGGGGTTGATAGTTCAGAAAAGTGGATTCCGGCAAATGCAGTTGATTACTTGCCCAAAGAGAGAGATGAGAATATTCTTTCAAACTTTGTCTTTGCGAGCGACTCTGATACGACAAAGGTTCAAACCAATACCATTGATTTGAGAGACGGTTTGGTACGATTTTCTGTTACTCATCCCAATTTCAGTTGTTCAGGAACAAAAGTGATCGCCCGTCTGGTTTTTGTTCCACTACGTCCCTTTGTCTATTCCGCTATTGATTTCATTTTTTCCGATGACGCTCATTCAGAGACGGATTCAAAACCGATCACACATCTTTTCAAAGGGAACCAAGATGTATTGGGTTTAAGTTCAAATGCAACGGATGGTGTGGTTGGAATCGATTTTCATACGGCTGAAAGCGAAAATCCAACATCAAAGAATCGAATCTCAAACAAGACCTCCCCCCATGAGGAATCCTCTCAGGAAATGAAGGAGGGAGACTTGCCCACTTGTCTTCAACTCATCAATCGCCAATCCAGTATCCATGTAGGAGACACATTCGAAGTGGATATTCATTTTTCCAATCCGGATAACAAGACGATTGATCAAATGAACCTGCTGATTCTTTATAATCCTAAGGTGCTCGAGGTTGTCGATTCCAACGATTCTGCACCCGGCGTCAATATCGACGATCAGAAATACCAGGATCAATTTCCTTTCGATTATCCGATCTTGAATCTTGCCGATCCGGAAAAAGGGATCATCGACTATCGAAAACGAGCGGTTCGATCACTCGTGCGTGGAGACGGAATCATCGGTACGATCCAATTCCGATCCATTCGTCCGACAACGAAAACTTCCCTGCGAATGCTTGTCAATGAGACCGGCCAAGAACCAACGACCGGGGTGTTTTATCGGGATCAGGACCTATTAGGAGATCGGGACGATCCGTATGATGGATTCAAAACCACCTCTGTCTCGGTCAACGCCACATTTGCCTATCTTCGTTCTATCGAACCATGAATGATGAAAAACGTAGCAAGATAGTGCCAGAGGATAATTGTTGACTATTGGAATTAGAGAAATTTATAACTGCTTGAGTACTTTGGACGTTCGGTTGAGTACTTCACAACCGTCTTCGCGAAGGACAATCATGTCCTCGATGCGTACACCGCCGAAATTTTCGATATAAATCCCAGGCTCGACGGTTACGACACAGCCAACCGGGATTTTTTTGTCATACAATTGAGAAAGACGGGGGGATTCGTGAATTTCCAAACCGACACCATGGCCAAGGCTATGCACGAATTTCTCCTGATATCCTGCGGCCCGAGTCACGCTTCGAGCCAGCATATCGGCTTCTTTTCCGGTCATCCCCGGTAGAATCTTTTCTTCCGTGTTTCGGTTGGCCGCGAGAACGGCGTCGTAAACTTTATTCCACTCTTCGCTAGGTTTCCCGATAAAGACCATTCGGGTAATATCCGAACAATACCCGTCCAAGATGCAGCCAAAGTCCATCAGGATCGGCTCTCCTTTTTGCAGCCGTACATCGGATGGTCTTCCGTGGCATAACGATGTGCGTTTTCCAAACAACACCGATGTGTCGAAGGATTCTTTCTGTGCGCCGTCTTTCCACATTTCATCTTCAATGATGTGCGCAAGTTCCCGTTCGGTCATGCCTTCCTGAATCTGGCCTAGAATTCGATCGTACGCATCCTCTGCGACTTTCAACGCCTTGCGGATTTCCGAGATTTCATCCTCATCCTTCACTTTTCGAAGCGATTCGACAATTTCCTTCTTTCCATAAAACTTCCCCCCTGACATTTTTTCTTTCATGTTTTGAAATCGGGCATAGGAACAATGCTCCGATTCGAACCAGATGGTTTTCCCACTTACATCTCCAAGGGTTTCCGCAATGGCATCAAGTTCGAGACGTTCACCTTGAATCACAGGTTCATAGCCGGTCACTTCTTGTGTCACTTGCTCTTGATATCGGCCGTCGGTAAGAATGTAACGTTTATCCGGGCTAATCAGCAAAACCGCATGGCTTCCTGTAAAACCGGACAGGTAGCGGACATTTGGGAGATGAGAAACGAAAAACCAATCGGCTTTCTTTTCTTCCATGGACAATAAGACTTTTTGCGTGCGAGAATCATAATCCATCACTATCTTTATCAATTCCTCTCTGATTATTGAACCGACTGCAGCCAATCAATTGCAGTATAAGCATTGCTATTGGTCGGAATGGTGCCAAGCGCTTGTAACAATTGCGCGAAAACAAGAAGGTAGCCGTACCGTGTTGTGACAACATTGGTTTGTGCTTCCACCAATTCGGTCAACGATTGAGTAAGGTCAAGGCTGTCGGCCAAACCTTCATCGTAGAGATTGGAAAAACGTTCGTAGTTTTCCTGAGCCACTTTTTCCGCCTCGATGGCAATCTCCAGGTTGCGTTGTTCTTCTTGCAATGCAAGAGAGGATTGCTCAACAAGGTTTTGAATGTTGCGAACAGTCTCTTCATACCGTTTGGTTTCGGCTGACAATTGTTCTTTCGTCCGCCGGACTTTGGCAATTTTCCGTCCTCCCTCGAAAATCGGGATTTCGATTCCGGCGCGTACCGACCATTCTTCATCCTTGAAATCGGGATTGCCGCTGTCATGCCAACCCCACGCCGCACCGGCTGTCACTTTTGGGTAGAATTCACCACGAGCAATATTCACTGTTTCCTCACTTTGTTTGACCAGCAATTCCGCAACCTTGATGGAAGGATGCTGCTCTTCCGCAAGCAAAAACAATTGGGTGTATTCTTGAAAATTGTTCACAATATCCTTCGAGGGATTGAACACCGCTAACTCTCCTCCTTCGAACCGATGACGGGTTTCCATGGGGATTCCCAAAACTTTATTCAACGCGGACTGCGCTTTCTCCAACTGAATTTCTGCAGACACGACATCGCGAAGCGCTGAAGAGCGAGTCAATTCTGCCCGCAAGACATCGGTGCGAATCCGAAGCCCGACTTCGAAATTGGTTTGGGCGGTTTGGAGTTGTTTTTTCGCCAATTTCAACCTCTGCTTTTGAACACCCAATAATTCCTGTGCCCGCAAAATATCCAGATAAGATGAAACTGTGGTGTATACGACCACTTGTTCTTGCCCCGTTTCTTGCCATTCTGCCGCTTGGTCGCGCAACTTTGACAGTTTGATATTTCCCAGCACGGAATAATCGAAAACCAACTGGGCAACTTGGAACTTTGTGATGTATTGTTCTCCCGAAAATCCAATTTCATCAAAGTTAAAGAAATTGTCGAACAAACCGGAAAATTCCGGAGGCAAGTCTTGAGGCATTTGCGGTTGCTCGAATTCATACAGATCGGAGTGAGATTTATTGACATCGCTGGTAAAGGATATTTGCGGAAATAAGGGGCTGATCGCTTCACGCTTTGCCGCATCGGCCGCATTGCGGTCGAAACGCACTGCTTCCAAATCGCGGTTTTGTTCCAACGCCATTGCGACGGCATCAGAGAGCGTCAAGAGCGGCGTCTCATCCGCTGCCAGCGACACATTTCCTGTCATTGTCAAAATCAGGGCTGAAAGAAGAATTTTCCCGGTGATGCGTGGCATAGTACTGTCTCCTTTTCAAGTATTGAAACTGTATACTCGAATGTGTGTTTTTGTTTATTGAAATGATCATTCTCGCTTCGATGTTTGAAACAGGAAGAAATCAATCGTATGTTGAATCGATCCATCCTCATCCGCAGGCTATAGAGTACTTCCCTCTTTTGCTCCAGGCAAGAAACGGCGCCCAAGAGAATTATAAACCATGTAGATAAAATGAATCGCTCAGCGGCTTTGAATACTTTCACGTTCCGCTTGATAGTTGCCGATGCATTCTGAAGTGGTCAGATAACGGTCATAGAAACGAAGCGTTTGGATTTCTCCTTCAAAATCGGGAGCGATTCGAAGATGTTCCGCCCCATTGGCGTGACGCAGATTGGGGCTGAATCGCCCCCATCCGAATTGCCGGTGTCTCCCTCCATCACACAATTGACCGTCCACGACAAAGGAAATAATTTTCGGTCCCCCATCGACAACAATGGCGATGTGATGATAGTGAGCTTCACGCAATAAGCCGGGATCGGAATCCCACCGATTCTCGGTTCGCCCGTCGTTGAGTGTGAACTCGACAGTGCCGTTTGCCGTTGTTTGAAGGCAGAGTCCCTGTCCGCTTTCATTTCGGTTATCCAGAAGGATTTGTCCTGCTTCCAAAGACTTGAATTGTACCCACAAATCAATGGTGAAGCCGTTTCGCAAATCTTTGGTACCATAATCATGCCGGCTCGAATCACGAGCTACAAATTCGGGCAACTTCGGCATTTTAACTGTTTCTGACTTTGAAGATGTTTCCAAAAGAAGTCCATCCTTCTCGACTTGTGCATGGCTGAACTGGTTCCATAATTGTTTCAGAAGTTCTTCGTTGACTTCATGCACACGCGCAATATCTTTTTGTGTTTCCGTAAAAAAATATTTTCCGTTTTCTTCGATGAGATCAGGGTAACTCATGCGTATGTAGGGATCGTCGTCATACAATATGATTTCCGGTTGAGACCACTGAATGATTTTGCCCTTGGGTGAATCCGTTTCCACTCCACCGCAAAGCCATACAGGATTGCGGTCTTCATACCATGTTCCCCCGTGATTGTGAAACCAATAGAGATACTTACCGTTGCTGCATTTCCACACGAAATTGGCGGCCCTTGGGTGTTTCATCAACCGGCCATCCGCATAGCGTTTGTAGCGGGGGACATCCCAGGTATACCCGCCATCCCGGCTGTAGGTATACACAGGATGACCATCGATGGAACGGTAAACGCAGTAAAACGATCCGTCGCTCAACACACAAAAACTCTGCTCTTCCGCAATGGGACCGCCGCCGGGAGGAGTGCGCAGTCCTGCATCTCCTTTCGGCAATGTCTCCCACATAATTTTATCCGGGTCGGATTCGGTAAGAATATTCGGACTTTTCAGTAACACGCCTTCGGAACGAGTAAAGAAACCGTGCCCGATTCCCCCCACCTTATGCAATGGAACAAAACCAGATCCATCGTACGTAAATGGCTTACCGACATTCCAGAAAAAGCGTATTTTCCCTTGATAAGGATTTTGCCGGTCGATTTCCATTTCCCGAACCGGGATGGTATAGCGCTCCTTCGACCAGCTACGTCCATGATCGTCGCTGTATTTAAAAACATAATACCCAAGGCTGTCCACCCGTCTGCAATATCCTCCTTTATAGGGTGGATCATCCGCTTTCACTTTCCGAAGATTATCGGTATTATGATTATAAAATGCATAAATGCGTCCGCTGGGAACTTTGAGCATCACGGCATACGAGGCTTCCGGCCCATCCGCCGCTTCCAACGCGACCGGATCGCTCCATGTCCGTCCATGATCCGTGCTGCGGGTAGTAATGACATGCTGCCCCGCGCTTCCTTCCCTACCCGAGCCTGTCGTCATGATACAAAGCCAAGCTCCATCATTCGTTTTGACGACGTACGGTTGATCCGCATACGTTTCACTCGGAATCTCATGACCGTTTCGAATATTACGCCAGTCGGAATTTGACGGTTCAGCGCAATCAGAATTCATACTACCAAAGCAGAATACAAAGCACATGAAAATTCTTAGAATAAGGGTTACATTGATCATTGGACTATTCAACGGGAAACCTCCATTTCAAAAATGTCGAAGCAGGGCTGGAGCGCGGGCATCCCTGCCCGCATCTTCCAACGCACGAATTTACATTCTTTCGCCGCGCTGCCAAAGCCATGTAACGCCGGCATCCTACCGGCACCTCCACACCTGCCGCCAAGACGGCGGCGCTACGATTTCCCTATCATACCACATGCTGTTCACCTGAGAATAGATATGCTATGATGGTTCAATCAAGGATCCAAGAAAGAAAACGAGGCTAACCATGATACGTATCAACATTTATATTTTTGCCATTTTACTTGTCACTCCGATGGGATTCACCCATGACATACCCGAAATGCCCATGCCAATCCCCGAGGAAAACAGTCTTGTGCATACCTGGCATCAGAAACCGGTGCACAAATCGAAATTGCTGAACGACATGGAAACCTTATCGTCCTGGAAGCATCTTGGGAGTGGGAAAATCGAAATGAGCACGGAACAGGCATTGAACGGGCGCTCGTTGAAAATGACCTCAAAGACCTTTACCGATCATCCAAGCAAGAACGGACGCCCCCCCGGTTCGTGCTCCGCATTGTTTGAAGTGAATGGTGAAGATTGGCGCGCCTACAACCGCCTTTCCTTCTGGGTCTATCCGGATTTACCCGGATTTCGAGCCATTTCCTTGCTGGTCAAATTGAGAAATGAAGGCACCTTGCCGGTCCCGGACGCGTATGGCCGGTTGGGAATGAACTATTTTCTCCTCGATAATCATCGTTGGAACCATATTGTTTGGGAAATTCCCCACTTGAGCCGAGACAAGGTCACAGGCGTCGAGTTCGTCTATCGAATGCAGGGAAACGAACCGGAAGCGACAGATACAGTTTATTTTTACATCGACCGGCTTGAACTGCAAAAGGTGAAAGCGGATCATTTCGAGGGTTGGAATGTTGCCTCGGGAAAAATCTCCTACAGTCATACCGGTTACCCTCTCCACGGAAAGAAAATCGCACTCGCAAGTGATTTGAAAGCAAAAGAATTTACTGTATACGCCACAAATACCGATGCAGTAGTAATGCAAAAGCCGATTCATAATCAGCAAACCGAAATCGGTACCTTTCAAATACTCGACTTTTCCTCCATTAACACCCCCGGCGCATATTATCTCCAAGCCGGGAAAATCAAAACGAAAGAATTTCAAATCAATGAAAATGTGTGGGATGAAACGATTTGGAAAACGATCAACTGTTTCTATTGTCTCCGTTGCGGAATGGAAATCCCTGGCATCCACGGCACCTGCCATGAAGATTGGTTGGCAGAACATAATGACAAAAAAATAACCTATAACGGCGGATGGCATGACGCCGGCGATTTATCACAAGGACTTCGCAATACCAGCGAAGCGGCATACGCCATGTTTCTACTGGCCGAACGGCTCCCCAACACGAAACAGCCGCTCAAAGAACAATTACTCGAAGAGGCGAAATGGGGACTGGATTGGATTCTCAAAAACCGGTTCGGCGACGGTTATCGCTGCCGGTGGGGGACAATGGATTTCTGGACAGATAACATTATCGGTACTGTCGACGATATGATCACCAAAAGCATCACCAACGATCCGTATGATAATTTTCACGCTGCCGCCGCTGAGGCAATTGCATATCGGCTACTGAAGAAAACCAATCCTTATATGGCGAAACGCTCCCTTCAATACGCACGAGAAGATTGGCAGTATGCCATCAAGGAATTACATGATACTCGGTTGGAGACTGTTTCAATCGGTGCGATCGCTTCATTGGAACTGTTCCGCTCGACGAACGAGAACGACTATGCGGATAAAGCCATCGAGTTGGCTGAACAAATCATAGCCTGTCAACAGCAATCGAAACCGGATTGGGATATCCCTCTTACCGGCTTCTTTTACCGAACCCCCGCCAAAGAACGTATCCAACATTATGCCCATATCGGAGAAATTCAATCCCCGATCGTTGCGTTGGTCATGCTCTGTGAGTTGTTTCCGGCGCACGAGAGATTTGCTGATTGGCAGAACAGCGTTAAATTGTATGCCGAATATTTAAAAACGATTTCCGGCTTTACGGCTCCGTATCATATGTTCCCAGCGTCCATCTATGATGTGAACGAATCCAAGAATGAAAATTTCAATGAGCAAGTAAGAAACGGGATTCGCTTGAGCCAAGATCATTATCTTCGCCGGTTTCCGGTATGGTATGATTTTCGCGGAAATTACGGTGTCTTGCTTTCCCAAACCCGCGCTCTTTCCGCAGCCGCCCGATTGCTGAAAGAACATGAATTATGGGATTTAGTTCATCAACAATTGGAATGGGTGGTTGGATTGAATCCGTTCTGCCAAAGCACGATGTACGGTGAAGGCTATGATTTTGCCCCGCAATACACTGCCACTTCCGGCAATATCGTCGGAGGCTTGCCTGTCGGAATTCAGTCAAGCCGGAATGAAGATGAGCCGTTTTGGCCGGCGGATAATTGCTATAATTTTAAGGAAATTTGGGTTCACCCCTCTTCCCGCTGGCTGGCGATCATGGCGGATCTTCAATCCAAGTAATGAACTTTGAATAGCCGCTGTTTTTCACTTTCGTATAAAATGGCTTATCTGCAGTAACCATAATCCCACCTTGTTTTTCTGGGATTGACAGATAGATACAGTCGTATGCAGAATGGTCTAATTCATGAGAAATCCGATAAGCGTCCTCCAGCAGTTCAATCGTAGGAACATAATGAATCGGTAAGGCATGAAATCTTTTCAAGATCGCTAATCCCTGGGGATAGGTAATGTTTCGGATGCGAGTGTTCTTCTGTACGATATTAATAAACTCAGAAGCAAGAAGATCCGGTGCAACCAATCGATAGTAAGGATTCAAGTATTGATCCGCAGCTTCTTTCATAGGCTCATCAAAAAACCATTTCCCTACGACACTCGCATCGATAATAAGATCCACTTGTTAGCCTTTCACCTTGTCAAGATGAGAGAAATCTTTTCTTAAACCATGAGAATGAATAGCACGCTCCATGTCTCTCCGGTCCAGCCAATCGCGCCCCTCTCGCACAAAACGAACACTATCTGCATTTGGTTCTTCTTCGACATTCATGCCATACTGTTGGGCCAGGGAATGAAGGCTTTCGTAAAAAGAGGGATCTATTCGATGTTGATCCGTTAAAAAACGAACAGTAATTTCAGTCATGATCGGGTCTCCAAAAAATCGTTACCAATGCGTTTCGAATTATAGGATTCGATTTCCGTGTTATTTTTCCTCATAATCTATATTGTAGCAACGTTTCCCTTGAATTTCATAACGAATGGTACCATTGTATGCGAAATTTTATAATTTGAATATCTTCTTGAAGAAAGGAAGAATTGATTGGAAAAAACTTACCTATCTAATTTCAGAGTATTCACAAAAGCAGAAATTCACAAAATGATTGCTCGACTGCATGAAAATGAGACAGAGCAGGAGGTGCTAGAAGATAATAAAAAATGGAACTCAACTTTTGCATCTTCACCCAGGAAACTGATAAAACTCGCATCTGAAGCACGCGAGGAAATCCGAATTGGACGAATATCTGAAATGGTTTTCACCGAAGACGGAAAAATCAAGCCTGAATGAAATCTCGAACCAATATATAGTGAAAGATCACTCGGATCGAATGTTCGTTATCTTCCCCGGCAACTCCTCCATCAATTTACTGAATAGCGTATCCCCCTCTACTTTTTGCAGAAGTTCACGCATAGACGCTTGTGGTTTTTGAGGAACTGTCTGTGTTTGTTCATCATTTTGAGCGGATGGCACATCGTAGGTTTCAAATTTGATTTTCAAGGAACGGCCGAAGGAATCCTTGACAAATTGAGTGAGTGATTCGCGGTTGTTGGGTTTTTCCAGCATTCGCAATGAATAGGAAGAACCCGAAGGAATGGAAATACGCAGTTCGGAGTCGGAAATCTCGAGTGGGACACTGTTTTCCAACATTCCTGCTAAAATCGCATTTTTCCCTTCGATTTCACGGAGTATTTGATTCCACGAAGTGGATAGTAAATCGTTGGATATCGGGAGCGTATTTTGAGTTTTCACTTTCTGAGCAACAGTCTCCCTATCGGTAGATTGCTCTTGCAGAGGGGACATTTTTTCTGTTGTAAGAACAGATTCGGAAGAAGGGGAAGGAGCAGATTCAACCTCGGCCGTTGTCGATTTATGTTTCGACGGGTTTTCATGGTTTTGGAAAAGCGACTCGGGTTGCGTCGTGATCGACTGAGCGGATGAATCAAAACCGGCAGTGTTTGAACGGGGAGGGGAATAACCAGACAGTTTTTGCAGTAAATCTTCGATCTTCACCGCTTGGCTAACTTTAGCGGCTTTGACCGCAGCCATTTCGAACACCAATCGGGTTTCGAGTGAGAAATGCATACGCCGTTCCGCTTCCCAAAAACAATCCGTGATATATAGAATATGCTCCAAGGTCACCCGTTTAGCGGTTTCCTGCAGTTGTTTGCAGTAATCCTCGGGTAAATCCAATAATTCCCCGCTTTTCTGTGAAACTTTCGTTACTGCAAGGTTGCGCAGGAATTGGAGGCATTCTTTAAGAAACCAACCGATTTCCTTGCCCCGGTTTACGATACTTTCGATACACACGAAAATATCGTGAATGTCATGATCGATGATCGCCCTGACAAAACGGTCGATTTGATCGAATTCGATGATTCCCAGCACTTCTTGTACTTCCGCCAGTTCCAATTTTCCCGAACAGTACGCCAGCAGCTGATCCAGCGCACCCAAGGCATCCCGCAATCCGCCTTGCGAGGTGCGTGCGATGTGATAGAGGATTTGATCCAATTCGGATGGATCGGCAATATCCAAATCATCCTGCTGAGAAACGATTTTTTGGAGATGATCCACGATAATCTGGGTTGGGATTCTGCGAAACTGAAAACACTGGCAGCGGGAAAGGATCGTCGGCAGAATTTTATCCGGTTCGGTTGTGGCTAAAATGAAGCGGGATTGGGCGGGGGGTTCTTCCAAGGTTTTCAAAAGCGCATTGTTGGCGTCTTTCGTCAACATGTGCGCTTCGTCGATGATATAGACTTTGTATTTGCCATTGACAGGTGAAAAACGGGCGTTTTGACGCAATTCCCGAATTTCATCAATCCCGCGGTTGGAAGCGGCATCGATCTCGAGCATGTCGATGTTCGTCCCCTGGTTGATGCTCAAACAAGACGAACATTGATTGCACGGTTCCGCTTCCTGTAAATTTTCACAATTGAGCGCCTTGGCTAATAGCCGCGCAGTCGTCGTTTTCCCTGTACCGCGTGAACCGGAAAAAAGATACGCGTTGGCGATACGCCCCCGTTGGAGACTATGTTTTAAAGTACGAATAATATGTTCCTGGGCAAGAACTTCAACAAATCGGGTAGGGCGATGTTTGAGGGCAGAGACAATGTACTTCTTCGCTGATGGCATGGCATTTTTTTAAGGGTGTGCACCCTTTCCTTGAGAGAGCGGTTCCGAGCGCCATTGTGTAGGTGGCTCCTGCCGAGCACACCCGCAGCACATACCGGATATCGCTTAAGGCTGCTTCCTTTCGGACCTGACCTGGTTCGCGAGCCGGCATTGCGCGGGACACGACAATCAACACTCCTTGCACAACGCTGCCTCACAGCCGCTTCCCGCAGAAAGGGAATTCAGCCCTGCTAGAGCGGGTTGCAGGTACAGGGCACCGCTACCTCCCCGCTTAGCACACCCTATTTTTGTATTTTTGATGAACGGATTACTTTTCTTCTTGATCGTCTTCAGATTTTTTTAATTCATCTTTTACTTTTTGGTACTCTTCCCAAGTCATGATCTGTGCTTTTTTCAAAACCACAGGTTTGACCGGCATGCTTGGTTCACCCATTCGATTCCGTTTGACTTCTGCGGTTGCGATTTTGTCCAAAACCTCTTCGCCATCCACCAATTGGCCGAAATTCGTATATTGTTTGTCCAAATGAGGCGCACGGCCATGGCAGATGAAAAACTGACTGCCTGCACTGTTGGGATCACGGGCACGAGCCATGGAGAGAGTTCCTTTTACATGAGGTTTGTCATTGAATTCCGCATCGATTGTATAGCCAGGGCTACCTGTTCCCCAGCTGTCGGCATTATCTGTTTTCGTATTCGGGCAGCCGCCTTGAATCATAAATCCCTTGATGACACGGTGAAATTTGGTGCCATCGTAAAAATCCTTCCGTGCCAATTTCTTGAAATTCTCGGCATGTTTGGGAGCAATTTCGGGAAAGAATTTCAAGACCATGACCCCCATCGAGGTCTGCAATACGGCCACTTCCTCGTCGTTTTTCACATTCACGGTTTCTGTTCCTTTGTTACTGGTTTCTGCAGCTGTTGCATTCCATCCGGCAAAACCGACGGAAATACACAACAATAGCGCGAATAAAATACCAATACCTTTTTTCACTATCGTCCTCCGGAATGATTGTTTTGAAATAGAGTCATTAAAAAGACTGTGGAAATGAAACTCTAACCAAAGTCCCCGGATAAAACAAGGTCTGAACGTGATGACCATTCAAACCGCCGAATCCGATTCATTGATTTCTATATTATAGTCGTGAAAGAGGATTGTTGAACCGAAAACAAAGCAAAAGATAAAGGAATGCACCCTAGATGATTGTTATTTCTACTTTTGGAGCGCGGGCATCCCTGCCCGCATCTTTCAACGATAAGTGAATGCACCCTAGAAGATTATTATTTCTACTCTCTTTATGATGTTTTTTCACTTTTCGGTGATTCGGTAAATCGAATTCTCTCTTTTTTCAATTTTGAACAGCATGAACAACGCGAACCGGATAAAGACCGGTACACATGCCTTACAGTAATAAATACGCAAAATACGACAATAATTCCAACAATGATCTCTTGAAAACCCATTTGACACCTCCATATCAGGCCAGTCCAAAATAGACACCGAGCTGATAGGTTACGAGTGCGCAACCATAGGCCAAAACGGTCATATAGCCAAATGTGAACAGCGGCCATTTCCAGGAATTTGTCTCCCGTTTAATGGTCGCCAAGGTCGCTGCGCACTGGCAACACAAGGCAAAAAATACCATTAATGAAAATACAACCGCTAAATTGAACAGCGGAGCGCCGTCTTCACGCTTCGCATCGATAATCGCCTCTCGCAAACCGCCTGGTGATTCTTGTTCCTCGACTCCAATGTTGAGAATGGTGGACAGAGCCGCGACAACCAATTCACGCGCCGGAAACGACGCCAAAGTCGCCATCCCGATGCGCCAATCCCATCCCAACGGTTCTACCACCGGTTCAATCCACCGTCCCATTCGCCCCAGCATACTTTGCCGAACATATTCTCCATTTTCCGCTGCATTGATTTTATCTATCGCGTTACGATAGTTTTGATACTCATCCATGACCTCGGCAGCCGGAGTATTGGGGGCCGGACTCTGAAAAACGGAATTACTTTCGATCGTTTCTTGTAGGTTTTCCGTATCCATGGAAGAATGAAATGAATCCGGTTGAATCGCGATGAGCTTTGGCAACGTCTCCTGCACCATATTACGCTGTTCCTGTTCGCGCAACCGTTCATATTTCTGTGCAATGGAATCCGGATGAGGAAAGTAAGCAAACGCCCAAACGATGATGGAAACACACAGGATAATCGTTCCCGCTCGCAGGATAAAATCCATTGCCCGTGCGTATACATATAACATTACTGTCCGAGGAACAGGCCATTTGTAGGTCGGCATTTCCAAAATAAAATAAGACGGTTTCCCCCTCATCATAGTGGTTTTAAACAACAAAGCCATCAGCAAAGCGAACAGTGTGCCGATGAGATACATCCCCAACAGCGCTAATCCTTGCAAATTCAACCAATTCCCTAATACCGTCTGATTGGGGACGAATGCGGCAATGAAAATCAAATAAACGGGCAGCCGTGCGGAACAACTCATCAATGGCAGTATGAGAATCGTCAATAACCGGCTATGGCGGTCTGAAATGGTGCGAGTCGCCATAATTCCCGGTACGGCACAAGCGAATGAGGAAAGCATCGGGATGAAGGACTGGCCGGATAATCCGAATCGATATAACAAGCGGTCCATTAAGGCGGCGGCTCTAGGCAAATAACCGCAATCTTCCAAAATGGCAATAAAAAAGAACAAAATCACAATCTGCGGCAAAAAGATCATGACACCACCGACACCTGAAATCACACCGTCAGTGATCATGCTGCGTAACATTCCCTCCGACATCCATGTAGTCACAAAAAATGCCAATGCACTGAACAATCCATCAATGGCATCCATAACGGGTGTCGCCCAGGAAAAAATAGATTGAAAAATCAGTGCAATCATTAGAAGAAAAATCGCTGTTCCATACACTTTGTGAAGCAGGATTCGATCGATTTTATCTGAGGTATGGAGCACAGGTTCTTTGGGATAAGTAACAAATCCATTGAGAACACTTGCGATCCAATTGTATCGGATTTTCGCTTCCATCGCGGAAAGAGTACGGCTGTTTTTCACCTCTTGCCGCATCTCTTCAAGTTTATGCTGAAAATCCGTTCCGTAGTTTTTCACCAAACGTTTTTCAAAAATTCCCTTCTCATCGACAAAGGCACGAAATAGTTCCGGTTCTGGTATCAAACGATCATTTTTCTTTTCTTGCGACGTAAGCCATACTCGTAATTCTTGCAGGGATTGTCTGAAATGTTCCGGAAATAATGCTTTCTCGCGTGGGAGATATGTTTTGTTTTCTTCTAATTCATCGATGCAGGTTCGTAATTCCTCAATTCCCCGGCCATGATTGGCGCACATTGGAACAATGGGTACCCCAAGGCGTTTGGAGAGACCTTCTACATCGATTTGGATTCCCCGTCCTTCCGCGATGTCCATCATATTCAAAGCGATAATAATGGGTAAATCCAATTCAAAGAGTTGAGAAACCAAGTAAAAATGACGATTAAGATTGCTTGCATCTACAATCGCGATCACAAGATCTACAGGTTCCTCACCGCTTTGCTGATTCAGCAAAATATCGGTTACAACCATCTCATCGGGAGAATGCGCGGATAAACTATATGTTCCGGGAAGATCAACAATATCGAATTCACGAGAGCCGATTGTGAATCTTCCTACTTTTCTCTCCACCGTTACGCCGGGATAGTTACTGACTTTGAGATTCAATCCGGTCAACGAGTTAAATAAGGTGGTTTTCCCCGTATTTGGATTTCCAACCAGAGCAATCCGCTTACGTTGTGAACTGATTTGGGGATCGATGACAGCTGGCAAAATACTCACCACTTTCTAGCCGTTGAATAATAAGCGCAAGATTTAGGATGAATGGTGAAACAAGACGATTGTTTATCAGAAAAGGTATGAAATGCTCAGAAATGCCGGAAACATCCTGATTCGAAAATCGATTCATATGCGTGAACGCACAGGGGAGGTTTCAGGTATTTCTTCTTGAAGGAATGAATCGATTCGATTGAGCGATTCATCTTCATCTGCCGGTATCACTGAAACACTTTCCAATTCGTTGACTCGAACACAAATTCGACTTCCACCGACTTGTAAGAGTGTCGGACTTCCTACTTGCAATACGCGGATCCACTCTCCAGGAACGACTCCCATTTCCAGAAGGCGTGTTGTCGAAGGAGAATTTCCTTCCACTCGTGTAATGATACCCGATAAGCCGTAAGTGCAATTCGATAGTTTTTGTTCGGTCACTTCTTTCTATCCCTTCTTAAAACGATGTCTGCTGCACTGAAATAATGATAGACAGTCTAATTACAATATTCGCTTTCTAAGAAAGCTCTTTATTCATAGGGGGCGATAGACATTCGCCCACCGGTTCACATAAGGGACATAGGGTTTCTTGACACCCTTCTTCTTTCTTGATTCGGTTCATTTCATCCAAGAGCTCTTTCATGCAGTGTTTTCCGGAAAAAAGGAGCCGAAGAAATTGTACCAACGCCCGGGAGGATTCCTCACTCAAAAGATGCTCCATTTTGCATGCATCTGTTTTCGCAGAGTCGGAAGAGACTCCCAATACATTTTCAAAGAATCGGACCAAAAGCGCGTAATTATGTTCGACCTTCCGCGCTACGGAATCTCCTTCCTCGGTTAAAAAGAGAATCCGGTTGGGATCTTCCTTGACCAGTCCACGGTCTTTCAAATGGGAAAGTGCAAGTGAAGTGGCTCCTCGTGATATCCCCAGTAAACCAGCCACATCCGTTGCACGGGCGTACCCTTGCTCATCACGTAAGCGATGGATCGCCATTAAATAGTGGGCGACCGAATGAGTTACTTGATTTTCCTCGAACGCTCTCCAATGGGAACTATCATTCGTAACTTGCATCACTCAATTTCCTTGCCTTGTGTATTGTTGACAATTCAAATTCTTTTATCACTGAAATGTGATAAATACGTGATCATCCTTTGTTAAGAAAGCATAACATCTGTTCGCACAAGGCACAAGGTGTCTATACAATAAATTATTGTATCGTAATGACGATTTGTTGAAAGTGAAAGGTATATGAGCGGAATTTTATCTAAAAATTGGGGGAAATATTGTTTTCTCTTTCTCTGGATGCTTCTTCGTGCCGAAATGACAACGCTTGCGAGTGTCAATCAAAAAAAATGGTTCTCGAACGATCCGGTAAGAATGCACATACAAAAAAGAGGGTAGCCATTCACTATCCTTTTTTCTCCTCGGTTTTCGGTGATGAAAGCAATGGTGAACATCGTGTCAATAACTGATAGAGGTCATTCCATTCGATATTGTCTTTGGAGTATGCACCATAGATATGATGTTGATATGAAGTGGTCAACACCTTTCCCAAAGAGCGGCTCTTGACAGCAAATGGAAGGATATTGGAATAGGGCAAATCCACTGTTTCATTTCGCGTTGCGATCGCTTCTTGAAAAAGGGAATATTGTTTTTCCATTTCTTCCTCATCGCTATATTGAGCCACAAACAAGGTCGCTGTCGAATCCTTGACTTGGTAGAGAGCGCTGATGGATTTTTGCAGCGAGTCATACCCTAAGTAGGATTTTTCCGTGTGCACCTCCGAGTTTTTTACACGGCCTTCTTCGGGCAGAAGTTGAAATGCTTGCGGATAGGAATCTCTTCCCGGAATCTGCTCCGTGATTCTCCGGGCAAGGGATTCCATCGCTTTGACGGTTTCTTCATTTTCCCGGTCGCCGGTTAGATAAATATAGAATCTTCCCTTCCATGCGGAAAGGATTGTACCGGAGCGATATCCCTGTGTTCCGAATGCTTGGAAATTTTCATTGCGATGGCGCGAGGAGGAATAAACGCCAAATCCGCCTTCGACACTTCCTTGATCATAGATATAAGCCGTGATGCCGAAAGGAGAGTCCCCTTCGTGCACATAGCGAACATAGGCTTGTTTGCGAAAACCGTAGGATAGATAGAGCGGCGCCGCTCCATCGATGATTTCGTAAAGATTGTCGGGAGTATAGATTTCCGGTCCTTCTTCAATGGTCCAGCCGTCCAAAAAACCACTAGGCGGCACAAGGTCCTGAACGGAAACGGACGAATCGGTTGAATCGTTCAATCCGGATACCGGAAAAGCAGTCCCAAGAATAAGAAAGCAAATTACGCAATGGATACAACACTTGGTGTACATTTCAATAACCTCTTCGCTTCCAATAATCCTTCCCGCACAGAACGTTGATGGGGGCATCCATTCTCGCAATAGCCGGGGCAATCTTCGCAAGCGTCCGGACGGCATTCCATCGGCAATTCCGAATAGAGCTGCATGGCTTCTTTTTCCATTTTGTAATATTTGAAATACATCGCGTAACGCATAACATTCGCAACCGACACCCCCTTGGGGCAATAAGGTTCACAGGTGGAACAATAACGGCAATAGGTTTTGTCGACCGCTTTGGCATAACGCCGCAAACACTCGGCGTCCGCGCGGGTCAATTTTTTGGAGACGGCTTCCCGGCTTTCCTCGACATCGCGGAAACTGCGAATTCCTGCACACACGCTAGCCACATTCTTATTCATCAAGGCCCAGCGGACAGTGGCTTGAAACTGATTCAATCCTTTTTCCTGCAACTCACGGATTTCATCCTGCATTTTCCCCGCTCCGACCTTGAAAGCCACAACGCCGATTCCTTTTTGGGCTGCTGTTTCGAATAATTTCATCTGAGTCGGAAATTCCATGAAATTGTATTTGCATTGAATGACATCGAATGTTTCTTTCTCGAGCGCTTTTTGGAAGATGTTTTCCAAGTTCCCGCCGTGCAGCGATAAGGCGTAGTATTTGACTTTTCCAGCCTTTTTCGCTTCTTCGAATGCCTCATATTGATCGTCATTGTCCAACCATTCCGGTTGTTCAACAAAGTGGGTTTTGACAATTTCGATGTGATCGGTTTGTAGACGCTTCAAACTTTCATCCAATACGGCAAGTAGGTCTTTTTTTCTCGTCGTCGGCCGGCACTTCCAACCGGTAAATAGAATGGCGTCTTCACGGCGTTTCTTCATTACTCGGCCGATGGCTTCTTCCGCCACGCCGCGCTGATAATCGGCGGCGGTGCAAATGAGGTTGATGCCTTTATCAAGTGCCTCTTCCAGCAGTTCGGAATTGCTGAAGCCGTATGTTCCAAAACTGACTTCCGACACTTTCAATCCGGTTTTTCCCAATGTCCGGTATTTCATCCCGGAAGAGGATTTCTCTTCCTCTTTCGCAAAGGCTCCCAATGATAAACCAGTCGCCCCCATGCCGGTTCCCAGTTTTACGAAATTTCGGCGATTGATTGTTGTCTCTGATCGTGTCATAACCCACCTCGTATATTATTTGTACCTTCACCGCAATTCGAATGATTGCCCGCTGTCTCTATTTTAACGCAGAAAGAGACTCGTTTTCAACCAGTTTGTACATAATTGTTGTGGGAAAGATGTAATATTTTATCTACAAAAGTGAAAAAAATGTTTCCCCTATTCGAAAAATTCTTCGAAAATCTGAGTTTAAGGATTGAAAATACCGTCATTCCGCCATTATTCAAACTTTTTCATTCAAAAATGCTGTTTATGAAAAAATGTTATTTCATCCCCCTATACTTTTGACAGTTATTTTGGCATATTGAAAATTCGTTTTTGGGATTGATAATTAGGAATTCATATTGTAAGTACATGGATTTGGATTCAATGAAACCGTATGGCGGTTTTACTTATTTTATAATGTTGGGAGGAAATGTTTTATGAAAAAGATACTTTGCTTTTTGTGTGCCTTGTCGTTCGTCGTGCAGGGAACTATGGGACAATCGATCATGATTGTCACGGATGCGCCGGAATTGGAAGTGGAAGGCGCCGGCAATCTGGGAGATTATCTCCGCAGTCTTGGTTACACGGTCGACGCCGATCCGGGCGATCCTGACCAAAATGAAGGCGGGAATAGTGCATTTCGGGATGTTTTGACGGATGAAGAAATCGCTCTACTCGAAAGCTATGATCTCGTCATCGTTCATCGTTCCACCAGCAGCGGTTCATTTGACGAAAGTGCTGTTTTTTGGAATGAATTGCAGGTTCCTCTTCTTCACGGTAGTTCCTATATGGTTCGCAACGATCCCGCCCGATGGAATTGGGTCGAAGGACCGACTGCTCGTGAAACATCTCAATATCTGGAAGTCGCTAAACCGGATCATCCTATTTTCAATGGAGTCGAACTGGATGGAACCCGTGTCGATCTGTACACGCTTGACCAGGATATCGATTACGTAGATACCGGTGGTGAAGCCGGACTTGGGAATGGAATCCTTCTAGCCGAGACAGAATTGAATTTGGGAACCGCTATGGCGGAATGGGATGCCGACAGTTCAACTCTTGTTCCCTTCCTGCCCGACGGAATCGATATGCACTCTCATCGCCGTGTGTTTTTCGCCATGTTGCGTTATTTCGAGGATGACGGCAGCGGCGCGATCTCTTTTGAACAATATTCGGAAAACGGACTGAAACTCTTAGCCAACTCAGTCGAATACACAATGACGGGAGAAGTGACCGGTACACCCACTGCCATTACTCAATGGTCTCTTTATTAAGAACGGCTTTTCTATTGAATCTCAAAAGCGTCTGGGGAAACTTGGGCGCTTTTTTATTGAAATCCGTTTTCCCGGAAATAAACAGTACAAATCAACGGCTGGAGTCATGTGTATAAATTCGCATGAAAAATGGTTCAACGCCTCTTCCATAACGCAATAGTCTTGTTTCATAATAGAGTGTTAATTCTCGAGTTCGGAATGATGGGATATGAAATTACTCGTCGCTGAAGATACACCTATGTTTCAAACCATTCTGAACAATTTCCTGAAAGAATGGGGATATGAATTTACATTGGTTTCCGATGGAATGGAAGCGTGGAAACGACTACAGGAGCCGGACGCGCCAAAATTGATCATCTTCGACTGGATGATGCCCAGGATGAACGGCGTCGAGGTGTGTATAAACGTTCGGCAAATCGAAACGGATTCTCCGCCCTATATCATTCTTATCACTTCAAAAAGCGAGAAGGAAGATATCGTGAGAGGGCTGGAAGCGGGAGCGAATGATTACATCACCAAACCGTTCGATCATCGGGAATTTCATGCCCGGATCGAAGTAGGGAGGCGCATGGTGGAGTTGCAAAGCGCCTTGATCAATCGCAATCGTGAATTGCAGGAAGCACTCGACCATGTCAAAACACTTCAAAGTATTCTACCGATTTGCATGTATTGCAAAAAAATACGGGACGATCATGGATATTGGACAAAACTGGAATCGTATTTCAAACGATATGCGGATGCGGACTTCAGCCACTGCAACTGCTTGGAATGTTTGAAGGAACAAATTGAATCCTATGAAAACCATTTTTTGGGGAGCGACCGGCCATTGTAAAGTTCTCTACGAATGCATCCAACACGCCGGTCATGAATTGATCGCCTTGTTCGACAACAATCCAACTGTGCCTTCTCCTTTCCCCGGCATTCCGATTTATTATAAGCCAAACGGCTTCGAAAATTGGTGGCAGGAAACGGGTTCACGCATCCAAGAACTTCGTTGCGTGGTTGCCATCGGCGGTTCCCGTGGCCAAGACCGTCTTGATATCCAACGGTTTTTGGAAGATCGTGGAATTCGCCCTCTCAGCACGGTCCATCCGGCTGCCTTTCTCGCGGCCAATGTCCGCCTTGGGAAAGGCAGCCAAATCCTTGCACAATCCGCTGTCTGTGTCGACTGCCGGTTGGGGGAAGCGTGTATTGTGAACACCGGCGCGACCGTAGATCACGATAACGTGTTGGAAGACGGGGTACATATTGCGCCTGGCGCTCATCTCGCTGGAGAGGTGCACATTGGTGAAAACACCATGATCGGAACCGGCGCGGTTGTGCTCCCCCGCATCCGTGTCGGAAAAAATGCAATCATTGGGGCGGGCACAGTCGTAACAAAAGATGTGCCCGATCATTCCGTTGTATTTGGAAATCCGGGTAAAGTGATCCGTGAAAATCGTTGATTGGAGACTGAATTGCTAAAAAGCAATATCTTGCTCGATCTCGAATTCGATTCATGGGTAAAGCAGGTGTCCCTGCCTGCTTCACAATCGATGTGTAGTGAGTATCATTCCCAAATCTTCCAAGGCGGATTCCCACCTCTCCATAAATTTTCAAGCAAATATTTGTCGCGGAGAGTATCCATACATTGCCAGAATCCGTCATGCCGGTAGGCGCTCAATTGGCCGTCGGCCGCCATTCGCTCTAACGTGTCGGATTCCAAGCCGGTTTGATCGTCATCGAGATAATTGAAAATGGAGGGAGTCAGCACGAGAAATCCTCCGTTGATCCATCCCTCTCCGATTTGCGGCTTTTCGGTAAATCGTGTTACTCGATTACCTTCAAATAGCAGACCCCCGAAACGCGCAGGAGGACGAACGGCAGTGACAGTACCACAAAGATTGTGGGATTGATGAAATTCCAGTAATTCCTTCAAATTTACATTCCCGACGCCGTCCCCGTATGTCACCATGAACGTTTCGTCTTGCAGCCACGATTTCAACCGCCTGACTCGTCCGCCGGTATTGGTGTTCAAGCCGGTATCCACCAAATGAATGATCCAATCTTCACAAAATCGGTCATGGACTTCGACAGTTCCTGAAGACAAATGGAGGGTTACATTGCCTTGCACGAGATTGTATTCCAGAAAATATCGTTTGATGTCTTCTCCCTTGTATCCCAGTGCCACAAAAAACTCTCGAAATCCATAATAGGAGTACAGTTTCATAATATGCCAAAGGATGGGTTTGCCGCCGATCTCCACCATCGGTTTAGGCTTGACTTCGGTTTCTTCGGCGAGTCGTGTTCCTCGGCCTCCCGCTAAAATGACAACTTTCACGATAGTACTCCCCTATTGGTTTAGCAAACAAGTGATTTATTCAATCGGCGGTTCCAATTTGATTTTGGACGGGTCTTTGACAAATGTCCATTTCGGCTTTGGAAAAATCAGCTGATCCAAGGATGCTGGCCCGCCTCCCGCGAAAAACAACGCCAGACACGCACCGATTAAAACAAAGTTGTATTCATACCCTTGATTTTGTAGAAAAAAACCATTGGGACCGTGCACGGTCCATATAGCTCCGATCATGACAAAAATCAACAAGAGGGATATTTCCCGCACAACGATTCCGATAATCAAGCCGATTCCCCCAAAAAATTCAATACATGAGACGAACCAAGCTGTCATTGAGGAAAAGGGGATGTTCAAATTGGAAAACATCTCGATTGTTCCTTCGAGACCCGGACCTCCGAACATTCCGAATAACTTCTGGCCGCCATGCGCCATAAAAACCACTCCGATTGTCAGTCGCAGAAGGAAGAGTGCCAACGTTATATAACTTCGCATCCAGCTTTCCAACATATAACAAATCCTTTCTTTTCTAAAGCATCCATAAACGATATGCGCGATCGGATTTTCGTGAATCACGAAACGAATCTCGTGAAAAAAAGTGGCAGATACCCCGATGCCTCCTCCTGGGCACACGATTCATTTTTTTATGAAACGGGATCGTTCCTTTGATTCTTTTATCTTTTCCGTTTCATGATAATATGGGTTATTCTAATTCATTATCGTAGGAATTTCCACACATCTCCCCAAAAGAGGCGGCAGAAAAACGCAAAAAGGAAACGAAACCGTATGGAATATGATGAAAATTCGAGAGATGTTTTTCGGATCAATTTCGAGGTCCTACGAACGAACCATCCGCACGTAGCCCAAAAAATCCAAACTGTATCCTCTCATGATCACTATGAACTGATTGAGAAAAATCATCGGCTGACTATGGTTGTTCATACGGAAAATGGCCCTCTATCATTACAGGGTGAGGAGGATCCTTTGATCGTGGCGGCCCGAAGAATCGATTCACTTTCCTATCAGCAATCGAATGTTTTCCTTTTTCTTGGTTTGGAACTCGGGTACACCCTTGAATCTTTAGTGGCTCATCATGGCGACTCGATTGCCGCGCTGGTGATGATCGAGAAAGATATTCACATTTTCTACCATTTTCTGCATCGGCGAGATTGGCGAAGCATCCTTTCCAATCCGTCTGTGCGCATTGTGATCCCCGAGAAAGAAGAAGAAATCATTCCCGCTGTCCAGTCTTTTCTTCCACAAATCATGGGGTGTGGCTTCCAAATCCTGGAACATCCTGCATCATTTCAACTCCATTCGCAATTTTATCGAAATGCGCGCGAACTTCTCCATCAGTTTCTCCGGCAAGCCGAAGCCGAAGCGGACTTTCTCCTACGCTATGGGAAATTGATCCAGCGCAATGCCATCGTCAACCTACAAGTGATTATCAAAAGTGAAGGATTGATCTCGTACAAAGATTATTTCAAAAATCGGCCGGCCGTTCTCATCGCGGCCGGACCCTCTTTGATAAAGAATTTGCATTGCTTGGCAGCTCACACTTCGAAAGGGCTGATTTTTTGCGTCGATACGGCTTACCGAATCGTTAAAGAATATGGCATTGAACCGGATTTTGTGGCTGCCACCGATCCCACAGAACTCAATCAACGTCATTTCGAAGGAATCGAACCGGATGAACGAACCGTGCTTCTGTTCGAATCCGATGTGTATCCATCGATTCCTACTGGCTGGAAAGGTCCGCTTCTCTTCATCAACTCCGCGAAAGCCGCCATCAATCGTTGGATCGAGGAAAGCGGAGGGCCGTATGGCTTGTTCGATCAAAGCCTTTCTGTCGCTCACGCCCTGTTCACCGCTGCTTCTTGGATGGGATGCAATCCGGTGATACTAGTCGGCCATGATCTGGCATACTCGACAAAAGGTGGAACGACACATGCCTCCGGAACGGCGCTGAATCGCTCATTGTCCACCCCGGCACAACAGGACAAATGTATTAGTGTTCATCCTGCGGCTTTTCATCCACAAAAAACGCAGGAAGAGATTGTATGGATTCCCGGTGTTTTCGGGGACGTTGTCCCGACTTCCAAACCCATGCACGTCTTTTTGAGAAAACTTTCTTATTTAATCAGCAAAAGTGAACTGACCGTTTACGATGCCACAGAAGGCGGCGCCAGGATCGAGGGTACGGAAATCACGACTCTTTCCACCATTGTACAGAATGTATTACTGAATTCATGGGCTGTTGAAAAAGATTCCGGTTTTTCTCCTAAAAGGAATACTTCTTTTTCGCAATCTTTTGTAGAATCTTTGAACAAACTCGCTTCAGAGTTGAAAACCGCCAAATCACAGGCACTTCAAGGTCTTTCCCTTGCGGCGCAATTGAATCACAGAAGTCGTCCATCCGAAAATATAAAAAATACGCCAGAATGGCAGGCTATCGATGCACTTTTTTGGCGGATTTACAGGAACAATCATGTTCAAATTTCTCTGGAACAAGCACTTTTCCCGGCCATGTATTCTTTTATCCAACATCCACGAAACGAATCGGACATGTCTCGCTTGCAAAAATACGCAGATTTCTTCAGGAGTGTCGAGCAGTTATCCGATGAATTTATAGGATATCTTTCGAAATTGATCTCAAATCTCAAGTAAAATTGGGGGAATAATAAAATGACAATTGACCGATGTAACGTTTTGTGGCAATATTTTAGTTGAATCAATAAGATAGGTTGCATGGTCAACAGAAAATGAAAAGGCCACAAAAGTCATGTTTTTTGGTTGGAACGAATTCATCGTTTACAGATCAGCGTCAGAACTTTCTATCTGAATTTATTATGATTACTTCCTGCATGTTCGTTCTTGTTCAATGATTGATTGTAACATTTTGAAGTGTGGTTATTTTACCTCATGCCTGGTAAAAAAACCACAAATTCGTCTTGACATCATGGACAATTTCATTATGATGGGAATCAGGATTTTTGAAGAGTCTCTGAGTGACTTCCCCATTCAGCCAAAGAAAGGAGGGAATGATTGAAAGAAGGCCTATCGGAAGCAAAAAGGGACTCAATGCAAAATATTATACTATGTAATTATTTTAATTGAAAAACAAAACCTGATCAACTAGCAAGTTGAAAGAAGGGGGACTATCTAAGATGAAAAAACTTACCGTATTAAGCCTTTCCTTTTTTATGATGTTTGGTGCTGTCGCCTATGCCGATATCGATAACATGGATATTGGGGGCGACATTTTATTGGAATATTTCTTCGCCAAAGAATTTGATATGACAGATGATGATGGCGCCGAAGATGAAGTCGATTTCCTTCGTTCCGAATTCCATCTGTGGTTCCAGGCTGACTTGGATGACAATGTCACTGCTCGCATTAGTTTGGAAGCAGATCGTGCTTTCAACAGTGAAGCCGGTGGAGCACATCAATTTGGCCAGAGCGCTTTGAATCTTCATCATAATCCTGGTGATGGATTTGGTGACCTGGAAGTATTTTTAGAAGAAGCGTTCATTAAAGTCGCGGATATTTACGCATCCGGTTTTTCCATCTCCGCTGGTCGTCAGTTCCTGAACTATGGTGACAATCCTGCGGCCGATGATTACAACCGTTGGTGGGGACCTGGATTCATCATTGCCGATTCTCGTCCGAACAGCCCGCTTTTATTGACCGACTTGGGAAGTTATGAAATCGATCCCTTTGATGCAGTCGTCGTTTCTTATGAAACGGAACAATCAAGAATCGATGTGATCCATGCACGGGATGCCGAGGACTTCTACTCTCATCATGAAGGACAAGGAAGCAACGATGACGATGCTACCCTCTGGGCGATGTATGGTTCCTACTTCGGGATTGAAGGCCATCAGTTGGATGTCTATGTCACATACAACGATGAAAAATCCACACCGGGCGCCTTGAGTCCTTATACTCCTGTATTTGACCCGAACACCGGTCAGCAAGTCGGCCTCAATCGTGGCGGATTTGAAGGGGAACGGTATATTGTTGGTGGCCGTGCTGCCGGTGATATCACCGAAGAAGTGGCTTACAAAGCAGAGGTTGCTTATCAATTTGAAGACCGACAAGACAATATCGATGAATCGGATGCTTTAGCCGTTCAAGCGGGTGTGAACTATCACCCGGATGTGGACCGTCAACCGAATGTTGGCTTCATTTATACTTTCTTACAACAAGACGGTGATCGTGCGACCAACGGTTTTGCCGCGCCTTTCGAAGGGAAAACCTACGGCTTGATTGCGGAAGGTTTATTTAAATTGATGAATCCTTCCCAATCATACGCGTTCACCAACATGCACGTCTTTAATGTGAATGGCGGAATGCTTCTTACCGAAAGTGTCGCTTGGACAGCCGATTTTTATTATTTCTTACTGCAAGATGATGTACTGGATGAAGATGACGGTGGCTTTGAATTCGACACTCAGTTGGATTATCAATTCAACGATAATTTGACAACCTTTGTCGGCGGCGGCATTTATTTCCCCGGCGATGCAATGGAAGCGGTCAATAATTTCGCGTATGGCGGTGAAGATGATGAAGCCTATTTCGTCCGTGCCGGCGTGAAAGTCAACTTCTAATCAATCAGTTATATATCGGAGTTATTCAATACTCACGAAAGGGCGGCTTAGATAGTCGCCCTTTTTTTATCTCTTGGCAATTTCTTTGGCGTGATGATGGATCAACTCGATCGTTTCACAGACGCAATTCGCTTCTTCTTCACTCATATCGGAATAGATCGGTAGACTCAAAGCGTGGGTTTCGAGATAAAGTGTATTTGGTAGGTAATTATCAATATTATCCTCCGAATAACAGGTGAAAGCTTTCATGCGGTGGAGCACGGGTGAATAATAGACGCGCGTATGGATTCCCTCTGCGTGCAAGGCATTTGCGAGAAGATCACGAGTCATCCCAAATTCATGTTCATCGACAATGATCGACAAGTCTTTGTAGGAAGAGCGATTCCTGAATTCAATCTTTTGAAAGTGTATACCGGGTAATTCTTTTAACCGTTCCCGATAAAAATCCGCAACTCGATTTCGGTGTTGCGCCGCTACTTCCAGCATGTCTAAAGATTTAAGCGCGACAATGGCATGAAATTCACTCATTCGCGCATTCATCCCTGGAAATAGACAATCATAATTGCCCAGATTTCCATAATTTCTTCCCATGATGACATGATTGGCGATCTCTTCATCATCTGTCGCGACAATTCCGCCTTCCCCGGCAACCAACAGTTTTGTGGGTGACATGCTGAATACTTCGAATTTTCCATACCGTCCAAGAGGTCTTTGGTGATGAAGGGCGCCAAAGCCATGCGCCGCATCGAATAAGAGTGCTATACCGCGTTTTTGTGCCAGCTCTTGAAGAGATTCGACCGGAGCCGGATTCCCGAACTGATGAACCCCTATAATGGCGGTGGTATTCGGTGTTAACGCTTCTTCGATTTGTTCTGGTGTTACGTTCATGGTTTCGAGATCGACATCGGCGAAACGCAGCCGCAATCGATTCCATACCGGCGCAAGACCGGAGGCCATGAAGGTAAAACTTGGGAGAACCACTTCGGAACCTTCAGGGAGTCCTAATGCTTGAAAAGCCAGAAGTAAGCCGGCTGTGCAACTGGAAACGGGAACGGCATACTGCACGCCTAAATAGTTAGCTATTTCTTTCCCCAACTGTACAGCATAAGGTCCGGTGGTTACCATACCATTTTTTAATATTTCTTCATACAAATCTTGAAGATTCTGCAACGAAGGTAAATGAGGACGAACGAAGGGTAATGGCGTAGAGCAAGTTGGTTCTCCCCCAAGAACAGCTGGTTTCTTAAGCATAATCATAACCTTTTTATTTTGATTTACAGTTTCATAACGCACTGCCGATAAATGAATTAGACACTGTATCCTCATAGTATATCTAGCAGTTGGAACATTTTGGAAGAGTTCTACTCGTATATTGTAAAGAGAAGTGAAAAAATATCATAAATACCTTACATTTCTTTGCATTGGGTGATAAAATTTATATATATTGGACTTATTATGCGTTGTCTGGTTGAGTAATACTATGCATTTACGGGAATTTTGTCATGCAAGCGAAAAACAAAACCGCAGCGAACTCAAAAATATCCAAAGAAGAACTTGATAAAAGACTGGCGCTGGGTGATGCCGCTCGTGAAATTGAGCGGATGAAACGGGGAATGGTTTCCGATTCCGGCTCCGGCACAGTTGCTGCGGGAAAAGATGTTCCACTACAAAGTTTATCCCATATCGGAAAGAATTCCGATCAAATCTTTAAAGATCTCAAGCAAGAGTTGGATACGTTTTTATCTAAATTGGGCGAGTATGCATTTTCACCAGACTCCAAAAATCGTTACTTTCCCAATGCAAAAATCAAGCGCTTGGTCGATTTGATGAAAAAAGCCAATATGGAATTGGAAGCTCGTTATATCATGGATATTTTTAAAGACCGAGTGAAACAATTGAATGGCGGCAAATTACCGACTGTCAAAGTCAAATCCGGTTTATTTGGAAAGGTAACGGAACGCCAAATGAAACCGGAAGAAATTGCGGCTCGTTTTGAAATCGAAGAAAATTATCCTTCCGGAGAAACGCCTCCACTCAATGTAGTAGGGACGCAGAATAGCTTGTTGAATCATCTTTACGATATGCTGCTGAACAACGATGATATCGTGGATCCTCTGAAAAAGGGGCCTCGAAAAACCGTTGCTCGTTTTCTTCAGGTTTTTGGTCTGATGAATCCGTCAACGAAGGATCCAAAGGAAAAATATTTCGTGGCATCCCTTCTAACCCCAGAAAAGATCCAACCTCAATCTCTACAAGATATCGAACGGATGACCAAACTTACTACCATTTTCAGAAAAGGGACAGAATGGTTGACCGAACAAGTGTCCAAATCGGATCAAACACCGGCAAATGCGGCTCAATCATGAATAGTTCCATAAAGTTTCGTTAAATCCATTTTCTCCTCATTTGAAATTTACCCGCAATCTCCCCTTTCATAATTCCCCCCATTCGTGATAAATTTCTATTATTCTCCAATCCCTTCATGAAAGGCATTTCAAATGAAAAAATTATTCTTGCTCTTTTTATTCAGTACTTTCATCATTCCATTGCATGACACTAGCGCACAAGAACTTGAATCCTCGCTCCAAAAAGCTCGGCATTCCGCTGAAATTGCAGGCTATTCCATCAGCAAAGTTCAACGCTGGCTGCATGAAGCCGCTCTACCGAAAATCGACGAGGAAACCGGCTTATATATCGCCGATGGCCACTGGAATTACCGAGATACCGCTGCCGACTGTTATCCCTTTCTCACGTGGGCGGCTTGGCTGACGGACCTGGATGCTCTCAATGGCCCCTTACGCCAAATCCTCCACGACGAAAAAAATCTATGCAATGTTCTCGACCGTATTCCCGCACCGTATGATTTAAAGGAAGGAAAGACCGTCGAATTGGATTACGACGAATTGATTTTCCAAGCATCCGAATATGTCAAGGACGGCTTGATCGCCATTGTTGAAATTACCGGCGATGACGAATGGTTCGACCGTATGAGAGCGATTGAGGACGATATTTGGAAACATGCGCGCGTGGATACCCCTTTTGGAAAAATTCCCTCCAAGAATGTGGAAGTCAACGGAGAACAAATCCAAGCCCTTGCCCGTCTATATACCATGACTGGAGAAGAGCATTATTTGCAATGGGCGGAACGTCTGGTGGATTACTATTTATCCGATGAAGATTGGGTTCCGAACCGTCTCCGCGATCACGGTTGCGAAATCATCGGCGGATTGGGGCTGCTCTTGGGAGTGGAATCCGAGCACAATCCTGTAAAAGCGCGCGAATATGCTTCCCGACTCAGAACCATGCTGGAAACCATTCTCAAATTAGGATGCAACGAAGACGGCCTGATGTTCAATGAAATCCAGAAAGAAGCGTTTGGTGACCGCCATCGAAACTTGAGCGATGGGTGGGGATACAACTATGTTGGTTTTCTCTGTTACGACATGGCGGTTGATAAAAACGTTTTTCGTCCTCAAATCGCGGCTACTTTGGGGAATATGCTGAAACCGGCTTATAAAGATTACCGCTGGGAAGGCTCGATCGACGGATACGCGGACTCTATCGAGGGCGCAATCTATCTCCTGAACCGCGTTCATGTCCCTGAAGGGTTGCAGTGGGTGAACCGTGAAATGGCGAACAACGTAATCTACGCTTCTGAACCGTTGGAAACCGCCGAATTGTGGGGAACCATGAAACTGCAGGCGAACGGAGTTCGCACAGTCATCATGCACGCCCTGATGCATACCCAAGGCACTATTGCTCGTCCTTGGCGAAGCGACCTGAAACTCGGTGCCGTGCCTACTCAAGACGGTCTTCTCCTCGTCATGCAAGCGGAAAAACCGTGGGAAGGAATCCTGGAATTCGATATCCCCCGCCACCGCCTTTATATGGGCTTTGAAAAAGACTGGCCCCGCATGAACACCATTCCCGAATGGTTCACTGTCGAACCGGAACAGGAATATCAGGTAACCATCGGAGAACAGGAAAGCAAAACATATACAGGCTCACAATTGCATATCGGTCTTGCTATAAACCTAGAAGCGGGTGAAGCGGTACAAATACGAATTCATTAAAATAACGTGGTATTTTGTGAAGGTTGTCTCAAAACCTCTATTCATAGCAAGTTCACCACAAAATCGGGCAATCACATAGGATTGCCCCTACAATATGTAGGGGTAGACCTATGTGTCTACCCAGTTTTGAGAACATTTACATCGTAATTCAGAGCTTATGAATAGCCGCTATGATTTCTCTCCACTCCACTTCCTGCGGTTTCAGGTTCTTTTCTGCTGCTAAGGCCGCAGTGACGCCTGCCGCTTCACCCATACTCACTGCGTTACCCGTGACACGGTAACTGGAATGGGCAATAAAATCTCCGCTGATACATCGTCCCGCCATCATCAGGCCATCCACATCTTTCGCAATCAAAGCACGAAGGGGGATTTCATACGGCTTGCTCCGAATGCCGGTTCGATCGATGCCGCCTGTGCCTTTTTCATGTTTGGGTGCATGAACATCGACCGGGAACGTCACCCGGCAAACCGCGTCATCATGCCGCATGCCATTGACCAAATCCTCCGTCGAAACCGTGTAAAGACCGTGGATTCGCCGCCCCTCGCGAACACCGATTTGTTCACCGGTGGCCACGATACGGATATCGCTCCAAACACCGCCGAGTGATCGTAATCCATTCACAATGCGGAAATATTCAGCCCGAGCGCGAAGAGTCGCATCGGTAATTTCCGCCGCATCATAAGCACAAACGCCGTATTCATGATTGGCCATCATACAGAATAAATCGTCGTGAATACAGAAAAGTGTAGGGCGGCTGTAGGAAGGAGTGACATTGGCTTTCCCAAGTTCGTTCAGCAATTCGGTTTTGGGATCCTTGAAACCGATTGGTTCAGCCAGCCCACGGACAAAGCGATCGACTTCCCCCTTTTTGATTCCGGTAAGGAGAGCGATCAGGCTCATGGGCTGAGTGGCTCCGTCCTCTTCGCGGCCATAATCGAAACTGCAGCCGGCCTGGGCGGCCACATCACCGTCACCAGTGGTGTCGATGAAGACTTTGGCTTTCCACGCTTGCCGTCCGGATTTCGATTCGGTTACGATTGTGGATAATTGGTTTTGGGGATTACGCTGTGCAGCGACAACGTGCGTATGCAGCTGGATTTTTACTCCAGCGTTCAGACATAGTTCTTCCAGTAGCAGTTTCATCTCTTCAACATCATAAGCGATGGCTTTGTTGGAGCCGTATTTTTTCCCCGCACCGCGTTTTTTGAGTTCGCTGTATATTTCCGGAAGAAGACCCGGCCGATCGATAGTATCAAGAATCCAGCTAAGCAATCCGGCAGTCCATACCCCGCCGAGGCAGCCGTGCATTTCCAGCAGCTGCGTCTTCGCGCCTGTGCGCGCAGCGGCAATTGCGGCGGCGATTCCGGCAGGACCCGCCCCACAGATCAGCACATCAAACTCACCGGCAATGGGAATATCACGTGCCGATTCATGGATAGTGTTCGACTGATTCTCATTCGCAGAGGTTGTTCCTGCTAAGTTGACGGCAAGTAAACCGGTTGTACTGGAACGGACGAATTGGCGGCGGTTGATCGGATACGGCATGGTGGAACTCCTTGCTATTTTCTTCATCGTAACGACATATTTGTTGATATCCAAGCCATGAAAAATCGCTGAGATAAAAAAATTATCTTCTTAATCTTCTAGTTAATTGCGTCTAGCAATTTTTATCCCTTCCAATTCATCAACATAGGATAAAATGTAACTCCCAATCAAAAAAAAGATAATGACCACAAACATCCCCGCTCGCTGTGTGTTGAACCACTGCGTCAATATCCCAAACAGAAGAGGTCCGAGAAACGACGTGGCTTTCCCCGAGAATGCATAGAATCCGAAAAATTCATTTTCCTTCTCGAAGGGGACGAACCGACCCATCAACGAACGGCTGGCGGCCTGATTGGGACCGGAAAAAATTCCGGCGATGATCCCCCCAGCCCATAAATGCCATTTTTCGGTACCGAACACGGCGATTACGGCAGCAATGATCAATCCCCATAGGCTGATCTGCACCGTGACTTTCCCACCCAGCCGGTCGTCCAGAAATCCCAAAGCAAACGCTCCAATACCGGCGGCGATATTCAACCCGACTCCCAACACCATGATTTCTTGAAACGAAAAATCATAACTCCCGGCGGCATAAATCCCTGCGAAGGCAAAAACAGTGATCAGTCCGTCATTATAAATAAGACGGGCGATGAGAAATAAGATAATTTGCCGGTATTGTTTGATCGTTTGAAATGTATTCAACAACTGGCGCAGAGCCGACCGGACAATTTCCATTTTGCTTTGAGAAACCGGTCTTCGTTCTTCTTTCAGCCACAAAAACATAGGGATGCTGAAGATTGCATACCAAGCTGCCGTCAACAGATTCGTCGCCCGAATGTTTTCCTTCGTCACCGCCGAAAAGCCAAACCATGGCACTTCGGCATTCACCAAACCGATCATCGCGACAAACATACACAACAACCCCCCGACAAAACCGAGCGACCAGCCGTATCCCGATATCCTGCCGATGCGCTCCAGCGGCGCAATATCCGGCAGATAGGCGTTATAAAAGACAAAACTGAGTCCAAAGGCCGTGGAAGCAATGACAAACCAGAATAACGCCACAGCCGTCTGGCCTGGAAGAGGGAAATAGAGCATGGCCGTTGCACCAATGCAGACGAGTGTCGAAAGGGTTAGAAAGAGTTTGCGATACCCCCCTCGATCGGCCAGCGCGCCGAGAATCGGAGATAGAAGCGCAATGAGGATCGAGGCAATCGTCACCCCGCGCGACCATAAAGCCGTGCCGGTAATTTCGTCAGCCGCGATCGCTTTCGTAAAATAGGTGGAATAAATGAATGTCACCACCAGCGTAATGAATGCGGAATTGGCGAAGTCATACATACACCACGCAAAAACGGCACGCCGGTTTTTATTGACATGTTGGGGCATTCAAGATTCCTTTCATTATCTGCCCAACCGTCTTTTCCGATTGAGCGCAATGACAACGGTCTTCGATTAGACATTGAAAACACATTCGTTTGAAACTAATGTTTGAAATGGATGGATTGCGTTTCACGAAACCATCAAAAAAAGGTTAATAGTCTAAATGCACAAACACATCATCATAGTATGATCGAAGGAAAAGGAAATGATCATGAATCAAACCAATCGAAGAGGTTTTATAAAGTCGAGCTTGTTGGCAGCATGTGGAATGATGGCCACCGGCCAACACCAACTGGCGCAGGCGATGCCGCCGATCAAACGGCCGTTCGGTCCACGGATGAAACTGAGTTGCGCGGCATATTCCTACCGCAAATATCTAACCGGCGATAATCCGACGATGACCATCGGAGGTTTTTTGGAAGAATGCGCCAAACTGGGATTGGGAGCGGCGGAACCGACATGCTATTATTTCCCTCCCGATCCAAGCGAAGAATTTTTACTGAATTTTCGCCGCAAAGCGTTTTTATTAGGGTTGGATATTTCCGGAACCGCAGTGGGCAACACCTTTACCCATCCGCCGGGAGAAAAACGCAATGAGCAGATCGAGTATGTAAAAACGTGGATCGACCGCGCGGCGATCTTCGGCGCCCCATGCATTCGCATTTTTGCCGGCCGGGCTTCAAAAAATGTCAGCGAAGAGCAGGCGCGAAAATGGTGCATCGAGGTTACCGAAGAAGTCTGTGACTACGCCGGAAAGAAAGGCATCTTCTTGGCGCTGGAAAATCATGGCGGGATTGTATCGGACGCCAAAGGGATGCTGGCGATTCTCGAAGCGGTCCAATCGGATTGGTTCGGTGCGAATCTCGACACCGGGAATTTCCACAGCGAAGATCCCTACGCCGAACTGGTCGAAATTGCTCCCTACGCGGTCAACGTTCAAGTCAAAGTGGAAATGAACGCAAGAGGAAAACCCGAAGCCGAAGCCGACTTCGACCGCATTATCGGCATTCTCACCGAAGCCGATTACCGCGGCTATGTCGCGCTCGAATATGAAGCGCGAGAAGAACCAAAGGAAGCAATCCCGCGCTATATCGAAAAATTGCAGAAAGCATTGGAACGGGTATAAGACCTATACAGTTCTCATGATTTGACTTTATTGATTTATCAAGCTATTCATGGATGAAGAGGAATGTGCTATTCGAGTTCATTTATCGTATAAAGGATTTGTTAGAATCGAGTCGTACCATATTCTATCGGCTTTCTTCACATACCACTCGGAAACCAACATCGTGGACAGCGTGTGATTGCTCGTAGTGCAATCGAAACGCCGAGCGGGCACGGCGGGGGCGGTCGAGCCAGGAACCTCCGCGGACTGTCTTGCGGACTGATCGATTGCTTGAGCGTTCGCTGGGTGCTTGGGAATACAGGTAATATGTCGATCTGGTCCACTCGGCGACGTTACCATGCATATCGAACAAACCCCATGGACTCGGCTCGAATGTGCCTACAGCCGCTGAGACACGCCAGCTGTCATCAAAGCGCGTATCTGCGGGACGCCAGGGGGGAAGGGCATTCGGGACGTGCGGGTAGTCGACGGTGTGATGGGTTGCATCGGAAAGATTCGCGTAGCGGCTGAAATCGTCGTCGAGTGTGCCGTACCAGAGGGGATCGGTCCCACTACAACGGCAGGCGTATTCCCACTGCGCTTCGGTAGGCAAATTGAACTGCATGCCCGTCTTCTGTGACAGCCAATCGCAGAACGCCATCGCCTGCTTCCATGAAACGCGCACCACAGGTTGCTCAGGACGCGATAGGTGGTGACCACGCTCGTAGTCACCGAACTGATACTGCTCGCCGGTTTCCAGACCGCTGTCGTGCTTGGGATCGAAGCAGGCATACTGCTGGTTGGTAATCTCGAAGCGCCCCATCCAGAAGGCGTCATTGATGGTGACAGGATGGGCGGGCCGTTCGTTGGGATAACCCTGATCTGACCCCATAATAAAGGAACCGGATGGAATTCGAACCAGATCCATGGTCACGCCATTGGCCAATCTGATACTCATGATTTCGGGGGACATATTGTGTTTTGTACAGCGATCATCAGTTGACTTAGCCTTTGATTTGCTCGTGGTGAAAATCGGGATAAGCGTTGGTTCGTTTCTAGTGTCAGTGGCTACAGAAAGAACGGCAGCGGGATAGATCGCCTCTGGATCTGCGTCGATCCCGGTGTAGCGGTGATGCAGTTCACGGCGGCGCGAAGCACCCGGTTTGACGACGGCGGCTTTGGTTGGGATGTGCCCGACGACCTCTTCCCATGTCCCATGAGCGGGGGCGTTCAGGTCGATCCAGGTGATGAGCCGGTCCCAGGCCTCGTCATTCAACCGCACACCGTAATGACCGTCACGTAGAATCTGTGTCAGTTTGCTCGTGTCGGCATGGAAATCACGGGGCGGCAGCAGATGGGCATCGCTCTCCAGTGTGGGGGTGTGAACGAACCGGCGCAATGCCATGTACGACGGCGTGAAGTGCATCTGGAAAGCCGACGGAACACGTTGAGCCGGCCGGGCGGTTAGGTCGAACGTTTTTTGTCCATTCTCCAGTGGACGGCCATGGTGACATCGTATGCAATAAGCATCCAACACAGGCTGGACCTCACGGACGAATGAGAAGCCACGCGGTGGACCGTACCAAGGCTTGATCGGCGAAGGTTCCCGAAACACGGCAGACGGACGCGATTGAGCCGGTGGGGCGGTATTCTGCGGCTCGTGACAACCGATGCAGGAGAGAACCTCCCCAGGCATGGCGGTGAACCAACTGCGCATCAGCGCCAATGCCTTCCCTTCGCTGTCCAAAGGCTGGACTGCCACAGGTGTATAGGCAGGAATACGGAAGAAAGCCGACCCATCAGAATCTACCGGAACCGTCCCGAGGATACGTCTGACATCCCAGGGGCCGTCAAAACCGACGCGGTCCGGCTCCCCTCCGAAACCGTGGAAGGTAAATTCATAACTGATCAATCGTAGAGAGTTCACGGTTCCGCGCGGAATCCCGCGCAATCCCGGCCCGCGATAGACATCGATCATCTGTACCATCGCTTCCTTCTGTTCCGGCTGAACGATATCGGACAAAATGGGTTGCCTCTTCGTCTTCCGCAAGGGAATCGGTTCGAGCATCGCTTGGCCCGGCTCCTCATAGAGCAACACGAAATTGTCAAACACATCAACCAGGTATACGCCCCACAGCGACGTCTTCGTCGGTTGACACGAAACGAGGAAATATTTTTCACTGAGCGGGAAAGGATGCAGAAACAGGGGCCAATTGCCTCCCGCAAGTCCGTCCAGGATCACCGGCTTGATCTTCTTTCCATATCCAGGGATGCGCTGTACAGCGCCGTCAGCCTCATGACGCCCTCGCGCCGGATCGAACAGAACGAGTTGGCCTTGGCGGGGCAGGTCGTGATGGCCTCCCACGACAGCGATGACTTTCGTCGGATGATCCGGGACCGGCTGGGCGTAGAACATGGCAGTCGGCCAGAACGAGTTACTTCCGTAATACTCCATCTGGCGGCTGCCGTCTGGGTTGGCGTGAAAGAGTAGTCGCATAAAGGCGTGCGCGATGTCGGCATACTCCCAGCGCTGATACAGAATCCGCCCATTGTTGAGAACGGTAGGACACCAGTTGTGATCCTGGTCATTGGTCAAGCGGCGAATACTCCCATCACATTCGCGCAAGTAGAGATTCGCCACCTTCGATCTGCCTCCTACGCAAGGAACACCGACGAAAGGCGCTGTCGAGGTAAAGACAATACGCTCATCGGGCAGGTAGCACGCATCATAATTGTGCACGTCCGGCTCATCGATCAAAGAGAACCGCTTCAACTGTCCGCTATCCAGGTGAAGTTCAGCAACAGTCCATTGCCCGTTGGAATCGGGGATCGACAGCAACAGGCGCTCCGCATCATAGTGCAAATCGAGGTCGCCGATGAATCGGTCGCCTTCCGGTGTGAAGACGGTCTCCAACTCACCACTCGGACGAACGGGCGAAAGGGTGGCAAGCGTGTTGTCGTAACCGGTTGGTGCGAGGTCAGGATTGCTGTTGAAGTTTAACGGTAGTCCCAATCGATCGGCACGACGCCGGATCATCAGCAGCTGGTTGAAGTCCAGCAGAGGATTGGCTAGCAGCGCTTCTTTTTTCAACGCTTCGAACTGCTTTTCGATGGCCGCATAGGCAGCTGGATCAGAAGCCGCTGCAAGATTTTTGTGTTGCGAATGGAGTGATCGCAAGCGCTGCATGTAATCGTTTCCATTTCGGTATTGCTCAGGAAAATCCGTCATGAGGTCTTCGATAGCCATGCGCAGTGCCCGCCATCGTTGTTGTGAGACACCTGGTTCATCCGGCGAGGCGACGGGGGGATACTCAGAGCGAATGATGAAAGGATACCAAGTCTGGGCATCCGCCAGATAGTTTAGCAAATTCGACGTAAGTAGGAACAGGTTCTCACGATGTGGATTCTTGGAGTCCACGTAATCGGGCCAGTGCCACCCAAAAACGATTACACGTCCCTTGCCCAATGTGTATTCGACGAGAGGATTTTCCGGCCCCGAGGGTGTTTTGCCCAGGAGCATGCCATCAACGGGACCACCCCAATAGAAATCAGCGACGGCCGGACAGCCTCCTTGGCTCACCCAGATGATGTCTTCACCGTTCGTCAGACCGTTGAAAGCGGGATGTTTCTTCTCGACCGGCAACATGCCGGCGGGATCTCGCCAGTTTCCCAGTTCATGACGCTGCGGGCGAATTACACCTTCGAGACCGAGCTGCGCAACCATTGCCAGTGCACCGCCGGAAAGTAGCACTCCACTGCCCTGCGTTGCGAACCGGCGAATTTCCGCCAGGCTGGGACCGCGATACATTGCGTTTCGTTCGATGGCATCGCCCTGATGGTACCAAAGGACATCGTAATCATTCGCGTCGAAGGCGTGGCCTGCTTCATCGGTGAAGGTACCGTCTTTTTGCCGCAGGAGAAGTGTTGTTTGGCCTAACTTCGTTGCTGTTCGCCAGGCGGCTCGATTATGGTCACCCATTTCATCCTGCGTTGGTTCCACGGATAGGAATCCGATACGAGGTGGTGCAGCAAGCGATACAGAGACATTGAATATCCCGATGCCAAGCGTCATGATCGATGTGATCCACAGTATCCAGCGTATATATATTTTAGGGATACGCATTAGCCAATTCCCTCAATCAGATAAAATTCCTTCTCACGGTTTTCTTCATCATATCATTACAGGGGACAAGCCCAAACTCTTTTGGTCGCTGCAGCCGCTCTTATTCTATGAATTGAATTCTTGGACGGAACGACTCGCTGTTCCATCAACATGTATATTTTTCGTGAGATTTACTTGATAGCACGCATTCTAGTATGTGAGAAATAAATGAACCCCTATGAGAATGAAATAAACCCCTATTAGAGTGACATTTCTCGATTAAAATGGCAAAGATCATGCTAAAATTCGGGATTGTTGGAGAGATAAACTAGGTCCTGGATTAGATGAAAGGAGAACTCCGGCCATGAAAAAAGGCTTTACACTTATCGAATTGCTCATTGTAGTTGCGATCATCGGTATTCTCGCTGCAATCGCGGTGCCGAATTTTCTGAACGCGCAGTTACGGGCCAAGATTGCCCGATGCAAATCGGATCTTCGTTCCATAGCCATGGCATCCGAGCAATACTTTCTGGATCTCAATCGTTATCCCCCCGTTCACCAAATCTGGCATTTGTCCACGCCGGTGGCATATTTAAGCAACATTCCGAAAGATGTGTTTCCACCGACCTATGAGAAGAACAGCCAACAGCCCCAAACATTCGCACAATGGACCTGGTACCGGTACATGACTCTTGAACCTGGACAAAGCGGATATGGTACAGCGGTTTGCGGCGATTTTTGGGCGTATTTCGAACCATACGCGCTACGTTCCGAAGCCATGGCTCTATCCAGCCAGCGTGGATGCGATCCCGTTCGGTGGTACTGCAAATCGTTCGGTCCTAACGCGGGAACGACGGGACTTTGCGGCTCGAACGGTGACGACTGCACTTTCCGCTATGATCCGTCGAACGGTCTTCGCAGTATCGGCGACATTGCGGTTTTCGGACCAGGCAACCGGCTTGAATAGAACCAGTTGTGCCCCTTCTTTCCCACCCTTCTTTCAATTTTCCTCTTTTCCTATTTTTTAAGGGATTTGTGCCGGTAACGGGTAACCCTTTTATGACATTCCCCAAATCATCATGACGGCAGAGCCCCGGCAGGCTCACGATTGCGGCATGATGTCGGTGGTACAAATCTTGCGCAATATTTGCTCATGAGGGAGGATTTCTTTGAGAAAAAAATGCTCATGAATTGCTCTATTTCCTCGATTTTGCTTCTTTTCCAATTGGCATGAATCGTGCTCAATTCTTTTGTGTACATCCTTAGCAAAAATTAATTGGGATGGAGGAGGAATCGAATCATGAAGAAGAAAGTGATATTCACACTTACATCTTGTCTTGTTTTGATACTGGTTTTCGGAACCTTGTTTTCAGGAGCGCAAGAGCGCCGGTGGCGGGGGGATCCGGAACAGATGCGCGAAATGATCATGCAACGAATGCAACAACAACTCGGCGCGACCGATGAAGAGTGGAACGTATTGCAGCCCATGCTCGAGAAAGTATGGGAATTACAGCGTGAATCACGCGCGGGGGGATTCATGCGGGGATTTTTCCGTCCTCCACGGCCGGATGGAGACCGTCCGGAAAGGCGAGGAGATGATGATGGAAGACGATTCGGCGGCCGTGGATTTGGTCCGGAACCGATGCCCGAAGCCATTGCACTGCATGAAGCCTTGGAAGAGGAAGACGCTTCCGCAGAAGTGATCAAAGAAAAACTGGACGCCTACCGGGAAGCGCAGCAAAAGAAAGAAGACGCTTTGAAAGAGGCACAGGATGAATTGAAAAAAGCACTCACCGTTCGGCAGGAAGCGATTTTGGTTTTGATGGGAACGCTGGAGTAAACAAAAAGCCGGTAGGATGCCGGCGTTACGAGTGATTGCCGGCAAGATGCCGGCGTTACGGATAGGCCGGAGACGTCATGATGAAAGAAATCTTGGAACATATGATCGAAAACAAGCAATTGTCGCTTGCCGATGCCGAGAGACTGCAGGCGGCGGCCGATCAGGACGCTACGGTCATTATCGACTCGGAAGACGAGGTGTTACAGTGGCTGGCGGTGGAGTATTCCCTCCCCTACAATACTCTCGACGAAAGCCCTATCGACCGCCAGCTACTTTCTCAATTTCCAGCGCGTATCCTCTTGAAAGAAGAGTTGCTGCCATTGCAAAAAGTAAACGGTTCCGTGGAAGTGGCCACCAGCCGGCTCTTTGCGACGCAAGGTCTCGATATTCTACGTTCTCTTACCGATTTACGTCTCAAACCGGTGCTGGCTCCGCGGGAAGCGATTCAACGCGAGTTGAAAAGGAGGTTGGGAGTCGGCGCCGACACGATCGATTCGCTGGAAGAGGAATTTTCGTTCCAGGTCGTCGATGAGTCCGCCGATGAGGATGTCGACCTGGACCATGCAGCCGAAGACGCCTCGATCATCAAGTTTGTCAATCAAATCTTGAACGACGCTATCGAGTTACGGTCGACGGATATTCATTTGGAGCCGTTTGAAGACGAGTTACGCATCCGCTACCGGATCGATGGTGTCTTGCAAGAAGTTCCGGTGCCGGCACAAATCAAACGTTTTCAACCGGCTATCGTATCCCGCATCAAGATTTTAAGCCATTTGAACATAGCTGAAAAACGTGTGCCGCAAGACGGTCGAATCAAAATTCGCATCAAAGACAGCGAAGTGGATGTCCGTGTTTCGATTATTCCCATGCTGCACGGGGAAGCAGTCGTCATGCGGTTGCTGCGGCAGGATTCGACGATCTTGAACTTATCACAACTCAAGATGGCGGAGCGGGAATTGAACCTTTTCCGCAGTATTTTGGAATTGCCGCACGGTATCGTTTTGGTAACGGGTCCCACGGGTAGTGGGAAGACGACAACGCTGTATACCGCTTTGAGCGAGATCAACGATTTGGAGCGAAAAATCATCGCCATCGAAGATCCTATCGAATATCAGTTAAAAGGAATCAATCAGATCCAGGTATCCGAAAAAGCAGGTTTGACGTTTGCGCGAGGATTGCGCTCGATTTTGCGGCACGATCCGGATGTGGTGCTCATTGGAGAAATCCGAGACCAGGAAACAGCGCAAATTGCCGTGCAGGCTTCACTGACTGGGCATTTGGTATTTTCCACTTTACATACCAACGATGCGCCGGGTGCAATTACGCGATTGATCGATATGGGCGTGGAACCATACCTGGTAGCCTCCTCGTTGGAGGCAGTTATCGCGCAACGGTTGGTACGTGTGTTGTGTCCGCATTGCAAAGTTGAGGATACTTCCGAAAAAACGGAAGCACTCAAGAAACGGCTTGGTTTGAACGGCGAGGCAACTATTTATCGGGCCTGTGGGTGTGAAGCGTGTCGGCAAACCGGATTTTTCGGCCGGCGGGCGGTGTTTGAGATGATGTCGCTGAGTAGTGATATTCGGGAAATGGTTCTGCAAGAGCATTCCTCAGGGGAAATCCGACAGGCCGCCTTTCGCACGGGGATGAAATCGTTGAGCGAAGACGGATGGAGACTGTTGTGCGAAGGTGTAACAACAGTCCAGGAAGTATTGCGAGTTACAAAGGATGAATATACCGATTAATCCAATAACCTCGATTAGTAAGCGAGAGATTGAAGAATCATGGTACAGTACCGCTATCGCGTTTTACAATCAAATGGATCAATGGCCGAAGGAGTCATCGACGCTCAAGGGCGGCGGGACGCGTTCAGTCAATTGGAAGCGCGCGGTTTTCAACCGATTCAAATCGTAGAAGCAAGCGCAAGTGATAAACCAACTGTAAGCCGTCTTCAAATTCCCTTATTCAATAAACGAATTTCCTTTCACGAGTTGGAGAACTTTACCCGTTTATTAGCCAACCTGTTGGCAGCGGGAATTCCGCTTAGCCGGGCACTGGTTTTGTTGTATCGGGAAACCACCAATCCGGCAGCCTCGAAACAATGGAAAGAAATTTATGATTATGTTGTTGACGGGATGTCGCTGGCCGATTCGATGACCAAATATCCGGAAACATTTCCTCGGGTGTACACAGCGATGGTACAAGCCGGAGAAACGGGAGGATTTTTGGATGTCGTGTTGGGGCAGATCGCCGACTTCCAATCAAGGGAGAAAGAACTGCGTTCGAAAGTGTTATCCGCCTTGATTTATCCATCTGTTTTATTGGTGCTTGCCATTTCGGTTCTTATTTTCTTGCTGGTTTTCTTCATCCCTCGATTCCAAAAGATTTTTTCCGGATTCGGAGCACAACTCCCCTTCCTGACACAGATGATTGTCAGTGCAAGTGAATTTGTTCGGGATTATGGAGCCTTTATCGCTGTGGGGCTGATTATCGCCTTCTATTTTGCACGGACATGGCTTTCAACGGATCAAGGGAAAAGGATACGGCAGCGCCTCATACTCAACTCGCCGATTGTCGGGCCGTTGACGGCAAAGTTCGCGATGGCGCGATTCTGCCGCATGCTGGGTACGTTGTTGGGAGCCGGCGTTCCGTTGATTCAAGGACTGAATGTGGCGCGGAAATCGATTCACAATCAAATCCTGTTCGACACCGTGTCGAGTTCTATTGAACGGGTCAAAAAAGGGGAACATTTGGCGAGCGGATTTTCCGACTGTAAACAGCTGTTTCCGGGAACGGTCTTGGAAATGATTTCCGTGGCGGAAGAGACTGGGCGACTCGATCAAGAATTGGTTCGGTTGGCGGAAACAACGGAACAGGATCTCGAACGCCAGTTGCGGATGGCAGTCTCGCTGACGGAACCGGTGATGTTGTTTTTAATTGCCGGGTTTATTGGGATTATTTTTATCGGAATGGTGATTCCGATATTTACGATACAGGATTATATCAAGTGATGTGCAGACCGGAGGTCCGCACCACAATGTGATAGACACACAGTCGAGTTATTAACCCCAAAGGGTTTAGAGATGATAGCTCTGAAAGGGCGAAAGACGACGGCCAGTGGGCGTCACCCCTGGACAACAGAAACCAACAAAAAGAAAAAGCCCCGAAGGGGCGAAAGATGATAGCCAGTGAGCAACGCCCCTGGAAGAAGACGAAAACCAATAAAAAGGATAGCCCTGAAAGGGCGAAAGATGACAGGACAACAGACAACAGAAACCAACAAAAAGAAAAAGCCCTGAAGGGGCGAAAGATGATAGCCAGTGGGCAACGCCCCTGGAAGAAAACGAAAACCAACAAAAAGGATAGCCCTGAAAGGGCGAAAGATGACAGCATAACTTAAAAAATAAACCATAATTAGGAGGTTACGATGAAGTATCTCGATAATAAATGGAAGAAAGAACGAAAACGACGGAAAGAAGATGGATTCACATTGGTCGAATTGCTGCTGGTCTTGGTCATTTTGGCGACACTGGCGGCGATCGTGATCCCGAAATTTGCAGGACGGTCCGAACAGGCACGCGTAACAGCGGCACAGACGCAGATCGCCAATTTGGAAATCGTCTTGGATGCATTCGAAGTCGATAACGGCTTCTATCCGAAGGGAAACAGCGGTCTGGAAGATTTGGTGAATGAACCGAGTTATGCGAAAGACTGGCGCGGCCCCTATATCGATGAAGTGCCCATCGATCCGTGGGGAAACGAATATATCTACGAATATCCCGGTAAACATAACACTCGTGGATTCGATTTGTATTCGATGGGCCAGGACGGAAGAGTAGGCGGCGACGATGATATCACAAATTGGAGCAGTTCCAGAAGATAAACGCCATAATGGGAAAATGGCCGGATTCACCTTGATCGAGTTGATCTTGGTGATGGCCATCTTATCCGCTGTGGTCGTCGTATCCGCCCCTTCATTGTCCCGTTTTTTTCATGGGCAGTCGCTCGGAGATGAAGCAAGGCGATTTATCGTATTAACTCGTTTCGCCTTGAACAAAGCGATTTCAACCGGTATCCCCATGACACTTTGGATCGATACGCAACAGAATCTCTATGGATTGGAAGTCATGGAGGGATATCAAATGGAAACGGATGATGAAATCGTCTTTGAACCGGATGAAGAAATTCAGATTGAAGTGTATCCGCGAGAGGCAACAGAAAACAGCATTGCCACCATTTCATTTTTTCCGGATGGAACGATTGAAGAAGATTTAATTCAATTGATTCGCATTGAACGAAAAGAAGCACAAAGTACAGATGAGCAACAGGGTATCGATATCCAAAAATCCTTGATCGGAATGGAATTCGAAATACTCGATTCTACCGATGTAAGAAGACGATGGGTGGTCCCGTAGATCATGAAGAGGAACGGTTTTTCCGATACAGTGCGAAAAGGACAGCAAGGATTCACTTTCGCTGAATTATTGGCGGCGATGGTGTTCACTGCGATTGTGATCCCGATTGCATTGGAGGGCATCGCGATCGCTAATCGGGCGTCCGTCTATGCGGAACGGAAAATCCACGCGACACGTTTGGCGGAACAACTACTCAATGAAGCGATCATAACGGAAAACTGGAAGACCACGGCGACACAAGGTGTGTTTGAAAATGAATGGTCGAATTACCGATGGAGATTGAATACGCAAATCTGGGACGGGGACATCATGGAATTGCAAGCCGCCGTTTTTTTCCCTGTTCAAAATCGCGAATATTTCGTGCAGATCAGTACCTTGGTGGATAATTCGGAGACATCATGACGGCATATCGAGGAACAGTTCAATTGTATGCAGGTGGATTTACCCTCATCGAGGTTCTCGTGGCGGTGGCCATTTCAGCGATCTTGATTTTGGGAGTCAACACCGTTTTGTACAATTCGTTCCATTTGCGGGATCGGGCGTATGAATCGGCGGCATCGACTACGACCCAACAATACGCCTTGAAAATCATGAAACGCGACCTGCTCAATCTCATCCCACCGAATGGAACATTAGCGGGGGATTTCTATGGGGAAACGAATATCGGGGATGTTCGTGAAAGCGACCGTCTAACATTGTACACAACGACGGGATCAATATCGGAAACCGAAGTATGGGGGGAAATTCAAAAAGTCCAATATGCCTTGATGGAAGTGAAAGAGTACGGAGAAGAATACAATTATTTTCTAGTTCGAGCCGTTACCCGAAATGTATCGACCACCATCGAGGAAATTCCGGAAGTGATTCCGTTGCTGTCGAATGTGGTCTCACTTCGATTTTATTATTACGACGGAGAATCCTGGACGCGATCGTGGGATCCGGAAGTGCAGGAAACATCCCTGCCGATGGCCGTCCGGGTAGAGATGATCCTTTCTCCACATCGAGATGGGGAACAAGAACGAAACAAGAATTTCATCACCCGCGAGTTAGTAGTACCGATTCTTGCAGAATCCTTTACACTCGATCCCTCCAGTGAAGAAACAGAAGAACAAGGAACCGAAGGTTCCGGTGGACAAACTGAACAGCAAGAGGGAGACAATACACAGCAAAATCAGCCAATGGGAGGGGGAGGACGATCATGAGTCGAACGCTAACTATTCCTTCTCAATTTCTCCGTCCAAACCAAGAGCACGGTTCGGTTTTGATCATCGTGCTGTGGATCTCGACCGGTTTGGTGACCGTTGTTTTGCTGTTCGGAGAATCGATGATGCTAGAATATCGTGCGTCCGAAAATACACTGGCAGGAATCCAAGCCGAACAAACCCTTGAAGGGGTTGTACGCTATATTTGTTATACTCTCGATAATTTAGAAGAAGAAGGAACGATACCCGGCGAAGAGAGTCTTATCTGTGAAGCGGGAGAAACCACAACCTCAATGTATTGGTTAATCGGCCGTGATCCCAATTATCAATTCTATAATACGCCCGTATATGGGATTGTCGATGAAGGTTCGAAATTGAACTTGAATACGGCTACTCAGGAAATGTTGCAAGAACTGCCGGGCATGACGAGCGAGTTCGCAGCAGCCATTATCGACTGGAGGGATGAAGACAGCGATGTCAGCGAGAACGGGGCGGAGTCGGAAAGTTATGTTTTTCTTCGGCACAATTATGACTGCAAGAATGCATTCTTCGAATCGATTTTCGAGTTACAACTCGTGTATAACGCCTATTTTGAAATCCTGTATGGAGAAGATACGAATTTGAACGGCCTACTGGACGAAAATGAGAACGACGGAGATTTGTCACTTCCATCCGACAATCAAGACGGTCAATTGGATTTCGGAATACTGGAATATGTAACGATCTATAGCCGGATTCCGAATAGCAGTGAAGATTCGGAGAAAGTCAATATCAACGGTGATGATGAGGACGCGTTAACAGAATTGCTTGAGGAGAATTTGGGGGAGGATCGCGCGAGTGAAATAGAGCAGCGAATCGGACAAGGGCAAGAAGACTACGAAAGCGTGCTGGAATTTTACATTCGAAGCGAGATGACTCAGGAAGAATTTTCAAAAATCGAAGATCAACTCACCACCTCTGACGATGAGTATTTGACGGGATTGGTGAATGTCAATACAGCCAGCGTGTCAGTCTTGAACTGTATACCCGGCATCGAGGAAGAAGACGCGAATCAGCTCGTTTCCTACCGGCAATCTAATGAGGATAACATCGACTCGATTGCGTGGGTGAAAGAAGCGCTGGAGGAAGAAACGGCTATCGAGGCAGGACCGTATATCACGGTGAAATCGTATCAATTCACGCTCGACGTTGCGGCGGTTGGGCACAATTGGACTGGCTATCGGCGTTCGCGATTTGTCATCGATACGAGTGAGGGAGAAGCGAAAATCGTGTATCGCCGGGATTTGAGCGGACTGGGTTGGGCGCTCGGATCGACATTACGAAACGAGTTGGAATATGTAAAGGAACAGATCCAATGATTGGTAAACATTCATCGATCATAAAATCCCTTATCGGGATCGAGTTGGAGCATGGACGAATGCATGTCGTCAAGGCGGCGCGGAACGGGGACGGTGTCCGGATAAAAAAGGCTTTTTCCAAGTCGTTGTCTTTGGATCCACTGACCACCGATCCAGAACTCTTCGGGCATGAGCTCCGCAATCATTTGAACGAAGCGGATATTCGTGAATCCCGTTGTATTATTTGCCTGCCGTTGAAGTGGATTTTAAAGCACCGCGTGGAAATGCCGGAATTATCGGACGAGGATCGGGAGAGTTTTATTGCACTCCACGCCGAACGGGAATTTCCCTTTACACCGGAGGAGCTCTCGATTTCGACGTCCGATTTCTCGACCGTCGACGGAGAGCGCTATACAAATGTAACGGCGATTCCGCTTGCCTATGTTCGTTCGATCGAGACTGCCTGCAAAGCCGCAAGACTCCATCCGTTGAGCATCACGTTTGGCTTTCCCCGTTTTTCACCGGAGGAGACCAACGAAGGGATTTTATATCTCAAAAAGCGGGATGAGGGATTGGATTATTTCATTCTTGATCAGCAAAAAATAATCTCGTTCCGTTGGCTGGAAAACGAGAGTGAAGAAGACCTTCAATACTCTCAAGATACTCATGAATCCATTCTACGTGAAATCCGCGTTTCTCTCAATGGGATGCCGTTATCGATCCAGAAATCGTTGGGCAAAATCCATTTATGTGGAAACGAGCGTTGGGTGAGTTCTTTCAGTGAATCACTTCAAAAATTCGTTACACCACTTGGCATTCATACAATCCAACATGACAACCCAGTTCTTGAACCTCAAAAGAAAATCGATGAATCTTCCCATCCCTTATGTGGAGCCATTGCGGATTATTTGCAGAATCAAAAAAGTGAGTTCGAATTCCTTCCGCCCAAGGTCAGTAAGATACAGCAATGGGTCAATCGGGTATCTTCGCGGGGAAGTCTGTGGTTGGGAGGAACGGCAGCCGCTGTGTTGATCTTGGGAATCCTTGTTATGTTGTATCAGCATTTCGAACTCTCTCGTTTGGAATCGGAATGGAATGCCATCGAGAAAAAAGTGGCTGAAGTCGAAACGCTGCAAGAAAATGTCAAACAATTCCGCCCCTGGTTTAACGATTCGTTTCCCAGTTTATCCGCCATGCAAACCTTGACGCAGGCGTTTCCGGAAAATGGAACGGTTTGGACGAAGAATGTTGAAATTGCAAATATCAGCACTATCACTTGTTCGGGATTCGCACGGGACAATCGGGATCTCTTGCTCATGCTCGATCAACTGAATAAAGACGAGCAGGTAAAACAATTGCAGGTCCAGCAAGTTCAGGGGGAATCCCCGATCCAGTTTGTCTTTCAATATCTCTGGACAGAAGGCTAAGAACCATGAACAGACAGAATCGAGAACGAGTTTTGACAATAACCGCATTGATATGCCTCGCGGCTTTGGCCGGCGATACCATCATCCTGACGCCTTTGCTCAATGTGTGGGAAGGACGGGCAGAACGGATCGAGGAACTGAACAGTTCTCTCACCAAAGGCCAATTGCTGCTTGCGCGGGAACGGAATTTGCGGAGACGGTGGAGAGAGATGCAGCGGGATTCATTACCGGAAGCGGTCTCCGCGGCCGAGGGACTGGTGCTGAATTCTATGGATCGTTGGGTCAATGACAGCCGCGTCAACATCATTTCGCTGAAACCCCAATGGAAAACCTATGAGGAAAAATACCGCACGTTGGAATGTACTGCGATTGCGCAAGGGACGATTCGGGAAGTCGCACGCTTTTTATACGAATTGGAAAAAGACCCTCTATGTATCAAAGTTGAAAAAATGGAAATCAACGCCCGGGATAATACCGGCCAGGCTTTATCGTTGGGAATCACCTTTAGTGGCGTACAATTTTTGGATGAAGAGAGAAGCAATGAACAAGAAATATAATATACATTTTTCCGGTCTCCTCGCAGGCATTTTGATCATCCTCACGATGCCGGTGTTCGTGTGTGTTTCCATCCCCTTACCGGCCGTGGCGGAAGAAGATCCAGAATCCATCATGCCATTCGAATCGTTCGCGGTTATTTTTGAACGCAATATATTCAATCCGAATCGAAGGAAAAGAAACGAGGAGAGGCCGGTAGAGGTTGTTCGCCGCCCGCAGATCGATGAATTGACCTTGGTTGGAACACTGGTTACCGACACCGGATCGTATGCCTTTTTCGACGGGACCTTTTCCGAAGCCAAGTCGGTTCTCAAAGCGGGGGATCGAATTGCGGACTGCACGATTGGGAACATCGACACGACCCGTATTTTATTAGCGGGCAACGATCACACATTCGATCTCAAAGTCGGAATGAGTTTGATGCGGGAAGACCGGGGGAAATGGGAAATAGCCGAACTCTCCGATCGTTCGAGACGAATGATGGCCCGATCCGATGATCAACAGTCGGAAGAACAAAAGGATTCAACCGGTTCTACTTCCGAACCGGAACAAGAAAATTCATCATCGAATGACATTTTAAAACAATTAATGGAAAGAAGAAAACAGGAGTTACAAAAATGAAACAGCTGACACGATTTCTCATGCTTGCGGGAATTACGTTGATCGGTCTCTATCCTTCAGCGAGTGTATCAGCGCAGGAAGCGGATAAACCGGCGCCAACGGCGTATAATGGTCAAGCGAACGGCATCCGAATGAATTTCAGGGGAGCCAGTTTGGATGCAGTGTTGGATTATTTGAGCCAAAGCGCCGGTTTTATCATTGTCAAACAGGCTGATGTAGATGGAAAGATCGACGTGTGGAGCCACCAGCCGTTAACCAAGGAAGAAGCGATCGACCTTCTCAACACGGTTTTACATGAAAAAGGATACGCCGCCATACGGAATGGACGAACGATCACCGTCGTGGAGCGGGATGACGCCAAGCAAAAGAATATCCCTGTGAAAACCGGCAATAATCCGGAAACGATTCCGCCCAATGACGAAATGGTTCATCAAATCATTCCGGTGCGGTATACGGATGCGACCCAGCTGATCGAGAACTTATCCCCGTTGCTCCCCTCCTATGCCGATATGTCGGCCAATGAAAGCAGCAATGCCATTATCATTACGGATACACAAGCCAATGTACGGCGCATGACGGAAATCATCCGTGCATTGGACACGTCGATCTCCAGTATCGCGTCGATTCGCGTGTTTCCTCTTCAATACTCGGATGCCACCGAACTCGCAGAAATCATTACGGAATTATTCGAAATCGAAGATTCCGGCCAGAATCGTGGGCGTCGCCCCCCGATGATGTTTGGAAGAGGAGGTCGAGGTGGTGGTGATGAGCAGGAAGAGACCAGTGAGGCTCGCAAAGCGGCAACGCGAATCGTGGCGGTCGCGGATGAAAGTTCGAATTCCGTTATTGTCAATGCACCGGAAGAGCTCATGCCCTCGATTGAATCCGTCATCCGGCAAATTGACTCGCCGGTGAAAGACATTACCGAGATTCGCGTGTTTCAATTGGAATATGCGGATGCGACTGAGATGGCCGAACAATTGGAAGAGCTCTTTCCGGACGAATCGTCAGAGAACCAGCAATTTGCACCACGCTTCGGTCAGAGAGGAAGGCCTCAAGGTTTTCCTGGAAATCAACAAGAAGGAGGCGAACGGAAACTCCAGCAATCTACAGTACGCTGTACGCCCGATCCGCGGACCAATTCGATCATCGTATTAGCTGCGCAGGAAACTATGCTGCAAATCGAACAAATGGTCGAGCAGCTGGATTCCGATTCCTCGAAACAACAACAAGTCTATGTCTATCATTTGGAATACGCCGATGTGGATAATGTAACGGAAATTTTACGCAATATCTTTGAAAGCCAATCCTATAACACCATCAATCGAAATCAAACGAATCAGAACACCAATACCTTACAGAATCGCCAAGTCTCCACGGATACATCTTTCCAGCCAGCAACCGGATTTGGTGGAGGACAGTAATTCCGAATAACGGATAAAGAGGTAAAAATCATGAAACCAAGAAGTCTTTTTCTACATACTTTGGGCTGTTTTCTTGTCTTACAGGGGGCGCTTACTTATGATGCCTTGGCACAGCGAATGGGAAGTTTCGGACAAAACCGAATGTCGACAAGCAGCAGTTCGAATATCACACAACGGTATTATTATTCGAACGGCATGATTGGAGAAGCGATCATCGAAGCGGATCATGACACACGCTCCATTATCGTTATCACCGACGAATACACAAACGAACACATCAAAGCCATCATCGAGAGTTTGGATCAGCCGGTGCCGCAGGTATTGATCAAAGTCGTTTTCGTTGAAGTGACGTACCGCGATGATAAGGATATAGGACTTGAAGCGGCAATCGACCTCAACAACGACCGGCCGGGTTCGAATGTCATTGAAACGGCATTCGGTCTGGCCGCCGAATCGAGAGGAGGATTTTATACTCTTCTCGAAAGAGATGTGAATGTCACTTTGCGCGCTATCGCTGAAATGGGGAAGACAGAAGTGCTTTCCCGTCCTTCCATTTTAACACGGAACAATCAGGAAGCGGTGATCACCGTCGGCAAATATGTTCCTTTTCCCACCAGCGGCAATACAACCTCGACCGGAATTGTCACCAGTAATGTGGAATATACCGATATCGGGATTATCCTTCGCGTTACTCCCTTCATCACCAAGCGCGGTCTGGTGGAAATGATTTTGAATCCGGAAATTTCGAACACGACGGATGAAACCGTACCGATATCCGAAACACTCGATGCACCGGTTTTCGCCAAACGTACTGCCGATACGGTAGTCACTACGCCGAATGGGCAAACCGTTGTCATTGGGGGATTGATGGAAGATAATAAAACCGAAGTGGTCAAAAAGATTCCGGTTTTGGGTGACATCCCGATCTTGGGATTGGCGTTTCGCCGGACGCAAAAAGAAAATTCGAAAACCGAATTGTTGATCTTTCTTACACCATACGTTGTAGAAGGCCCCAATGAAGTCGTGGATTTATCGAATCGGGAACGGGAGAATTCGGAATTCATGTCCAAAGCGTTTTCCGACGTGCAGATCAACAAATACATCGAACCCATGGGGAAAGCGGAAAAAGCCGTGGATACGCCCCAAGCCAATTCAACAATAGAAGAACCGGAAAAGAAAGTCGATTCCGAAGAAAAGGAAAAAGAAGAAACACAACGGTTAAGTCCGGTAAAGAAATGGTGAAAAATACATGCTCCGCAAACTTACGTTTCCTATCATTCTCATTCTTTTTGGTATTGCCGTGATTATTTGGCAAGTCTATGAACATCAACGATTTGTTTTGGGCGGAAAAACAGCATTACAAAATCGTGCGCGTGATATTGCCAATACACTTGCCGTTGTGATTCGCTCCCAACGTTTTTTTGGCGGGATCATTTTTCAGCATCGCCTGGAAGTGGCGTTATACGATTTGATTCAAGCCGAAGATTTGCTCTCGGTGGTCTTATTCAATAAATACGGAGAAGTTGTCTGTTGGGCCGGCCGCGAGAATGAACCCGATATCGAGAATTTAACGGAATCCTATGAAAAATGGGATGAGGAAACGGCGACATTCGTCAATTTGATCGATTTGGGGATTGATCCTCGACGCGATCATGAAGATGAGCGTACATTGATCGTATCGGATGAAGAAAGAGATCTACTCCGCAAAATGCGCCCCCGCTCCCCTTTTCGGGGACGGGATCGTGAAGATGGTCCCCCGCCGGAGGGGCCGCCTCCTCCACCCCCCGGAGAAATTTCCGATAATAATATAGATAGTAGCACCAATCCCATGAAGGCATCTCAGGACAATAATTCTGAACGCCGCTTTCGCGATTTTCAACCACGATTTCACCGTCCTCGGGGGATCAGTGAACAAGAATATCAATCTCTTTTACAGCGAACCGGCCTGCATGGTTTTGCAATTGAGATGTCTACACTCCACTATAATATGGCGAAAGAAAAAGATTTGTGGATGCGATTTTCCATCACCGGTTTTGCCTTTGTCGCGATTTTGGGATTTTGGTTGGCATGGAGAAATCTGATCAAATCCTCCGACTTACAAGTGCGATTGGTAAGGGCCAGTGAAATGAACACCTACCTGCGGGAGATGAATTTTGCCGCCGCCGGCTTGGCGCATGAAACCCGAAATCCTTTGAATCTTGTCCGCGGATTCGCACAAGTCATCGCGAAAGACGAAAAATCGAGCGGACAGATACGGCACCATGCCACAAAAATTACAGAAGAAGTCGATCGTGTCACCGCACAATTAAATGAATTCATCAATTATTCCAAACCGAGAGAAGCGAAGCAGACTCCTGTCAATTTGCGATCGATCGTTCAAGATGTGGAACGGACATTGACGACGGACTTGGAGGATAAACATATTCAATTCCATATGGATATTCCCGCCGTGACGATCGAAGCGGATGAAGGACTGTTACGGCAAGTCATCTTCAATCTGTTGTTGAATTCCATTCAAGCCGTCGAAGAGCACGGATCGATCACCATCCGCACCGGACATAATCAAGGCAAGGAATTTTCTCTTGAAATCATCGACAACGGACCGGGTGTGCGTGCCGAAGATCAAGATAAAATATTTAGTCCCTATTTTACAACCCGCCATGACGGAACCGGTTTAGGATTGGCGGTTGTGAAACAGATTGTATCCGCTCATGGTTGGGATATAAAATACATCGATTCGAATGAGAAGGGAGCCACATTCCGTATCCATGGAATCAAAACCCTGACAAAGGATTCCTGATTATGTCAAAAAGTTCCTCGCGTTTCTCTTCAACGTACCGAATCCTCATTGTAGACGACGATCCCAGCCAATGCAGCCTTCTCGCTTCCTTTTTATCCGGCCAAGGTTTTCAAATCATTCCTGCCGGTACCGGCGATGAAGCCATCGAAATTTTAAACTCGAATGATGATATCCATATGATGATCACCGATGTGCGAATGCCGGGGATTTCAGGACTCGAAGCGCTGCGGCAAAGCCGGGAACAGCATCCCCACTTACCCGTGCTTTTGGTCACGGCGTATGCGGATATCCGCGACGCAGTAAAAGCCATGCGCGACGGCGCTGTCAATTACTTGGAAAAACCGATCGATTTGGATGAATTATTGTCTACGATCAAACGAGTAATTGGGATCGATGAAAAAGTTGAAACGCACTATCCCGATGATTTGATCCTCCCCTCTTATGTAATTTCGGAGAGTCCGCAAATGCAGGAAGTCTTTCGGGAAGTCGCATTGGTCGCCACCTCCGACAGCCGGATATTGATTACCGGAGAAAGCGGAGTCGGGAAAGAAATTGTCGCAGATGTTCTTCATCAGTGGAGTGCCCGATCCTCAAAACAGTTGGTCAAAGTCAATTGCGCCGCGATTCCGGAAACACTGCTTGAAAGTGAATTGTTCGGACATGAGAAGGGAGCCTTCACCGGCGCCACTCATCAACGAATCGGCCGATTTGAAGAAGCGGACGGTGGAACGATTCTGCTCGATGAAATTGCTGAAATGTCGCAAGTGTTACAAGCCAAATTGCTGCGCATCACGCAGGACGGTTCTTATCAACGTGTCGGATCCAACCAAGTGCGCCATACAAACACCCGCATCCTGGCTGCCACCAACCGAAATTTGGAAAAAGAAGTGGAAGAGGGCAAATTCCGGGAAGATTTGTTCTTCCGGTTGAACGTCATGGAAATTTATATTCCTCCGTTGCGGGAACGGCGAGAGGATATTATCCCTCTCGCGAATCATTTCGCTTCGACATTTCTGGAAGACAGCGCCCGTTTATCGAATTCCGTTACACGTATTCTGCAAGAATATGATTGGCCCGGAAACATTCGGGAATTGCGCAACGCGATGGAACGAGCAACCTTGATGTCCCGAGGCGAATTGATCCTCCCGGAGCATCTTCCCAAACGAATTTTCTCCCAATTTTCTCATTCGGAACTTCCGGACGACTCCAGCGACACCCGGCAGTTGGAAGACATCGAACGGGAGGCGATTCTGGAAGCGTTGAGAAACAATAACAACAACCGAACGGAAACAGCGAAACAGTTGGGAATCAGCCGCCGGGCGTTGACGTACAAATTGCAGCGGTATATGCAGCAGGGGTTTTTAACGGAGTAATAAATGCGGGCAAGATGCCCGCGCTCCCAGGGGAAAGGGCACGTGAAAAACGTGCCCTTTCCCTCTTGTAGGGAATGTTTCCATTGCTTGTTATTTATCGTTGACGTCCTTGCCCACGCCCTGGACGTTGCCCCGGTTGTCGATCGCCTCGGGACGGTCTTTGACTTTGTAACTCCGCTTCCGCTTTTTCCGTTTCGGTTTTCCATGCTTTGACTTGCTCTGCCGAAAGTACTTTTGGGATATCTGCCAGAAGAGTTTGCCGTGCAGCTTCCATTTTTTCCCGTGCGTCTTCCGACATCATTCCCCCACGGCCTCGGAATTCGCCGGGTTCCGGACGCAGGGAAGCCATCGTGTTGAAATAGGCAAGCACGACAGTCTGCAATTTGCCGCGTGTATCATTACCGATTTCGATTTGGCGAAGAGCACGAATTTCGGGAACGGGACGCATGCCACGCGAATCCAATAATGGTTCGACAGCCTTGAGTTCTTCTTTGCTCAATACTGTCGCTAGTTTTTCTTTCAGGACAGCTTCTCTTTTTTCGCGCATTTCCTGGAATGCAGCCATCCGGTCTTCCCGGCTCATCTCACGAAAATTTTCACCACTGAAATTCTCTCTCATGGAAGTGCGAATTTCTTCGTATATTTCTTCGACTTCTCCGGCGCGTTTTTCGTCGAGAAGTAGAGCATCACAAATCGCGTCTCCCTGATTCCCGCCGCGTCTCATCATGCCCGGCCCTCTCCCCTCTCCTCTCTGGGGCTGGGCGAATGTGAGATCCACAGTACATACAACAACGAGTAAAGCAACAATGATTGAACTGATTCCCTTTTTCATGGTAAAAACTCCTTTTTGGATAATGTTGAAAATGATTCTTTTTGTAGAAACGCAAATTTCAGTCCAAAGTCGGCGACTGCCCTGAAATAAATTCCATTCCGGCGCAGTTTATACACAAAAACGGAAACACAAGTATCTCAACTGCCCATTCAGTCAGACAGAGAGGAATTCCCAAAATCATTTTGAGCAAAATTTGCACTTTCCCAGCAGGGCTTTGAGAAAAATATGCGCAGGAACTCCTAGAATACCCGAACATAAAGTTTGTTTGTAATCGGCCTATTATTTGCTATATTAAAATCCGAAACTCTTCAAGATATGAAAGAAGGAAATGAATGATCATCAAATCACAAACGAACCAACAGGAAGTAAATACAAGAATAAAAATTATCGTTGTGAGGTGTCTACCGAGTACTGATCATTTCTAGTCGATTTATCAAAAGAATCTACCAGAAAGAACAGTCATATACCTCCCATACTTGAATACGGTAGACACCTTTTTTTATAATATGCACAGGATATCTCTACACTTCGTCATCGGTGAATGGAAATCACTCCGCCTCTTCGTTTTCCTCCGATTTGGAAACTCCATACTCATGCAGTTTGCGAATCAAGGTGCGGCGTCCGATACCGAGCGCTTCGGCTGTTTTGGTGCGGTTCCCGTTGAATTTTTCCAGGGTATCGAGGATAACCTGTTTTTCGATTTCGGCCAAAGGAGCGGTGCCGGACAATTGGATATCCGGTTTGGTTTCGGTAGCCGACTCCTGGCGGATTTCATACGGCACATTCTCCAATTCAAGCCGTTTACCCATTGCGAGAATGACCATGCTTTCGATCACCCCCTGCAATTCCCGTACATTTCCCGGCCACGGATAGCGTTTTAGGCATTCCAGGACTTCTTGAGAAATGTCCAGTGAACCTTTCTCATTTTCTTTGGCGAAACGTTTGACAAAATGTTTCGCTAGTAACGGAATATCTTCGATGCGTTGCCGTAGAGGAGGAATATGCAACATCACCACTTTCAAGCGGTAATACAAATCTTCACGGAATTTCCCTTCATTGACCAATTCCTGCAAATTCGCATTGGTGGCCGCTAAAATACGAAGATCAACAGAAATCGTTTCTGTGCCTCCGACCCGCTCGAACTCCTTTTCCTGTAAAACACGGAGCAGTTTGACCTGAATGGCGGTGCTGATTTCGCTGATTTCATCGAGAAAGATCGTTCCTTGATCGGCCAGTTCGAAGCGTCCTTTCCGTTGTTTGATGGCACCGGTAAACGCGCCGCGCTCGTGCCCGAACAATTCGCTTTCCAAGAGGTTTTCCGAGAGAGCGGCGCAGTGGACGGGAACAAATAGGCGTTTCGCCCGCGGACTGAAATTATGAATGGCATGGGCGACCAATTCCTTCCCCGTCCCAGTTTCACCGGTAATCAAGACAGTGGCCTTGGAGGGAGCGATCTGCTTGATCCGGTCACGCACCATTTTCATGGCCTGGCTTTCGCCGATAATGCCTTCGAATCCTTCGGCCGCTGTTTCGCGTTCCCGATGGTATTCATTTTCCAATTCCACCCTGCGTTTTTCAAGGATTTGCTCCACGAGCAATTCCAACTCATCGAGATTGACGGGTTTGGTCAAGTAATTGTATGCGCCGTTTTTCATCGCTTCGACGGCCATCTCGATCGTGCCATAAGCGGTCAGAATGACGGCTCCCAACGACGGATCTTCACTCTTTGCTTGTTTGAGAAGAGTCATGCCGTCCATACCAGGCATGCGAATATCCGTAATGAGAACGTCATAGCTGTTCTTTTTGATCTTTTCGAGCGCTTCCTTCCCGTCAGCGGCCACATCTACCTTACGATTATCGGATTCAAGAGCTTTGCGCAACCCTTCACGGGTATTCAATTCGTCGTCGGTAATCAGAATAGTCGATCGCATAATGGATTTCACAACGATCCGCATGCAGCGGATTTTTCAGATGGTTTTATTCATAAAGGACTTATCATCCAACCAATCATTATAATACGTGTTCCAGAATAAGAAATGAGAGAATCTTTCTCTTTTGAAACTGGCTAACATTATGTGGACAGAATGCCCACACCACAATTTTTGGCTTTTTGTCTTGACATTATCCATGGATTCGGCGTGTGACTTGAGCGACTTGTTTGCCAAGGTGGCGGGCGACAGCAAGGTCTTCGGCCGGAATCATGCTCGGTTGGCGATTCATGACAGTCGTGGCGATTCCATGCGAATATCCCAAATACTGATTTTCTGGAATTACTTTCGGCGGCAAACTGACGAGCGTCATCCCCAATTGGAACATCGTTATCAATAGCGCCAATAAGGAAAATTCTTTGTCGCCGTGCAGAGAACCGCTGCTGGTGAACGCCGAGCCGACCGTGCCGGGAATTCCACCGTTCTGCCAAATCGGACTTAAAATCTCATCCATAAATATTTTCATAGGGGCACTGACATTGCCCATATGGGTTGGGCAACCGAGTATAAGCCCCTGACAATCCGTCACGTGTTGAGATGTGGCTGTTTCGACACGAAATAAGCGTGAGGAACAGCCTCCGACAGTCTGAATTCCTTCGGCGATCGATTCCGCCAACCGTTCGCTATGACCTTTCGTACTGTGATAAATGATGTGAATAGTAGGCATGTATCAAATAACCTTTCAAGGTTTCAAGGAAAGAATCGACAATCCAATTCTTTTAATCGAAATGACATGATCAAGAATTCGAGAGGACTTCGATGATTTCCAAACATTCAAGAATTGCGCGCCCGTTATGGTATGGGGATTTCCATAATCCGGCCTTGTCGCCGGAAGGTTTCCCGTCTTCGGAAATCGTTGAAAACCAGTCACCGTTTTCCCAATCCACTTGTTTATTGACAATCCATTCGAGCGTTTGGAGATAACAATTGGCGTACACACTTTCACCGGTGAGTTGATACATTTTCAAAGCCGACACAAGCCCTTCCGCCTGAACCCACCAAACCTTATCACGCCGGTCCGCTTGTGCGCGGAAAGCACCAGAGTCGTAAAATCCCCCGTTTTTCGAATCGTAACCGTATTGAAGCGAGTATCCGAAGAGAGTATGGTACAAATCCAAAAAGGCGGAATTCGAGATACCGACGGCTTTGCAGGAATCAATCAACAGCCAGACATTTTCGATGTCATGTCCATAGGAGACTCGATCGTATTTTGGCCCCCGTAGCGGAATCCAATTGGGATTGTATTTATCTGTGCAAGCGCCGAGATTCTTGCGAACTACCGTGTTACTTTCAATACGGATCAATTCGAGTAATCGCTCGCGGACACTGGGATCGTTGGTGGCCCGATAAAAAGTGGTAAACGATTCCATCAAATGGAGGTGCGTGTTCATCAATTTCAAATTCGGTGAAACGTTCATGTAATTGTTTACCGTGACAGGCAGGGTATACCAATCTCTGCGGAACGATTCCCGAAATCCGCTATGGGTGGAATCATGAGCGTAAAACTCAAGAATGTCATAGAGCCGGCGGGCAAAGTGGCGAATGGATTCATCCTCGGTCGCCAAAGCAAATTCGGATAAAGCATAAAGCGCAAACGATTGCCCATACAAATGTTTATCCGGTTTCGTGGCGACAGAGCCGGGTGCATCGACTTCCCAGTAAAATCCGCCATACTGTTTATCCCACATTTTGTCACGCAGGAAATTGAATCCGTAGCGTGCTGCGTCAAGATATTCCTGTTTTTTATAATCACTATTGAACAAGCGGGAAAAGAACCAAACGGTCCGCGCTTGCGTAACGATCCCCTTATTCGATTGTCCTTTATAAGCGCCGGATATATCATAATTCAACCGATACCCGCCATAATCGGAATCCAGGGTTTGTGGATACCAAAATGGAATGATATTCTCCTGCAGTATTCGTTCCAGAACCGGTTTTGAAGCCAATATTTCCTGTTTCGCAGCCGCTCCGCTTAGATTTCGACCCGGTTGCGCTACGGCATAATACGCAGGAAGAATCGCGATGAGAACCAATCCAAAAAATAGAACTCGTAAGAACGGGCGCATGATAGAACCTCCATTTTCCAGTTAGTCGATTGTACTCATATTCAGTAACAAGATTCAAGCGTTGATACTTTCTAGTATAGGTGCAAACACAGACGCTATTTCATTTCACACCGACTAATTCGACAAGAGTATCGGAATGTCGAAAAAAAAAGACCGGTTGATGCCGGCCTTTTTGTCATTATGGCACGAAACGCTTTATTGAACGGTGCAAGCCAGAACTTCTTCCACTGTCGTAACTCCCTGGACGATTTTTTCCCAACCATCTTCACGCAGCGTCCGCATACCATCCTTGCGCGCCTGATGGAAAATCGCCGCGCTGGAAACTCTCTCAAGAATAAGTTCCTTGATTGGTTCCGACAATTGAAGCAACTCGAAGATACCCGTTCGCCCTTTGTATCCCGTATAATTGCATTCCGAACATCCACGCCCATGGAAGAAGTTGATGTTTTCCACTTCTTCCGGTCTGAAGCCCATTTCCTGAATCAAAGCAGGATCCGGTCTGTAGGGTTCTTTGCAGTCAAGACAGATCACTCGAACCAATCGTTGGGCCATAACTCCCGAAACGGCAGATGTGATAAGAAACGGTTCCACGTCCATATCGATCAGACGCGTCAGCGTGCCGGGAGCGTCATTGGTGTGCATCGTGGAAAGAACCAAGTGCCCTGTCAGGGAGGATTCGATAGCCATGGATGCGGTTTCCAAGTCACGGATTTCCCCCACCATGATGATATCGGGATCCTGACGAAGAATGGAGCGGAGGCACCGGGCAAACGTCAATCCGACCGACTGATTAATATTGACCTGAACAACGCCGTCCATTTGATATTCGACGGGGTTTTCCGTTGTAATCATCTTCAACATGGGACTGAAGATACGGCTGAGAGACGAATACATCGTTGTCGTCTTTCCGCAGCCGGTGGGTCCGGTTACAAGCACAATACCGTTAGGACGTTTGATCATCTTATCCCACAGTTCAAGAGTATCCGGAAGGAATCCGATGCTTTCGAGTCCCAAGTTCATCGTATTACTATCCAGAATACGCATAACCACACTTTCTCCATTCACGGTCGGCAAAGAGGAAACACGAAGTTCGACGTTTCGATCACTCATCGCCAATTTCACACGGCCGTCTTGGGGAAGCCGGCGTTCGGCAATATTCATCCCCGCCATAACTTTGAAACGGGAAATAATGGCATTGGCGAGATGTGAAGGCGGAGGAACGGTTTCATGGAGAATCCCGTCGACGCGATACCGAATCCGAAGAGTGTTTTCAAACGGTTCGACGTGTAAGTCGGAAGCACGGTCTTTGATCGCTTGCAGCAAGATTAAGTTGACCAGTTTGATAATCGGCGCTTCGTGAACAATCTTTTCCAGATTCCCGAAACTTTCATCTTTGAGATCGATTTGTATATCTTCGGAATCCAGCTCGTGAAGCACTTCATCGACCGAATCGGAACCAGTACCGTAATATTCATCGATCGCACTTTGGATTTCTTCTTCCGTCGCAATGACGCCGCGGATATCGTGGTCAAGCCAGATACGGAGATCGTCCAAGGTTCGTACATTCAACGGATCGGAAATGGCGACAACCAGCGTATTGGTTTCTTCATCCAGTTCGAGGGGGAAAATTTTATATTGACGGGCAAGATCGGCGGAAACCAAATGAATGATACCTTCATCCAAGTCATAGTCACTGATCTTGACCATCTCCATCCCGACCTGACTGGCAAGGACAGAAAGCAAGTCTTCTTCCGTGGTGTACCGAGTTTGTTCGGAAACTTCGGAAACCTGATCCAACACGGCATCGCGGACGGCCTGTCCCGCTTCTTCTCCGACCATTGAAGAGGAGGTTTGCGCTTCTCCCACCGATGCGGCGGCTTCACTCTCCGCCAATGCAGCGAAGGATTCGTCTTTGGTATTTTCTTCGGTGTGTTCTTCCTCTTTCGAAGAAGGTTCTTCTTCGGTCAAGGGAAGATTTTCGACAGGAAGTTCTTCTCGGATATCTTCTTCCGATTGGAGTTCAGCAGGTTTCTGTTCCTCTTTTTTTCGTTTTAATCCCAGCATGTTTATACCCTTTCGTACAATCTCCAGAGTGTACGTTCATTTTCTTTTTATGAATATGAAATCTCATGCCCGATCGCGTAGAGATTGCATAAACTTCATACGCATCAGCTGGCCAGAATTTTCTGGCGCTGTTCTTCCGGTTCATGTGCCCGTTCAATCGCATCTTCCGCCGTGATGACTCCGTTACTCCACAATCTGTAGAGAAATGCATCCAAAGTCGTCATTCCAAGTTTCGCCCCGGTTTGAATGGCGGAAATGATTCGGTTGGTCTGCCGTTCCCGAATGAGATTCGCGATAGCGGGGGTCATAATCATCACTTCATAAGCAGCCACACGGCCTTTCCCACTCGCTCGTCCTAACAACGCCTGCGAGATCGAAGCAATGAGAGTAACCGAAAGTTGCATCCGAATCTGTTCCTGTTGGTTCGTCGGGAACGCGTCCACGATTCGGTTGATCGTTGCGGCGGCGCTGTTTGTGTGCAGTGTCGCAAAAACCAAGTGCCCGGTTTCGGCGGCCGTGATCGCCGCTTGCATCGTTTCCGTATCCCGCATTTCCCCGACCAGGATTACATCCGGATCCTGCCGCAACGCCGACCGCAAACCATCCGCAAACGATTGCACGTCCACGTGCAGTGCCCGGTGGGTTACGATGGATTTTCGATGGGGGTGAAAATATTCAATGGGGTCTTCAATTGTAATGATATGGGTATCCCGATTCCGATTGATATAGTCCATCATTGTCGCCAAGGTCGTTGTTTTCCCCGACCCTGTCGGTCCGACAACCAGCACCAACCCCCGGTGACGGTGAAGAAGTTCTTTGGTGGCTTCGTAAGGAAGTCCTAAATCTTCAAAGGTGAGGATACGGGATGGGATCAAACGCATCACCATTCCATAATTCCCCATGGTTCGAAAGATGGAAACACGAAACCGCGCCAAATTTTGAAACGCATATCCATAGTCGGCGCTGCCGATTTCCGCAATGGCTTCACGGTGCATATCCGGAGAGATACTGTTCATGAGATATTCGGTATCTTCCGGAGTAAGCGGTTCGTTCCCCAAGTCCTCCAAACGGCCGTCAATCCGAATCACTGGGGGACGCCCCACACGAATATGAAGATCGGAGGCGTCACGCTCGACCACGATCTTCAACAAATCTTCCATTTCAATCTTTTTCTTTTGTACACTTACCACAGTTGAAACACCTCAATAAAAATATAGTAAATCTGGTCTTGTTCATATTTCATCACCGGCGGTGATACGCGCTACTTCTACCATGGTCGTATGGCCACGGAGCACTTTTTTCCACCCATCTTCACGCAGCGTTCTCATTCCCTGTTTTCTGGCCACTTCCCGAATGCGGTCCGTACCGGCATTGTTCATAACGAGATCGCGGATTTCGTCTGAATTTTCCAATACTTCGTGAATAGCAGTACGTCCTTTATAACCGGTATAATTGCAGGTTTCACAACCGCGGCCGCGATAGAATGTATGCCCTTCATACTCATCCGGATCGAATCCGAGATCCTTGATGACCAGCGGATCCGCTTCATAGGGTTCTTTGCAATCTTTGCAAATCGTTCGGACAAGACGTTGAGCGATAATCGCCTGAATCGCGGAGGAGACCAAGAAGGGTTTGATCCCCATCTCGACGAGACGCGTGTTGGCGCCGGGAGCATCGTTCGTGTGAAGAGTGGAGAAAACCAAGTGACCGGTCATCGCGGCGCTGATCGCGATTTCTGCCGTCTCCAAGTCACGAATTTCACCGACGAGAATTACATTGGGCGCCTGGCGAAGAATAGAACGAAGAGCCAGGGCGAAAGTCAATCCGATTTCCTCGTTGACTTGTACCTGATTGATTCCTTCGATTTGGTACTCAACCGGGTTTTCAACCGTGACGATCTTCGTATCCACATTGTTGATTACATTGAGAGCAGAATAAAGAGTCGTTGTCTTCCCTGAACCTGTCGGTCCCGTCATCAAAATAATCCCGTGCGGCTGCCGGATCATCTTTTTGAATTTGTCAATATTGTCTTCCAGGAATCCGATCTGTTCGAGTCCTAATAAAACCCCGGATTGTTCCAAAAGACGAGTGACGATACTTTCACCGTGGAGAGCCGGCAAAGCGGAAACACGAAAGTCGAATTGCCGTCCGAGGATGACTTTCTGAATACGGCCGTCCTGAGGCACACGTTTCTCCGAAAGGTCCATCCCACTCATTAGCTTGAGCCGGGAAAGAATCGGTCCCTGCAACTTTTTGCTGGGGGATTGAATTTCGTGCAACACACCGTCAATCCGGAAGCGAATGATAAATTTGTCTTCAAACGGTTCGAAATGGATATCGGAAGTCCTCATGCGAACGGCCTCTTCGAATATCAAATCGACGAGGTGCATAATCGGACCTTCGTCTTCGACGCTGATATCCTGTTGAAGCATTTCTTGATAGGATTTCTTATCATCGTCTTTATCGAAGCCGAATTTTTGGTCCTCACTGATTTCGTTCAACATATCCTCAACCATTGCATGTTCGCCTTTGTAATAACGTTCAATGGCCATTTGGATCTCGTTTTCGCGGGCGAGCACCCAATTGATATGTTTCCCCGTAAAGTAATAATCCAGGGTATCATTGGCATCCAGATTGAACGGATCGGAAACAGCGATGGTGATCGTCGAATCTTCTTGATCGATAGCGATGGCATTGAAGCGGCGCGCCAATTTTTCCGGTAATAGGTTCACCACTTCAGGGAGAAGGCGGCGCCGGCGGAGTTCGACAATTTCCATGTTGGCCTGTTTTGCCAACGATTCCAGCATCCCTTCTGCATCGACTTCAACCGTTGCATAGTCTACATCCTGCAGCCGTTGTGCGCTTTCTTCGTTAATTTGGTAGCTTTTTTGTTCCTGACTTTCTTCCGGAGGGGCTCCATTCATTACTGCGGTTTTTTCGTTATTTTCAGCCATGTTACCTAATCACCTGCTGTGAAGTTTTTGGAGGAAAAGCAATATGCCAAATGAATACAAATCGGTTACTTTCCCATTCAAAGAGAATATATTGTCCTAGAAACATGCGTCAAGGATTTGAAAGATTTTTGTGTTGAACGTAAATTTCTTTGACAGTTAAAATTATAACCGAATAATTAGCATCGGTCTACTTTTTTTTGGGGGGAAAAGAAACATTCCCCCTCCTTTATGATTCCTTCAATATTCAACTCATCTCATGATGCCATCTGCCATTCTTGTATTTGTTTGATGATATTTTGAAGGTCGTTTTGATTCGGATCAAGACGAAGAGCCGCGTGCAAAGATTCCTGCGCTTCCTCAAACAATCCCATATGGCAGTACAGTAAACCCAAGGCCCGATGAATAGCGGGTAAAGACGAATCCACTTCTCTAGCCGCAATTAGAATCTGTTCGGCTTCCGAATAGTTTTCCAACTTGACAAGAGTGATCCCCTGATTCAGCAAGGCATATGCATCCATCGCATCATATTGAGCTGCTTGCTCAAATAAAGATTCGGCCTTTACCCAATTGTTCCGTTTCGACTCCAATAATCCTTCCATCAGCCGCAACACGCTGATCGGTATCCCTAATGATTTGGATTGCGTCAAAATTTCTTGCGCCTCTTCGATCTCGTCGGAATTGACAGCTAGAATAAATTGATTGAATCGAATATTCACACTGTTCGGATTCAATTCTTGGGCTTCATCCAAAAGCTCTTTTGCGCGTTGCGTATCTTGGAGTCTCGCAGAACTCACGGCCTCGTTATTCAGCAAATCGATCCGTTCCGGATTTCCCTTCCTCGCTTTCTGATACAATTCAACGGCTCTTTCAAATAATCCCCGCCGATTCTGCAGATTCGCATAGTTATACAAAGCCGGAAGATAAGAATCGTATTGTTCTAGCAAGGCTTGATATGTGGTAACTGCTTCACTCTCTTTTTCCATCGATGCCTGATAATAAGCAAGGTTGAAAAAGGATTCCGGAATCGGATTTTTTTCCTGCGCCGCCGTTTCCAATTTGTCCAATTCCATTTGAGTGGGCTGATTCCCAACAAAACATGCCGAGTTGACAGCGGCCAATTGTCGGCTGATCTCGGAAATGGCTTCTAATGTATCCCATATTTTCAGGGCGGTGGCAAGATCATTCGACTTGGCTAATATCAAAGCATTGCCATTGCGAACTTCGGTATACATTTCAGGTACCAGCCGGTCTTCTTCCTTTAACAAGCGGGAATAAATCGTTTCCGCTTCCTGATACATTCCCAATCGAAAGAAAGCATGTCCCAATCCCACTTGCGCACGGTAATTTTCCGGATCCTTCTTCAAAGCGGATAAGAAACTATCGCGGGCTTTTTCAAACTGATAGAGACGTAAAAATATTTCTCCACGAATAATGAAGGAAAGAGGCTGATCCGGTTGTGACTGAAGGGATTCATCCAACAATTGAAGAGAAATATCCGGATAACCTGCATGAAACCGTTCCAATGCGCGGGCATTCAAAACCAGTGGATTTTCCGGATAGTTTTGATTCAGGTTTTGCAAGATCAGGATTGCATCCGACTCTCTCCCCACAGCCAAAAGGCTAAGCGCAAGGTTGATTTCTCCGGAAAAGAAATTTTGAATGTCGCGAAGAGACGCTTCGAAATATTCAGGGGCTTGATACAGTTCGCTACGCGCAACGGAAATACATCCTAAATTATAATAAGCCCAATAGTTGGTCTGATCCGAATCCAAAACCGAGCGATATGCATCATAGGCTTCCCGTAAATCATTTTGCTGCAAAAGGAGGTTCCCTCTTTCCAATTGAGCTTCTCCAATGAACGGCCAATCCGACACGATTTCGCGTAAAAGCCGCTCGCCTTCCTCATATCTCTTCTGCCGGGCATAGATTTCGAATAACTGCATGCCCGATGTAGGATCCAATTCAAACCGATTGATCACCTCTCTGAGATTTCGAATGGCTTTTTCGTTTTCTCCTAACGCAACTTGTATCTTCGCGGCATTGTTGAGCGAGTTTTTGGCCAGTTCACTTTCCATGGAAGACAATTGATCGAAAATTTCAAGCGATTCATTGAGCCGTCCCTGATAATACATCGATAAGGCAAGATAATATTGGGTTTCCTCTTCCGAGGCACCGGCTTTCTTGAACGCTTCTTCGGCTTCCTGACTACGGTTCTCACCAAGATAGGCCTTTCCCAGAGCCACATAGGGCTTGGACCAGTGCGGAGACAGCTCGACAGCCTTTTGGGCTGACTCGATCGCTGCCTCATAATCGTTCCGGATTGTCTTCAATTCGGAAAGAACCAAGTATGCTTCAGGGATGGATTGATCCAGATTGATCGCTTCGCGGATATGGATTTCGGCCTCATTTAATTCGCTTTTTCTTCGGCCTTCACTGCGCAACAACGCCACGCCGGCCAGTCCGGCCTCCGCCTTCGCCTTCTTTCCCAAATCACTCAACATCATGAATTTACTTTGTGCTTTGAGAAAAGAGCCTTCTTCCAAAAACAACCAACCGGAAAGTGCAATCGCGCGCGGATCCTCTTGTCCGAACACCAACAACGGTTGGAGCGTTTCCTGTGCTTCTTGATATCGTCCAAGACGATATTGAGAACGCGCTACAAGCATTCGTTCATCGGCGGCATAAGAAGTCCCTTGCACATCCGGCCCGAGATTGTCGATTACTTCTTGATACTTGCCCTGTTCAAATAGGAGACGCCCTTGTGAAATGACGGATCGTTGGTGGATTCGAAAAGCGATAAATCCTATCAAACAACCAAGAATTACAACTATGAGAGTCAATACGATCAAATTTTTGGACATGTTTTTATCACCGCTTTCAACCACACCTTCATGCTGAATGTTCGTTTCTGACAATCTATATTATGTCTCATGAAAAGGATTTGCGAAACGGCACTTTTTCAGGTTTTGATGACCGGTCAGCCACACTCGTATTCTTTACTTTGAACGATAACATTGATGATCCACTATTGTCAATTTGACAATGGCTCGTTTATCTCAGAATCGGGAACACGCCATATGCGAATTCCTGTAAAAGGATTTTCTAGTGATTCATCATATTCATACACTTTCTCCATATTTTGCCCGTCTAGCAATTTTGCCAATAAATCTACATTCGGCGCATTCAGTTCCTCGACCGCCAAACGTTGTTGAAAACCCTTCAACCATTCTCCGTACACGTATGGATAATGAACTCTCACTCTTTCTTTATCCACAAACTCACGCAAAAGAAGCACACCACGGCCGGGAGGCAGACGGAAGAGGCGATAATAAAAATAATACCGGTGAATTCTCCCGTAATCATGGATAACATATTGAATGTTCTCCTTTCGCAAACGGCGGTAAAGATCTTCCACCGTCGTGCATTCCCACGACCAGGCAATCAGTGGATCCGTATTGAACCAATCGGCGCCCACATACCGATTGGGACAATAAAAGGGTTGTTCGATACCATGAAGTAACACCAAATCATCACGGTTCGTATTTTCCCGCAAAAAACGGAATGCTTGATTGGGATAGTGTTCAAAATCGGTGACATTTTCAAGATATTCTTGTACGGATACCTTTCCGCTGATCACCCACCATGGCTCATATTTTGTCGGTAAAAACAACAAACCTGTTGTTGCAGACAAACCGTAAAGAATCATAAAAAGAAACAAGATTCGCGAACAAAGCCTCAAATGAAGGATTTCTTCGATTGTTTTCCCATACAACGGAGCAACAATCGCCAACGATGGAAGAAGAAAGCGTGTATCCCGATAGGTATACGCCCATAACAAGAAAAGAAAGGCGGCGAATACAATATGGAGAATCATTTGATTGTTCCATCGCCGGTGCAGAAAAATGAGAGGCAGAAAAGTCAACCATATTATTCCAATCGGCCACGAACCGTAATCTTCATTTGGGGGGAGCCATGTCAAGGAGGCTTGATGCACATTCAGTTCACCCAGTGGCCAAGAACCGAACGTTTCATTTTCCCGGCGGTCTCCCGGAAAAAGTGTCACACGCAGAGGGAGAGTGAAAAAATCTACAATTTTTTCCGCCCCCGGTGCCTGCCGGACGGCGTTTAAATTTCCTTTCATCCCGGCGTGGTAAGCGAAAAACTCTGCATTGAACTTAGACCAATACGGCGTCGGAAAAATACTTCCCGCAAACGGATACACCGGATTTCCCAATAATAGAGCATTCCGGATAAACCACGGGGATGAAACCACGATGGCAAGAGCGAGTATCAATATCATCCCTTTTACACGTTCCCCAACCTTGGCCCCCATTTGATTCATCCCACCCCATAATCCAACACAACCAAAGAAAGGCAACAATGCCAGCGCCGTATACTTGCAGCTGATTGCCGCTCCTACTGCCATGCCAGTAAGAACGGCTGTCTTACTCACTGGCTTCCATTCGCGATCCCGTATTGTATAAAAATAATCCATACTAAACACAAAAGCCAACACAATGTAACAAGTCAAACCGAATTCAATGAAAGACCATGATGCAAAAATTGGAACAAAAGGAGTGGTGGATACGATTAGCACGGAAAGTATCCCGATTTGTTCATTCCCCACGGATTTTCCCAAACGGTAAACAAGACTCAAAGTGAAAAGAAAGTAACAAAAATGGATCAATTTGGGACCGGAGATTGAACCGAAAGCCAAAGGGATCATATACAAATATTCAATCAGAAAAGGGAAATTGGAAAATGCGATATTGGGAAGAAGATAAAAACCCCCATGCTCCAAATACAGTTTTGGAACCGTGAGATGATACCGCAATCCATCGGATTGTGTGGGAGGCATGAGGGAAGAGGATAAAGCATAAAAAATCGATAAACCGATTAAAGAAATGTAAATCCATTGTTCCCGGGAAATGATGGATACTTTTTCTTGAAGCATCCGTAAGTGTAAAGAAAAAGATTTTACTTTCTGCAAATTGAACCGAAAACAGAAGAAAAACAAGATCACTAGAACCGCGGCAATAATCCACGAATTCAATAATTGCAGCAAAGCAAGAACAAACATAAGATAAGAAAGTACAATCCATCCAATCGGTACAGCGATGGAAATGCTTGGAAAAGTAGCTTTCCTCCCAAGGCAGTGCAAAAGGAAATGGCCTAAGCCATATCCAAGGAATACAATGAATAAAACGATACAAATATCGAGAAGATGGCCGTAAAAAGTATATGGTTTCAAAAAATAGAAAATCGAAGTCCAATTGGCGAAAATGGCATCCCAGCGGATTGTATGCTTCCGAATTTGAATGTGATAAAAATAAGCAGGAAAAACAAGAAGAAAAAGGATCAAAAATAGATAGATTTTCCTCTGTCCAATGGATGGAAGATCGTTCTTTTCATGGTTTTCATGGCCGAATGAATGCATTGCCCTTGCTCAAACGTCTTGTTTTTGCGATAAGTAATGTCGAAATCGATATGAACGCATACTTCTTGAAATTCAACAATTGTAAAGACTTTTTATCAATCTGAACAGTCGAACAAATGATTCGTATTAAAATCCCGTTTCAATTCAAGATTTATTTACTGCTGTTTTTTCTGTTTGTGCTGCTCCTGCATCTCATGACTACCCGTGTGAATACAATCGTCACAAATCAATTTATTGAAGAAGAAACCTTGCGATTTGAGGGATTGAAGACACTTTTTTACAATTTGTTACGTCTGAGAATCGAAACGTTGGAAAAAGAAGCGCAACTTCTTGCAGAACAGATTCATGTCAGGGAAGCATTGGAAACCCTTTCGGAAGCAAAGTTGGTAGAGAGTTTTCTGGTTTCCTCCATCCCTGTCAATCAGAGAAGGGAAGTAGCAATTGTCACGGATGAAAAAGGAAACGTCGTTGACGGTGTCATACCTCCTCAGATCAATTTCACCATTTCAGAGAAAAATCTCAAAAATCCACTTGCATCGATACAAGAATTCATGAACTCATTCGGGTCCCTCAATGAAGTGCTGGAAGAGGGAATCAATACGACGGGTTATGTAACCAGCGGGGATAACGAACCTCCTCAAGTGTTCGTTTTGGCTTCTGCACCGGTTTGGAACGAAAATCGTACTGAACCGGTAGGGAGTATTATCATCGGTTTTTCGGTGGATGAGAAATTGGCACAAACGCTGAAAAGCCGCAGCCGTTACAATATTGGGTTTATTGTTGGTGAACGGATCATCACGACAACATTGGCCCAGGAGCGCTATATCGATTTGTCCAATACTTGGTCCGAGATGTCCGTCAGAGACCGCGGGAGTTTGCTCGATAAACCGCAAATCATTGAATTGCATAAAGAAAAATATCTCGCTTATGCCGCACATCTCCCCGTCACGCAAGGGGAACAGGGTTGGTATCTGATTTTACGCTCGTTAGAAGGGACATTGCAATCTCTGCAACAATTGAGGCAGTCCATCGTTTGGGTGAGTTTGATCATATTGTGTGTCACTCTATTGATTGGTTACTTATTGGCTCGCAACGTGACTGCCCCCGTCCGCATTCTCACGGAAAAAGTTTCACGCATTGCGAAGGGGGATTATACGAGCACTCCTTCTGTCCGAACCGGCGATGAACTGGAAATATTGAGCCAAGAAATCAATGGCATGGCTCAAACATTGCAGAAGCGGGAACTGGAAGTAAAGGAATATGTTCGGCAAATCGAAGCATGGAATAAGGAACTGGAGGAGAAGGTTGCCGAACGGACCAAGGATTTGGAAGAAAAGAATTTCAATCTGCGGACAATTTCAGCAGAATTGGGACGCGCCTATGCCCAAATAGACGAAGAACTCAAAATGGTCGCTCTTCTCCAGCGAAAATTGCTCCCGCAACCATCTCAAGAATTTTCCAATTGTGTCATCCGTTCCTATTATTTGCCGAACGGACGGACCGGAGGGGATTATTACGATTACATTCCCTCCTCAGATAAAAAGAAACTCCATGTCCTTATTGCGGATGTATCCGGACACGGCACTCCGGCCGCATTTATCATGGGAATTACTAGGTCCATTGCCCATTCCATGATTCCCAACATGGACTCACCAGTAACTGTTCTTACTTCTCTCAGTACGGTCTTGAAGGATACGATTCGTTCAGGAGAATTCGTCACGATGTTTTTAGCCACTCTCGACTTTGACGCGAATCAATTAACCTATTCAGTGGCCGGTCATCTTCCGCCTTATCTCTATCATTTCACTGAAAACCGCATGGAAAATCTCGATACCGAACGCGGATTACCGTTGGGGATCAAGGAAGATCCGGAATACCAGGAAATCACGGTGTCTTTCCAACCCGGTGACCGTTTGCTGCTTTTCACAGATGGGATCATCGAGGCACATAATGACCATAAAGAATCATTCGGTGAAAATCGGTTGGAACAGATTATTTTTAACAATGTAGAATCGTCCGCCGGGGATTTGCTCGATGCTATCATGACCGCTTTGGAAGCATTCGTCGACCGCCCGCTTGAAATTGAACCCTTGGAAGACGATGTTACGCTCGTGGCGATCGATTTCACAGCAGAAACGGTTCCTCGAAAGACAATTCCATTCCCCTATTTGGAAACGATCGACGTTCCAAAATGAAATTGAATTCCGATTGGTCTATAGGAAAGTCTTATTGAAGGTAGTCAATCCAGTGAGGGAATGACAAACGGCTCACGGTATTGTCCGCTGACATACTCATTTGCTTTTTCGCTGAATTCACCGGTGAAACGTTCTGTCTCCGGATTCAAAGTCAGCATCGGACCAAGGGTTAGTGGATATTTTTGTTCATTGATCTTATTTCGGTTCAGATGATCTTTCAGCCTTTCCCACGATTCACTCAATTTCTTATTTCCCTCGATTCGTTCCTGAATTTCCCCCTTCGAACTTTCGCTTCCGGCGCGATAGGAAATATTGGCCATATGAACCAAGCCGCACGAAAGATGCCCCTCCAAGGCATCGGTATATAACATTTCCGGTTTGCGGCTGCGCATGGCGTCGATGAAATTTTCTTTCGTGCTTACCCGTTTCCGTGTGAATTTCTTGACTAATTTCCCATCATGATCATAAGCGGCATTATTTTGGATGTAACCGCCTTCACACATCACGATTGTGCCAATGCGGATACCATGAAATTCATCCATGGTTTTGCCAGAATTTCTAGTCCATTCCACATCATGGAAAGAAGCATTTTTGGGCAATCCCCGTACTTCGAAAATGATGGGAGCCGGTTCGTAATCGAGCATGGTGATCATTGTATTTGGCGTTTCGCCATCGTCTGTATACCCAACACGTCCGCCGATACTGATGACATGCTTCGGTAGTTCATTCTGGTTGAGCGCCCAACGGCAGCCGTCCATCGTGTGGATTCCCATATTCCCCAAGTCGCCGTCACCGGTATCCCAAATCCAATGCCAATCATAATGAAGATGCTCTCGCATCAGAGACTTCATAGGAGCCGGACCGCACCATAAATTATAATCGCAGGTCTTCGGGACCGTCTGCGGTTCTGTTACATCGCCAATACTCATTCGCGGTCTATAGTTGATTCCGTATACGCATTGAATCTTACCCAAATTGCCGTTCCAAACGTATTCATATGCTTCTTCGGTTTCGCCGCTGTTGCGGGGACCATGAGTCGCTTGCACGATGCGGTTATATTTCCACATGGCCTCCACCATCTTCCGGCCTTCATAAATATTGTGGGAGGAAGGCTTTTGGACGAAAACATCTTTTCCTGCCTGACACGCCATGATGGTCATAAGAGAATGCCAATGGTTCGGTGTCGTGATGGACACGGCATCGAGGGAGGAATCGTTCAGCAACTCTCGAAAATCGGTATAACGAGTAACTTTTTCTTTCCATTTTTTAAATTGCTCGATTTCATAATCCAGATGATCGGAATCACAATCGCAGATCGCGGTGACACGAACCCCCGGAATTTCACGGAAATCACGAATATCACCTCGGCCTTTCCCGCCGATTTTTACAAATGAGCCGACACCGATCACTCCGATTCGGATCGCATCATTCGCTCCCAAAATCGGGGAGGAAGGAAGCGATATCATGAAACCTGCGGATAATGAATTTTTTAAGAAAGTTCTTCGTTTCATCTCGGTCTCCTTTCAACTTTTCACAGCGCGTTTTGCAGTGCCAAGAAAAGGGCGCGGTAGTACACCATAAACTTAATCGGTTCGCAGCTTTGACCGACTTCCGCATCGCAGTATCCTTGATAGCCGGCCTTTTTCAACAATGAGAATAATTGACGGTAAGGATATTGTTCATTATACAGATCATGCATATGAATATTGCGAATCCGGTCTTTGACGAGATTGAAGTTCGCTTCGAATCCCGGTTCTTCGACATCGGTCCGGTCACAGTTCCAGTTCACATACACATGTTCGCTGTCTGCATAGTCAAGAATTTTCTTAATTTGAGTAATGCGGTTCGTGCCCCGGCCGTGGTTGCTGATGCGAATTTCCACCCCGTAATCGGCGGCAAAGTTCCCTACCTCGGCGACGGCTTTGCCGATCTGCTGTAGTGTCTTTTCTTCCGGAATCCCCTCATTGACAAGAATGGCGTTCGGGAACACTCGAATGCCCCGTGCACCGATATCATGCGCCAGGAGGGTATATTCCTTAGTTCCTTCAATGTGCTCTTTCAGTTTTTGGGGATCTTGCCAGTGATATGCGAAAGCGCTTGCCAGGCTGAGCGCGATTCCGGCGTCTTCGAATTTTTTGCGAACATCCAGGCGTTCGCTTTTGTTTAAACTTACCTCGACGCCATGCGCGTGGGTTGTGCGCAATTCGGCGTGCTCCCATTTCGCTTCGGTTAAATTTTTGATAATCGTATCAACATCCCAATCTTTCCCGAGAGTGTAGGTCATCAAACCGATGCGGAGAGGCTGCCCATTATTCAATCCCTCCGCCGCCACCGGTGAATCATGAAGATTTGCCGCTGCCGATAAAGCTCCCGCAGCTATCGATGTCTTCATGAATCCTCTCCTTGAAATGTGCATTTTCATGTGCTCCTCCCATTTTCGATATGCTTGCTGAATACATCATCAAAGCTTTGTACTCGAAGTCAATGCCTGCTTGATTTCACGTCGAAGGGATTGAAGAGGAAAGCCCCCAATCCTTATTTTTGGAAACCGGTGCTTTTCTCGCCAGGAAAGTATGTGCTTGCTTCTAGACCGCTTTGCGTGGTGTGATTCCCTCAACTTCAATTCATTTTTGTCCTGTAGTTATAGCTGGAAGAGAGAGTTGTGAAGGATGAAATTACAGAAACTATTATTTATCCGCGTACCTTTTCACTTCAAGGGGCTGAACTGAATACTAAAATTAGTTGTGTATCATTTAAACCTAGATATCTAATTCTTCAAACTATTAATCGGCGCCGGAATATGCCCCCCCCTGCGCGCAAACCTCTTCCCCCCATCCGGACAAACCACATTGGTTACCGTCCCCGCTCCAAACAACCCCCCAAAATCCACATATTCCCCAACCTTCTTCCCCGGCACCGGAATCACCCGTACCGCCGTCGTTTTATTATTGATCATCCCAATCGCTGCTTCATCCAGAATCAGCCCGCAAATCGTGGACACATCGACATCCCCCGGCAGAAGAAACATATCCAGTCCCACCGAACAAACCGCCGTCATCGCTTCCAGTTTTTCCAGCGTCAATGTTCCTTCCTTCACTGCTTCTGCCAGCGCATGATCTTCCATCACCGGCAGAAACGCTCCGGATAATCCGCCCACGGATGAAGAAGCGAAGATTCCGCCTTTCTTGACCGCATCGTTCAGCAGCGCCACCGCCGCCGTCGTCCCCGGTGCGCCGATCTTCTCGATTCCCATCGCCTGGTAAATCTCCCCGACACTATCCCCGACTTTCGGTGTCGGCGCGAGTGACAAATCAAGCACTCCAAACTCCACCCCCAACTCTGACGCCACTTCCCGCCCGATCAATTCACCCGTCCGCGTCACTCGAAACGCGGTATGCTTGATCTCTTCCGCGAGTTCATCGAGAGTCGCATCCGGCGTGGATTTGATGAGGCTTTCCACCGCCCGTTTGACCACCCCCGGGCCGCTGACCCCCACATTGATCACACAGGAAGCTTGCCCGGTTCCGAGATAGGCTCCCGCCATGAAGGGATTGTCTTCCGGGATGTTGGCGAAAACGACGATCTTGGCGCAGCCGAAGCCGAATTGATCCTTTGTCGCTTCTGCCGTTTTCAGAATAATTTCGCTGACATCTTGAACGGCATCCGCATTGATTCCCGCTTTGGTAGTCGCCACGTTGATCGAAGAACAGAGCCGCTGTGTTTCCGTTAAAACTTTCGGCAAAGAACGGATAAGCAGCGCTTCCCCATCGGTCGTCCCTTTTTGCACCAATGCCGTGAATCCCCCGATCAGATCGACATGCACATCCTCCGCCGCCCGGTCGAGTGCCCGCGCCAGGTGGATGGCATCCTCTTCCTTCCTCCCTTCCAGCAGCCGGCTGGCGGGTGAGATCGCAAGCCGTTTGTTGATGATGGGAAGCCCGTATTTGGTCGTCAACGAGTCGCAAACCGATACCAGATCGCGCGCATGCGATTGAATTTTTTTATATACATTGAGGGACGTTCTCTCGATGCTATCTGACGAACAATCATCGATGTTAATCCCCATCGTCACGGTACGCACATCGAGATTCTCTTCTTCCAGCATACGGACGGTTTTCAGGATATCGTCGATGCGTCTCATGATGTTCCTTTCAATAATTGTTGAATGGAGAAAATTTCGTTGGCGGCCCTAAAGATATTTTCATGCTGCAAGGTCGCGACCAAATCGATGGATGAGAGTAATGTTTGTAACTCACCTTGGAGTTGCTTGATGTCGAGTTCCTTCGGAATTGTAATCTCCCCGATATGCGTCACATGGCCGTCGCGTATGGTGAAGTAGTAATCTTCGATGTTGATATTGTTTTCAAAAAGATAGGTGGTCAGCGTTTTAAGAATACCAGGCCGGTCTTTGCCGGTAATGGTCAAGATATAGCGGTCCGATTTTGTTTCCTGTGGCCGTAAAACGCTTTCGTCGAAGGGGCGAACGATGACGGAAATATCGTTCTCTGCAAAATGATCGGCGATCCTTTCTCGTATCGTTTCGACCGATAGTTCCTTCGAAAACGTGGCGGTCAGAATAATCGTAAAATACCCATTCACAACGGTTTGGCTCATCCCGTCGATATTCCCACCCAAATCGGATATGGCGGTCGTGATGTTTTTCACGATACCCACCCGGTCCGGCGCTAAAAGAGATATGACATATCGTTTCACAACATAGCTCCCATCACAGAAAAACCAAGGTAGGGTAGGCTCAGCCCACTACCTCATGATGTAAGCCACTATTATAAAACATCCATCCCAAAATCACGATAGCTGGAAATCGATGTTAGGGGAATCACCCATGAGCGGTCAAATAGCGGTCAATTTCTTTCGGATCGTCCAACGCCTGATCGAGCAACTGAATTTCGAGTGATTCCGGCAAAATATCGTCATAACGATCATAATGCTCACCCAATAAAAAAATGGTTCCTTCTTTGCTCGAACTCAGTTGGCCGGGAAAGGAGATAGACACAGAAAGAGGACGCAACGATGAGATCGACAGGATTTCCCCCCGGATATCCTCTTCCTTCATTGTCGCGTTCTGCTGCAGCAATCCTTCCAAATAACCGAAGAGCTGCTCCATTCCTTTTTCGTACAACTCTCTTTTTTTACTCATCATCCTTTCAACACCAGCACCCAACATACTTTGTCGGAGCGCGGGCATCCTTGCCCGCATTTCTCACGGGAGATCAAATCACACCTTCCAGCGTCTTTAGCGGCAAAACGACCGCCAATGCCACATACGCCACCAATCCAAGGAAGGGCACAGGCGCAAAAGAGGTTACCACAAAGATAACCCGAATGATATTACTATCCACGTTGAAATAATCAGCCAAGCCGCCGCAAACCCCGGCTAACATTTTATCGTCATCCACCCGGTACATCTTCTTTTCCAAATATTTTGACTTCTTCTCCGGATGCGGAGGAGGTTCGGATGGCCCTGATTTTGTCTGTTCTGTACTTTGAGAAAAAGTACTTTTCTGCTCTTTGGTTTGATGTTGCCGAATGCCTGTATGCTTCAGCAAAACGTTGCGGACACTTTCCATCAAATGCTGAGGAGCAACCTGGTTGATCGTTCCGATCAATTCGGGTGGAATATCGCTTCGTTGAGAGACCACATCGGTTTTTTGTTTGATCTCTTGATAGGCATTCCAACACTCTTTCAATTCTTTGACTAATTGTTCCGTATCTTGTTCTTTATTGGAAAAGTTGGGGAAATTCATAATTTTAAAACCTCCGAAATGCTGTTCGGTTATACCTTTTCGTTTTCGGATTGTATCCGAGGCGAGTTATGATTGAATGGTTATGCTTCCATTCAAGGTTTTGACTCGGAATTCCGGTCCGCCTCCGTTCAACTCACCATGGACTTTTTTCTTTTTCTTTTCGCCTTGAAAAGCTTGATCATCGAAGCGCAGACTTCCGTTCATGGTTTCCAAATGCAAATCGATCCCTGATCCTTTCGGTAGGGTTACGTGTACGGCTCCGTTGACGGTTTCGAACGAACTGGAATCATTCGGAATCGCGTCGAATGTAGCATGGATTCTTCCATTCACTGCTTTACATTGGATTTTCTTCTTTATACCGGAAAGATTGATTTGCCCGTTGACACTTTCCACCTTCACCAAAGCAGGACAGGCTTTGGAGGCGATCTTGCCGTTGATGGTTTTCAGAGAAACAGGCGTTTGAATATTTTGGATGGTGATCTCGCCATTGATCCCTTCCGCGTGAACCGCGAGAGTGGAAGGAACTTTTACCGTCATGTCGATTTTGATGTTGCTGACACCGGTCGGTTTGATCTTTGGGTGATCCGCGCGGATCGTGATTTCATTTTCAGTTCGTTCCACGGAAATGCCAACTGATTTTTTCGCGTCTATGATATTCTGTTCAGTAGACAAGTATTTCCTCACGATGGTGATCACAGCATCCACTTCGATTTCTTTTGCATCTTGATGCGATTGGGGATCGATTTTGATAAATCCATTGATATTTTTTAAATTCAAGGAAGTTAAATCGCTGGCGTCTTCGGTAATGGTTTCATTCCATACATAGTTATAGCCGGAATGCTTCACTCCTTCGTTTGAATAATTTTCCGCATGTGCCATGGAGGGGAAATCAATAAAATGGACAGAAGTGAATAATCCAACAATGACAATAAGAAGGACGAGGGTGACTTCAGTTTTTTTCATGATGTTTACCTCTTTTCGCGTTCACGTTTTCGCTTTTCTTTAATATCCTGAATAATCAGGATCAATCCTGCCGCAAGCAGTGTCAGTTCCCAGTGATTCATCACCCATCCCCAAGGACGTACGTTAGTCCAATTTTCCAAAAAGAAAATCCCGCCGATGGTGGTAAACAACATCCCTAACACAAATTGTCCCTGGTCGTGTTCATGATGATAATCCCGCAGCATCCTTAATCCGAAAAATAGAGGAATCAAGGGCCATAGGTGGTCCCAATCGAAAATGTCGATATGAAGTTCGCCCATGATTGTCATTCCGCTTACAACCACTAGAATCAAACCGAGTAAAAATTTGGCGGAATGTTTCCGGTTTTGTTCCTGGGGCGGAGAAGAGGAGGTGCTCGTTTCATTCTCTTTCTCCGCGAACCCTTCTGATGGAGATGTCGCTTGGGCGGTTGTCCCGAATGTCGTGAATTCTGCCTGTGTTTCCGGCTGAGTCTCCATAACCGGTGGAGTGGAAGGAGGAGCGGCTGCCATAGCAGGCTGTTGCACGAGTATTTTTTGATTGATCCGCCGCGCAGACGACATTGCATCCGAGACCGAATAGGCAACCAGCAGTGGAAAAATCAAAAGAAACCAGAACAACGGATAATAGTTTTCGAATGTCCGTTGATCGATCGTATACAGGCTATGGGAAGACATTGCTCCATGTTCTTGCAAAAAGTTTGAATTACCATAAGGTGAAAAGATGAACTGTCCCGACGAAGTGGCAAACAGAGGATATCCTTCCGAGACTAAAAGAAATAGAGAGGCTAGAAACAGAAATAAAAGGAAAAATCCTTTTCCTTTCTGCTCGTTATATAACTGACCCAAGCCCGGTACCAGAGAAAGAAAGCCGGCGAAAAAAGGTCTTTTTTTGGATACATATTCGCGTTTCATGTTGTTCCTCCAATGCCGTGATCATTATCCCCTTTATGCTTTCGGCAAGCGGGAAGACGGATAATAATTTTGATCCAGCATATTGAATAATTGTTCCTTATCGGATGAATTGTTCTCTGTATCTTCGAATGGCTGTACGTCGAACAAGTCCGGAATGATTGAATAAACCTGGGCGGAGAATTTTTCGCTTTCCGTTCGCAGCCGTTCGGTGAAGGAAATCACCGTTTGCCGTAAGGGAGATTGGTTCGGCTCGGCTTTAAGCGCCGGAGTGATGACAACCCCCCAGACTACGGCGAGAGTTGCAAAAGCGAGCGGCCATGCTTCCCGTTTAAGAACGTAGGGTATTTCGATGCCGGAAACATATCGAAGAAGCGTGTTCCAAGCGCTAACCAAGGGAGACAAGCCTGGAACAAACCATTTCTTCCGGCTGCGTTCCCGTTCATGAATGAATGTCATGACATCATCCGTGAGTTGGGGAGAGGGGATGGGAAATTCCATGCCGTTCAACGTATCATTGACATATTCCAGGCTTTCCTTATACTCGCGGCAATGGGCGCAAGTCAGAAGATGCGCCTGTACTGCGTCCGGCAAAAAGATTTCACCGTCAATATACTGCTCGATCAATTCTTCATAATCTTTACACATCATCATGATAGCAACTCACTCTGCATAGGTTGAAGCATTTCCGCCAATTTCTTTCGTGCCCGATGGATGTTGGTCATCACCGTCCCGAGCGGGAGCGAAAGAGTTTCGGAGATTTCTTCATAACTCAGTTGTTCAAAATGGCGCAGCGCCAGGATCATACGGTATTTATCCGGCAATTGATTCATAGCCATCATTACTTGCTGTCGTTGTTCTGTTTTTCCGTGTTCTTCTCGTGGATTCGTACTGTGATCCGGTATATCCAGTTCCGCCTCGCCTGAATCGTCCATTGTCAATGAAGCCAGTGGCAGCCTTTTCTTCTTGCGCTGATCCAGCAGATAATTGACAGTGATGCGCCTCAGCCAAGCGCCAAAAGGCCAGGTGGATTTGTAACTACTGAGTGAGCGAAAGGCGCGGTAGAATGATTCCTGCACGGCATCCCTCGCTTCCTCGTCGTTTCCAACCATACTGTATGCGATACGATAGATCAGACCGTTGTACCGATTGACTAATTCACGAAACGCGTCGGCGTCTCCGTTGAGTACACGGTCGATATACACCGTATCGTCTTGAGTTATTGTCATTGTCTGTCTATCCGAATATGTCGGTTCCAATCCCGGTCTCGTTATAGGGATACGAAACCCGTTTTCACTTTATTTCAACAACAACGAAAATTCTTTCCACCCCCATCATTATACACTGGGAGCGCGGGCATCCTGCCCGCTCTTTCAACCCTAACAACCAACTACCTATAGCCAACAGTCAACAAACCCCACCCTGATGAGGGAGCGCGGGCATCCTGCCCGCTCTTTCAACCCACAACAACCAACAACCCAAAGCCAGCTATCAACAACCCTGAACAATTCACGATTCAAAACAAACATACCAAGGAATACATTCCTTATTATCCGGTCAGTGATAACATATTCTAATGTAAATCTTTCACATTATTCAAAGGACAATATACATTATGATAATCGGTGTTTTCGGTGCAGGCTCGTGGGGCACCGCCTTGTCCATGGTTCTTTTAAGCAAGGGTCATCAAGTCTACATGTGGTCAAACGATCCCACCGAAGCGGATAAAATCCGAACCACCCGGCGACTTGTCCGGAAATTGCCGGAAGTAAGCGTCCCCAAAGACATTGTCGTCACCGATGACCATCGCTTATTCATGGAAAATGCCGAATTACTGGTTGTTGCAGTTCCCTCAAAATTCTTGCGATCCTTTGCCGAATCGCATGGCGCTCAAATTGCCGGAAAACCGAAAATTGTGGTGAGTGCCACTAAAGGGCTTGAAGCCGGTTCTTTGCTCACCATGAGTGATATCTTGGATTCGCTTTGGAAGGATGAAAATTCTGACATCATTAAAGGAGTTATCGCTCTTTCCGGTCCCAGCCATGCGGAAGAAGTCGCGAGGGCTATGCCAACGGCGGTGGTTTCCGCCCATTCTTCCTCTGATTTGGCGAAAACAGTTCAGGAAATCTTTCAAACTCCGCGATTTCGGGTATACACCAACGAGGATCGCAAGGGAGTGGAAATCGGAGCGGCATTGAAAAATATCCTAGCGATTGCCGTCGGAATCTCCGATGGACTGGGATTCGGAGACAATGCCCGGGCAGCCTTGATTTCCCGTGGTGTGCATGAGTTGAGTTTGGCCGGACGGAAAATGGGAGCCAGGCCGGAAACTTTTTCTGGTCTCAGTGGTCTTGGTGACCTTGTTGTCACTTGTACCAGCCGCCATAGCCGCAACCGGAAATTCGGAGAACTACTGGCAAAAGATTATCGCGTCGAAGACGCGGAAGAAGAAATCGGTATGGTTGTGGAAGGATTGACGACCGTCAAAGTGATTCCTGATATTCAGAAAAAATACGGCTTGGAATTACCCATTTCCGAAGAGGTGTACAAAATCACCTTTGAAAACGCCAATCCCGCCGATGCTGTTGAACGGCTTATGATGCGTGAACTCAAACCCGAAATCACCCATTGATCCTTGATGCGCAAACCTGCAGGGGGAGGTATTTGGGATGGATCGGAAATCCACGTTGATCGGGTATCCAGGGCAAGTAAAATCTGCCCTGACTTTCTTCTCCTTACCTCCTGAAAAGATTTTTAACATAGAAATTCCCGCCTTGATGGCAGCAATACATTGTTCCAAGCTTACCAAACAAGTTGAGTTATCTTTTATTCTCTTGACATTTTATACCATTCATTGCTTTCATATTGTTAGGATGAAACGATTATTTCTATTTCCTACGGGTAAAACAAAGAGAGGTAATCATGATGAATGAGCTGAAAAGAAGACATTTTTTACAAGGATCACTACTCGGGGCAGGTGCTTTCATGACCGGTCCCGTTTTCGCTAGCGAAAAAACCGAAAACAAAAAAGAATCCGGTTGTGTAACGGATCGAGTCAAACTGGGAAATACCGGAATCAAAGCCTCACGCTTGGCCATGGGAACCGGAATGCATGGCGGAAACCGGGAATCGGACCACACACGTTTAGGGCAGGAGAAATTTACCCGCCTGATGCGTCATGGATTCGATGAAGGATTGAACTTTTTCGATATGGCGGACCTCTATGGTTCCCACCCGTTTATGAAAAACGCGCTTGAGGGAATACCCCGGGATCAATATGTATATCTGACGAAAATTTGGTTTCGGGAAAACCGAGTGATCCATCCTTCCGGCGGTGCGAAGGCGGAAGTGGAGCGATATTGCAAGGAACTCGGAACGGATATGATCGATATCTGTTTGCTTCACTGCGTGACAGATACGAATTGGAAAGAGGATCTCGAACGTGCCCGTGATGAATTGTCCGAATTGAAGGAAAAAGGTGTCATTCGGGCGACCGGTGCATCTTTCCACAGCCACGAAGCCATGAAGACGATGGTGGATGACGAATGGGGTGATATCATCCTCGCCCGTATCAATTATAAAGGAAATAAGATGGGTGATTCGCCGGAAGAAGTCGCTACCACGTTGAAAAGAGCGAAAAAGAACGGAAAAACGATTCTCGGCATGAAGATTTTCGGCGAAGGAACCCTCATCAAACCGAAGGAAAAAGATTCGTCCCTCGAATATGTGTTGGGAAACAATCTCATCGACGCCATGACGATCGGAATGCTGAACACCGCAGAGGTAGATGACAGCATGACGAGAATCAATCAGACTCTGAACACTTAAAGGATTGATTGACGGAAAGTGATATTAGAATAGGTTATTGTTTAGGATCGGTGGGATTTGTCACCTCCTCCGATCCTAAAAGCAATATTAGGAAGCCAAACGCACTTCGATTCGCTTGTTTAGTGCTGCGGCTATTTTCTGAATCAGAGAAAAGGGGATCTCTTCAATATCGGCATCTTCCAGCTGAGCGATTACATCGGATTCAACTTCGACCATTTCTGCTAATTTTTCTTGGGATAAGTGAGCTTCTTCTCTAGCATCATAAATCATTTGACCAATCTCACATTTCATTCTTTCTTCTTGAATCCCTTCTTCAAATCCGGGATATTTTCCGAATTTTTTCCGGATATATTCGCCTGCATCAGTCCCTTTGATTCCAGCCATTTTCTGCCTCCCTAAAAATATGTCGATTCGGATTTTTCTCTATTGCTGCCTTTCTTCTAATTGCGTTATCTATATCTTTCTCTGGCACCTTCTGTTCTTTCGTCAAACCATGTGAAATGAGAACAACATTTTTCCCATAAAAGAAATACAATATTCGGTATTGAATACGTTTATGGGAAACTCGGAGTTCATAAATACCATTCCTTAAATAATCAGCATATGGGCGCCGGAGTGAATTCCCGAATTCTTTCAACAATTCAATCCGTACAAGACACTTTTCAGCCACCTTTTTTTCAACATGTGTCAACCAATCCACAAACGGAATGCTACCGTCATCTTCCTGATAATAGTATACTTGCGTTTTTTGCATGAGACATTCTTTTCTCATTCAATAGATTCCAAGTTCACAATAGAATAGATTCGTATTCCGTCAAGAACAATTTAGGAATAGGACAAACGATGGATAGTGAGGTTATATTCGTCATCGGTGATTTGAAAAGTGGAGGAGCACAGCGTGTGCTGACGACATTGGCGAATACATGGGCTGGCAAAAATCGCCGAATTTGTGTGATCACTCTGGCCGGGCCGGAACAAGATTTTTTCACACTCCATCCTGCTGTTCACCGAATCGTCGTAGGCGGGACGCAGGTTTCTTCCAATCCGTTAACCGCTGTTCTATCCAACCTGAGAAGAATATTGAATATTCGGAAAGCGATCAAAAAGGCTGGCGCACCGGTGGTGGTCGGATTTGTCGGATCGACGAATATTTTGGTGATTCTTGCGTCGATTGGCCTCAAGAAGCGAGTGGTGATTTCCGAGCGGAACGACCCGGCACGTCAATCCCTGGGACGATTTTGGGATTGGATGCGACGGCTAACCTACCGGTTTGCGGATGTTGTTACCGCCAATACACGCGGCGCGCTCGATACCCTGTCTTCATTTGTTCCCAAACAGAAATTGGCTCTGGTTCCCAATATGTTAATGATTCCGGAGAAGGGCGGCACTTCATTGCCGAAGCGGAAATCGATTCTTGCGGTGGGACGGCTTTCCCATCAGAAAGCATATGATGTAGTGCTCGTAGCGTTTGCGAAAATTCATCTTTCTTTTCCGGAATGGCGTTTGGAGATCATCGGCGAAGGGGAATTAAAGGAGTCGCTGGAGAAACAAGCGAAACGATTGAAAATTGCTACCAGCATTATCTGGCACGGGAGACAGAACGATCCCTTTTCGTTTTACCGAGCGACGGAAATCTTTGTACTCGCTTCGCGTTATGAAGGGATGCCCAATGCGATGCTGGAAGCCATGGCGTGCGGGATGCCGGTGGTGGTGACGAATGCGTCTCCCGGCCCCTTGGAATATGTAACGCATGATAAGACCGGTCTCGTTGTACCTGTCGAAGATTCGGATGCACTTGCAGATGCCTTGTTGGAGTTAATGCATGATCCGGAGTTGCGAGACCGTTTCGGTAGGGCAGGGAAGGTGCGAGTGGCGGAGTGTGACATTGAAAATGTGCTGCCGGTTTGGGAAAAAGTATTGAATTTATGATTGAATTCAAATGAAGGGTGAGAAATGATGCCCATGCGAACCGTGATTTCCGCTTCACGCCGGACCGATATTCCTGCCTTCTATATGCGATGGCTGGATAATCGAATCAAAAAGGGATACGTCGATGTTCGGAACCCTGTGGTCAAAGAACGGACCTATCGGGTAAGCCTACGGCCTGAAGATGTGCATAGCATTGTTCTGTGGTCCAAGAATTTTCGTCCTTTTCTGAATTCCGAACTATCCCGATCCAATCAGTATGAATGGTATTTCAATTTCAGCCTTGTCGATTGCCCTGAATGGGAGAAAAGCGTACCGCCGCTTACGGAGCAATTGCGGCAGGTGAAGGAAATTTCCGAACGTTGGTCGGGAAATCGCATCAATTGGCGTTTCGACCCGATTGTCTTTTGGGATCGTGGCAATCAAAGCAATATTGACTCTTTTTATACGATATGCGATCACATGGCGGAATGCGGCGTTTCCCGCGGTACATTTTCGTTTGTGACGTGGTACAACAAAGTCAAGAAGCGGGTAGCCGAACAGGGGATGGATTTCTATGATCCTCCTCTTTCAAAAAAATTGGAGATTCTCTCCCGTTTTTCCGCTTATGCCAATCCAAGAGGAATCGTTTTGGAATCATGCTGCAATGATGCGCTGCTTCAAGCGGATGGAGTCGTGAAAGGAAGTTGTGTCAATGGGTATTTGCTGACACAGTTGACTGGTGAGCGGTGCTCATTGGCGCGGGATTCCAGCCAGCGCCATGATTGCGGTTGTACGAAAAGTTCGGATATTGGGAGTTATGAGATGTCTTGCCCGCATGGATGTGTATATTGTTATGCGAAACCGGTGTTTTTTAATTCAAAACTCGTTTCATCGAATCACTCCGTATGATATGATACATACAGCACCATACAATATCGTTTCCTGCTGGAAGGGAGAAAGACAGTGAAACCGAACGTTATTAAATTGAAATGGCGAAATCTTCTTTACACCATCCTGGGGCTTACCCTCATTTTCTTCTGTGGTGGAATCGTTTCTGCCCAGATTGCCGTTGATGGGCTTTATTGGAAATATGACGGGGATCGCGTTCTGTTACTTGGCGCATGGAATCACGGCCATAATCCGTTTGTCGATCATGACACCGATAACGACAAGGATAAACAAGGTGTCAGCACGGTTGAGCAAATCAAGAATGCCATGGATGAATTGGCGGAAGCCGGTGGGAATTATCTTCGCTGCGTTCTCGATCCGGGTATGGCGGCAGGAATCCAGGGATTTGACTTCTGTGCTCGTTCAGGTGCTCAATACGATCTAAACACGATGACTGGTCCCTTCTGGGTTCGCCTTGATATGTTCATCGCCGAAGCCAAGAGCCGTGACATCGTAGTTCAAATCGAGGTCTGGGACCGGTTTGATCTAATCGATGGGAGTTGGGGATCCTGGCCGGTGAGTCCCTGGAATCCCCAAAACAATGTCAACTATACTGTCTCTTCATCAGGATTGGAGACATCCTACCGCTCATTCCAAACCCATCCTTTTCTGCAGGGAATTCCCGGGCATCCCGCATATGAGAATGCATCCGAATCCCGCAAGCAAAAATATGATCGGGTACGAAGCTACCAAGATAAATTTGTAGACAAATTGCTTTCCATGACACTGAAATACGACAACGTGCTCTATTGTATGAACAATGAAACGCATATACATCCTTCCTGGGGACAGTACTGGATGAAATTCATTGAAAATAAAGCAGAGAAAGTAGGGAAAGAGGTGTCGACAACGGATATGTTTGATGATGTGCATAAGGCGAGAAACTCCGAGGGACTTGCTTACCAACTGAGCCATCGGTGTGACTATGACTATATCGATGTGTCTCAGGTGAATAGCAGGCATGCGGACGAAGATCATTGGAACCATGTAAAATGGTTGACCGAGGCAGTGAAGAAAGTTGATCCCCCTTATCTGTTGCATATGACCAAAATCTATGGCAATGATCTTGCTTTGAATGAAAAACCATGGAGTAATTGGAAACCGGGGGATTCGGAGAATGCAATTGAAGAATGGTGGAGGAATTTGCTGGCCGGCGTGGCCGGAGTGCGCTTTCATCGTCCGACGGCAGGAATCGGATTATGCGAGGCATCGAAAAATTGTATCCGCGCAACAAGGAAGGTCGAATCCAAAGTGAAATTTTGGGATGTTAGCCCTCGACTTGATCTGTTGACGAACCGTGAACCGGATGAGGCATACCTGGCAGCTCAGCCGGGGCATATGTATATCCTTTATTTCACCAAGAACGGCGGCGGTTCCGTAGGCTTGAAATTGGATCAATTTCCTAACACGGCATTTGAACTTCGTTGGATCAATATTGGAACAGGAAAATGGGGAACTGTAACGCTTCTGTCGGGTGGAAGTACGATCCTTATCGGCCGTCCGGATGATTCGACTCATTGGGTAGCGATAATTGTCAAAAAAGATAACTAAAATAGAATCGAGTTGTAGTATATTCTCGTCACCCTTTGTGGGGAATGGGAAGAGCTGTACTGGATATCCTGGTAGAATTGAGTCATATGAATTTATGGGTAGAATAGATAATGAAATAATATTCTGTTTTGTTGGCTTATCATAAGAGGACAGCGAATGAGCAAAATCATGATCGTAGACGACGCCGCCTTTATGCGCGCTACATTGAAAGATATTTTAGAAAAAGCCGGTCATGAAGTTGTTTATGAAGCCAAAAATGGAAAAGATGCAATCAAGAATTATAAACGCATCCAACCCGATATTGTGACGATGGATATCACGATGCCGGAAATGGACGGCCTCAATGCGTTGAAGAAAATATTGGAAATCGATCCGGATGCGAAAGTGATTATGATTACTGCCGTCGGTGTGCAAACAAATGTTCTTGAAGCGGTCAAAATGGGGGCAAAAGATTTTATTGTCAAACCCTTCCAGCCGGAACGAGTCAAAGAAGCGATCATGATGAGCGAATTGGGATAAATCCTTCCATTCTCCGAACTTGTACTGTTACAATCCATGCTATATCTTATAGTGTCAAAGTTGTGCGTATATCAGAAAAGAGAATCGGTACTGCATCAGCGGCCGCCGTATCAGTTATGCACAATTGAAGGAAAGAGGAATATGATCAATCTTACAATCCGCATATTCTATCGTTTTATCTTTGTCACATTGCTTTTGTTCCCTTTTATCGGCTGTCAGTCTTTGGATTATCGTATTTCTAAAGAAGAGCAACCGGCAATAGAAAAGGAAGCGGAAGGCGAAATACAGGTGGCGACATGTCAATTCCCGGTTTCCGGAGATATCGCGGCGAATGCCGATTGGATTCGCAAACAAATGGTAAAAGCATCGGAACAGGATGCGAATATTGTTCATTTTTCCGAAGTCGCTCTTTCCGGATATGCGGGAGTGGATTTGGATTCCATGGAGAATTTCGACTGGGAACAGCAACGGCTTGCATTGGAATCGATCATGCGGCTTGCTTCGGAACTGAACCTCTGGGTAGTGTTGGGATGCGCCCATCGATTGAGCGGAGATCATAAACCACACAACTCACTGTATGTCATTGATCCAAATGGAAACATCGTCGATCGATACGATAAACGATTTTGTACCGGCGGTGACCTTAAACATTATTCTCCGGGCAATCATTTTGTGACCTTCGATGTAAACGGTGTACGGTGTGGTTTATTGATTTGCTATGATATTCGGTTTCCTGAACTCTATCGGCAATATCATCTGCTTGGCGTACAACTGATGTTTCACTCCTTTCATAACGCGCGCCAGAAAAAAGGCTCCATCCATCCGAAAATCATGCCTCCCACTGCCCAAACACGCGCTGCCACGAATAATATGTTTATTTCGATGAACAATTCCTGCGCCCGCCACAGCTGGCAGAGCCGTTTTATCACCCCGGACGGTTTGATCGAAGACGAACTCCAGTTGGACAAACCGGGGGTAATGGTCAACCTCGTCGATACGGCGAAAAAATATTACGACGCCAGCCGAGCCTATAGAAAGGATAGTATCAACGGCAAATGGAATAGCGGTGAGATCGTCGATGATCCCCGCTCAAGCGATCGCACTTGTTATTGATCTATAATGAAAAGGAGAATGTGTTATGACGAATCTGCGTGCTTTTATGCTTTGCCTTATCTGCATGTTGCTTTCCAATGAAATTCAGGCCGTGAACAAGCATTATCCGGTGAACCAGGATCCGTTATTGCAAACTGCCTTCGTTTCGCTGCCTCTAGGAACGGTGAAACCGCAGGGTTGGCTGAAAGATCAATTGACAGTACAGGCGAATGGACTGACGGGACATCTCAACGAATTTTGGCCGTCAGTCATGAATTCGGCATGGAAAGGAGATGAAGACGGAGAAGCATGGGAGCGTGGCCCGTATTATTTGGATGGACTCGTTCCGCTCGCTTATTTGTTGGACGATCAGCGCCTTATTGATAAAGCGAAAGTCTATATTGAATGGATCTTGAACAGCGGGCAGCCGAACGGCTGGTTCGGGCCGGCGAAGAATACGGATCGCTGGCCGCTGGCGGTAGCGATGAAAGTCCTCACGCAATACCACGAAGCGACTGGCGATGAACGGGTTATCTCTCTACTGGAAAAATATTTCACTTTTTTAAAAGACAATCCCCCCGATTGGCCGGATAAGGAATGGCGGGGAGTGCGCGCCATGGAAAATGTCGTGACGGCGTATTGGCTTTATCGCCGCACTGGCAATCCCGATACGCTTGCGGTGGCGGAATCGATTTTCAAAAATAGCTTCGACTGGCCAACTTACTTCCTCGATTTTCCCTATCCAACAGCTGTATTGAAAAAAGGAATCAAGTATGGACATCCCAGCCATGTGGTGAATATCGCCATGGCGATCAAGCATCCCGGTGTTTGGTATCAGCAGTCACACCAGGATCAACATAAGAATGCTGTCTATGAGGGGCTTAAAAGCCTGGATGAGCATCATGGTCAGGCGGCGGGCCGGTTTTCCGGCGACGAACATTTAGCGGGGCGCAGCCCCACACAGGGAACTGAACTCTGCGGCGTGGTCGAATTCATGTTTTCGCTCGAGAACTTGGTGGAAATCCTTGGTGATCCTATCCTCGCCGACCGGCTGGAAGTGTTGGCGTATAATGCGAATCCCGGAACCTGTACACCGGACTACTGGGCGCATCAATACGATCAACAATCGAATCAAGTATTGTGCACCATTGATGAGCGCGAATGGAGCACAAACAGCGATGCATCCAATATTTATGGACTCGAACCCAATTATGGCTGCTGTACTGCGAACATGCATCAGGGCTGGCCGAAGTTCGTCTCACATCTCTGGATGGCAACGCACGATCAAGGGCTTGCCGCCGTTTGTTATGGCCCTAGTGAAGTGAAGGCCAAGGTGGCCGGCGGCGCGGAAGTGAAAATTACCGAAAAGACGGACTATCCATTCGACGGCGTTATTCGATTCACTATCGATGTTCCGCAGCCGGTTCGTTTCCCATTGTATCTCCGCATACCCGGTTGGGCTTCGGGAGCGGCATTGTCGGTCAGCGGGAAATCGACACCGGTGGATGCAGGCAATTTTGCAACGGTTGAACGAACCTGGGAAACCGGAGATACGATTGAATTGCACCTGCCCATGAACATTCGAACGGAAACACGTTACAACAAAGCGGTCTCGGTGCTGCGGGGACCGATTTATTATTCGCTCCGCATCGGGGAATATTTCAAGAAGGTGAAAGAGTATCATGAAACACTACCGGTAGCGGATTGGTTCGTGTATCCGGTCACACATTGGAATTACGGATTGATCCTTGACGGGGAAAATCCGGCACAATCCTTCGAGGTAGTCACAAATCCAATCAGCAAGATTCCATTCGAGCATGAGAATGTTCCGGTTGTATTGAAAGGGAAGGGAAAAATGATCCCGGAATGGTTTTTAGAGAAACATTCCGCAGGCGAAACACCGGTCAGCCCTTACAAGTCAGTTCAACCGGTTGTGGATTTGGAGTTGATCCCCTACGGGAGTACAAGGATGCGTATTACGGAATTTCCGGTTGTGGAATAACGAATTATTCTTTTTCCCTTTTCCCCTGGCTCTAGCATTCCAACTTGGCTTCCGCTTTAAATAATTCCAGAATTCCAATACACTGTGCCTGATCAATCTTGACCACTGGATTGATAGAGAAAAACCAACGGGCAGCGTCCCTGGTGAGGTTGCATGCGAAAAGCCCTAACTTGATACGGGCGAAAGAACGGAAAGAAAGGAACCACCATGAACGACAAAAAACAAACCCGACGTGAATTCATACAAAAAGGTGTTTCCGCCGGAGCCGTAGCTACTGCTTTTACAGCCGCAAGCCATGCGCGAGTCATCGGCGCGAATGACAAAATCCGCGTGGGACTTATTGGCTGCGGCGGACGCGGCAGCTACCATCTCGGTTGGGTGCACCGCACTGTCCCCGAAACGAAAGCCGAAGTAGTAGCCGCTTGCGATATCTGGAACAAAAAACGGGACCGCGCTGAACAGATCATTAAAGAGCGCTTCGAAAACAGCCCGTTGATGTACCAAGACTACCGCAAACTGCTCGACAACTCCGACATCGACGCCGTTATCATCGCCACCGCTGACCACCAGCACTGCACCATGCTGCGCGACGCCGTCCGCGCCGGAAAAGACGCCTATGTCGAAAAACCGATCGCGATGGAACTCGACGACCTGAATTTAACCTATGATGTAGTCAAGAAATCCGTCGCCATCGTCCAGCACGGCACCCAAGGCCGCAGCAGCCAAGGTGCACTCGGAGCCAGGAAATTCATCCAGGAGGGCAACCTCGGCAAAATCCTTCGCGTAGAAGAAAGCCGCAGTTTCTATCTCCCCTATTGGAATCATTACGAAGTGCCGGAAAAAGAAGAAGACACCGATTGGCACGCTTTCTTGATGGATCGTCCTTACCGCCCCTTCAATCCCGACCAGCATGGCCATTGGATGGGGTACAAAGAATTCTCCAGCGGTACCGTCGGCGGTTGGATGAGCCACTTCAGCGATTTTATTCATTTCGTAACGGGCTGTGATTTTCCCGTGTATGCGGTCTCGCAGGGCGGTGTCTACTCCCCCACATCCATCCCAGGCCGCACCGCCCCCGATACGGTCACCGCGATTCTTGAATATCCCGAAGGATTCACGACTTCCTATACGACCCACTTCGGAAACGGCGCGAACGATTACATGATCATTTACGGCACCAAAGGCATCATGCGCATCAACGCCCCCGACGGCAACGACTCCGGCGGCATCCTCCCTCGCGTCTCCCCCGAAGGCAGCGAACACCCGGAAAAAGTCCCCGAAGGAACCGAAATCGAAGAAATCCCCCAAGACGACCACATGACCAACTGGCTCAAATGCGTCCGCAGCCGCGAACAACCCAACGCCGACATGGACAAAGGCTACATGCAAGGCGTCGCCGTCATCCTTGGCGATATCGCCTACGAAGAAGGCCGAAAAATGACCTTTGATCCCGCCTGGCGCGAAATCCGCCCGGTATCATGAACATAAGAACGTTCTTCGTGGCTTTGTCAGAGAAAAATTTATAATCTTTTAAACTACTATTTTTCCTAATTTGAGTAATTTTAAAACAATTTTGCTGTAATTTACTACTGCATTGACTTTTTTGACATTACTTGAACTTGCTTCTTTTAATTCTTTTCGGAAATTTCTTAATTCCTTCAGTTCCTCTTTATTAAACGTTTCTTTGATCTCAAGTGCATCAAAAGGTAACCAAAATGCTGATTCTTTGTATTCTTGCTCAATTTTTTCATATATTTCCGGATCGAGTTTATCGGATCGTGCCATAATTAAATCCTCCTAATCGTTTTCTTTCTTTTTAAAAAAAATAGAAATTTGAATCCCAATGATGTTATCGAGCAGTTGAGTTACATTGCTTCTGGCGGCGTCAAGTCTTTCAAGAGAGAGAAGATAGTAACTGATTTCATCATTAATTTCAATAAGGATTTCTGTGTTTTGTCGAGTCTGTTGTTTTATTGCCTTTTCACGCTCAGATATTTCATTCAGAAGATTGTTATACGCTTCTGATGCATTTACGGCAATCGCATTGCGATCTTGTTGAGTCAGGGTGGTAGGATCGGAAATCGAATGAGAGGATAGGTACTTTTTTTCTGTTTTTGCGTAAATGTTATCCCACTCTTCATCTAAGATTGCCCGTTGGATGTCACCTAGGGCTGTTATTATTTTTTCTGTTTCAATCTGGTTTCTCTTGATTCCTTCACTGACTTTTGCGTTCAGAATAGAAGCGTTCTTTGGAATTGTACTGCATCCAGAAAATAAAACGAAAAGACTAATCGATACAATAATGATTTTTTTCATATCATCCCCCTTTTCTTATAGTATAAATAGTTATTTGTTCATGAAAATTACAAATAATGATGATCGCTAAAAACCACCTTACCCCATCCTCCGGCTGTAATCGATAAATCCTTTATTGATTCCATTTGTTTTCCTCCCCGTACGGCGGAAAACACCAATCCCTTCTCGCCCACCGCTCTTATTGGTATTGCCTTCAATGGTCACGAGTTTTCCTCCTTCCACTCGTTCCACGATCCCCGTGTGACCGGCACCCCCTGGAGCACCTGTATCGATGATAAAGATCATTCCGGGTTGAACCAATTGTGGATCGGCTTCTGCTTGGAGAGACGTGATACGACGAATGCCCTCTTGTCTGGCTCGGTTCCAGTGGTCAAGTACACCAGCTGTATTGATACAAGGATTATCGATCCCCAGTTCTTTGGCTGCTTGTTCGAAACACCAATGGACAAAAGCAGCACACCATGGATAACCCCCTCCAAGTCCGGTGCTCTCCAGATACTCCTCGATTCTTTGACCTCGGTTTGAACCGGGCGGGTCTTCAAGAACTCCGATTTCGCCCCGGGCTATCTCCAATACTTTCGCCAAGAGAGGAGTTTGAGAAGGACGGGCATGAACGCGAGGCAGCGAGTCTTCCCCAAACAAAACTTCCCAGGTAAGAGGACCGACAAAGCCGTCGATCCCCAATGGCTCACCCCGGCTGTCTTCGCTGCGGGCTTGGAACAACCGTACGGCATGTTCAGTCTTGGCACCAAAATCACCATCGGTTTCCAGCGGAGGATTGGCACATCCGAGTTCGTTGAGTCGACGCTGAATCAGCCGGACATAACCACTATTTTCTTCACCTTGGCGGATCAAGCGGCCTGGATATGGAAATGATTCTGTTCCTTCATATCTCTCTTCAGGAGACTCTTCTTCGAACAACACGACACCTCGCTCCTCCAGGAGTTTGAAGAGGGTTGCCACCCCGCATTGTTTTGAGATGAGCTCGGGATCAAATTTGCCGTCTGAACTATATTTGCCTTTGGTATAATGATTTGAAAATGACCAGAGGTACGGCGAAAGAACTTCCGAGTGATATTTGCGATACCCCCACCCATTATACCCCTCAAGTTTGAATAAAGTTCCGGATAGGCTCCAGTCCGTCCAACCTGCCATTCCGTCAAATCTCAGTGCATCCACGGCGGATTCTTCCCACGTGAAGGGAGGATGACCGGGCGGTCGATTGGCTGGAACACGAACGGTTTTTGAGTGGAGGGGATCCCCATTGTGAAGGTGCCGGTCGAATCGTAAACTTGCTTCCATTGCGTGAATTGCAGCAATCACGTACCACGGGACACCTGTCATTCCACTGACGGACTGATAACGCTCCTTTTGAGAGAAAATGCGATCAGCAAGGCGGTTGACAATACTGGCTTTGTCGGGGTTCAACGCGCAAGTATTGAAGAGTTGTGTATATTCATCCCGCAGTTCTTGGTTTAAATGAATGTGTCTTGACATATTTTCCTCCTGAATTGGAAACTTCACATCGATGCGTTATTTAAACATTCTTGTTTTCTCTATTAAACAGAATCCGATAATAATACATTTTTATGTTCATTACCAGTTAAAATTTTATTTTTTTACAGTCATATAAGTTCTCGAATTTCGCCGGTGACAGCAAGAACCACCTTCCCTTTTCCACAACCGTGATAAGCTATAAATCAAGAAATCCGGCCGGTTGTTAAGTATGCATTCTTTCATTGATCCGGCCGGATAATTATAAATTATAAACAGAGAATCAACCATGAACGCAAATTCGAATAAACCCAAACCGGAAATGATCCCAACCGGCGAAGCCGTTTCCCTCCTCGATGTCCCCGACAAGAAAGCCGATCCTGTCACCGTCATTGGCACTGAAGCGATCCGACGGACATTCGATGAAACCTGCCTGCAGCAGATCGTGAATACACGTCTCTCTCCAGGCGTCGAGCAGGTGGTGCTCAATCCCGACGGCCATATGGGATACGGTGCGCCCATCGGCTGCGTCATGTCCTCCGGCTCCCATATTTACCCCGGGCCGGTCGGTGTGGATATCAAATGCTCAATGAGCCTGCTGCAATTCGATCTCCCAGCGGAAGAAATTACCGACAAGCGCGTCCGGCGCGAGATTATCAACGCTATCACGAGCCGCACCCCCACCGGCGCAGGAAAAGGACAACGAAGCGTCCCAAAATCGCGCAAAGTCTCTTTGGAACTCGGGAAACAAGCGGCAGTCGAGGGCGCCTCCAAATATGTGTGCAAGAAACTGGGGATTCCCGAAGAATGGGCGAATCGCTGCGAAGACAGTTTCCACACAGGCCATGACGGCACTCGGCACGCATTAGCCGACCGTCTCGAATATCTCATCAAAGCCGGGAAATTCCCCGAATTGAAAGAAAAAATTCAACAACTCGGCTCCTACGGCGGCGGCAATCACTTCGGTGAGTGCGAAGTGGTGCAGGTGGAAGACAACGATCGCTCGCGATCCGTGGCGAATGTCTTCGGACTTAAAGACGGACACATTGCGTTCATGTCGCACTGTGGTTCACGCGGTTTTGGCCACAACCTGGCGATGGGGCAGTTCCGGTTACTGAAACAACATTTCAAAGACAACAAGATTCCTTTTCCCGGCAACGACACCCATCTCGTCTATGCTCCGCTGGGAACTCCGGAAGCGGACAACTACATCGACGACATGTCGCTGGGCGCAAACTTCGCAACGGTGAATCACCTTCTTATTAACTCGTTGATCTTGGAAGCGTTCGAAGAGGTATTCCCGAACATTCGCGGCACATTTGTCTATTTCATCAGCCATAACATTGCCCGGCGCGAGCCGGTAGACGGCAAACTGTTATGGGTGATGCGCAAGGGAGCCACACGCGCATTCCCCGCCCGCCATCCGGGCTTGAAGCATACCCCCTTCGAGCAGACCGGCCACCCGATCCTGCTGCCGGGCAACCCGCAATCCGGTTCCGTCGTCATGGTGGCGGATGAAGGTGCGAAACTCAGTTGCTACAGCGTCAACCACGGCGCCGGACGAGTGCTGGGACGAAAGCAGGCGTTCAAAAAACTGAACCAACAACAGATCGACCAATCCTTCGACGACCTCGACATCTTGACCAATTGCCGCAACTATCCCCGTGACGAAGCCCCCGCAGCCTATAAGGATTTCGAAGAAGTGCTGAGATCGGTAAAATCAGCAGGATTGGCCAGCGAAGTTGCCCGCCTGAAAGCGCGCTTTGTTATCAAAGACGCCTCGAAGGCTGATGATTGATATTTATTCCTCATACGGGTACCACGGGCAAGACGACAGGTCTGCCCGTGCTTTGGAGCGCATACCAGCAAGGGCAGACTTCGCTTGCCCTTGTTACCCTTCATTGTGCAGACAGGATGTCCGCACCACAATTTTGGCTTTTTGTAGTTGTGTCACATATTGTTTATTCAAGGGGGAAATGAATGATCACAATCGACGGTTCATTTGGTGAGGGAGGCGGCCAAATTCTGCGCTCATCGCTGGCCCTGTCCATGGTGACCGGCCAGCCGTTCCGCATCACGAATATTCGCGCCAACCGCAAACGCCCTGGACTCATGCGCCAACACGTTGCGGGGGTACATGCGGCACAAGCCATTTCCAATGCAAACGTCGTAGGGGATTCCATCGGCTCGCGGGAAGTCCATTTTTACCCCCAGCAAGTGCAGGGGGGAAACTATACCTTTTCCGTCGGATCGGCAGGCAGCGCTACCCTCGTCCTGCAAACCGTCTTGCCCGCTTTGGTATTGGCAAGCGCACCCAGCCACCTCACCTTAGAAGGTGGAACCCACAACCCCCTCGCCCCACCATTCGAGTTCCTGGAACGCGCTTATTTACCCACCCTCAACCGAATGGGACCTAAAGTAAATGCCCAACTGTATAAACCCGGTTTCTATCCTGCCGGTGGCGGAAGATTCCAAGTCCACATCGAACCGGCGAAACGGCTGGAGACAATCGAGTTGATCAATCGGGGAGAATTGCTCCACCGTTCCGGAAAAGCGGTAGTCGCTAACCTCGCCCGGCATATCGCCGAACGCGAAGTCCGAACGATGAAAAATAAACTCAACTGGCCGGAAGATTGTTTCCATCTCGAAGAACTCAAAAATGCCGACGGTCCCGGCAATTATGTCTCCATCGAACTCGCCTATGAAAACATCACCGAAGTCTTCACCGCCTTCGGAGAAATCAAAAAACGCGCTGAACAAGTCGCCCGCGAAGCCGTCCAACAATGCCAAGTCTACGAAGCCAGTGGAGCACCAGCCGGCGAATACCTAACCGACCAACTCCTCCTCCCCATTGCATTGGTTGGTTCCGGAAAATTCCATTCCAATGGCTTATCCGGCCACGCGATGACTCAGATCGAGTTGATTCGGCAGTTTCTGGATGTCGAGGTAACTGTCGAACCCAAAAGCCGGCATGAAGTATTGGTTGTTATAGAGTGAGATGTTTCACTTCAAAGCAGAGGTTGTATTGTACCTCATTTCCTTATACCCTTTATCATTTTCATACTCCTGATCCAAATAGAAACGAAACGATGAATCGAAATTCAACCTTAACTCCGGTCTTATTTGCTCTTGCAGCCGTCGTGTTATTCTCCACCGGCGGTCTCTGTATCAAATGGATCCCGTTCCCCGCTCTGCACTTAGCCGGGTTGCGAGCGGTGATCGCGGCGGCGTTTTTGGGGGCGTATATGGGTTATCATGGGGGATTTCCGCAAATATCCAAAATGGGACGCTACAGCTGGTTCGCTTCTTTTTCCTACTTTGCCATGATTACCAGTTATGTGTTTGCCATGAAAATGACCACGGCAGTCAATGCAATCTTTTTGCAATATACGATGCCCGCCTGGGTGCTGGTCGGAGGCGCGATTTGGCTCAAGGAACGGATTACGATGGGGCGGGTGACAGTTGTCGGATTATGTTTTTTCGGGATGTTATTATTCTTCATCGACGAATTGCAGCCCCGGCAGTGGACCGGGAATATCGTTGCTTTGTTCAGTGGATTGACATTTGCGGCCTTGACGTTGTCGCTGCGGAAAGTGAGAGAACAGCGGCCGATGGATTGTGTGTTTATGGGGAATGTGCTGGCGGGGGTGTTTCTTTTGCCGCTGGCTTTTTGGACTGATCCGGGGCAAATTGCGCATTTCACTTCTCTGTCTGTGATCGGGACATTGCTGTGGTTGGGGATTTTTCAGATTGGGGTGGCTTATTTGTTCTTCGTGGCGGCAATTCAAGGGCTGCCGGCGATCGAGGTGGCGATTATTTCCTTGATCGAACCGATTTTAAATCCGACATGGGTGTTTATCTTTCTGGATGAGCGGCCGACGTTCTGGGCAATTATCGGTGGGACAATCATTATGGTTTCTGTGCTTTTGCGGACGTTTTTCGCGGAAGAAGTCGAGGATTGAGAGCCGGCGGTGTGGAGCGTATGTTTCGAGAATTGTGGAAATTTCGTTTTCTAATCCGGCAATTGGCGGTGCGGGATCTCAAGGCGCGATATAAGGTTTCCGTGTTGGGTTTTTTCTGGAGCCTGCTGCGGCCGCTGCTGACAATGGTGATTTTGGCGGCGGTGTTTTCCATGCTCGATTTCGATAGTTCGACCTACGCCGTGCCGTATTATGTGTTGTTGTTCGCTTCGTATATGCCCTGGTTCTTTCTTTCGAGCGCCCTGCTGGAGGGAACGCAATCACTTATCTCGAATGCGCATTTGGTGAAGAAAGTCTACTGCCCGCGCGCGGTTTTCCCGTCCGCGGTGGGATTGTCGAATTTGATCAACTTTCTGTTTTCGCTGGCGGTAGTATTGCCGGTACTGTATCTTGCGACTCCCGCCCAGCCGACATTCTTGCTGCTGCAGCTACCGTTGGTGATACTCGTCAACACGGTTTTATTGCTGGGGCTGTGCTATGCCGCGTCGGTAATCAATGTGCTGTATCGTGATACGACACAGATCGTCGAATTTCTGGTTTTCGTCTGGTTTTATATGACGCCGGTGTTGTATGACGCCTATGAAGTGATCAAAGCGATGCCAAAACTAGGGTGTATCCTATATTTCCTCAATCCTATGGCCGGTCTAAATGAGTGGTACCGCTATATCTTTCTGGCTTCCCATTTTCGTCAGCAACCCGAATTTGCAGCGACGCTCGAAAACTATCCAATGCTGGAACGGTATAATGCCGTTGTCTATCAATTCGCCATCCCGTATGCAATTATCTTTTCCGTTGTGATTTTGTTTGTCGGATATGCGTTGATGAAAAAGTGGGAAACGCGGGCGGTCGATGAAATGTGAGTATCGGGGAGAATCGTGAAACCGGAAGCCTATCAAATCAATTATGAATTCGAGGAAAACCATTGGTGGTTCTTGGGCCGGCGTAAGATACTTTGCTCCGTCATCCAAGATGTAATCAATAAAGGACATCTTCAAACAAAGTCTATTAGAATCCTTGATTATGGATGCGGAACTGGCGGGTTAACTCAAACGCTCGATGCATTCGGTTCGGTGACCGGTGTGGATGAAAGTGAAGAAGCGATCCGCTATTGTCGGGAGCGGGGGCTTGAGAATGTTGAGAAAATCCAATCGGCGAATGATCTTCCGAATTTGACATTTCATCTTGTCTGTAGTTTCGATGTTTTGGAGCATTTTGAAGATGATACCGGATTACTGACTGAGTTGTATCGCACTTTACAACCAGGCGGGATTTTGTTTCTTACCGTTCCTGCATTTCAATGTCTTTGGAGCGGAGAAGATGAAGTCTCGAAGCATGTGCGGCGGTATCGGAAAAGGGAACTTACGCAAAAAGTACATGAGACCGGTTTTGAGATTGTGAAAGCGAGTTATTTCAACTTTTCCCTTTTTCCGATGGTCTTTGTTATTCGAACCTTCAACCGAATGTTTCGTCCGTCAACTTTGCAGCGTTCTGATGTTACACCTGCGAAAGAGCCACTCAATACTCTTTTAAAAAATATCTTCTCATTCGAACGGTTTGTTTTGCGGTATGCTGGTTTTCCTTTGGGGGTGTCGTTATTGGTTGTTGCCCGGAAAGCCGGTGGGAGTGAATAAGCAGGGACAGACTACGCTTGCCCCTGGTACCCAGCGGTACATAAATCGCGGGTACCACGGGCAAGACGTCAGGTCTGCCCGTGCTTTGGAGCGCTTTCCGTCAAGGGCAGACTACGCTTGCCCCTGGTACCCATATATCTCTTTTCAACTTTTTAGATGCTGATCGAACCAGCGGAACGCTTCTTCCTGCATTTCGATGGTGAAGCGGTGGGTGGTGTCGAAGAATTTTCCACTGAATTTATCAGGGACTTCGGCTTTGTCGTAGATTTTTTCTAATTTGTCGACGGCTTCTTTCATGCTTTCGAGGGTGTAGAGGCCGTCTTGGGAGCATTGGAGAACCATGAGCGGTTTGGGGACGAGTGCTCCGAGCATATCAGGAAGATCCATGTATCGTGTCAATCCTGGGAGGAAGTGAGAGAAGGAATGAGTGTCGATGTGCGCTTTGATGAGCGGACGGTAGGTGGCGACCCAGCCGACGGAGACGCCGCACCCAATGCGGTCGTCCAAAGCGCAGAGATAATTGGTGCGGTCGGAACCCATCGAGATTCCCATGCAGCCGATGCGTTCGGGATCGACTTCGGGGCGGGTGATGAGGTAGTCGACGGTGCGGATATCGTCCCAATGCGCGATCCCATGCCACGTGGTTCCGGCCCAGAACAACGATTTTGCTAAGGTTGCTTCTCCGCGTCCGGCACGGCGGTTGACTTCGCGGATTTGTTCGACGGTATAATTAGAAAGGTCCATGCCCAATGAGTTCATATCGTCGAAAAGCGTGCGCCGTTCCCCAAAGTAAAAACGGTCTATCGAAATGACGACATAACCGCGTTTGGCCAACTCGGCGGAAGTGCTGCGGCCTTCGTAACTCCGTTCGACCAAATCCACCAATGCCGGATGAGGGTTGCGCACCGGCATGACTTTCTCTTTTCCATAGACGAATGCGCCTGCGTGGCAGTGAAGATCGACGATGGCGGGGCGTTTACCGGAATAGCCCTTGGGGATCAAGACGTAAGCTGGGACGCGGAACCAAGGGGTGGTGTTGAACAGGATTTTTTCTTGAATAAAGTCTTCGGTTTCCCTGCGGTCGATGACTTCGTCAGCAGGATCGACGGGTGGCGCGTCGTAATGGAATAGTTCAAGGACTTTTGCTTGGACGGTTTTGCGATAGTCCTGCACGCTGGAATATTCTTTGTTTAAAAACGACAACGGATAATCACGGCGGTCGGCCAGAGTTTTGATTTTCGGGTAGAGGGTGCCGATATCCGCACCGGTTGCTTTGCTGGGATTGGGGCCAAGTTGTTGTTCGGTTGATGCGGAAAGTGCGATTCCGGATCCCGTAGCTGTCATACCAGCGAGAGAAAGGCCGGTGACGAAATTGCGGCGGGTGATGTTGTTTTCGTTGGTTTTTTCTTTTGAGTTCATTGGTGGTTTCCCTTTTTTTAAAGTATCATCAAGATATACATTTTGATTGTTGCATTGTACGCATCATTAGGAATGCCCCACTGGGAGCGCCTCACTGGGAGCGCGGCCATCCGTGGCCGCATTTTCAATTCTCCAAGTTACTTTTTCCCACTATAAATGCGGGCAGGGATGCCCGCGCTCCCAGAGTGTATTTATTCTAACGGCCCCAGTTCATTTGAAAAAGTAATAAATCGAGAAGGTCGGTTTTTCCGTCGGCGTTGATATCGGATCGTTCGAGGAGACCGGGGGGGATTGTCGGGACGGGGGTGCGGTTCGGCGTATCGGAAGGAGTAGGGGTTTGAGTGGGGGTCGGGGTGTATGTAGGTGTTCCAATGGGTGTAAATGTCGGAGTGGGTGTAGGAGTGCCTTCAATCTCGTAAAGAATGTCGAGAAGATCGATGATTTGCCAGGGGGCATCCCGTTCGAAATCGTTGTTGTATACTTGCTGTGAAGCCGAGAAAGTGACACGGTTGTTTTGTATGGCATATTCAAACGAGGAACGTGTTTCGCCCGGTCGTGGTGTGGCGCTACGGGCGGGGATGCCGAGATTGACGACCTGTGAACTCTCGAAATGATAAAGCCTCAGTACATTTTGTAGATAACCATCGCCGTTGATATCTCGGAGAGAATCCGTTTCGTCGTGGAGATAGATCATATAGCGGCCATCATCGGGGGCGATCACGGAACCAGGCACACCGTCCTCACGTGTATCGGTAAGGCGTTCTTTTCCCTCTTCCCAGTAATAGAGGCGGGAATTGTTGTCGTAGGTTTGTACTTTTGAATACACGATGCGTTTGTCAGTCATGACTTCCAAGTGAGCGCCAAATACTTTTTGGATGGGGATTTCCAAGCGGCGGATGTGGGTCGGCCGCGCACGGGGAGTTGCCGCCAACTCGATAGAAAGGTTGGTGGGACGGGGGGAGAGGTTTTGGGAATACGCTTCGTTACTCGATAGGATTGGAATGATGAATAGCAAAAGGATTGCATAAGGGACACGAAATAGTTTGTTCCGGAATTGTGATAAAACGGCCATGAGCATAGTTCTCCTTTTTTTCTTTCTGTGAAAGACGGGTTGAGCAGGCATCCGTACCTGTATAATACAAGCGAGGATGCTTGTTTTACCCACGATAAGGGGATCAATCCCTTTTAATATCTGTAAATTGTTTACGACATCTCTATAGTGTAGCCCGGATCGTGTCAATGATGGACTGAAGAACAATCGAATGAAGGAGTTTGAATCGAGACCTAATGAATTTCTGTCAACTTCAGTCTTTCTTCGTCAGAATTTGATCCTGTATGGAGAGTAATTTTTCCCAATTTGGGGAACAATTTTGGATTAATACAACCAGGCGTCATGAACCAGGGAAGGTAGAGTGATTTCTTTTCGGCTCCAATCGGCGTTGTCGCTCATGCCATCTGTTGTCAACGGCCAGAAGCGGCCGGGGGTGTCGCGTTGGATGATCCAGAGGTTGGATTGTTCGTAACTGGTGGAATAGCGGGTGAAGACGATGTATTTCGCATCGGACCATGAAACCGATATATTTCCTACATATTCATTATAGAACATCACCAGGGGAGTGGATTGTTTTGACGCGATGTCATATTCCAGTAAACCGGTTAAATTCGTTCCCAGGTCGGAGTAGATGAAACCGGAGGTGTCCGGCAACCAATTGGGATTTGCGGCGTTCATTGATTGCAGCAACTGTTCGCCCTCTGTTGTGGATCCTGCTTGGATGCGGTAAATCCCTTTTAGGAATTTTTCATAAAGAATCCAATCGTCGACAGGAGACCAGTCGAAGACACCCATAGAACTTCCCTCACCTAGATTCGAAAACACTTCTTTGCTGATTGTGTATTCCGTGGGATTGGGAGTGATGCGGCGCAGAAGGCCGTCCATCATGAAAGCGATTTGTGAACCGTCTGAAGACCAACTCAATTGCCTGGGTTCATAGCGGTGGCTTTGCCGGTTGTAGGTGGCTTGCACGTCCTGGATCGTCTCTCCGGGTATCACGTCTACAAGAGCGGGAGTGATCTCACGGTAGCCATCTGCGAATAGGGAAAGCGTTTGGTATACTCCAACACCGAAATCCCGCACGTTTTCGATTCGGAATGGTGATGAAGTCTGGGGCGACAGCATGACACTTACCGGATCGTCCGCTCCATGAAGGATGACAAGCACGGTTAGATATTTGCTCGAATTATTGAAGACGGTTCCTTCAACTGTGCCGGTTGGCATATTATCCGGTTGATGGTTGATCGAGGGATAGTTGGTAATGCGGCGGATTCCGCTGCCGTCGGGGCGGATTGCGAATACGTCGGATGAATAGGATGATTGGTGGGATTCATGCGAACTGGTGAAGGCAAGTTCCGTTGCGTCCGGATGCCATACCAAGTCGAATATTTCGGTGGTATCGGCAAATATTTCTTCAATTTTCCAAACCCGGTGATCCTGGCTACCATCCGGTTCGACGATACGGATTTCGTTTTTCCTTGTATCACCGCGCAGGTAGGCGATGCTTCCGATTGTGTCCGGTTTCTCCATGGTTCCTGATTGGGTTAACGATATTGCATCGAGGTTCACTACAATATCGCTGGCAACCAGAAAGGCAATGAAATATAAGCGTCCGCCATTTTGCAAGTGCTGATGGATTGCTTGTAGATCTTCCGCTGTGAATTGATATTCTGCGGTTTTCCATTCTCCCGGGATCTGTGTTGAATCGGTAATATTTTCAAGTTGGATCAAGGCTTGTGCTCCTGGAGAAGGTTCGATGAACAAGCCGCTGCCGTATTGTGAAAATCCAGGATTGAATCCGATGATTTCAAAGCGCTGATTAATGGAGAACTTTGCTTGATTGCAGCCGGGGAAAAAGGAGACCGGTTGCAGTAGAAACGCGACAAATTGTTCGGTTTGTGCCGGTTGTAATTGTATGGTGTGGCCTTTATTGTCATATGCCGCGTTGGTATTGTACGTTGAAAGTGAGCCGCCGATGTACCAACCGCTTTGATCCTTAGAGAAAGAACCGTTCACGATCGTTTCTAAATCGTTCAATGCATGTTGTGCTTGTACCGAGCCAATCATTATGAATGTGATGAACATGGAATGGCAGAGATATTCAATCCGTGGAGTTAGGTTGTGTTTTTTCATATTTTTAGCCTTATCCTATCATTTCGTAATTCAAATGTTAGTATCTACATTCGGTTTACCGGTAAAATCTAAAATACTAGCCTGTTTTGCATTTGTTATCAATTTATTCATGTCGGTACCCATGAAAAAGCACCATACTGAAACTGATTCGAAGAGACGAGTTTTTATCGAATTGGAAGGACCAATAGAAGCCGTAGACCAACTTCAAAAACTAGCGAAACCTCTTGGCTATCAAATCAATACGATTCGCACACAGGATGGGATTCCTGCGAAAGAAGTCATCGGGAATTCATCACCGGGGAGATTGCTAGCGGGAGCTCGTGTCAAGGAAGGATTGACACAAAAACGATTGGCGGGGCGGCTTGGAATCCACCGGCATCACATCTCGGAAATGGAGAACGGAAAACGCCCGATCGGGAGAGAGATGGCGAAACGGCTTGGGGAAGTGTTGAATATTGGGTATCGGGTATTTCTATAAATTTGTGGCAAGGCGGTATAAAACTGCCGCTTTCTTCATTCTTTCTGTAGGCTCCGGTGGATTATCGATCATATCAAAAAACCGATGCCAATCTTCTGTACTAAACCGGGTTTTTTCATGTTCGGTGATGACTTCTTCCGCCATACGGCGAATGCTTTGACGAATAAACTTACTTTTATCTAGTTTCAGAAAAGTTCTTGCTTTTTCCATCATATTCAAGGTCATTGGATCCATTCGGACTTTCAGTGTGTCCTCTTTTCTGATAACCATGATTAGAATACCTTTTTTGGGAATTTGTATTATTGTACCCACATTTGTGTCCATTTGTCAATGATTGATGTTTTGCAGAATGTGAATCTATTGAGTATTTATTCACATTGGTCTTTAATCGAAATGGTAGTGAGAAACCAAAGTAATCTCCAATATTCAATCGAGGTTTTTTTAGTATGTCTGGGTCGAGAAAACGAATTGTCATTATCGGGGGAGTTGCATGTGGGCCGAAGGCGGCGGCGCGGGCTAGGCGCCGTGATCCGGAAGCGGAAATCGTTCTTATCGAAAAAGGAGAACTTTTATCGTATGCCGGTTGTGGGCTACCTTATTATATTAGTGGAGCGGTGCCGGAGTTGGATGGATTGTTGAGAACCCCCTATGGTGTAGTGCGGGATGAGGAGTTCTTTCGGCAGGTGAAGGATTTGGATGTCCGAATTCGCACGGAAGTGGTGAGCATCGATCGGGAGAACAAAACGGTTTCGCTGCGGCAAATCGGCCATGATTCGACGGAACAATTATCTTATGACAAACTCGTTTTGGCGACAGGGGCGAAGCCGGTTCTTCCTTCCATCGAGGGATTGGGACTGGATCGAGTGTACTGTTTGCATACGCCGTCAGATGCAAAGCGGATTCGGGAAAGCATCGATGCCGGGGAAGTCGATCATGCGGTGGTGATCGGGGCAGGTTTGATCGGACTGGAGATTTGTGAATCTCTTTTCAATCACGCTGTCGATGTAACGGTGGTTGAAATCAAGAATCAAATCTTACCGGCAATGCTCGATCCGGAGATCGCTTTTTTGTTGGAGCAGGAAATTCAGCGAGGAGAGATTGAATTTCTCACCGGTCAGCATGTCTTGCGTATCGAGGGAGAACAACATGTGTCGAAAGTTGTCACTCAGGAGCAGGAAATCGAAACGGATATGGTTATTGTGGCGGCTGGAATTCAGCCGAATGTGGAACTTGCTCAGACAGCGGGGCTGGAAATCGGAGAAACCGGTGCAATCTTTGTCAACGATTATTTACAGACGAGCGATCCGGATATTTATGCCGGGGGAGATTGTGTCGAGTGTACCGATCTGGTCAGCGGCCGGAAAACCTATGCGCCGTTGGGATCGACGGCGAACCGGCATGGCCGCATTATCGGAGACAATGTCACTGGCGGCCAGGATACTTTTCCGGGTATTGTCGGAACCACGATTCTCAAAGTGTTGAATATGAATGTTGGAATGACAGGCTTGACAGAAAAACAAGCGATGGAACTCGGATTTGAGGTTCTCACTTCTTTTATTCCCAGCCTGGATCATGCTCATTTTTATCCTGGGGGAAAGGATTTATTGATCAAACTCGTCAGTGAAAGCAAAGGGGGCCGGTTGCTTGGTGCGCAAATATTCGGTTCGGGAGAGGTGACGAAACGAATCGATGTTTTGGCGACGGCGTTGCGGTTTCAGGCGAATGTATATGATATCGCCAATTTGGATTTAGGGTATTCTCCCCCCTATTCGCAGGCGATGGAGGGGGTGGTTCATGCGGCGAATACCATTCGGAATCGACTTGAAACGAGGATTCCTATGTCTAGTCCGACACAAGCCCATGAGCGGATAAAAGAGAACAAAGGATTTGTGATATTGGATGTGCGGGAGGCGCAGGAAACCGAGAAAAAACCGATCCCAAACGAGCATGTGGTTACCATTCCATTGAGTGAGTTGCGGGCAAGGATGCATGAATTGCCGAAAGATGCGGAGATACTCTGTGTGTGTCAAGTCGGAACCCGCGGATATGAAGCAGGAGTGACATTGAAGGGAGAGGGATTTGAAAAAGTAGCCTATTTGGCGGGGGGATTTCGTGTCTGGCCGATTGTCGAAGAGGCGATTACGAAGGAATAATCCAAGAAATAGCAGAAAAATAAAGCTAAATTTACGGGGTTTTGGTTATTTAATGATCTAAGTCCGTTGACAATAAATCGGTTGTGGTGGTATCATACAAAATGAAGAACAAAAGGAAAAGTCTCATAGGCTTTCCGAAAAGAAGTCATAGATAACTTACTTGTATTATTGAATTTATGTCAGCGATTGCGGGAATATGAAAATAAAGGGAATCGGATGGAATCGTCGATTGCCTTCCCTTGAGAAAGAAAAAGTAATGGGAGAAAGATTGATTTATATTTATCTATCAAAATAACTATCTTCAACTGATTGGATAAAAAAGAAATCCGATCGGTATGATAATCAGTGGGCAAAAAAAAGATAGATAGGAAATTCACTATCGGTTAAATTTCATGAGTGGAAAGTAGTAGAGACAGAATTATGGCTAAAGTTGTCAAGAAAAAGAAAAAGAAATTAGGGAGTGGCGGTTTTACCAGTCATTCCCAAAGCAAAGTTGTATCCGATTTACGGCCAGAATATGTTCCAAAATTACCTCCTTGTGGGAATGCTTGCCCCAATGAAACGAGTATCCGTAAAATCATAACGACCATCGCTCAAGCGGAAAGAAAGGAAATCTCTCACGAAGAGTCTTTCCGTCAAGCCTGGGATATTTTGCTGGAAAAGAATCCATTTCCGGCAGTATGTGGAAGAGTCTGTCCTCACCCATGTGAAGCGGAATGTAACCGTACACATAAAGATGGTGCCGTTGGGATCAATAACATCGAGCGTTTTGTCGGTGATTGGGCGCTTGAGCAGGGATTGAAAGTCGATAAATTGTCGGACGAGACGTATCCCGAAAAAATAGCAGTCGTTGGAGCCGGTCCAGCCGGTTTGTCCTGTGCCTATCAATTGGCGAGACAGGGCTATCCAGTGACTGTTTTTGAGGCGTTCCCCAAACCGGGTGGAATGCTTCGGTATGGAATCCCCGAATATCGATTGCCGCGAGAGGTCTTGGATGCAGAAATTCAGCGGATTTTGGATTTGGGGGTGGATTTGCAGTGCAATACCTCCATTGGGCGTGATATTTCCATGGAAGATTTGCGTAAGGAATACAGCGTAATTTTTGTAGGGATCGGTGCGCACAAAGGGTTGCCATTGAGAATACCTGGTGAAGAAGCTGAAAATGTGTATACAGGCGCTGATTTCTTACATCGGGTGAATTCCGGTGAACAGATCGACGTCGGCGACAAAGTGATTGTCATTGGCGGCGGCGACAGCGCGATCGATGCGGCGCGGGTTTCCAAGCGCTTGGGAGCGGATGTGACCATTCTCTATCGCCGGACGGTCAAGGAAATGCCCGCCATCGAACATGAAATCGAAGAAGCGCAAAAGGAAAATATCAACATGGAATTCCTGGCTGCGCCGGTCGAGTTTCTGATGGACGGGAACGGCCGTGCTCAGGGAATGAAATGTATCCGCATGGAATTGAAAGAATCGGATTCCAGCGGGCGTCCGCGGCCGGTACCGATTGAAGGCAGTGAATTCGAGGTGGGAGCGAGTACCGTCATTGCCGCGATCAGCCAGGAGCCGGATTTCACCGGTTTCGATAATCTGCACGAGGGGCGGGATTGGATCAAAACCGACGAACAAGGCAAGACGACAGAGGAAAACGTGTTTGCCGGTGGAGACGCCTTGGATTTGGGAATCGCCACATTGGCGATCTTCCATGGCCGGCGGGCGGCGGAATTGGTTCATTGCAACTTGCGCGGAATTCCCCAGGAACCGAAAGAAAAACCGCCGATTATCACTCATGACAAAATGAAACTCGATTTCTATGAAGCGAGTGAGCGCCATGAAGCTCCGTCGATTCCTCCGGAAGAACGGATGAACAATCCATGGCAAGAGGTCGAGAAAGGATTGACGCAAGAGGAAGCCATCGAGGAAGCCAAGCGCTGTATGAGCTGTGGGATGTGTTTCGATTGTGGAACTTGTTGGAAATACTGCCAGGACGGAGCGATTATTAAACCGCCGTTTCCCTTGCAGCCTTACAAATTCAAATTGGAATTTTGCCAGGGATGCAAGAAGTGTGCAGAAGAATGTCCGTGCGGATTTATTGAAATGCATTGATGGAATCAATGCGGCAAAAAGAACAATTCCTGATGGGGATTGTTCTGGAAGGCATAGAAAAAGTACTTTTCGCTGTATGCAACCATTGAAGTATTCTCCCGAGAGTGTGGCGAGAAGAGAGCGAGTGTAATTTGCTAAAAGAAGAGAATTTTTGGCGAATGATTTTCTTTCCTATTTTAACGCTCACAAAAGATTTCTCTCGGGAAACAAGTCAAAACCGGAAAAAGTTTACGGTTTAACCGTTACAAAATCAGCAAGGGAGGATTGCGTAAACATGGTCGATGAAAAAACGAATGGCAAGACGCCCAAACTAGACCAGTTAAACAAAGGACCTTGGCCTAGTTTCGTCAAGGAAATTAAACGGGCGGCCGAAAAGAATCCAATGTGTCAAGGATTGTTGGAGCAGCTTGAGTTGTCCTATGAAGAAAAAATCGGGCACTGGAAACATGGTGGTATTGTAGGTGTATTTGGGTATGGCGGCGGCGTAATTGGCCGGTATTCGGATGTTCCGGATAAATTTCCGGATGTCGCTCATTTCCATACGATGCGTATCAATATGCCGGCAGCATGGTTCTATAGCACGGATGCGCTTCGGAAATTATGTGATATTTGGGAAAAGCATGGTTCCGGTCTTTTGAACATGCATGGTTCCACCGGAGATATCATCTTTTTAGGAACGGTAACGGATGAATTGGAACCGACATTCGCGGCATTGACGGAAGCCGGCTTCGACTTGGGAGGATCCGGATCGGATGTCCGGACTCCGAGTTGTTGTGTGGGACCCGCCCGCTGTGAATGGGCTTGCTATGATACGTTGAATGCATGTTATGATATTACAATGCATTATCAGGATGAACTTCACCGCCCGGCGTTTCCGTACAAATTTAAGTTCAAATTTGCGGGATGCCCCAACGATTGTGTCGCGTCGGTCGCTCGCGCGGATATGTCAGTCATTGGAACCTGGAGAGACGAAATTCAAGTCGATGCCGATGCCGTAAGAGAATATGCGGACAAAGGCTTGGATATTCAAAAGGATGTTTGCGGAAATTGTCCCGCCAAATGCATGGAATGGGATGGCAATACGCTTGAAATCGACAATTCTCTCTGCCGCCGATGTATGCATTGCATCAATGTGATGCCGAAAGCACTTCGGCCGGGGAAAGACCGTGGCGCATGTCTCATGATTGGCTCGAAAGCTCCAATCGTGGAAGGGGCGTTACTTTCGTCCGTCTTGGTTCCTTTCATAAAGATGGAGCCTCCTTATGAAGAAATAAAAGATTTAGTGGAAAAAATGCACGATATCTGGTGTGAAGAAGGAAAGAATCGTGAGCGAATCGGTGAGTTCATCCAGCGTGTCGGATTGGGGAACTTCTTGGAAGCCATCGAAGTGGAACCGAGTCCGTACATGGTTGAACATCCGAGAGACAATCCTTATGTCTTCTATGAGGAATATTACGAAGAAGGCGACGATGAGGATGAAGAGGAAGACGAATAGTTCTTTCTGTTTCCATTGAAAAAAGTAAATCAAGTAACTTACAATAGAGAATAGGAGGCTGACAGATGTCCCAAGAAGCAACAAAACGAGTGACCGATATTGGTCCTCCTCATTATGAAAAATACCTTCCGGAAATTGTCAAAAAGAATTATGGCAAGTGGCTCTATCATGAGATTTTGAAGCCGGGTGTCATGGTTCATGTGGCCGAAAGTGGTGACAAACTTTTTACGGTGCGGGCTGCAAATCCGCGGTTGGTCAGTGTCTATACGATTCGTGATATGTGTGATTTGGCGGATAAATATTGCAATGGAAATCTGCGTTTTACCAGCCGGAACAATATTGAATTTCTTTTAACGGATGAATCGAATATCGAGCCGCTTGTCGCCGATTTGAAAAAAATGGATTTTCCGGTAGGCGGTCTTGGAAATTCTATTTCCAATATTGTTCATACGCAGGGATGGGTACACTGCCATTCGGCGGCGACGGATGCATCGGGGATCGTGAAGAATGTCATGGATGCTTTGTGTGACAAATTCGAATCGATGGAGCTTCCCGGCAAAATTCGAATTGCATTGGCCTGTTGTTTGAACATGTGCGGGGCGGTTCACTGTTCCGACATCGCGATTTTGGGAGTTCACCGCCGGCCGCCGCGAGTGAATCACGACACGTTGAATAAAATTTGTGAAATCCCGAACGTTGTGGCTTCCTGCCCGACAGCGGCGATTCGTCCGGCTACGGTGGATGGGAAACCTTCCGTCGAGGTCAATGAAGATTTGTGTATGTTCTGTGCGAACTGTTACACGGTCTGTCCCTCGATGCCGCTGAACGATCCTCTCAATGACGGAGTGTCGATTTGGGTCGGTGGAAAGGTTTCCAATGCGCGCCACGAACCGATGTTCTCGAAACTGGCAGTACCGTTTTTGCCCAATAACCCGCCCCATTGGCCGGAAGTGGTGGAAGCCGTGACGAACATAGTCGACCTGTGGTCAAAGAATGCGAAAAAATTCGAGCGAATCGGTGAATGGATTGAACGAATCGGCTGGCCGCGGTTCTTTGAATTGACCGGTATCGAGTTCCAGAAAGAACATATCGATGATTTCAAACATGCCGGTTTATCCTATAAACGTTCCGCTCATTTACGATTCTGACGAGGTGATAAAATGGCTGATGAATTGACAGTAGACCAAGTTGCGGATGCCATGTACAAAATGGTGGCGGATGCACAAGGGCAGAAGAAACTGAAACCGATGGACTTGCAGAAGGCGATGATCGATTATTTTGGAAAAGATCGATGTGACAAAAAACTCTGCAAGCTGGCGATCCGGGAACTGATTGAATCCGGACGGTGTGTCTATAGTTACTTCGGCGGTTCGTTCATCGAATTACCGCATGAAGAAGGCGCATCGAAAGGCTGAGGAATGATAACTAGGGATGAGTAGGCCGCAAGGTGATGGGATGAAGAAGTGCCCGAGAGTTGTCTTGGCTGGATTACGCGGTGGTTCCGGGAAAACCGTGGTAACTCTTGGTTTGATCGGTGCTTTGCGTAATCGGGGACGACCCGTTTCGCCTTTTAAGAAAGGGCCGGATTATATCGATCCTCAATGGATTACCCTTGCGGCTGATCGGCCCTGCCGAAATCTGGATGCCTTTTTCATGGAGAAGGAGTGCATCCTGAATTCGGTCGTTTCTCATACGAAACTGGAGGACATTGCTGTTATCGAAGGGAATCGCGGATTGTATGACGGCATGGACGAAGCCGGTACGTTCAGTACGGCGGAATTGGCGGTCATGCTCGATGCCCCGGTGATGTTGGTGGTGGATTGTACGAAAACGACGCGTACAATTGCCGCTATGGTGTTGGGCTGCAAGATGATGAATCCGAACGTGAAACTCGGTGGAGTTATCTTGAACCAAGTCGCGCGAAAACGGCAAGAAGAAGTCATTCGTTCCGCTGTGGAGGAGGTTACCAGTGTTCCCGTTGTGGGAGCGATTCCTCGGATTCCCGACTTCGGTTTCGAGGAACGACATTTGGGATTGTATCCGCCGGCGGAATTTCCCGGTGCGGATTCGCTGCTTGCGGATGTGACGTCTCGTATTGAAGCCGCTGTGGATATTGAATCCGTGATCCGGATAGCCGAATCGACAGGATCTCTTTCGGATATTCCCATCATTGCGGAGGGGAAAAAGCCAGTGGAGGATGCGGTTCGAATCGGCGTGTTTCGGGATTCCGCTTTTCACTTCTATTATCCGGAGAATCTTGAGGCTTTGCAGCGTTTTGGCGGTGAAGTCGTTGAGATCAGCGCGTTGAGGAATTCGACGCTTCCTGAAGTGGATGCGGTCTATATCGGTGGCGGTTTTCCCGAATCTCATGCGGAACGGCTGTCTGCGAATCGGGAGTTTCGAAACAGTTTGCTGCATGAGATCGAAAAAGGGCTTCCCGTCATCGCCGAATGTGGCGGGTTGATTTATCTGGGAGAAGCGCTGGATATCGAGGAGCGATCGTATCCGATGACCGGGGTGTTTCCCGTGAAATTTGCACTGTCTTCGCGCCCGCAAGGACATGGATATACCGTGGTTGAAACGGACGTGGAGAATCCCTATTTTCCGAAGGGATCGGTTCTTCGCGGCCATGAATTTCGATACGCGAAGGTTTTGCAGTGCCATCACGATATGAAACAAACGGCATTTCGTGTATGCCGTGGGTACGGCTTTGACGGAGAGCGGGATGGATTGCTGTACAAGAATGTCGTAGCTTCCTTTTGTCACCACCATGCTTCGGGAACAGATATCTGGGCGGAACAATTGGTGCGCTTGGCTCATTCCCGGCGGCGGGAAAGGAAGCGGACGGTAGAAGTCAATTCAGGGACCTATGGATGATACCAGGGATTCTGTCTTTATTAAAAACGTAAAAGACATCGTTATGATGTTGTAGAAATCCCGTCCATCTATTCGAGTAGAAATAGTTGGGCGAAAAATGGATGGAGGAAAAATGGCAACGATAGAACTGGCTGGAAAACAATTCGAAATCGATGAAGATGGTTTCATTCAAGACGCAACGGACTGGGACGAAGCGGTGGCAGCAGCAATCGCGCCGACCGAAGGTGTTGACAATATGACGGAAGAACACTGGGTCGTCGTGAAGTTCATCCGAAATTATTACAAAGAATTCGGTGTCGCTCCCATGATCCGGAAACTGTGTAAAGAAACCAAAATGGATCTGAAAAAGATCTATGAACTCTTTCCTTCCGGTCCGGCAAAAGGCGCGTGTAAAATCGCCGGATTGCCCAAACCGACCGGGTGTGTGTAAGAATGAGTCTATAAACCAGGTGAAGATGGGAACAGTGAATTCCTATCTTCACCCGGTGGACGGTTCGTTAAAAAAATCCCCAGCAGATTGAATTCTGAAGTTGATTGTGGATCAACGGGGTACTCTTTATTTTCTCCTGGCGGTTTTTTCAGAAGCATGGGTGGATCACGGGAGAAATGTTAGTTAATTAAATGACTATATCATTTTCGGAAATGGGTTGGTTGAGTATGCAAGAAGAAAGTCCATTACATAATTTGCTGTGTCAAAAACGTTCGATGATCCTTTCGGCGTGGTTGAATCAGATGATTCAAGCGTATCCACCCGATGCCGTTCCTTTCTTGAAAAACGAGAAAGATCAGTTTGCCAATCCGGTTGGATATACCCTTGCACAGGAAAGCGAGGCGTTATTTCAGGATCTTCTCAAGGGAAGAGAGGCGTTGGAGTCTTCCTCCTCTCTCGAAGCAATCATTCGAATCAAGGCGGTTCAGGATTTCTCGGCAGGTACAGCGGTGTCGTTTGTGTTTGTTTTGAAAGATGTCATTCGTGAAACGCTGAGTGAGGAATTATCATCGGTCAGCATTCTTGAGGAGTTGCTGGAGTTTGAATCTCTCATCGATCGGCTTGGGATGATGGCATTCGATGAATATTCGAAATGCCGGGAACGGATTTATGAAATCAAAGCCAATCAAATGACCCATCGGACGTTCAAATTACTCGAAAGAGCCAAGTTGGTTTGTGAGAGTGAGGAACAGGAAGACGGGGAAGAGTTTGGTTGTAGTTATTCTATGAATGGTAATGGAGGAATTGGCAAATGAGCGCCGTGAGTTCCCTCTTTGAATCCAAAAAACAGATCGCGATCACAGCAGTGGTTTTGCTGGTTGTACTGTTGATCCTATGGGCGGTCGGGTGGTTATCGATTCTGTTTCGCGGAGTATTCGGATTGATCATTCCCTACATTGCGCTTGCCTTGTTTCTTGGCGGAATTGTCTATCGTGTCGTGCAATGGGCGAAGGCCCCTGTCCCCTTTCGCATTCCGACAACGTGTGGGCAGCAACAATCCTTGCCCTGGTTCCGTTCGAACAAATTGGACAATCCGCATGGCACACTGAGTGTCATTGGGAGGATGCTGCTCGAGGTGTTGCTATTTCGGTCCCTCTTTCGGAATACAAAAGTGGAATTGAAAAGCGGACCGAAACTGGTATATGGATCGGAAAAATTATTGTGGCTAGGGGCGTTGGCATTTCACTGGACGTTTCTAATCATTATTTTAAGGCATTTTCGATTTTTTCTGGAACCCGTTCCCTTCTTTGTCGATGGGCTGCAATCCGTGGATGGATTTCTGCAAATCGGGGTTCCGATTCTCTACATGACCGATGTCGTGATTGTGGCGGCGTTGACGTTTTTAGTTTTGCGAAGATTGTTCGATTCGAAACTTCGATATATCTCACTTCCCGCCGATTATTTTCCGTTATTGTTGATTCTCGGGATTGTCTTGACCGGAATCTTGATGCGATACACTCCTGCGAAAGCGGATCTGGTCGGGGCGAAGCAATTGGCACTCGGGCTTTTGAGTTTTCATCCGGTGTTACCGGAGGGGATCGGAATCATGTTTTACCTGCATTTATTCCTGGTTTGCCTGTTGATCGCTTATTTCCCGTTTAGCAAATTGACGCATATGGTGGGAGTTTTCTTAAGTCCAACGCGAAACATGGCAAATAACAATCGCATAATCCGGCATGTGAATCCATGGAATTATCCGGTTGCTGTTCATACATACGAAGAATGGGAAGAAGAGTTTAAAGAAAAACTCAAATCTTCGGGATACCCTTTGGACAAAGAATAAGCAAGAAATGAAATCTTGACTATACATGGCCGGCTGCCGGCCGGTAGAAGAAATGACAATCCAAACAATGTGGGATTACGATGTCAGAAAAAACTTTAAAACCTGAAGAAATGGCGAGGATTGATTACAAACCCCCGATTCGGGGATGGATGGATCCTCACGTGAATTTTAGTAGAAAAGGATCGTGGTGCTACAGCGCGGCGAAGAAAAACATCGAGTATCTGGGATTACCGAATCCGCGGGATTGGTCGCCGGCGGACGAGGATTGGAAACTTCCGGAAAACTGGAAGGAAATCATTCTCGAAGGCATCCGGGAGCGGATGGAGAAATACCGTTCCTTCCGTCTCTTTATGGATATCTGTGTCCGGTGCGGAGCCTGTGCGGATAAATGCCATTATTTCATCGGTTCCGGCGATCCGAAGAATATGCCGGTGTTGCGTGCGGAGCTGCTGCGCTCGATTTACCGGCAGGAATTTACGACGGCAGGGAAAATTTTAGGCCGTTTTGCCGGCGGGCGCGAATTGACCGTCGATGTGTTGAAAGAATGGTTTTACTATTTCTATCAATGCACCGAATGCCGGCGTTGTTCTGTGTTCTGTCCGTATGGGATCGATACGGCGGAAGTAACCATGCATGTGCGGGAACTTCTCAACTTGGTCGGTGTCAATATCAACTGGGTGCTCGAGCCGGTTGCCAATTGTTACCGGACGGGCAATCACTTGGGTGTTCCGCCTCATGCGTTCAAAGACAATGTCGAATTTGCCGTGGATGATCTGAAAGATATTATCGGCTTCGAAGTGAATGCTCCCATTCACAAGAAGGGAGCAGAAGTGCTTGTTATCGTGCCTTCGGCCGACTATTTCGCCAGTCCGCATTATTATACTTTCTTGGGCTACTTGGCGTTGTTCCATGAAATCGGCTTGGACTATACCTTCAGCGCCTATGCCTCCGAGGGAGGGAACTTCGGATTGTTCCAATCGCGGGAAATGATCAAGCGTCTCAATGCGAAAATGTATGCGGAAGCCAAGCGGTTGGGGGTAAAATGGATTCTCGGCTGTGAGTGCGGCCATATGTGGCGTGTCGTTCATCAATATATGGATACATTGAACGGGCCGGCTGACTTTCTCGAGGTTCCCGTCTCGCCGATTACAGGCACGAAGTTCAAAAATGCCTCCTCTACGAAGATGGTTCATATCTGTGAGTTTACCTCCGATTTGATCTATCACAACAAAATCAAACTCGATCCCAGCCGAAACGATCATTGGCGCGTGACATTCCATGATTCTTGCAATCCGGCGCGGGCGATGGGATTGTTGGAAGAACCCCGGTATGTTCTCAAGAGTGTTTGCAACAATTTCTTTGAAATGCCGGAAAATACCATTCGGGAACAAACATTCTGCTGTGGCAGCGGTGCGGGTCTGGGCACCGACGAAAACATGGAAATGCGATTGCGTGGTGGATTGCCTAGAGCCAATGCGGTGAAATATGTGAACGAAAAACACGACGTGAATATATTGACCTGCATTTGCGCAATTGATAAGGCGACCTTACCACCGTTGCTCGAGTATTGGGTGCCCGGTGTCGAAGTCGGCGGAATTCATGAATTGGTCGGGAATGCCCTGGTCATGAAAGGGGAGCAGCCGCGTGAGACCGATTTACGTGGTCAACCCCTGCAGACAAAAGAGGAGGAGGAGGTAAGCCAGGATGTATGATGCCGGTAAAATCTCTTTGTTGATCATCGTGTTTTTGGCTATTTTTACGTTTCCGCTTTGGTATAACATCGCGAGCGGCAAAGCTTCTTACGTGCCGGAACCGGTTATAAATACGACGGAAGAAGAATGTGTCGAATCCGCTGAGTACATGCGTACCATGCATATGGATTTGTTGAACGAATGGCGGGATGAAGTGGTACGAAACAACAATCAAGTGTATATCTCGTCCAATGGCAAGCGATATACCATGAGTTTGACCAATACTTGTATGAAGTGCCATTCGAGTAAAACCGAGTTTTGCGATCAGTGCCATGATTATATTGATGTGAATCCATATTGCTGGGATTGCCACATCGAACCAAGGGAGAGTCAGTGATGGGTGTCGATAGAAGAAAGTTCTTTAAAATAGCGAGTCTATCCACATTAGCCGGAATTGCCGGAAAAACGACGATGGACGCCCTTGCGCAAGGTGAGGATCGATATGCGCCGCAAGACGCCGCTAAGCAGGGAAAGCGATGGGCGATGGTGGTCGATCTTACGAAATGCAAGGCCGATGAAGGCTGTGACAAATGTGTCCAAGCCTGCCATACGACGCACAATGTTCCTCAATTCGATAATCCGAAAGATGAAGTAAAGTGGATGTGGACGGAGGACTATCATCAGGCGTTTCCGACACAAGAAAACGAATACGTGAAAGAGAATTTACAGCACGCTCCTGTCTTGGTTTTTTGTAACCATTGTGACAATCCGCCTTGTGTTCGGGTATGTCCCACTCAAGCGACGTGGGCGCGGGAAGACGGCATTGTGATGATGGACTGGCATCGGTGTATCGGATGCCGGTATTGTATCGCTGCCTGTCCGTATGGATCACGGAGTTTTAACTGGCGGGATCCTCGGGGAACGAACGAAGACGGAGAGCCGCTTATCGAGGAACTGAATCCGGAATTCCCCAGCCGTTGCCGGGGGGTGGTGGAAAAATGTACGTTCTGTGATTCACGGCTGGCAAAGGGATTGAAACCGGCTTGTGTCGAAGCGTGTTCCGAGGGATGTCTTATGTTCGGTGATTTGGAAGATCCGGAATCCGAGATCCGGAAAGTGCTGAGCGAGAGGTTCAGTATCCGCCGGAAGCCCGGCTTGGGAACACAACCGGAAGTCTATTATTTGGTGTAATCCATATCGATACAAAGATCGGCCATTCATCCCGATCATCCGAATCGTGATTGAAGAGTGCCGAGCGCAAGTGAAAAAGGTGCGGTTATGTTAGAAAATGCTCTTTACGGAGATCGTAGATATTGGACGTGGATCGCAGTCCTACTGGTTGTCATGGGGATTGGGTTTCTCTATTATCTCCAGCAGTTGAGTTATGGTTTGGGGATCACGGGAATGAGCCGTGATGTAACGTGGGGTTTTTATATTGCCCAATTCACGTTTCTCGTCGGTGTTGCGGCGTCCGCTGTCATGGTCGTTCTTCCGTACTATCTTCATAATTACAAAGCGTTTGCCAAATTGACGATTTTAGGGGAATTCCTGGCGATTTCGTCGGTGATCATGTGTTTGATGTTCGTACTGGTTGATCTCGGTCAACCGATGCGGGCTGTCAATATGATATTGTATCCGACTCCGAATTCGATTTTGTTTTGGGATATGGTCGTTTTGAACGGCTATCTTTTATTGAACGTCGTGATTTCCCGTGTGACGTTGAATGCCGAGAAAAAAGGGATTGCGCCACCGAAGTGGATCAAACCGGTTATAATTATTTCGATCCCATGGGCAGTCAGTATTCATACGGTGACTGCGTTCATTTATTGTGGGTTGGGTGCCCGGCCTTTCTGGTTGACGGCGATTTTGGCACCGCGATTTTTGGCGTCCGCTTTTGCCGCCGGTCCTGCCATGTTGATTTTGTTGTGCATGGTTGTGCGCAAATTCACAAAATTCGATCCGGGCCGGGAACCGATTCAGGCATTGGCCACGATTGTCACCTATGCGATGGCGGCGAATATCTTCTTTGTATTGCTGGAATTGTTTACAGCGCTTTATAGTGCGATGCCGGAACATACGATTCATTTCCGGTATCTCTTCTTCGGTATCGGTGGAGCGAAGGCTCTGGTGCCGTGGATGTGGATTTGTGAGATTCTTGGAATCGCCTCATTAATTGTCTTGCTGGTTCCGAAATTCCGCCGGAATGAAACGATCTTAGTTGTAGCCTGTATCGGGGTGTTTGTTTCCCTGTGGATTGATAAAGGATTGGCGATGGTCGTCGCCGGATTTGTACCATCTCCGCTCGGAGATGTGACCGAATACGCCCCCACATTCCCCGAGTTGATGATATCTGCCGCGATTTACGCTTTTGGATTTCTGTTAATTACGGTTTTCTATAAAATTGCGCTTTCGGTTCGGAAAGAATTGCAGAACTGAAAGATATATTTTCGTTAAAAATGGTATCTTCAAGATGGGTTGTCTGTTAGAGGTAACCCATCTTTTTCTGTTCATCTCCTCGCAACATTTTCATTCGAACTTTCCTTTCGATATCCGTTGATTTCCTCTCTTTTTAATTGTGTGCGAAACAGAACATGTTTTTATGCGTATTATCAAGATAACCTTTTTCCAAAGGAGAACCGAATCATGAAGAAGTATTTTATAATGGCGATGATCTGTTTTGGGATAAATCTTTATGCTCAAGAGGACACGATCAATCAGATTTATCAAACCATGCGGAATGGGGAATTAACCACTGCCGAGAGTATGGCGAAAGAACTCATCGAGAAGAATCCGGAAAGACCGGATGCGTATCATGTGCTGGGGCGGATCTATCATGCGCAGAAACGTTATGAAGAGTCGATCCGGACGCTGGAGAAATCTCTTTCTTTTCAACGGCAGCCGACGTGGATGATCGGTTGGAGTTATACGTTTCTCGGATTCGATTACAAGGAAATGGGGGAAAAAGAAAAAGCAGTAGAATTCCTGCAGAAGGCGATCCAATTGAATGCGACACGAAATTGTGTCAACGCAGCGGCGGGGGCGTTGCGGGAATTAGGAGTCAAGATCGAGCCGGAAATTCAACAATATCGATTGAGTATGGAGGGGGAAAAGGCTCCCACTTTTGAACTGACGGATGTTTATGGGCAGACACATCGATTGGAGGATTATGCGGGATTGCCGATGGTCGTTCATATCGGAGCGACTTGGTGCGGCGGATGCCAGCAAGAGGCGGAATGGATGGAACGGCTGGCGGAAACCTTTCTGCCAAAAGGCGTTGTTTTCATGACCTTGTGTCCGGGGGAGAATGAAGCCGCGGTGATGGATTATCTCAAACATTATCGTTCAAAAGGAATCGGGCTGATCGATTTTCGGTACGAAGTTTCGCGACAGCAGTTTCGTGCGCCGGGATGGCCGGTGACGATGGTAATCGGGGCGGATGGGACGGTGGTGTATCACAATATCGGTGCGTCACGGGACGATGGCAAGATTCGAGAAATTCTTCAAGAACAGACAATGGATTTGGATGTGGAAAGAGTAGAAGGGAAGGTGAAACCATACTGCAAAGATGGAGTTTGTTATCTGCCGATCGAGCGGCGCAGTGGTCCGCCGGGTGATTGGGATTATCTGCCCCGTACCGCTTTCGATGGAGAGAACCGGTTATGGGTGACATTTACGTCCAATCGAGACGGAGATAACAATGTTTACCTACGTTGTTATGAAAAGGGCGGGAAGAAAAACGATTTGTGCGTGACACAAACCATTGCCGATGATTATTCATCCGATATCGCTATTACCGGCAATGGAACCATTTGGCTGACGTGGGTTTCCGACCGTGAAGGAAAATATGATATCTATTGTCGAACGTATCGCGAGGGTGATTGGTCGAAAGAGTTGCGTATAAGCCGTTCGGAAGATGATGCCTTTCGGCCGCGTCTTGCGATTGCCGACAGCGGTGATGTGTGGGTGACCTATTACAAATGGAACCGACAGTTCAACGACATTTCTCGTGACCGCGATTTATTCGCCCGCTATTTTGACGGCAGCAATTGGAGTAAAGAATTCGAGGTCAGCCCCCCTGAACCGAAGGTGGAAGACCATACCGATCCAGCCATTGTAATCGATTCGGAAAACAAAGCCTGGATTGCTTGGAGTTACGATTATCATCCGCAACTTTTTGACAAACCGTTGGATACCGACCAACCGAGTATTTTTATCCGGAGACTCGGCTCGACCGGGCCGGAAGGAGATTACCGGCTTATTGGTACACGACGGCAATCTCTACATGCGGTGGATTTGTTCCCCTCTTTGGCGCTGGGGCCAAAAAATGAATTGTGGTGTGCATGGGACGCATTTATGAGGAATGGCCGGTCAATATTGGTGAGCTGCAGGGAACCGGAAACGAATATGTTCGGACCGGAGATGCGAGTCTCGCAAGCAGGAGAACTTGTTTCCACCCCCTCGATATGCGTGGACGGAGAAGGAACACCAATCGTTGTTTGGTCGCAGTGGGATAAGGAAAAATGGTCGATTTTTGGCAGCCGGTATGAGAATGAGCGCTGGGGAAAAGCGGTGGAAATTATCGGTGGACAAGAGAATCGCCGGAATGTGCAGGCTTTGGTTGATGGAGAGAAGCGTGTTTGGGTAGTATGCGAAAGCCAAGCGGGTGTCAATACACAGTTGATTATTCGGAAAATGGAATGAGTGCGAGTTATTGACTTTTGTTCATATTGTTGGAGTATATAATGTTCTTGTATGAAAACGGTATTTTGAAGTCAATATTTGATGTTCTTTGAGAATAGGAAGAACAACCATGAAAAGAGAATTCCGATCAACACAAAAATTTGCTCCGGTTATCTGTGCTGTTTTGCTCTTCCCATTACTTTTATTGTTGGGTAATTGTGGAAGCGAGCCATCACAAGAAGAAATCAATAAAGTACTTTTAAGCAAAAGTAAAAGTATTGCCCAGGAATTTGCATCGACGCTGAAGTCGGAATTGCAGCAAGCGTTACAGAAAAGTGGTCCAGTGGGAGCGATTGAAGTGTGTAAAAAAGTGTCAGTCAAAACGGAGGAGAAATTTCAAGAACAATATCCGGATATCGTGCGATTACGGCGAATCAGTTTGAAAACACGAAATCCGGAGATTCATACTCCCACTCCCGAGGAAAAAAAGTGGTTGGAAGAAACATCGTTTGTGATGCAAGGAGGAAGTAAGCCAGTGGCAGGAATTTTGGGGGGAGAGGAAAAGAAAACCGTTTTGCTGCCGATAGTAATTAAAGAGGGAGTGTGTTTGATGTGCCATGGGCCAAAAGATATGTTGGATGAGCAACTAATAGAGGCGCTACAAAAACATTATCCAAATGATCAAGCGACGGGTTATCAAATCGGCGATCTTCGGGGGGCCATATCCATCCAGTGGCAATTGTAAAAGTACCCATGACGTAATAATAACAAAAAGCAGCATGTAGATTTGCTGTGAAATGCGTATAGTATAATTATTTGCAACAGTGTAGCAAAAAGCATCTTGTTGCTGTAAAATTATACACTGAAATTCATAATTCGGTTGAAAGGATTCTCAAAAATGATACAATGAATTTTCAGAATTGATAAAATGGAATGTTCTATTCATCTATCCATTGTAAAATCAATAGGTTAAGATTTTAGCGGTTGTGTGAATTCGTCTGATTTTTGGAATATTATTTGCTATTTACATTTCTTTAAGCCTTTTCGCTTGTGTATTGAGAATTGAAGAGAAGATTGTTTCTTCAGGAGTTGTGTGATGAGCATTCAGTTTCAACAAAAAGTTTCGAATAGAGTACTTTTTTTCTTGCAGGCTTCGATTCAGGAATTGCTGTTGTTTCGCAATTATTTCTACCTGTTTTTCTTTCTTTGTGTTGCAACTATATACGGATATGGGCAAAACATATACACGATTGCCGGGAATGGAAGGCCCGGGTATTCCGGCGATGGAGGCACGGCGATCCAAGCCCAATTGTTCAAACCTTTTGATATTGCCCTGGATGAAGAGGAAAACTTATATATCGCCGATTCTCACAACCACCGAATCCGAAAAATTGGAATTGATGGGACCATTACAACAGTCGCCGGTAAAGGGAGTCCTGGATTTTCCGGAGATGGCGGGCCGGCAACGGAAGCGAAATTATTTTACCCGAATAGTGTATATCCGGATGAAGAAGGGAATCTTTATATTGCCGATTCTTTCAATAACCGTATTCGGAAGGTAGATTCCTCGGGAATCATCACGACGATAGCGGGAACGGGGTGGATCGGATTTTCTGGGGATAACGGTCCGGCGACGCAAGCCACTTTATTTTTTCCATTGCGGATCACCGGTGATGCAAACGGGAATCTTTATTTTGCGGATTCCAGCAATGATGTGATTCGAAAGATCGATACAAACGGAATCATCACCACGGTTGCCGGGATCGGCCGGTCCGGTTATTCGGGTGATGGAGGCGTGGCGAAACAGGCTCGTTTGAAAAAACCAATGGGGATTTGCCTGGATGGAGAGGGAAATCTTTATATTGCGGATACTGGAAATGAGGTCATCCGAAAAGTCGATACTCAGGGAGTGATAACGACTATTGTCGATGAATTTCGATTGCAGAATGATCATGATGAAGATGATGACGAAAACTCTGTAGCAGAAAAGGTCCATGATGATCATGGCCGAAAAGAACATTTGCAATTTCCAACCGGAATATTTGTCGATGCCTTGAACAATCTTTTTATTGCCGATTCATTCAACCATCGAATCCTAAAAAGGGATAATCAGGGGAAAATCAGCCGAATCGCTGGAAACGATGAACAAGATTTTGAGGGGGATGGAGATTTAGCGGTATTAGCTCAATTGCATAATCCGCGTGGAATTGCCGGGGATTCGGAAGGGAATATTTATATCGCGGATCGAAATAACAACCGGGTTCGGATGATTGGGGTGAATATCTCTGTAGAAGCCGGTTCTCAGCGGCAAACGTATGTCAATAATCCGATTCAATTGTTTGGCGAAGTGGAGGGGGGAACAGGACAATATGGGATTGAATGGTCGGTGGTTGAGGGGCCGAATCATGATGTGAATCAGTTTTCTGAAACAAATGTCTTAGAACCTCTATTTACTCCAACGATTGCCGGAACCTATATTTTGCGATTGTCGGTAACCGACGGTTTACAGCCGGCTGTGGTCGATACCATGGAAGTGAATGTGTATGATTTGCTGACGGTTTCCATTCATGTCAACGATCAACTCTATTTGGTGGGGGATTCAATCCTTCTCGATAGTGGAAGCGAGGGAGGGACCGGAGAAAACCGGTATAGTTGGTCGATTCTTTCCGGCCCGGATTTGTCGTTGAATCAGTTTTCTTCTTCAGCCGAAGATTCAACATTTACGCCGAGCAAGGCGGGGACGTATGTTCTTCAAGTGAGTGTAAGTGACGGATTACAGCCACCGGTTCGAGAGCAGATCAGTGTACAGGTATACAATACGATCACTGTCAGTGCCGGCAATGAACAGGTTACCATCATGAATCGGCCTATCTCTCTCGATGGAGAAGCGAGTGGTGGCGATGGAACATTTACTTATAGTTGGACAGTGCAATCGGGACCGGATCGGAATCAATCTCAATTTTCTTCCGCTTCCATCGAGGATCCTGTATTTACACCGACGAAACCGGGTGTGTATGTTCTCCAATTGTCGATTACGGATGGATTGCAGACTTGGGTTTCGTCTTCTGTAACCATCACGGTTTATTCGGCATTGACGGTCGATGCAGGGGACGATCAAGAGACGTTTATCGATCATTCCGTTACCCTTCAGGGGATCGCTGGAGGTGGAAGCGGCCATTATGATTATGAATGGACGATTCACTCAGGTCCCAATACGGATTGGGATCAGTTTTCCTTTGCAGGTGGTGAAGATGACTCGTCTGCGAATGAAGTTCCGGAGACCATCAAGATTATCGGTACAATTCGTGATTTCCGGAAATCTCATCCTGATTTCCAATCGTTTACCGGCAATCAAGTCGATGCAAATCTCGTAGAATCAGAAATCGGCAATGACCGGACACCGGTTTTTAATCTCGACAAAGAAAATGGAAAAATCACGTCGGCGGAGACATTTTATCAGTGGTATCACGACGACACTGATGTAAACCGATCCAAAGAATATGAAATGGAATTAAGCCGGGTGCCCGATTCTTCCGACGATGATCCCATATATACAATTGAGTTTAATAAATTTTTCCCCATTGACAATCAATTATTTGGAAATGACGGCAACAATCATAATTTTCATTTCACCTATGAATTTCACACTCAATTTGTGTATCGGGGACCGCAAGAATTTCGTTTTTCCGGCGACGACGATGTTTGGGTTTTTGTGAACGATCAGCTGGCGCTCGATTTGGGAGGGCCGCATCCGGAACTCAGCGGTTCATTCAATACGGGGGATTTGGGATTGACCGTTGGCGAAACGTATCCATTGGATTTCTTCTTTGCGGAACGGCATACCGATAAATCGCGATTCCGATTGCAAACCGGCTTGATTTTGGGCAATGCACCCCCACCGGTTCCAACGGAATTACCGCAAGTCGTATTTACTCCAAAAGCAAGCGGGAACTATATCCTGAATTTAGTGGTCAATGACGGTGTTCAGGCGCCGGTAAATGATAAGGTTGAAATTACTGTATATGATTTTTTGGCGGCAGATGCCGGAGAAGATCGAAGTTCATATGTCAACAATTCCATTGCCTTGAACGGTGATGCAACGGGAGGGAGTGGAACCTTCTCGTATGAGTGGTCGATTGTTGAAGGGCCGAATACCGATCCTGCTCAATTTTCTGACCTGAATGTGCAATATCCGATTTTTACACCTACTCTACCAGGAACATACACTTTACGGATTGAAGTGAACGACGGAATGCAGCCCCCGGTCGATGACACGGTAGAATTGACGGTTCATGAACTAATGACGGTCGATGCATCCGGTAGTGGAGACGGAACTCAGGTTTCCGGTGGCGAATTGCTGACTTTTGTCGAGAATGCGGTTGAATTATCGAGCCAAGTCAGCGGCGGGAGTGGAAATAACACTTATGAATGGTCGATTACTTCCGGACCGAGTCTTGATTTGAGCCAGTTTTCATCGGCAACGGCAGCGAATCCGATCTTCATTTCAACCGCTTCCGGGCGGTATATTGTGCAGGTAAGCGTCGATGACGGATTGCAGCCTCCCGTCAGTCAATCACTTGTCATCGAAGTGTATGGATTGATTTCAGTCAATGTGGGGGCGGATCGAACTGGATTGATCAATAACTTGTATCCAATTGATGCGAAAGTGTCAGGCGGAAGTGGGAGCTATACCTATACTTGGGAAATTGTTTCCGGACCGAGTATGCAACTTGGTCAATTTTCTTTATTGACAGAAGAAGATCCGGTTTTTGTTCCGCAAGCAGTCGGTGACTATGTTTTAAAATTGACTGTTTCAGATGGCATACAACCACCGGCGAGTGATTTGTTGGTCTTGTCGGTGCATGATTTATTGCGAGTAAATGCAGGTGACGATGTAGCCACTGCGATTCTTCAACCGGTGGAATTGAACGGTTCGGTAAATGGAGGTAGTGGGGATTATTCATATCAATGGAAAATCAAGAGCGGACCGAGTCACGATCCACAGCAGTTCTCTTCATTGACAGAGGCAAAACCGGTATTCACTCCGAAGAAATCGGGAACTTATGAGCTGGAATTTACGGTCGATGACGGGCTGCAAGAGCCTGTAAGTGATAGGGTGATTGTCACGGTTCATGATGTTTTGACGGTGGATGTCGGTGTCGATGTGGTAACCTTCGACAAAGAACCTGTTTCATTGAACGCCGAGGTGGAAGGCGGCAGCGGGGAATATGTTTACAATTGGTCTATTGAGGACGGCCCGGCGAGTGACCTTGAACAATTTTCCGATGTGAATGTAGAAGACCCGACTTTCACTCCTGACGAGTATGGAAAATATATTTTGAAGATATCGGTCGATGATGGCATTCAACCGTCCGCGACGGATTCAATTACTATCACTTCCCGTCAAACTTTGAATGTGGATATTGGACCGGATTTGGCGACATATATTGAAAATCCGGTGTCGTTGACCAGCGATGTGGAGGGGGGAAGTGGTAATTTCAATTATCGATGGGACATTCTTTCCGGTCCGAATCGTGATGAGTCCCAGTTTTCTCTTGATGGAAGTGGATATGCAAACGAGGAATATCCCGAAACGATTACCTTGGTTGGAACGATCCGTGATTTGAAGGATTCACATCCCGATTTCCAAACGTTTACAGGCAATTCCGTCGATGCAGGTTTGGTAAAAGATACATTGGGTGAAGATGGAAAACCGGTGTTCAATTTAGACAAAGAAAATGGCAAGATCACGTCGGCGGATACGTTCTATCAGTGGTATCATGATGTTCCAGGAGTGAACGAGTCTACTGAATTTTCTATTGTATTGACGCACGATCCCGATTCTCCTGACGATAATCCGATTTATTCGATTGATTACGACCAGTTTTTCCCGATTGACGGCCAATTATTCGGAAACCAAAACAGGAATCATAATTTCCATTTCACATTCGAGTTCCATTCCAGTTTTGTGTATCATGGACCTCAGGAATTTACGTTTTCCGGCGATGACGACGTCTGGGTATTTATCGATAATCAATTGGCTCTCGATTTGGGCGGTCCCCATCCGGAATTGAGTGGAACGATCAACACCGGCGATTTGGGACTTGAGGTGGGTGAAACCTACCCGTTGGACTTTTTCTTTGCGGAGCGTCATACGACGCAGTCCCATTTCCGTATTCATTCCGGTCTTTTATTTGGTGAAAATTCTACACCCGATCCGTCTCTTCAGCCGGATGTAGTCTTTACTCCAACGGATGATGGTTTGTATGAAATTCAACTGACAGTCAATGACGGCAGCCAATCGACCGTTACCGATACAGTGCTCGTAACGGTGCATGATTTACTTGCCGTCAATGCCGGTTCCGATCAAGTGATGACGCTTGGGAATCCGATTTCGCTGAACAGTCAACCGAGCGGTGGGACCGGCGAATATTCGTTTGAATGGAATATTGTGTCCGGTCCGAATACCGATACGGTTGCATTCTCTTCCACGACTGCAGAAGATCCGGAATTCTCACCGGCGGCTATCGGTACTTATGAATTGCAAGTGACGGTAGATGATGGAATGCAGCCTCCTGTCAGTGATACTGTTTCCATCACAGTTCATGATGTGATTTCTGTTGAGATTACCGACGGTGATGCTGCCGGAACGTTTTTGGATACGGTAGTCGGCGATGCAATTGTCCTGGATGCAGAGGTGAGTGGCGGCAGCGGCAATTATACCTATACATGGGATATTACTTCAGGACCGGATGAGGATAACGGACAATTATCCTCTGCGACGGTGCAGAATCCTACATTTACTCCCACCGCCGCGGGAACGTATACAATCGAATTGACGGTTGATGATGGTGTGCAGGCACCGGTGACGGTTACCTCGACGGTGCTTGTTTATGATCTTCTTTCCGTGAATGCCGGGAGCGATCGAACGGCGTTTATTCTCGATCCGGTTTCGTTAAATGCGGAAGTTACAGGCGGATCGGGAGATTATTCCTATACCTGGGCTATCGCGTCAGGTCCCAATTCAGATGAAAGCCAGTTTTCTGCAACGACGATCGAAGATCCAGTCTTTACTCCAAGCGCTGGAGGGATTTATGCGCTGGAGTTGACGGTTGCGGACGGTATTCAACCGTCGGCGAGTGATACATTGTTAATTTCCGTTCGAAATGCCGTTACCGCCGATGCCGGACCGGATCGGGAAACCGTTGTGAACAATCCGATTTCCATTACCGGAACTGCTGAAGGAGGAAGTGGAAATTATACGTTCGACTGGAATATATTGTCCGGTCCGAATACCGATCCTAGTCAGATTTCCATTGCTTCGAGCGGGAATCAAAATGACGGTCCACCGGAAACGATTACTCTCAGTGGCACCATCCGTGATTTTCAGGATTCGCATCCTGACTTTCAATATAAAGTTGCAACGGAAAAAGGGATTGTGCTTCCGCAGATTGGCGAAGATCGGAACCCGGTATTCGATTCATCGAAATCATTTCAAACAGTCACCACCGCTGAGAATTTCAATCAATGGTACAACGATGTTCAAGATATCAATCAGGCGACGGATTATGAGGTCGTCTTGACGCTGGATCCGGATTCCTCACCGGCTAATCCGATTTATACCATCGATGTCGATAACTTTTTCCCAATCGATGAGCAACTCTTTGGGAATGAAGGACGAAAACATAACTATCATTTCACTTTTGAAATTCATGCCCAATTTGTCTACAACGGACCACAGGAATTCACCTTTTCCGGTGACGATGATGTATGGGTGTTTATTGACGATCAACTTGTGATCGATTTGGGCGGCGTTCATCCCGAACAGACCGCTACTATCAATACCGGTGATTTAGGACTTACGGAAGGCGAAACCTATTCGTTCGATTTCTTCTTTGCCGAACGGCATACGGTGGCATCCCATTTTCGGATTACCTCCGGTTTGTTGTTCAGTGACGGGCAAACTCCTTATTCGCCGGATAATTCAACGATTACGTTTACTCCAACCGATGCGGGAGTGTATGTAGTCCAAATGAGTGTGGATGACGGGCATTATCCACCGGTGACCGATTCCTTGACCGTGACGGTTCCGGAGGCTTTATCCGTCGATGCCGGCCCGGATCAAGCGGTTTATCTGAATGAGCCTATCGATCTCGGTGTAACTGTGTCGGGGGGGACAGGCGATTACGAGTATGAGTGGGAAGTCATCTCGGGAGCGAATACCGCCGCCGGCCAATTGTCGTCAACGTCGATTCCCGATCCGGTGTTTACACCCACTGCAGCGGGAACGTATGAATTGAAGGTGACCGTCAATGATGGGATGCAGGATCCCGAAAGCGATTCCGTGAATGTGACGGTGTACGAGCCTTTGGTTATCAGTGTCGATCCGGCGGGTATCGGAGGTGGTGCCGGTTCCGGAACCATCACATTCGTAAACGAATCGATTGTGCTGGACGGGCAAGTTTCCGGTGGTAGTGGCGATTATTTTTATGAATGGTCGATACTTGACGGTCCGAATTCCAGTGATGGCCAATTTTCTTCCACGACGGTGGAAGACCCGACATTCACTCCGGCCGCACCAGGAACGTATACCATTGAATTGAACGTTTCAGACGGTGATCAATCTTCGGGCAGCATTACAATAACAGTCGATGTCTATGAAACCTTCACGGTGGATGCCGGTGCGAATCAGGTTACGTTTATTACCAATTCGGTCGCCTTGAATGGCACTGTGAATGGGGGAAGTGGTAGTTATACCTATATGTGGTCGATTCTATCCGGACCTTCTTCCGATCAAAGCCAGATATCGCAATCCGATATCGAAGATCCGTTATTTACACCTGCTGCGGCGGGGACGTATACTTTGCAATTGACGGTCAACGACGATATCTTTTCACCGGTTAGTGATACGGTGACTGTAGTTGTTCAGGATTTTCTTTCGGTGGATGCAGGACCGAATCAAGAAAGTTATGTAACCAATCCTGTGACTTTAAACGGAACCGTCAGCGGAGGAAGCGGAGATTATACAGTTCAGTGGTCGATTGAATCCGGTGATGATACGAGTGTAAGCCAGTTTTCTGCAACGAATGTGGAGGATCCTGTGTTTACACCGACTCGTTCCGGTACGTATATTCTTCAATGTACGGCAAGGGATGGCATTCAACCTTCGAAAAGTGATACGGTTACCTTGATCGTATATCCGTTGCTCGAAGTCCAAACAGACGAAGACCAGCTCACGTATGTCAACAACGGAATCACTCTCGCAGTGGAAGCGAGTGGAGGAACGGGTGATTATGCATATTATTGGGAAATTGTAAGCAGACCTGATGGCGATACGACACAACTAGACGCGCCGATACGCAAAACGTCTCCTAGTAAATTCACAAGCAATCCCCGAGGTGATACGAAACAATCGAACTCAGATACCAATAATACAATTCAGTTCACTCCAAAATCCTCGGGTGTCTACGAATTGAGATTGACGGTCGAAGATGGAATGCAACCTCCTGCGAGTGATACTGTCATGGTGACTGTTCATGAATTATTGAGTGTTGATGCAGGAGAGGATCAAACCATCGATGTGGATTTGACTCTGCCTTTAGATGCTATGGTTCAGGGAGGCAGTGGGGATTATACCTATCATTGGGCCATCACTTCCGGACCCAGCCCGGATATTCAACAATTATCGTCGACAGAGATCGAGGATCCCGCTTTTACACCATCGGATCCCGGTCCTTATATCTTACAACTCACGGTCAATGATGGGATTCAACCACCGGTCAGCGATTCGGTAGCCATTACCGCCGAACTTCCGTTTCTTGTGGATGCGGGGGAAGATCAGATTGTCTTGGTGGAACAATTCATCGATCTAAATGGAACCATCGATGGAAATCCCGGAACGTATACCTATTTATGGGAGATTGTTACGGGCCCGGATGAGTCTGATGGACAGTTTTCATCTCCGTTGACGGAAGATCCTATTTTTCATCCGATTGCTGCCGGCGTCTATGAACTGAAACTGACGGTGACCAATGGGGATAACCGCAGTGTCAGTGATACGGTTACGATTACCGTTTATCAGCCGGTTGCGGTGGATGCGGGACCCAGTATTTTTTCCGTGGTCAACAAAGCGTTCGATTTGGAAGCACAGGCTGTTGGAGGTGACGGAACATATAGTATTACCTGGCGTATCAAATCCGGACCCTCGCTCGATTTGAATCAATTTTCTTCGACGAACGACGTGGAAACAGTATTTACTCCGGTGGAAGTGGGAACCTATGTTTTAGAATTGACCGTGGATGATGGTATACAAGAAGCGGTTCAGGATACACTCGGATTTCAAAGTGTCAGTTTGAATACTCTGAGCCGGGTGATCGTTACCGATCATCTGGAGGAACTGAAAGATTTAAGCAATCAAGAAGACTTTGATCCACGGGACAGCAAAGAATTGGTGGTTCGATGGGTCTTTTCGCCGTTGGTTGTTGACGATTCGGATATCAAAGACGTTCATTTGTATATCAGTGAAAATGATGAGGAGTACAAATATTTAGGACGAAGCGGGAGTGAATCGCTGACTCACTTTGAATGGAAAAAAGGTTCGACGTTCGAGACACATGCACACTATGCAGAGGGACCGCAATATGAGAATAAATACCGTTTTAAAATTTTTGTTCTGACAAAGAGCAAAAATCCATTGTTTTTCGGTCCGTTCTTGAATAGTGGAAATGTGTACTATGCTTTTGGTGCAGATAGTGTTCCACCGACTCCATTCCCAACAGCGACGGCAACGGCTGAACCTACCCTAACTCCGACCCCCACGGATGTTTCCCTGCCTGATTCAGGTGATTCATCCACTAGAACACCGACGGTGACAGAAACAGTCACACCTACTGCCACCAATACTCCGGTTCCATCCTCTGGAGGAGGAAGGCAACCGACAGACACTCCGACTGCGACCGTGGTGGCAACGGCAACGGCTACGCATACGGAAACCCCAGTGAGCGGAAGGAATCCGAATACGGCAACTCCTACATTCACTCCGACTGCAACAAATACAGCATTACCGACTCATACTGAGAGACCGGGTGGTAGGCCGAACACTCATACCCCCACGTTTACTCCTACAGCGACGCCAACGTCGACGATTTCTCCTCCCTTTTTTGGTCAACCTTCCAATACACCACTCCCCCAAAGAACGCAGGAGGTTCCTACACCAACATCAACGCCAAATTCGTTTGTTCCAACAGAAACAAATATAACCCCTTCTCCGATATCGACTGAACAACCAACAAATACTCCAACGATATCCATTTCGGTGACGGATACACCTACTACAACCCCTACATCAGTGAGTGTACCTCAACCGACGATTACAACAACTTTTACTCCTGTGAATACCCCAATGAATACTGTTATTCCGACTGAAACGACACTTCCTGGAATCGCGGATACGGCTACTCCAACGCCTACAAAGACACCCGTTCCGACATTTACATCGACGCCGACGAATACCGGCACAAGACGGCCGACCCCCACTATGACAATAACCAACACTCCGCTTTCGAATCCTCCGGCGACGTTTACACCGACGAATACACCAAAGAATTCCGTAATCTTTACATTTGAAGAGTTGACCGGATTTGCGGATACATGCAGTTTCACGACGGGTGAGGTGCCGCTCAGTGAGTTCGGACCGGTTTCGACGGATGGATTTGGTATTCAAGCCGTCGTACCTGGCGGGCAATTGTGTATGATCTATTCGCCGGAAATACAAGTCACGGAAACACCGGTAAAATTGACGTGTTGGTTTTATGTGACCAATGATTTGTTCATGTATGCTCTCGGTGGATTTACGAAGGTCGAAGGTCAAACCGGGGCGGTGGCATATAACATCCGCTATGCACCGGAAATGATCACGAATACATGGCAAAAGGTCGAATTCGATGTGGACGCGAAATATACCTCCATCCAACCCTTTATTGCGATTTATAACGGCGATGATCAAGGAGGGATGATGTTCATCGATAACCTGGAAGTGTCTCAAGGAGTTCGAATTGGTAGGGGGTCTCCAGTCGAAATGGCCTTATGGACACCGAACTTGTGGTTGTCGGCAGACAATACGGGGGAAGCGATTGTCACAGAGGATGATATCCAATTGACCAAAACCTCTGATCAAAAAGCCACTCGAATTGCATCCACTTTCGAACCCCCCTCTTATCCGAATCGAATTCTGATTGAACTCGACGTTACCCGACTGGCCGGTGAGCAAGGCACGTTTACGGTGTGGTTTGGAAATGGTCCGAATGCTTTCCAGAAAGACATTCCCCTTTGGATGTTGACGGAGGGAGTGGAAGAAACGATTCGAATTTCGGGAATCACGACCGAGCCGATTGATCCGATGTATGTCTTGTTCCAGATTGCCGGAGAAGACGAGGAGAGTGTCATTATCAACGACGCTCGTGTGTTTTATTCACCCGTAAACAATTGAGTGAAAAAAACAAGCAGGGACCATCTAATAAAATGGAGTCCTTTTAAAATGGGATAGACACATAGGTCTATCCCTACAGTGAAGGGGCAATCCTATGTGATTGCCCCATATTGCTTTTTGGGTTGGTTATTTCATTTTCTTTCTTGCAGGTTTGACTTATCCCTTTCACTTTCTTACTATTTTCTGCCAATATATTCCTTGAACAATTCAATCATATTGTTTGACGAATCGGGTACTGCAGAAGGGAGTCAGAATCATGCAAATAAACCGGAGAAGGTTTGTAGGCACAATGGCGGGAATTGGGGGAATGATTGCAACGTTGAATGTCAATCGAAATGCGATTGGAAAACCACAAAAATACGATTATTTGGGACGGACTGACAGTTATCAGCCTCCGCGTGTCTTGCCGCAGGCGACTGGGCTCAAGATTACGAGTTTGGAAACATGTACGCAAGGCTCGACTCTCAGCTTTGTGCGGCTGCGGACCGATGACGGTTCGGAAGGATGGGGGCAAATTTCGACCTATGATGCCGATATTTCAGCCCAGGTTTTTCATCGTAAGATCGCGCGCCATGCGTTGGGGCATGATCCGGCGGAATTGGATTCCATCGTGGATCGATGTATCGAAGCCAATTACAAATGGCCGTGGTCGTATGTGTGCCGGGCGCTTTCCGGATTGGATACGGCGGTTTGGGATTTGCTGGGGAAACGGGAAGGGAAGAGTGTCTGTGAATTGCTGGGAGGAATCCCGCGAGCATTCCCTGTGTACGGATCCAGCATGAGCCGCAGTATAACGCCCGAGGATGAAGCCAAACGCTTGGTTCGCCTTCGGGATGAAAAAGGCTATCAAGCATTTAAAATTCGTGTCGGCAGCGTCAACGGTCACGATGAAGATCAATGGCCTGGACGAACGGAAGAGTTGATTCCAACGGTTCGGAAAGCGGTCGGTGATGATATCAAATTGCTTGTAGATGGAAATAGTTGTTACACGCCGCCGAAAGCGATCGAAGTGGGGAGACGGCTGGAAGAGCACAATTATTGCCATTTCGAAGAGCCGTGCCCGTATTGGGAATTGGAGTGGACGGCGGAAGTGACCAAGGCGATCCAGGTTCCGGTGGCTGGAGGGGAGCAGGATAACGATCTGGCGCAGTGGCGAAGGATGATTAAGATGCATGCAGTGGATATCGTGCAGCCGGATATTCTGTATCTTGGTGGAGTGGCACGTGCGCTGCGTGTGGCTGCGATGGCGGCGGAAGCCGGTATGCCCTGTGTGCCGCATTCAGCCAATTTGGCTATGGTCACTGTTTATTCCCTGCACATGATGGGAGCGATTCCGAATGCAGGGGATCATGTCGAATTTAGCATTGAAGATACACCGTGGGCGAAGGATTTGTATCATCCGGCGTTAAAAGTTATCGATGGGAAAGTTGCAATTCCGGATGGACCGGGATGGGGTGTTAGAATAAATCCGGATTGGTTGGAGCAGGCAGAGCGGGAAATAAGTGAGTTGTGATTTTGACTTTGAAAAATAGGAGGTTTAAAAATGCGGGCAGGGATGCCCGCGCTCCGGCCTGTTCGTGGCTTAAATGTAACATCGTTTATTCCTTCCTGGGTTCGCTTTACCTTTTTATTCCAATACTCTATCATGGTGAGAATAGAATATTACATTAATGGGGACTTCCATGAATGGTATTGCCGTAAAGACACTTACTTTTCCCGATTATACCGTAATAGCCGGTTTTTTCGTCGTCATGCTTGCGATCGGATTTTATTTTTCCGGACGGATGCGGAATTTACAGGATTATTTCAGCGGGGGACGGCGGGTGCCGTGGTGGTTGTCGGGAACGTCGTTTTATATGAGTTCCTTCAGCGCATTCACCTTTGTGGCGTATTCGGAACTGGCATATAAATACGGTTTTGTGGCGGTGACCGCGTATTGGGTGACGGTGCCCGCATCCCTGATCAGCGCCTATTTTTTTGCGGCACGCTGGCGGCGGGCGGCGACGACGAGTCCGCTCGAATATATCGAAGAGCGGTATGGTGCCGCTTTTCGTCAATGGCTGGCGTGGTTGGGGATTCCGGTAAAAGTGATCGACGATGGACTGAAACTGTTCGCCATAGGAACCTTGGTTTCAAGTGGTTTGGGATTCCCACTGGAGTATGCGGTTTTGTTGTCCGGGTCGATTATGCTGCTCTATACCTTTTTGGGGGGGCTTTGGGCGGTTTTGATTACGGATTTCGTGCAGTTTGTCATTATGCTGATGGCGGTGTTGGTTTTGATTCCATTGGCGTTTCAGCAGACCGGTGGGGTGCAAGGATTTGTCGAGAATGCCCCGGAAGGTTTTTTTACGCTGACTTCGGAACAATATACGTGGACATATCTCTTCGCATTTTTTGTGATCATTGCATTGAATTACAGCACATCCTGGTCGTTGGTGCAGCGGTATTATTCCGTGGGAAATGATCGCGAGGCGCGAAAGGTCGGATATTGGGTGGCCTTGTTGAATGTGATTGGCCCGCCGTTGCTTTTTGCACCGGCGATGGCGGCGCGTTTGTTTCTTCCCGATGTGGAGCAAACAGAAAAAATCTATGGTTTGTTGTGTCAGGCGCTGCTGCCGGTGGGGATGATGGGGATGATCATCGCGGCCATGTTTTCCGCCACCATGTCAATGCTGTCGAGTGATTACAATGCAGTGGCTTCGGTGCTGACAAACGATGTGTATAAACGATTGCTGGCGAAAGAGCCGACGGATCGCTCGATGGTGTTTGTCGCTCGCTGCGCGACCTTACTGGTTGGATTGATTTCACTGGGGATTGCGATTGTCGTAATCCAGAATCAGGGGGAGGGGGATATTTTTGAAATGATGGTGAAAGTGTTCGGAATCTTTCTGCCTCCGGTTGCGATTCCGATGTTGGTGGGGCTTACCAGCCGGCGGGTATCCAACTTGGGGGGATTGCTTGGACTGTTGGTTGGGATGACGGCGGGATTGTTTGCTTATTTCTTAGGATCATATTATCCCCTTTTAACGCAGGTGACCGTTATTACGAGTATCACATTTTTTTCCACGGTGATCGGGATGGTTGTTGGCACCCTTATTCAAAAAAATGACGGCCGGCAACGAGAGCGGATTGCCCGATTCTTTCAACAGATCGATCGGGATGAATCGGAATTGATGAAGGAAATCGAGGAACCCCTAATCGATTTTTCGCCATTATCCGTGATTGGTTATTCCATTGTTTCGTTGGCGGGATTGTTGATGGTGGTGGTCGGATTGACTCAGCCTTTTTCCGAATCGGGATTGAGTCTTGGAGTCGGGTTGGTTATGGTTGCGGTCGGGGGGATTTTTATCTATGTAACAGAAATGTCAAAAAGGAGAAAAGCGAATGAATCAGACGGGTAATTCATTAGGAGTGGGAATTCTCGGTTCCGGATTTATGGGGCGGACCTATTCGGAAACGGTGAAAACATTGATACATGACGCACATTTGGCTGGTGTCGCATGTGGTTCGCGTGCCTCGGAACTTGCAAACGATTATGGAATGAAATTGTTTTCCTCGTATCAGGAACTTGTTGCTGATCAGGGGGTCGATGCCGTATTTATTGCGACTCCGCATGCGCAACATGCCGAGCAGGCATTGGCGGCGGCTCAAGCCGAAAAACATCTTTTAATCGAGAAACCGATGGCGCGAACGGTGGAAGAATGCGATGCGATATTGAAGGTTTGCAAGGAAAAGAAACTGAAATGCACGGTGGCGTTCACGCAACGGCCGCGTATTTGCAATGCAAAGACAAAAGAACTGCTCGATTCGGGAGAACTAGGGCGGATTCAGCATATTCGCTCGTATCAGATGGTGCCGGGAGGGATGCCCAATTTGCCAAAATGGCATTTGAAAGCCGACAATATGGGGACCCTTTTCGGCCACGCGATCCATAACTTCGACAATATTCGCTGGTTGACCGGTCAGGAAATCAAGACCGTTTTCGCCAAATGCCGCAGCATCGATCCTACATATACTACGGAAGGCACTTCGGATGTGCTTATGACCATGACGGATGGAACGACCGCATATTTATTTAGTTCGTTTCAAGTGCCGAAGCCGGGCTTTCCACGTTCGCAGTTTGCCTACCGCGTGATTTGTGAAAAAGGATTGCTGGATGTCGATGCCTATGGAGAAGCGCGGGTTTGCTTTGAAGAAAAAGAGTGGGAAACACTTGTCACACAAAGCCCCATCGATTGGCAGGGAAAAGGATTTCTCGACCCGGTGCGGCTGGAATCGTATGGCGCGCATGTGCAGGATTTTATCAACAGCATACGGGAGAATCATGAACCGGCGATTACAGGATGGGACGGAAGGCAGGCGCTGGCGGCGGCGCTGGCGGCGTATGAATCGAGTGAGACGGGGCGGGAGGTTATTCTTGATTATAAGATTGAAAGATTATGACCATCGCTCATCCTCATGATCGATTTTTTCGCAAAACCTTTTCTAATATAGAAATGGTGGAAGATGTTCTTTTTAACAATCTTCCTGAAATTGCACAATATATTCAACCACAGAGTGTCGTAAGTACGGGTGAATCGTTTGTCAGTTCAGAATTAAAAAATTATGTATCTGATATGTTATTTCGAGCAAAATTGCATGAGGGCGATGAGGCTTTTCTTTATATTTTGTTTGAACATAAAAGTCACCCAAAATCGGACATCGCTTTCGATTTACTTCGTTATATGGTGCAAATCTGGGAGAAACTGCGGAAACCGAAAATAGTGCGTCCGTTTCCTTACATCATTCCCATTGTATTTTATCACGGTAGAGACAACTGGCTTGTACAGACAAACTTTCGCAGTCTTTTTCGTGGAGTAGAAGGATTGAATCCTTATGTTCCCACATTTAATTATTATCTTTATGATTTATCCAAATATAAAGATGAAGCGATCAAAGGCACACTCTTGACTCGGATTTATCTACAAGTGTTTAAGCACATATTTGAAGATGATTTTGGAGAGAGATTTATTCATATGTGCAGATTGCTAAGGATGTTGGAAGACAAAAATAGCGTTTTGGAATTTCTGCAAACCGCATTAGAATATATAGGCAATGTATCGGATAGCATTAATAAGCAACAAGTGATTGAAGCGGTTCAGGTAGCATTACCGGATTCAGGAGATGAACTTATGCCAACATTATTCGAACAAATAAGAGAAGAAGGTCGCCTGGAAGAAATGCGGGATACAATTCAATGGGCGTTGGAATTGAGATTTAGAAACGAAGGATTGACTTTGGTTCCATATATCGAAAAGATAACATCCCGTGAGCAATTAGAGGAAACAAAAAATATAATCCAAAAAGCAAGAGATTTTGACGAAGTAAAATCGTATATTCATAGTATATTTCTAAAATAATAAGTTAATTTAATTTTATATTTAATAGGTATGAATTCTAAATTATGAAAATAAATCAATCTGCTGAATTATACAAACGAGCCTGCTGTGTCATCCCCGGCGGGATTTCCAGCAACGTCCGGGCGAACTGGGAGCCGCTACCGATGTTTTATGAGCGTGGGGAAGGTTCCCGTGTTTGGGATGCCGACGGCAATGAATCTATCGATTATGTGTTGGGAAGGGGGCCGCTGCTGTTGGGGCATTCTCCGAAAAAGGTTCTCGATGCGGTGAAAGAACAGTTCGATCGGGGGCTGATGTTTGCCGGGCAGACGGAGTTGGAAATCCAGGTTGCCGAGAAAATATGCGAATTGGTTCCTTGTGCGGAAATGGTGCGGTTTGGCTCCTCCGGCTCCGAATCGGTTCATGCGGCTTTGCGTTTGGCGCGGGCGTATACCAACAGAAAAACGATCCTTCGGTTTGAAGGCCATTATCACGGATGGTTCGGAAATATTGCGTGGAATTATGCTCCTTCACGTGATCAAGCCGGGCCACGGGAGAAGCCGAATTTGGTTCGTTCGTCACTCGGCCAATTGGAGGAAGAAGGAGCACACCTCACGGTTTTACCGTGGAATGATTTGGCATTGGTGAAGAATTTGTTCGATAAACAAGGGGATGACATTGCAGCGGTGATTACCGAACCGGTCATGTGTAACTATGGTGCGATTTCTCCGCAGCCGGGATTCTTAGAGGGATTGCGGGAACTTTGCGACCAATTCGGTGCGCTGCTGATTTTCGACGAAGTGATCACGGGGTTTCGGGTGGCTTTGGGGGGCGCGCAGGAACTCTTCGGGGTGACGCCGGATTTGGCCACTTTTGCCAAAGCGATGGCGGGGGGAATGTGCATCAGCGCTCTGGCCGGCAAGGCGGAGGTTATGCGTCTGTTCGGTGAATTGAAAACCGTTCATTCAGGAACATACAATGCGAATCCACCGGCAATGGCAGGCGCGTTGGCTGCCTTGAATGTTTTAAGTGATCAAAATGGAGCAGTCTTACAGAAGGCACATACCGCTGCACAGTCTTTGATACAACAATTTAATGATTTATCTCAACGAACGTCACTGCCTTTGATGATCCGCGGTGTACCGCCAGTTTTTCATACATCCTTACTTCCGGTTGATGCGTTGCCTGTTGTGGATTATCGGACGGCACTGCAAACCGATTCGGCAATGACGCGGAATTTTTGGAAAGAACTGCAGGAACGCGGAGTACGTATCACTCCGGAAGGACTTTGGTTTGTGTCGACAGCGCATACTAAAGAAGATGTTCAACAAACAATGAAAGCGGTAGATGAAGTCATTCATGTCTTAGAACGATAAAAGAGGTGATCCGGATGAAGTTTCAAATTATGATAGTCAATGTGTTCGCCGTGTTTCTTTCTCTTTGTGCAGTCGGTCAAGAAGAATCATCCAGTAAACAACGGTTGTTCGAAAAAGTGTTCGGCGACGCGGTCATCTTGGATGCGGCGATGTATGAAAAAGTAAAAACCGGCGAGGCCGGCGAACGTTTCTATGTCGATGTTGATGAAAACGGCAAGCCGGATGAGGTGTGGTTTATCGATACGGCTACGCGGCATCCGGAACAGTATCGCCCACTGCTCGTGCGTGTTATCGATGAAGACGGGGATTTGCAGGAAGGATTTGAGCCTGATCTTGATAGTGATCTCTATATTGCCGATTGGAAGGCGGATGGCACGGTGGATGCCGTACTCGACTACACCGATTGCGATGGGGATAACGATGTGGACGAAATGGGCATGTACTTTTTCGGGGGAACGCATGGCTATTTCGGGGAAGACGTTTTAAGAGTGTGGTGGGGGCGTGATGTCGGCGACGACAATCTGCTCTGGTTTGACATTGCCTATACCTACAATCAAACGCTATGCCAATACCGCACTCACTTCGGAGGAGATGAATTGTTTGCGGCTTTTGCGATTCCGGAATCGGGGGAAGAATGGACGCCGTTTTTCGAGAATCCGTTTCTTTTTTATGATCTCGATGATGACGGCGTGACCGAAGAAGTATTGCGAATTTCCGGAATCGATAATTATGTGGAGTGCATTCGACATAGTTTCGATGCGGATGACGATGCGACGTGGGAATCCCCGCGCGATTTCGATGTATCCCTTACAGCCTGGGCACCGGGAGCTTTTTGGACGGATGAAGGAGAGGGAAGAGGCCGTTCGAACGTTCAATTTGATGAGACGGTTGAAGAACGAACGGTTATTCGCGGGATTCCGACCGGTCCGTTTGTTCGTTTTGATGCCGCGCGGCAATTTGCGCGTCCGGTTGTGTGGGAACGCATGATGCTGACCTGGGATGAAAACGATCACAATGTCGATGGCCAGCGCCATGCCGATGCGAATGAACGTTGGGAAGGATTGATCACGCATGGGAATGACGATTTCCCGCAAGTCGGCGGTCCGAGCTGTGGCCCATATAACAAAAGGTTTGAGTTACTATTGAAACCACAGGAGAAAGCGCGATTTTACTATCATCCCGCCGACCACCGAATTCACCTTCTTAACGCAGATCGGGTGTGGATGGATGTGGATTATGATTACGATGATACTGTCGATATGCAATATAAAATGTCGGATACTGATCAGGACGGGATTCTCGATACCTGGATTCTCGATATCGACGCCGACGGGACGATGGACGATATCTGGCACTGCTCAGACCCGAAAATCAAAGAACTCGATTGGAAATGGAATGAGATCCATCCTGTCCAGACGGAAACATTGAAAACGGTTCCTAAGGAAACCATGGCGTTGAATCAACGATTGTTGGAAGCCTTGAAAACAATGAATCAGGATGCTTCCGAAAAGGCAACCATCTCTATTCAGGAGGTCGATGATCAACTGCTGCTGAAAGTTTTTTCCAGCGACGAGGGCGCATGGTTCTATATTTCTCTTTATAAAAATCGTTTGATTTATCATTTGAAGCAACAGTATGATTCCGCCAAATTTTGGGATCAGTTCAATGCAGCGCGGTCGGTTGGCGATATTTGGGAGATGCGCTTGATTGTCGAGGAAGAGTTCGATTTCACTCAACCATTGCCGGAAGTTGACCAATGGTTATCGGATTCATTCCTGGCCAAGATGAAAGAACCGTGTACCGCCTGGGCGGAGGATTGGGTGCCCCCGAATATCGGATGGGAATCGGAAAAGATCGCTTATCGTGTGTATTGGGGGCAGTTCGATTTCTTTGGGAAAAAGAAAGATTGTCTCTTGTATCCGACGATTGGCGGAAGAAGCTATCATGATGAAACGGAATGGGGGATCGATGCCCTCTTGGTGGGGGAAACCGTCGGGAGCGGCGGTGTGACGTTGTATGTTAACGGGGAAGTATATCCTGTCATGAATCCGGCGGGCAAGGGAGATATTGAATTTACAAAACGTCTTGTCTCTCATACGGAAGAACAAGTCACGATCGAATTGCTAGCAGAAGGAGTCGGGCCGGAAACGAATCCATATACCGTCAAATTTCATTGTTCCGCACTAGCGGGGCGGACAGATTCTCCTGTGGAAATTCTCATTACCGGCGGCAATCCGGATGACCGGCTTGAACTTGGAATCGGATTGACCAAACTCCCGCAAGAAGATGTTTCTATTGATCCGGAAGCAGGGATCATGGGAGTGTGGGGATGCCAGACGCCGGTGATCGGCACGATTGGGATGGGGATTTTGTATCCTCCGGAACGATATAAGCGATTTGCCGATTTGCCACAAGAAAATCAAGTCGTCATCGATGTCGAGCGTAACGAACCGCTGGTGTATCACATCCAATGCGATTGGCTGCGCGGCCGCCGTTTTTGCCGCTGTCCCTCAGCGCAGGATTGGTTTGACGATTTGTGCGCTTTTGCTGAGAAATTGTCATTATGAAAAATTTTAAACTTGTAATTTTTATTCTTTGGGTATGGATTTCTCCTGTTTCCGCGTGGGAAGGATTCGAGTGGGAAACGTGGCGGGAAATCACAGATGCTCAATCGGTTGTCGCCGAATCTCCGCAAGCTGGCCTATCTACTCTATTTCCATTGCTTAGCACAGACGATCCTTCTTCTCCCGATATCGATTCCATCAAGCAATGGGAAGAGAAACGGGATCGAATAGTAAAAGTGTTGCAACAATTTATTGGTCAGCCCGAATCCTTGCAACCGTTGCCATCCTTGGCGCGGATGGTGAAGGAAGAGGATTGTGGCACATATCATCGCAGACACATTCGGATTCGATCAGAAAAAGATGATTGGATTCCGGCTTATTTGTTGATCCCGAAGTCGTTGCCCGCTTTTCCCTCACCGGCGATGATCGTTCTCCACCAGACGGTTGCACAGGGGAAAGATGAACCTGCTGGTATTGAGGGGAATCCGAAAATGGCGTTTGCGCTTGAACTTGTTCAGCGCGGCTATATTTGCATAGTTCCCGATATGATCGGATTTGGTGAGAGAATTCCATTCGGCGAACAACCGTATCACGGCGCGCATGATTTTTATCGAAAACATCCGAAATGGTCGTTCTTCGGGAAAATGATCTGGGATGTCCAGCGGATTGTGGATTATCTATTGACGCTGCCGGAAATCGATCCGTATTGCATCGGCTCGATCGGGCATTCGCATGGCGCGTATGGAACAATCTTATGCACGATCTTTGAACCGCGAATTTCGGCCGCGGTGGTGAGCTGTGGATTCACGACTTTGCGCAGCGATCCATCGCCGAATCGTTGGAGCCATTTGACGGCATTACTACCATCCCTTGGTTTTCATGTGGATGATGTTTCTCAAATCCCCTTCGACTGGCATGAAATCATCGCCTGTATCGCTCCCCGCCCTTATTTCAATTGGGCGACGCTGGATGACAAGATTTTTCCGAATACCGAAAATTTGAATGAAATATTCGGGCAATTGGAGGGAGTGTATTCTTTGTATGGCGCGAAAGACTTTGTGCAATCTCATTTAGTCCCCGGTGATCATGCGTTCCCGAAAGAGGGACAGGAACTCGCATATAAATTTTTAGACCAGCATCTTGATCCCGGACTAGTGTTGGCCTATGACGATAATATACAGAAAAAAAGCCTTGAAACCTGGGAAAAGCATTGCCGCGATATCAGGGAAATGCTGATTCATGATATCGGTCCTGTCGATCCTCCTCGACTCAGCACGGATTACGAGGTTTTGAATACGCTTGCGAGAGACGGTTATCTTGAAAAGAAGATCGAGTATTTTGTGGCTCGAGATGAACCGATTACTGCCTATTTACTCATTCCCGACCAATTGGAAGATGAAAATCCGGCGATGATCGTGTTTCATCAAACGACGGAATTTGGCAAAGAAGAAGCCGTTGGCCACAAAGGGCGTGAGAGTATCCACTTCGGACCGGAACTGGCCAAGCGGGGATATATTGTCCTGGCTCCCGATTCGATTTGTGCAGGTGAGCGGATTACGGAAGCGGGAGCGTTTGATACACGCGATTTTTACCAGCGGTATTCGACTTATTCTGCCATGGGGAAAATGATCCAGGACGGACGGCGGGCGATCGATATGTTACAATCTCTTAAAGAAGTCGATCCGAATAGAATCGGAGCCATTGGCCATTCGTTGGGAGCCGAAGAGGCTATGTTTGTTGCAGCGTTCGATGAACGTATCCAAGCCGCTGCTGCCAGCTGCGGCTGGGCGCCGTTCGCGGTCGAATCCAATCCGGAACGCTGGGCGCGCGATCATTGGTTTTCCTATATGCCGAAACTGCGAATCGATTTGCGTGCTGGGCGGCTGCCGGCATGGGATTTCGATGATGTCATTTGTTTGATCGCACCGCGGGGGTATTTTAATTACCAAACCGAAGATGACACGATTTTTCCGGAGGGAGATGCAGCGCATGAAATGACAATGTCGCTTCTTCCTATTTGGGTATGGTTCAACGCCGAAGAGAATTTGCGTAGTATTCTCGAGCCTGGACCGCATGATATTCAGGATGGCGCAAAATCTCAGATTTATCAGTGGTTGGACAGAATATTGAATAATTAATCGATGCCTGCGAGGGTAGGTGACAAATCCGGAGAGAAAGAGTAAAATGAATTTTCATTTTTGACTTTTGGGAATGAGTGAAAAAAATAACGAGTGGAGTGAAGGAATGAAAAAAAGTTTAACTATCGTCCATTGTTTTGTTGTCGCCTTGTGTCTTCTTTTGGGTTTTGCCGGCTGCGGTACGATGTCGAAGACGGGTGGAGATGGTAGGGGGGATGTAAGCAGCATCATGATCCATCAAATCGTTATTATCGCTGACACCTCCATTTCGATGAGCGTTGACAAAAAGAAAATACAGGAAACGGATTTCTTGAATTTATTTATTCGTTCCATGCCGGAAGGAGAGTATGGTGCCGGATTCATGGTCTTTAACGACAAGGTTAAGGTGTTGAATGCCGTATCTCCGTTTAATCGAAGCGGCTTGTTGGGGAATGTCGGCCAGCTGGTCGATATGAGCGGCGATACAATGATGGAATTGGCGATTCAGGAATTACAAACCGAATTGGCGGAATTCGGCGGCACAACGGCGGTTCTCTTGGTTTCCGATGGAATCGATGTGGATGAAACCGCTGTCATGAGAGCCGGAGCGGAGTTGCTGGAATCCTATGAAGGACGACTTTGTTTCCACACAGTTCATATCGGGACAGATGAAGCAGGTTACGCTCTGTTACGTAGAGTTAGCCAGTGGACAGACTGTGGCAGCTATCGCTCCATCAATCAATTACCTACATCCGATGCAGTAGGAGAATTCGTGCTCGAAATCTTTACTGGAATTCGCCCCGCAAAACCGCCGGTGGAAGAGAAGGAAGAAGTAAAGGCTCCTGACGATTCGGATGGAGACGGTGTTCCTGACTCCAAGGATGAATGCCCCAATACCCCCAAAGGGGCAAAGGTGGACAATCGCGGCTGCTGGGTATTGGATGACCTCCATTTCGAATATGATAAACATACCATCAAACCGGTCTACTATCCGCTGTTGGATCAAGTGGCAGAGGTCTTGGAGAAGAATGAAGATGTCAAGATTCAGATCGACGGTCACACTGACGCAATCGCATCTGAACAATACAATCAACAACTTTCCGAAAAACGGGCTAATGCAGTGCGGGAATATTTAATTTCCAAAGGTATCGATGAAAGCCGTTTACGCACAAAAGGGTACGGGGAAAGCAAACCAATCCGGCCGAACGATTCAGAAGAAAACAGAGCCTTGAACCGGCGGGTGGAATTGACGGTTATGAACGAATAATACATTGGATGAATACCCCTGTTGGGTGTTGGGGCTTTGGATGAATTAACTTGTATTCAGTTGAATACCCCCTATCCGGATTTTGGATAGGGGGTTTTTGATGTGATTACATGAAAAAAAGATACACTCTAGTGGAATTCATTTCTGTATACGTTTCATTGGTGGGATGAAAAGGTTTGATTCAGCAATGCATGATAAAGATGAGCCGATTTTACTTGAGATATGTCGACGTTTTCTCCACTAATGGTAGTACTTTCGCATCGATATCGGCTTCCTCTTTTCCGACATCGGCTTTGAAAAGAAACCATTCTTCAGTGTGCTCAACAGTGCCTCCGCCGGCTTCGAGTTCCGTCAATGGCCCAAGGGATTCCAGTTCGATAAACTCTTCATTCGTGAATGTTTCCGCATTGCAATTATAATCCGGATACACAGCGGTTGGATCGAAGGGATGCCGTTTGATGAACAGATCTCCTTTCAGCGTATAGGCCATCCATCCTTTTGTGTTCATAATTCCAACTTTCTGTTTTTTCGAATTATTCGGATCTTGCTGCAGTTGAATGTATTTCGGTCCGATAATCCAGCGTGGATCGCTTAAATCGGTATAATGCCACATCACCAACGGCCGGGCGGGGAGCAAATAATCGGGATGAGGCCGGTATTCTTCCTGCGGGAAAATACCACGGCCGTTCTGTGCCATGACGGTCAAACACCACGGAGAGAGTGTGATGTCCCATAAATTATGATTGATCAGATAGTGTTTTAGAGTGACTTGGTTACGGTCCGGATGAAGGGTAATTTCGAATTTTTTGGATACCCGTGTTTCTTCTTCGACAGGTTGAACGATGGTCAGCATTTTGCCATCCCATTCATAGGGAACCGGTGAATTGTCGAGTGCATAGGTGCGTGGCATAGCTTCCGGAGCGTGCCACAACCGGTGCCCGCCGTAACTGCGCCACTCGTCTCCCCCCGTTTTCCCGATTTCTTCTTCAAATTCCTTAAATAAATTTTGGCCGCCGACAAAACCGCAGCGAATGACCCTTGGACCTACATCGGTTGTTACGATGATTTCGATTTCACCGTTGCTCAGTTGGATGCAGTTGGGCCAACCTGCGTAGGATACTTTTTCCATGGTTACCGGACCTCCTATCGTAATTGCTGGGAAAAGAAACAAACATAAGAATAATGTGCTTAGACGCATCATCATACAATACTCCCTTCTTTTTGATAATCTGTATGCATTGACGAAACTACTTTACAACAACACAATAAGAATGAAAAGTAGGGTTGGAAATAGTGGACAAGAAGAGTGGGTAGTACATGTAGGGTGGGCTCAATCTAGCCCACCACTTGATAGTGATCATGATCTATGATGGGCTACGCTTTGCTTTGAGCCTACATTGTTACCCAACACAAAAAAATATTCCTACAATTCTCATCCTCGTAATGCAACAATCCCTTTTTAACGAGTGAAATGATGGATTTAAAACAAATCGCCGATGCCCTGATCGAGGATATTCAACCGTTACCATTTTCCCACCCCGTAACCCATATATACAATCCGCTCTTGTATGCTCGAAAATCCTATGATTCTTATATCGATAAGTATGGGAAAAGCCCGAAAGAAGCGCTGCTGTTCGGTATGAATCCAGGACCGTGGGGGATGGCGCAGACGGGGATACCGTTTGGAGATGTGACGTTTGTTCGTGATTGGCTGCGAATTGAAGAATCGGTAGGCAAACCGGAAAAGGAACATCCCAAACGTCCTATACAAGGATTCGATTGCCCGCGTAGCGAGGTGAGTGGTACAAGAGTGTGGGGATGGGCAAAAGAGACATTTAGAAGCCCGAAGAAATTTTTCAAGCGCTTTTACATCGCTAATTATTGTCCTCTTTGTTTCATGGAAGAAAGCGGGCGCAACCGCACGCCGGATAAATTGCCGGTCAGCGAACGCAAACCGCTGCTCGATGCTTGTGATCGAGCCTTACGCTTGATGGTGGAACATCTGCAGCCGAGATATGTCATAGGGTTCGGATTGTTTGCCGAACAACGGGCTTTGGAAGCTCTGGAAGGAATGAATATCATCATTACGCACATCCCCCATCCCAGCCCCGCAAATCCGGCGGCAAATCAGGGTTGGGCGAAGTTGGCAACAATGGCTTTGGAAAATTGCGGAATCAAACTATAAATGGATTATAGTTATACCCCAACGGAGGCTCAAATTTTTATAAATTTTAGAGGACATCATGATGCGAAAAGAAAAAGAAATCACACGGCGAGGAGCGATCAAAAGTGTTGGTGCAGCCGGTGGAGCGGCGGTTCTCGGAACAATGATCTCTTCCACCAAAGATGCAGATGCTACGGAAAATAGGGCTTCGGCAACCATACGTCAGCAAATTCAAAGCGCAGTTCAACAAACCCTTCTGATCGATACGCATGAGCATTTGATCGAGGAAGAAGAGCGGCTGCACGCCAGCAGCTCGCGCATCAAGAGTAATGACTGGTCTTTTCTACTTTCTCATTATATCAATTCCGACCTGATTACGGCCGGAATGCCCGCTTCTTCCATGCAACAGTTTTTTTCCGATGAACTCGATCCCATACAAAAGTGGGATTTGGTAGAACCCTACTGGCCGGCAGTAAAAAACACCGGTTATGGGCAGGCGGTCGAAATCGCGGTTCGGGAATTGTATGGAGTAGACGGTCTTACTCGCGAGAGCGTTCCTCACATTCAGGAAGGATATATCCGCCGGATTCAACCGGGATTCTATCACGAAATTTTAAACGATATTGCCGGAATTGAATCTTGTCAGGTCAACAGCCTTTCCGCACCATTCAACGAAACGAAGCTCCCCCTTTTGCTGATGCAAGATATTAGTATCGTAGGGATGCATATCGGGCCGAATATTCAGGAATTTGCGCCGAAAACCGGGATTGAAGTCAATGGCCTGGATGATTGGCATAAGGTGATCGATTGGTGGTTCGAGCAATACGGCCCCTATGCCGTAGCCGTGAAATCACAAGCGGCATACCGCCGGAATATCGATTACGAAGATATCCCTGCTGATCACGCAGCGCCGTTGTTCAAAAAGCGTGTCAGGGGAGAAAACTTGACAAGTGAAGAAAAAAAACGCTTGGAAGATCATCTGTTCTGGTATAGTGTTCGCAAAGCAACGGAATGGAAATTACCGGTAAAACTTCATACCGGGTATTATGCCGGACACAATTATATGCCGTTATCGCGATTGCAGCAGAATCCCGGGGCAATCACCGATCTTTGCCGAATCTCACCGGAAACGAAATTCGTGTTCATGCATATTTGCTATCCGTTTTACGAGGAACTGATTTCAGCCGCAAAACACTATACCAATGCGCATATCGACATGTGCTGGTCCTGGATCATCAGTCCTGTCGCCAGTGTCAATTTCCTGAAGCAGTATCTTGTCACCGCTCCATCAAACAAAGTGCTGACATTTGGCGGTGATTATATTCCCGTTGAGCCTGTTGTCGGCCATGCGGCCATCGCGCGTCAGGGAATTTGTCTTGCGTTGTCCCAACTTGTCGAAGAAGGGTGGCTGCCGCTGGATCACGCAATGGAACTGATTGAACCGATTATGAATGGAAATGCGCGAAGACTTTTTCGCTTGGAAGAAAAAACAAAGGCATTACAAAACGCCCCTTGGATATAAGCCACTGATTCTACTCTAGTTACGATTGAGTACGGCTGATTTCATCTTCAAGAATAATTCGAACCAATTTCAACTCCAAAACTTGAGATCCGATCTTGAGCCCCGCCCGTTTGATAGCCGCTACATTGATTTCAAAGCGGATCGTGTTTTTTTCTTGAAAAAAGTTGATACATCCCCCCGCTTCCCCAAATCCCTCAAAGTCACCGACCGTTAAAATCGGCGCTCCTTGAAGTTGTTTTAAAATTTCATCGACTCGTTCCTTCTCCGATTCACTAATAAAAAGAATATGACAGGGGTCTTTTCGATCAATTTCTTGGATTCGCTTCAGCACGATTTCCCTGCCACGGACGGTGTTGTCTCCAATAGTCTTTTCAAAAGACGATCCGAAGGGATCATCGCCCAGGATGTGTACTATGATCGGAGATTTTTCATTTTCAAACCGGTCATCCGGCCAATCGATGAAAAATGCGAGTTTATAGAGCAGAGCGGTTTTAATTTCGTATTCATTGTAGATAACGTTTTGTTGGGCATATCCGGAAGAAAGTATGAAATGAAAGTGGAGGACAATCAAAAATAACACCCACTTTTTTAACTTGCTGGATACCAACGACAAGAATAGACCACCAGGTAAGAACAGATCACCGGGTAGCAAGGGCAAGCGTAACCTCCCCTTGCGGAAAAGAACATACAGGAAATTGACTTGCTTGTTCGACAGGTATGGCGTTCCGTTCCCTGATTCTCGAAAGAACGGTTTTATAAACCAAAAGACAAAAAAGTACCAACACTTCATCAAAATCGCCATGTCACCTTCGCGTATATATTCCATTCCGTTTCCGTCGGAAGAGTCTGTATGTATGTTGGATTTCCGAATTCGGGGTGTTGTTTATCAAGAATGTTTTGAAATCCGAATGATACTTCCAAATTTTCTCGTGGTGTCCACCCCAATCTTGTATCCAAAGTCAAGTAAGCTGGTATATTCATAGTGGGTAGAGTGTCAACATAACGAAACCATAAATCCCATTCCACATTTTTGGCCAAGTCGAAAGAGGATCGCAGGGAATACTGGTTGTGGGGACTATCTCCTTCGGCATCTTCAAAGAGAATATCACCGCTACTGTTGTCCACATGCAACTGCATTTGTAGAAAAGTATAAGCCAATTGGAGTTTCCACCAGTCGAAAGGTGTGTAATCGATCGTCGTCTCCACCCCATAGGTTTCGCTGTCGCCTTTGTTGTCTCCGGTTACGGTCAGCAACAACTGCCCAGGAGAGGGAGAAAGTAGCATTCCAGGTTCACCCGTGATGAGGTTGTCATATATATTGAAAAATGTTGCTATATCTAGGAATAGTTGATCCGTCATTAAAAAACGGTAGCCAAACTCCGAAGCGATCAGTTCTTCGGAGTCGATATCCCGATCTCCAAGCACTTCCATCGTAATTGGCAATGGAAACGGATTCCTGGGTTCTGTAGGGGATACATATAGGATGTTCGTAATATCGTGATTCGCGCGTGTCGGTACACGAACGGTGCGTGATATCGAAGTCCAAAAGATATGACGCTCATGAGGTGTCCAAAGCAACCGGGCGTTCGGCTGCATTTCGAAGCCGGTATAGTCGTTGTGGCTGAAATTGGAACCAAGCATGAATCGAAGTTGATCTTCGATGAGATCGTATTCATGATGGACGAATAAGTTAATAAGGTGATCGTCCCGAGAGGATGGTTCAAAATAAGTTTGGGGTGTGCCTTCTAAATCATCACTTGAAAAACGGTAATCGATACCATAGACAAATTCATTCCGGTCATTGAAATTGATTTGTTGCTTGAAGTCGAAATCAAAAATATGACGTTGTCCGGATAAGATGCTCAAATCTCGTTTCGCCCAGTCATAATACATTTGGAGAATGGAATTTGAGTTATTGGAGTATGTGTGATTCCAACGTGTTAGAATATTGGCGCCTTGTATATCATTTTCTACTGCATTTACCTCATAATAAGGAGGAGAAGGGAGAGTCAAGAGATTATGCGAACCCACTTCTCCATTATACAGGTTTCCTTGAATGGTAAGAATATCCGAGTCGGATTGTTCCCAATCGACTCGAAATCCGCTGTGGGTCAAATCCCAATTATCTTCTGTATCATGACCTTCAGAATCGGTGAAATCATCTCTCTGCGAATATTTTGCAAAGAATCGGTAAAAGACATTTTCGCCCCATTCTCCTCCGTATCGAAAACTACCAATCCCTTCCTCTTTCCCAACTTGAGTGGACACAAGCCCCCCTTGAGTGTCTTTGGCACTTTTCAAGATGATGTTGATCACTCCATTGACAGCATTGGAATCCCAGTAGGCTGCTCCCGGCCCACGGATCACTTCAATGCGTTCGATATCTTCAAGAATCACATCTTGTACATCCCAAAAAACACCGGAAAAAGTCGGAACAAACTCGGAACGTCCATCAATCAGAACGAGAAATTTACTGACGTTGTAATCATTAAATCCTCGGGAGGATATTGCCCATTTATTCGCATCGATGCGCGCGACTTGCAATCCCGGAACCATACGCAACGCTTCGGGAATCGACGTGACGCCGGAACGGCGAATGTCTTCTTGGGTGATAACAAAGACGGCAGCGGCAGAATCGGAAAGTTTTTGAGTCTTTTTGGCGACCGTTGTCACCTCGATATTCATGAGTTCTTCCAAACTCATTTGGGTGAGATCTATGATAGGTGGTTGCTCTCTATTCTGAGATAATGCGAATAAAAATTGATTGATTGTTGCCATGAACAGGAACAACAATCCCGCTCTCCTCACCCAAAGCGGTGCGGCAGATACGTCCGAGGCGAGAGACCGGAAAGAATTAAGAGCAAATAAGAAAATCATAGAAGTAATTCAAAATGCTCATGCCAATTCAAGCAGCGAAAGAAAATGAACTGCAATTCAGCGTATTGCTTTAACATTCTCCCGCTTCATAGTATCTTAACAATACAATATTCTTGGAAATTATCAAACCAAACAAGCAAAAAAAACAAGGAGGGTGTTGAATAGTCACGAATTCAATCCCCCATCATTATGAATTGTTTTGATCCGAATCCGGCAAGAAAAAGCCTTGCCTTCTTATAGAATCCGATTATACTTTTTATTGTCAAGTTCCTTTGCATGACACACAAAATGGAATCTTTGAAAGAAAAACAAAATATCGGATGTTTATTGGATGTCTATGGCGCATTGCTCACCACACGGCAGCGTTATTTTTTTGATCTTCACTACAATGAAGATTTGTCGTTGGGTGAAATTGCCGAAATGGAGAATATCTCCAGGCAAGCGGTTCATGATACCATCCAGCAGGGAAAAAAATCGTTGATTCGATTCGAAGAAGCCCTGCATTTGCTGAGGAATGGAACTGAGACACATGTTCCACAAAGCCATAACGAGAACCTCCAATCCATCAAAACGCTGATTCTGGATATTTCGCGCATGGTGAAAGACGATATTATTTACGATACGGCACAATTAAGGCGAAAAGTGGCGGAACTGAGAAAACAAGTTGGAATGGGAGAGTAGAAGAGTATGTTTGAAAATCTGCAAAGTCGATTTCAAGGCATTTTTCGTGGCTTGACAGGAAAATCCCGTATTAGCGAGAAAGCCATCAAAGAAGCGTTGCGGGAAGTGCGCCTGGCATTTCTCGAAGCGGATGTGAATTATAAAGCGACAAAAGAATTCTGCAAAAAGATCGAAGAACGGGCATTGGGCGCGGAAGTGCTTGAAAGCCTGACTCCCGGCCAGCAGGTCATCAAGATTGTTCATGAAGCCATGGTCGAGTTACTCGGCGAAAAGGAAGGGATTCTCGAGCTTCCTTCCGGTGAGGCTCGAATCATGCTGGTGGGGCTGCAAGGCTCCGGTAAAACGACCACAGCGGCAAAATTGGCGAAAAAATTAGAGGGGCAAAATCGGAAACCCATGCTTTGCGCTGGCGACATCTACCGTCCCGCCGCGATCCAACAACTTGAAGTCGTAGGACAAAAAGCCAATGTTCCGGTTTTCCAGATGGGCACGGATGCCGATCCGGTGGACATCGCGAAACAGGGATCGAAAAAGGCGCGAAAAGAAGGATGCGATACGGTTATCCTCGATACCGCCGGCCGCCTGCACATCGACGATGAAATGATGGAAGAAGTGAAACGGATCAAAAAATCATGGAAACCGACTCACATTCTTCTCGTTGTCGATTCGATGGTCGGTCAAGACGCCGTCAATCAAGCTCAGCATTTCAACGAAGGACTGGATGTCTCCGGGACAATCCTGACCAAACTCGATAGCGATACCCGCGGCGGTGCCGCAATTTCTATCCGTTACGTCACCGGCAAACCGATCTATTTTGCCGGTACGGGAGAAAAACTGGAAGATTTCGACCTTTTCTATCCGGAACGGATGGCCTCCCGCATTTTGGGAATGGGCGATGTCTTGACTTTGATCGAAAAAGCGCAGTCCACGATCGACCAACAACAAGCGCTCGATCTGCAACAGAAAATTCTCGATCAAACATTCACACTGGATGACTTTTTGTCTCAAATCCGCAATGTGAAAAAGATGGGAGGTTTGGGAAGTATGATGTCTCTTCTCCCTGGCATGGGAGCGGCGGAATCCATGAAAGATGTCAATCTTTCCGATGATGAGATGAAATTCGTGGAAGCCATCATTCTTTCCATGACTCCGGATGAAAGAGCGTACCCGAATATTATCGGTGGCAGCCGGAAACGCAGAATCGCGACTGGAAGCGGAACGTCCATGCAGGAAGTCAATCGGCTGTTGAAGCAATTTGCGCAAACGAAACAGATGATGAGCATGATGGCGGGCGGTGGAATGAAAAAGAAAAAAGGCAAAGGCAAGAAGTCGAAGATGTCGAAAAAAATGATGAAAAAAATGCAAAAAATGCAGGGGATGTTCCCCGGTATGTAAATATAACCAAACATTGGGCATGACCCGATGATTCACCGTTAGGAGGTATGAATGGCTCTAAAAATTCGACTCAAAAGGATGGGGAACAAGAATCGACCCTTTTACCGGTTGGTCGTTCAGGATTCTCGCTGGCGCCGGGATGGGAAAACCATTGAAGACATCGGTTGGTACGATCCGGTAAAAAATCCATGCCAAAAATCATTCAGAGAAAAAGAAATCTATAAGTGGTTGGAACGCGGAGTCCAGTTGACCGAGACCGCCCGATCCCTTTTGAAAAATGAGGGAATCCTGGAAAAATACCGCACCGGTGCTTATAAAAACCTCGAGACCGAAGAGGCGGAAGAAGCACCTGTTACCGCTCCGGCCATGGAAGAACCACTTGCCGCTTCATCTGAGCCTGTGCAGGAAGAAATACAGGAACCGCAAGCGGAGGAACAACCACAAGTGGAATCGACTTCTCCCGCCGAAGAAGAAGCGCCGGTCGAAGAAAAATCGGAATAACGAATTTGTATAAAAACATAGGATCAATTCAAAAGCAAATTGGAATGGACGATGGAAGATAAATCGATACATAGCTTATTGACATATATAACCAAATCACTCGTAAAGAATCCGGATGATGTGATCGTCTCGGAAAATGTCACAGATGACGGTATTCTCGAATACACGTTGAACGTAAATCCCGACGATATGGGTAGAGTTATCGGCCGGAATGGAAAAACCGCCCGTGCTGTCCGTCTACTGATTTCCGCAAAAGCCTTGCAGGAAAACAAGAAAACCCATGTCGAGATCGCGGAAGAAAACTGATAAAACAAGAGCGGAAAGAAATAGTCTTTTTTTTCTGCCACCCTTTCAGGGTTGAATTTTACGATTTATATCCTTTACCAGGGGCGTTGCCCACTGGCTATCTTCTTTAACCCCGTTGGGGTATGGTTATCTGCAATTTTGGAAGATTCCCGCCCTGGAGGGGTGACAGAGGATAGACAGCGGGCATCGCCCCTGGAGACAAAAAACAAATTTAAAAGATCACCCTGAAGGGGTGGCAGAAGACTTCCAGTAAATCCACTATGGTCATTCGACGAAAAAAAGAAACGATCCGCGAAGATCGTATATATCTTGGGAAAATAACGAAACCACACTCATTGCACGGAGAAGTGAAATTTCATGCTTTTCAATGTGATCCTTGGATTTTGGAATATTTCGGCACGGTCCATAACGAAAATAACGGTGGAATTCTCGAAGTCGAATATGTTCGTGGATCGGTCAAAAACCCGATCGTAAAGTTCAAAGGTTGCGAAAATCGGAACGCCTCGGAAGAACTTACCGGTTCTATTCTATGGATTGAAGAAAATAAACTGCCTGAATTGGAAGAAAATACCTTCTATGAGTCGGATATTCTCTTTGCGCAAGTCGAAACCATACAAGGTGAGAGTTTAGGCCGAGTCGAAGAAATAATCGAAACGGGAGAGTGTGATGTTCTCGTCATTCGAAACGAACAAGGAAACGAGCACCTCTTACCTGCATCATTGGAAGTCGTCAAGGAATTTCGAAAAGAAGAATCACTGATCATCGTTGAACCTCTTCTTGAAGAGTTGGATTAAACAAACGGCACTTCAGATTTATGCGAATCGATATATTGACCACATTTGTCGAAATGTTTGCCGGACCGTTTGATGAGAGTATTCTCAAGCGAGCACGGGAAACCGGCGTAGTGGAAATCAACGTCCACAATCTTCGGGATTGGACTCATGACCGTCATCATAAAACCGATGATGAACAATACGGAGGAGGGGACGGTATGGTCATGTTGGCGAAACCCCTGATCGAGGCCACCGAAGATTTAAGTGGCCGGCGAGAAGGCCATTCCCATATCGTTTTGACAACTCCGCAAGGCAGAATTTTTTCACAGGAAATTGCGGAAGAATTATCGAAAAAAGAACATCTACTTGTTCTTTGTGGCCATTATAAGGGAGTGGACCAGCGCGTGATCGACTATTTACAGCCGGATGAAATATCCATCGGCGACTATGTTCTCACCGGTGGAGAACTACCGGCGATGGTCATTGTGGATGCAGTCGTTCGTTTGATCCCAGGAGTGGTCAATTCGATTGCTTCGGTGCAGGAAGATTCCTTTTCCAGCGGTCTTTTGGATTGTCCGCGTTACACAAGACCGAGAACGATATACGATCTCGAAGTCCCGGAAATCCTCCTAAGCGGGAATCATGCGGAAATCGAGAAATGGCGGCGGGAACAAGCCATCGAACGGACGAAAAAATGGAGACCGGATTTGTATGAACGCTTTCAACAGGAACTTGAAACAAGCGGAGAGGAGCCATCAAAATGAGCGCTCCGGTATACGTCGCTTTATTGCATTATCCGGTTTACAAAAAGGACGGAACGGTCATAACAACATGCATTACGCCATTGGATTTACATGATATCGCCCGCTCCTGCCTGACGTTCGGAGTGAAAAAATATTATGTGGTCAATCCCCTGCCGACGATGCAGTATTTGGCAAGACGGGTGTCGGCATTTTGGATGAGCGATTATGGTGCGAATTACAACCGAACTCGAACCGACGCACTCGGGATCATGCAATTAAAGGATCATATTGATGAGTGTATCGAGGAAATTCAATCTATCCACGGCCAAAAACCGGTGTTGGTGGCTACCACGGCGAAACAACTGGATCGCTCCGTTGACTATGCGGAAGTGGCGCAGCGGATTCAAACGGAAGAGACACCTTATTTTATTTTATTCGGAACCGGATACGGATTGATCCATGAATTTTTGCACCGGTGCGATTATATTTTGAAACCGATCATAGGCGCCGGCCACTATAATCATTTATCCGTCCGCAGTGCGGCGGCAATTGTACTCGATAGGCTTTTCAACATCGCAGAAACCGGCTAAAATTAAATTTCTGTGCCTATGACGTGGTAATGACAAGAAAAACAATAGATATATTTGAGGAATAATCATGGAACATCCAGCTTTAAAAGCATTCGAACAAAGCCAATTACGCAAAGAGTATCCCTATTTTCAAGCCGGAGATACGGTTCGCGTGAATACCCGCGTGATCGAAGGAGAAAAAGAACGATTGCAAGCATTCGAAGGAGTCGTGATCGCGAAAAGTGGAAGCGGTTTGGGAGAAACCTTTAAGGTCCGCAAAGTATCGTATGGCGTTGGAGTGGAACGTACTTTCCCTTTGCATTCTCCCCGCATCGAATCAATCAAAGTCGTGCGGCGCGGCCATGTACGGCGGGCGAAACTGTACTATCTCCGTGAACGGGAAGGAAAAGCGACTCGTATCAAAGCAAGAAAGAAACAGTATATCGATCTCAATAAAACCGTCACAAGTCCACAAGACGCGATCCAGGAAGTGCAAAAATCGGAGCCGGCTGCCGCAGCAGCAGAAACCCCACAAACAGAGAGTCAAGCATAAATTCAAGACTGGTTACGAACAGATATCCTTTCACAAAAGCAGGGGCGGTTAAGCAAATCGCCCCTTTTTTGTTGCAATGGTATTCGTAAGTGTTGGATCGTAGAAACCTTATGGATTCATCAAAATGAGTGTAACATTTTTTGACTTAAGGGAGGTGAGAATGTGTCACAACCTGCGGTAGTCCATTATGCTTTGAAGGAACGTGCCGTCGAACTACGGGAGATTCCATCCCCCCAACCAGTCCGGGGAAACGCTCTCGTTCGCATAGCCGCTGTCGGAATTTGCGGAACGGACGTCCATCAATATTTGAACGAACATTCATGGCCTGTGAATACACCTGTCATTCTCGGCCATGAATTCAGCGGAATCGTCGAAGAAGTCGGGGAAGGGGGGGGAGAGTTTGCTCCGGGGGATCGAGTCGTTTCTGAGACGGCTGCGTTCATATGCGGGGAATGTACCTATTGCCGAACCGGAAATTATCATTTATGTCCCCACCGGGAAGGATTTGGAAGTCGCCGAAACGGGGGTATGACGCAATTGGTCAATGTACCGGCACGCTGTTTGCACCGTGTACCGGCGAATATCCCCCTTCACATTGCTGCTATTACAGAACCGTGCTGTGTGGCTTATCATGCTGTCGCCATTCATGCGAATATCCATCCGGGGATGAGTGTAGCGGTTTTGGGATGCGGAAGTATCGGGTTGATGTGTGTTCAAGTCGCAAAATTGAGGGGGGGATATCCGATTATCTTGACCGGACTTGCGCGGGATGAAAAACGATTGGAGGTGGGAAAGACTTTTGGCGCAGTGCATACCTTAGCCGTTGATCGTGATAATTTGCGAGAATTCATTTCCAGTATCGGAGATGGGATCGGCGTCGACGTGGTGATCGATACCTCCGGCCGGAATATTTCATTGAAGGATGCCATCGACATCGTACGGCCGGGAGGTCAGATTGTTCGGGTTGGCTGGGGACCTGGCGCTTACAACTTCTCATTGGACCCGATCGTCCACAAAGAAGTGCGGCTGCACGGTGTTTTCAGTCACAATTGGAATATGTGGGAACGTGTATTATCCATGGTGAGTTCCGGACGGCTGAAAGTGGATCCCTTGGAAGTAATACGCCTTCCGCTCGAACGGTGGCAAGAAGGTTTTGAAGGTATGCATGAATCCCGAATGACGAAAGCTATTTTGGAACCGAATGGAGAAATGGAATAAGTACGTTATGTTGCTTCGGCAGCGGACGCTTGTTCGTCTTCTTCATCCGATATCATTTTTCCTTTTGTATCCGGAGCAAAGATGATCACGATCAGTCCCAGCAAATAAACGGAACACATGACCATCATTCCTTTTCGAAAATCCCCTTCGAAGAATTCAACTAGATATCCACCACCGATCACACAAAAACCGGTGAAAATACGGCCGAAATTGTAAGCAAAACCCTGCCCGGTCGCCCTGATTCGGGTCGGGAACAGCTCGGGGAGATATTTCGGCAGCCAACCGAAGAACGCGGTCACGAAAAGACCGGCGAACGCACCCATCCACATCATACGAGGACCGAACACTTCGTTGAATCCAAACAAGGCCATCACCGATCCCCAGGCAAAGACACACAGGAAAACCCAGGATTTCTTATTTCCCATCAGGCCTGCCAGCACGCCGCCCATAAAACCGCCGATCACTTGCCCATAGGATTGCCAGCGTCCGACTGTCGAACCGGCTGTTTGCGCATATTCCGTACCTTGAGCGATTTGATCTGCATAAGCTGCCAGCCATAGAAATGAACCCCATGTTCCTACCAACGCTACGGTTGAGAGAAGAGTTCCAACGATGGTTGATCGTCTGTAACGAGGCTTAAAGAGTTCTCCAAGAGATGTTCGTTGCTTTTTCTCCCGTGCCTGCCGCCATTTTGTGGTTTCCGGAACAAACACAATCACCATCAGACTGCTAAGACCGATCACGCATCCCATACCGATAACCCATCGCCAATCAAAACCGAGATTTCTCATGAATTCCGAATAAGAGGCTGCGATAAAATAACCTACATTTGCGGCGGCACCCATCAATCCGGCCAGCACTCCCCGGTATTGATCCGGCCAAGTTTCCATGATGAGGGCTACACTCAAAGGCCATGCGCCCCCAAGTCCCAGAGCACCCAGGAAACGGCAAAAGATAAATATACTCCAATGCGGTGAAAAGGCGGATAGCCCCGTAAAACCGGAATAGACAATGACCGCGAAGATCAAACTTTTCACACGCCCGATACTATCCCCCATGCGTCCGAACATGATACCACCCGCGGCAGCTCCAAATAACCAGAATGCCAGGGACAACCCAAAGTAACGCCCGACCGGTCCATCGATGGCTTCTTTGAGTTCCATCGCTCTCGCTTCCAATTGGTTGATCGGTGCTCCCTCTTCCGACCGTTGTTCGATGAGGGCGAGTACTTCTTCTCTTTCCTCATAAAGATCGGATATTCCAGGGACCAGGTCGAGCAAAGCGGGGCGGGTCATGTAGCTGTATACTCCCTGTTCAACCCCATCGAAGGTCCAAGCCAGCAGTCCCGCGATCAAGGCCAGCCAGCAATAAAACGAACTCGTTTTGTAGATATCTTGTTCTTGCGACAAAGTATTTTGTTGTTCCGTCATTCTCCCGCTCCTTTTTGCATTCAAAATAGGGATTTACCAGTTTACCGAAATGGAGGGGGAACTTCCAGGTGTATGGAATTCACCTTTAAAATGAGATAATATGTACACATATTACATCTACAATAGTGGACGCTGTGTGGTAATAGGTTAACAGAATGAAGGTAGATGATCGTACCCTCAATCGTATTGTTGAAATTGCCCGTTCTTATGGTGTCAACCGCTTGATTCTTTTCGGCAGTGCATTGGAAACCCCTGAATCCGTTCGTGACTTGGATCTTGCATGTGAGGGGGTGGAAGGTTGGAAATTGTATGAACTAGGGGCAATGATCGAAAATGAGTTATGCATATCGCTTGATTTGATTCCTTTATCTCCTCCTAACCGTTTTACGAGATATATTGAATCAAAAGGGAAGCGGTTGATATGAACTCTTTTGAATTACAGGAAGAAGTCAATATTGAATTGGAATGGATACAGTTTGGTTGTAGAAAAGCAATATTTTAATCTTATCAAGTTTCATGCAAGACCTTGAATGTCCGTTTCAGTAAACCAACCCTTTTGCTTTAAAATTTTCGTTGCAATTGTTATTTGACGGCTGGAGAATTGTTTTTTACGCTCGTTCCAAGAATGAGTTTTAGCAATTATTTCATCAATGGTTTTAGCCTTTTTTTCTCGTATCACCCAGTATATTGTTGCAAGTAATTCAAGTCCAAATGGTGTTTCAAATCCCTCTACAAGGTCGGATACACGATCAAAACGTTTGCCTGTATCAGTATAACTCTCTAAATATTTTTTCGCATCTTCTACCGAACCGGGGACGAGATTCAGTTGTTTGTTAGGTGAATCACCTCCATCTGCATATCCTGAAATGAAGTGCCCCTCAATTCCCTTCAATACGTGCCGAAGCTGTTCGGCATATGGACCATAAGGACCTTCTTTAAAAACGAGTTGTAATGGTTCCCCTGCTTCTTGTAAAAAGTACATAAGTTTGTGAACCTCAAGCAAGGTTACAAATGGATCAAGAAGGCCTGTAAGATACCGATGCATTAGCCCTATAAGTGCAGCACGCCCTGGTGTCATATTCGGGGCTTTTTTAATATGGGCCATTTTTTCGGCATCCGGCGCTCCCTTTGGCTCGAAGACGATAATCTGTACGTTATTAAGCTCAGATAGGTAATCTTCAATTCGTTTACGGACATCCAGCCATTTTAATCCGCCCAAACCACTTCCAAGGGGGGGGATTGCTATGGATTGGATATTCCGGTTTCGGATTTCGTCAACGAGTGCCTCTAGACCGGATTCAATATCTTCCATACGACTCTTAGCACGCCAATGACGCTTAGTCGGAAAGTTTATGATAAACCTTGGATACGTTATGCTGTCGGTTTCATGAACAAACATCTGTCCTGGCTTTACTTCTTCACGTTTGCATGCTTTTTCATAAGCATTAAAGTTCTCTGGAAAAGCATTTTTAAATTGCAGAGCAATGCCTCGTCCCATTACACCGACACAGTTCACAGTATTAACCAAAGCTTCTACTTCTTCGGTAAGGATATCACCTGTCTTATATTCGATCATATCAATACCTCCCGCCTTCAATAATACCAATCACGTTTGATTTCAACGGGTGGCTTATATGTAGCGAAACTCAAGGTCGTTTGTACTATTTGCATTATTTTGTTAGAGTAAACACCTATTCGCGTCACCAGCTCAAAGGGAAAAGATTTTTCGATCAAGAATTCAGCCTGTTTTTTATCTTTGCATTGCGACCAGTCTGTTGCATGAATGGCATCCCAGTCAATTTTATTCAGTTGTTCGTATGAACAAAAGTCTTCGAAATAATATGAGCCAGCATTTGAAGTCGTAAATACCCAGCAACGTTTGTTATTATCAGCCCATTTTATCACGTTATCTAGGTTGGCCTCAAGATGAATAATCGGTATTTGGCTCCCACGATACAACAAATCAGTATTGTTCGCTCGATAAATCAAATAAAGCATTACGGAACGAGGACAGAAATAAAAAGGTACACAATCTCCTACATGCAAATGTGGATAACATGAAAGTGTCAATTCTTTCCGTCTTCTCTCTTTTATATGATTCATACCAACAGTTGTGCCTGGCAAAGTTCTTCGTATAACCTCTGAGTCACTCCATAAACCTCCACATTCAACAATAGAAGGTAATCTATCGACATGTACGATATGGAAAATTTTTGAATATCTAGGAATTGGCATAATTAAATTGCCTCTTTTTTCTCATTCAATCCCCATCGCCTTGATAAAATCATTCGCTTCCGCAATGGAGGTTTCCAACTCTTTGATCAATGTGTTCACATCCGATTCGAGGGTGATGACGGTATCGTCCAGGGAAGCGATGGCGTTGGCGTTGAGATTGTGTTTGAGGAACAGGACTTGATCGTTCAAGCGGGTGAGGATGGGATCCATCTTTTCTTCGGCGCGTTGCATGGAATCGATGAATTTTCGATATTGCTCTCTCGTTTCATCGAGTTTCTTTTCACTGGCGCGGCGCAGTTTATCGCTTTCATACTCTTCGAGTTCTCTCTCCCATTCACGGAACAATTTGCGGGCAACACTTTCAATATGCTCGATACGGCCTTCTACCCGCTCCGCTTGCTCTTTTGAACTTTCATATTGAACTTGGAGGTCTTCGTATTTATCCTGCAAGTCGCCGCCTTGGAAATCGATGAGAGTGGAGAATTCCTCTAGCGCTGAACGAAATTGTTCTTTGGCTTCCTCTTGATCATCCCGTGCGCGCTCGACAAGGAAGGTAAGTTTTTCACGATATTCCTTACCCATCATCTGAAGGCGCTCGCAAGATACACAAAGGAAAAATGAAGCAAACAATATGAAAAGAGTTTTCAATCGATAAATCAATAACGGATTCATGGTTTTCACCTCCTCTTGGGACGGTACTCAAGTGTTCATTGTTCGGATAAAAAAGCCTATAAATACAATCAGTAGAGAGATCACCTTTGAAAATGCTGTTTTTTATTGCGATTTTGTAATGATTTTTATCAATTGAATAAACGATCACCAAAAAATACTGAAATATTTATAGTTGCCGCCTCTTCCTCATGTTCATGAATTTGTCGGTTGCATGTAAAATCTTTAGTAGATATTACGGATACATTGTCTATTGTATTTCAGCTATTATAAAAGGACTCCCGCCTTTTCATAGTATCTGAAAGTTTGGCGCCTCGGATAATAATTGTTTTGTTTCAAGTGACAGGGTTGAGATCATGAAGAATTTTCACTTAAAAAAACCGTCTCGATATTACCGTCTGTTCAAAGAAGCGCTTCGAATCATTCCCGTTCGTTGGTGGTTTCGAAAAAATCACATGATCATGACTCCTCATCAGCAGTATCGTATCAATATTTCTGATTTCATTCGCTTGTCCGCTATCTTTAGTGAAGATGCCAACACTGTGCATGTTGTACAAAACAAAAGGGAAAATATGAAACTTCAAAAGAATGCATTTACCTTGATTGAATTACTCATCGTTGTCGCCATCATCGGTATTTTAGCCGCGATTGCCGTTCCCAATTTTTTGAATGCACAAATTCGGGCAAAGGTGAGCCGCGTGTATTCGGATATGAGGAGTTTATCGAGCGCGATCGAAATGTATAAAATCGATAACAATGCAGTCCCCTATCCGATTCTTCCGGAGGGGAATACGGATTGGTATTTTCGCCAAGTTCGGTTGACCACGCCGATTGCATACATCAATAGTTTGCCGCTCGATCCATTTTTCCTCCAGCAAAATCGGTATGATCAATCCCGCCACGATAAAAAAGGAGTATATGACTATGTCGGGCGGGAGTATGCCGGGGCGGTATGGGGATTCACCGGAGGCAGTTTGGCGGAACGGGCGGATTTTTTCATCCGCAGCCCGGGACCTGACGGGGGAAGTTCACCGACCCCTTGGACGAGTAACAGTGTCTATGATTCAAGCAATGGATTGACGAGTTTCGGAGATATTTTTTATATCGATTTTCACCCGGGGCAGTAAATGAGTCATTTTTTCAACCGATGATCCTCCCCGTGTATTGAAAATCGAATATAGTTCCATAAAAATTGTAAGTGATGAAAGTGATATTTTGGTGCAGACCAGAGGTCTGCACCACAACTCAAAGTTGGAAAGGTAGGGACACGATGATGCGCAAAGTTGCAATGTGTATACTCTTCGCAATGATACTCGCCTTCAATTATGCGGGGGCGGCGGAAAAGAACATTCCGGTATATGGAAATTGGCATGGTGAATTTACGAATTCAGAATGGCAGGACCGAACGATTCGGGCACAAATTGTGGGAGAAAGCCGGGATACGTATCGAGCGGTTCTCTATGTGGGTGAAAAAGGCCAGGATGAAAAGAGAGTCGAAGTTCGTGGTAAAACGCAAAAGAAAGTCACTCATTTTGAAGGTCCCGTCGATCTCGGTTCCGATTTAGGGGGAGCGTATATCGTTACCGCCGACCTTCGACAGGGGCGATGTGAAGGACAATTCAAAGGAGAAGGGAGCAACGGCCAGTTTGTATTGGAACGTGTCGTTCTGAGACCTCCGACTTTAGGGAAAGAACCGCCGGCTGGAGCCATTGTTCTTTTTGACGGAACCGAAGAGTCCTTGGATCAAAATTGGCATCGGGAAGATCTTTGGAGACGGTTAGGCGATGGTTCTTTCGGACCGCGTGGCATCTCTTGCTGGACGAAAGACAAATTCGGGGATGGGGAATATCACGTAGAGTTCAAAACCGCCTATATGCCGAACGAACGGGGCCAAGGGCGAAGCAATAGTGGAGTGTATATTTGTGGAACCTATGAGATTCAGGTGTTGGATAGTTTCGCCGATTTCCCGGCAAACAATCTTTGCGGTGGACTCTATTCGATTGCCACGCCGATTGTGAACGCTTGTTTGCCTCCGGAAGAATGGCAGACATACGATATAACATTCCGTGCCGCACGTTTCGATGAAAACGGCAAAAAAATCAAGAATGCCGAATTGCATGTGGTGCATAATGGAAAAGTGATTCACGACAATCTTGTTCTTCCTAAAGCCACTCCAGGTGGTTTATATGGCAACAAAGAAATGCCGGAAGGTGAATTGTTGCTGCAGTTTCACGGTGATTATCTGAGTTTCAAGAATATTTGGGTCAAGCCGCTGAATTAGATTCGTTTTTCGTAAAGGAACAGTATGATAATTGGTGTTGTTCTCGGGTTGGGCGCGGCTACCTCTCAATCAGTTGCATATCTTTTTTCTCGGATGTATGCCAATCGATTTGAAAGGAATCCGGTCTACTTACTCACCGTTTCGCATATCATTTTGGCAATTTTCGCTTTGTTTTTGCTTCCCATATTCTGGCCGGATACGATACCGGAATTTCAGGTCTATGCCTGGCCGTTGATTGGAAGCTCTTTATTTTATCTCTTTGGCCAGGGGGCGCTCTTTATGGCGCTTGCCAAGTCTGCGGCCTCGCGGGCATCGCCGTTATTGGGATTGAAAGTCTTTATCTTAGCGCTTATCAGTGTGTTGTTCCGCGATGTTTATTTGACAACCTTTCAATGGCTGGCAGTATTTTTAAGTGTCGCGGCGGCCATGATGCTCAACCGCTCCGGAGGCAGTTTGCCGTGGCAGAGCATTGGATGGATTCTTTCCGCTTGCCTCGGATATTCGCTCTCCGATATCCATATCAAACAGTTGGTCGGCCATTTCGAGTATTTGGGTTTATTTCACGCTTCGACATTGAGTGTATGCTTAAGTTACCTTTTATGCGGAGCGGTGGGGATTGCTTGTTTATACTTTCTGCCCGATGTGTCGAAAAAGATGTGGATTCACGCGATCCCCTATTCCATCTCCTGGTTTGTCGCCATGATGCTGCTTTTTGCCTGCTTTGCCAGTATTGGCGTCGTATTCGGGAATATCGTACAATCCAGCCGGGGGATCATTTCCATTATTCTCGGTTCGTTCGTGGCTGCGGTAGGTTACGAGCACATCGAGGACCGATTGAAACACGCGGTGTTCATCCGCCGGATTGGCGCCGCTTGCTTAATGGTCAGTGCGATTGCTCTCTTCTATTTGGGATAAGAGAATTCACAACATCAAAAAAGAAGCGATTTCAAGGATGTCGTTTTTGCGGAACGGCTTGGGGAGGTAATAACTGATTCCGATATCGAGGCTTTTTTGGCGGGAATCTTCGTGGGGATAGGCGGTGATGAGGATGATTTTTGCGTCGGGTTTGTGTTCTTTGATTTTTTGGGCAAATTCGAGACCGTTGAGTTTCGGCATGTTTTTGTCGATGATAAATAAATCGTAATGTTGAGATAGCGCTTCTTCGATTCCATACAAAGGATCAAGAATCCGCGTGACATTGCAATTTTGCATCGTGAAGACTTCATCCATGGCTTCGGCATAATCATCGTCATCATCGACGATGAGAATTCGTTTACCGGCCAGCAGTTGGCGCATGAATTTTCGGTCGTTTCCGTTCAATTCCGGCATTGCTACCCTCATAATGCGAGTAAAAATAGCAGTTAATGTGCCAATCTCGATAATCGCTTTCGACTCTGCCGATTGATTAAATCTCTTTTTCCATTTCCACCAATTTCGGCAAACGCCGATATAGTGAACTGCGGGACAATCCAAGCACTCTTGCCGCTTCTTCCTTGTTTCCTCCAACCATTTCCAATGTTTTTCGTATAATCTCCAATTCAGCCTCTTCCAGAGTTGTTCCCACTGAAATCACTATGCTATTGCTGTCTTTTTCAAGGATTTCCTCTGCTGGCTGTCCTGGAGAAACAGGGGATATTTGCGGTTTGACAATGTCATCCGGTAGGTCGCTTAGAGTCACCCATGGTCCTTGAGCGAAAATCGCGGCATGCTCCACCGCATGTTGCAACTCCCGCACATTTCCAGGCCAAGGGTACGATAAGAATAATTTGACAACCTCTTGATCGAACTGCTGCAGCTCTTTTCCGGTCTCCTGACTGTATCGTTCTAGGAACATTTGTGCCAAAATTGGGATGTCTTCCCGCCGTTCGCGCAACGGCGCCAAATGAATTTGCACCACTCGCAGACGATAATATAAATCTTCACGGAATTGATTGTCGTTGATGAGTTGCTGAAGATCTTTGTTCGTGGCGGCAATCACTCGCACATCCACATGAATTGTTGTGTTACTTCCGACTCGCTCCAATTCGGCATCTTGGAGGATCCGCAGAAGCCGCTGTTGAGCGCTTGCCGACATTTCCCCGATTTCATTCAAAAATATCGTGCCCCCATCCGCCAGCTCGAAGCGGCCTTTACGGTCTTTGAAAGCCCCAGTAAAAGCGCCTCGCACATGGCCGAATAATTCCGATTCCAGAAGCGTTTCCGGGAGAGAAGCACAATCGACTTTGATCAAGGGTTTATTACTGCGCCGGCTTTGTTCGTGGATTTCTTGTGCGACTTGATCTTTACCGGTTCCTGTTTCACCGGTCAAGAGTACCGTACTGCGGGTAGGAGCCGCTTGTTCGATAATATGGAAGATTCGCTTCATCGCCGGCGATTTCCCGAGTAACCGGCCGGAATACCGGGCGACTTGCCGCCTCCATTCATCCCGTTCTTCCGATAGTTCTTTGTGTTGAATGGCGCGATCGATTACTACACGAAGTTCTTTGAGCCGGATCGGTTTGGTGAGATAGTCCAACGCCCCCAGCCTCATGGCTTCCACCGCGGTGTCGACGGCATTCAATCCTGTCAACATAACGACTTGGGTGTCGGATTTCACTTCCTTGATATGGCGGAGAACTTCAATCCCGTCTGTGCCGGGCAGCATGATATCACATGTAACCACATCGATATCATGGGAGGCGAAGAGTTCAATCGCCTCCTCGCCGCTTTTCGCTTCGAGAAATTCGAAGCGTTTTCCTTCCAGTGCTTCTCGAACCACTTCGCGGGAGTCGGCGTCGTCGTCGATGATAAGTATTGTGCGTCGAATCGTCACGAATTTGAATCCTTTACGATCGGGATCGTCAGGCGGATAGATGTCCCTTGCCCTTCAACAGCGTCTATATCGATGGCGCCCCCATGATTTTCAACAATTTCACGAACCAAATAAAGTCCCAAACCGGTCCCAATGCTTTTTGTGGTAGTAAAAGGATCGAATGCCGCCTGGCGGATTTCTTCCGGCATCCCAGGTCCATTATCGCTGATCAAAAATTCAATCGAATTACTATGCTGGCAAACCGTCAATCGGACTCTGGCATCGTCTCGTTGAATCCCTCGCATCGCTTCAACCGAATTTCGAATGAGATTGGCAAAAGCCCGTTGAATTTGTTGAGTGTCGATCTTTACCGTAGGCAGTTCGTCTGCAACCTCGAACTCAAACGATATTTTTTCATCGGCATAATGTTCCCGCAACTCTTGCGCAGTATCCCGAATAAAAAGTTGAAGATTCGTCTCCGTTTTTTCCAATGCCCGTGTTTTGGATAACTGCAAGTAATTATTGGCGATTTCTTCCAGCCGGGATATTTGTTTTTGAATATCGACAACACATTTTTCCAATACTTTTTGATGCCGTTCACAATTCCCCTGCCCCCATTGCTCGAAGGCAAGTTCGAGGCGCTCGACCAGTAAATCCGATTTGAGAAACAGTACTCCGAGTGGCGTTCTGATTTCGTGTGCCACTTTGGCAGCTACTTTTGCCATGGCCGTATCACGCTGAAGGTTTTCGATTTGCTTTTGTAATTGCTGCTCTGCCGAAAGGTCCTTCAAGATTGCTAAAAGTGAAACACATTCTCCGTGCCGATCATGGAGAGGAACTCTTGTTAAATGAACCGGTACCGCTTCACCGGATTTATGAATTCGAACAGTTTTCTCCTGCAGAATACCGGCGCCGCCCTCGATTTGTTTCTTGATTCGCTCTCTCTCCGCCTCACGGAGTTCGGTAGGAACAATAGAATCGATCGATTGCCCGATAATTTCTTCTCGCGAATACCCCAACATTTTTTCCGCCCCGGGTGTCCAAGCCAGTATCCGGCCTTCGGCATCCAGGCGGGTAATGACATCCGAAGAGACTTCTCCGATGGCGGAGAGAATTACATCCTCCTCAATACCTCCAGTTGAAAATTGTTTTGGGTCGAAATTCATTTTCAATTATTACACAAATTTGATGACTCGCTTGTTTGAAGCTTTCTATGGAATGTGTATGAACGTACGAATCCTTGTCGAAAGTGTAGCATAAAAGAAATGGAATAACATAAGAAAGACGGTTTCCTTTCACGAGGAGGAAACCGTCTTGCTTTTGAAATCAGTTGATTGATAGAGGCTCTATTCCACTTCTTTTGAATAGAACATTTCCGCCCGCCGATTCTTGCTCCAAGCCGCTTCCGTATGACCTTGCACAGCCGGTTTTTCTTCGCCCCACGATTTTGTTGATATGCGGGTAGCGGAAATACCCAACTCGATCATGTAGTTTTTAACAGCTTCCGCACGACGTTCACCCAGAGCCAAGTTGTATTCATTGGTTCCGCGTTCATCGCAGTGGCCTTCTATAATCGCGATGGTTTTCGGATTGGCTTTGAGAAATTGGACATTTTCTTGAATGGCCGATTTCGCCGCCGGTTTCAACAACGATTTGTCATAATCAAAGTAGATTGTTTTTTGCGGCATCGGTTCAATCACGGGTGGATGTGGTTCCCTCACCTCTGGTTCTTTAGGTGGTTCCGGTGTCGGAGGCGGAGTCACCGGCGGTTCAGGCTTAGGCATTTCTTTTTTGGCAAAACGCCATTTAAATAAGTCGGGATGATTGATTTCGGCAAGATCGGCTTTGAGATACAATTGTGTGGGACAAAGCCATGGTCTCTCGATCTTTGGATTCAGCCCAACCGCTCCAATTTCATCGACCAGAGACCACCCTCCTGCAACGGCAATCAGCAAGCAAAATGTTATTAGCATTCGTCGTTTCATGGGTTAGATTTCTCCTTTACCTAGGATAAGACACTCTATATATTTGTAAGCTAACCTAAGAATATATTCATACTTTACGAAATTTTGGACAAAGTTCAAGTCTTCATAAGGAAAATATCGGTAAGATTCTACTGATAAATAATAATCTAAACGATAAAGATCAAACATTCGTCCTAGAATCAGGATTTTACCGTGTCAAAAATGAACAGTGATTGTGTGCATTTTGACCACTTTGGCTCACTTGATTATTTTGTATCCTCTGGGAATTTCGAGAGAAATACCGTAAGTATTTTATCATAACTGGCTGATAATCATATGCTTATGTATATTTTTATCGAAGAGTAACAACAAGAAAATCAAAGTTGGCATAGTTCATGCAAATGAATAATATACAAATAAAGAAGCTTATTTTACATCCCATTCTCCCCATTTCGCGAGCCTGCCAACCCTCCCCAATTTTGGCAGGCCTTTTTTTGTCTACTCACCGATAACAAGAAGAAGAATGGACATTTTTTCTTTTTTCTCCATGATGCCTATTGTGAGTTAAAATTCACGGGATCCGCATGGCTATTTTATTTGGAACAATCATGGGGCCATATTCGACTAATTCGATGTTTTCTCTTTGTTACTATAACAGTTCATGCTTAAATGGTTTCTATTACAATGTAGCAACAGCATCTTGTCGGATTCCAATGCCGCCAAGTTCACTTCGGAACTTTTTAGCTTTACTGGTATGCTCCATTGAAAACACGGTATGTTCCAAGAACAAGATTCCTTACTAGAGGTGTATTTCTATGAGTAAAAAAACTTCACTGACCCGACGATCATTTTTGAAAAGTGGTTCTATCGCATTATCCGCCTCGACGATTTCAGCTTCGTCCTTTGCCGCCGCTGAGAAAAACGAGGAGAAAGCAACAATTCTCAATCAAAAGGATAGTATGGCTTATCGAAGATTGGGAGATACAGATATATATTTGTCGGCTATTTCACTTGGTGGATTGGTGATGGAACCGGATGTCCATCGGTATGGCATTGAAAAAGGTGTCAATTTGGTACACATTTCTACAAGTTACATCGGTGGCACATCGATTGTGGAACTTGGAAAGATCATGAAAGACATGCGCGACAAGGTCTATATCTCGCTGAAAGACAATTTTATCCCCTATGGCCAATCCAAAGATGCGATTCTCAAAAAATTTGATGGTGTATTGAAAACACTCAATACGGATTATATCGATTTTTTCATGTTCAACCGCCACAATGGGGATGACGCAGCTGGTCCCGAAATCGAAAAGATGTTCGAGATGCTAAAAAACGCCGGAAAAGTACGCTATGCCGGATTGACCAGCCATAATCCGAAAATAAAAGAAAGCACGCATGTCGGCATTGAAAGCGGTCTCTACAGCCTCGTAATGCCGGCCATGAATCCCAAAATGTTTGATGCCATGCAGGAAGAAATGCGTATGGCGGCAGAAAAAAATGTCGGCGTGATGGTCATGAAATCGATGAGTGGTGTGAGAGGCCGGGAAATGCAAATCGCCTATATCAAGAAGTTGATGAAGAATCCCGCCATCACAACGATTCTCAAAGGGATCGGATCCTTTGAAATGTTTGAAGATTATACCAAGGCCGCCAAAGAGGTGTTGACCAGCCAAGAAGATTGGAGTTTGTATCGTTACGCGCAAGCCAATCCGGATAAAGACTGTATGTTATGTGGCGAATGTACCCGCAATTGCCCGCAAGGCGTCGATCCCTCGACGATCATGCGATGCTCCAATTATTATTACGATCAGTGTGGAGATTTGAAACAGGCGCGCGCAACCTATGACGAACTGCCGGCGAATCAGCGGGCCGACTGCTGTGTACATTGTGGCAAGTGTGAAGAAGGATGCCCGAATGGATTACCCATCCGCGAGCACCTCACACGCAGCCGGATATTGTTTGCCTAAACCATTGCTTGTAGAATCGTAAGATTGAATTCCGCTTGATTCTTGACGGAATCAAAGAATGAGGTATAAATAGGAATAATCCCAACAATTGGGGAGTGGTCGAATTGGCAAGACGTCTGACTCTGGATCAGAAGGCTCAGGGTTCGAGTCCCTGCTCCCCAGTACTTGAATTTGTTGGACTTACGGTTCTCGTTTTTTCCCTTCAATTTTGCGATGGTGACCAAATGGTGACCAACTATCTTACAGCTCCACACGGCAATTTTCAATATATTTCTTCAAATCGGTGAATTTGTAGAGAACGCGGCTGGTGGGACCATTCCCTAATTTATAATAGACGATCTCGCCGTTGGCGGCTTTCTGGTCCAACAGACGAACCGAGATGCGGAGGTAATCGGCGGCTTCTTGGCGGGTTAAATATTCAATCGGTTTTTTGTTTGGTTTTGTGGTGTTATCTTGAATGTGAGCGGTCATGACATTTTATCCTTCAATCATTTTGGCTGTTGGAATAGGGGCTTCAGACTTTCATGATCCAAAGCCCCTATTCTTGAGTCCCTCAACCCTACTCAGTTTCCGGATCAATTTCCTGCACACTTTTTTGCTGTGAATGCTCTTGTGAAAACATGTACAGATTTTCCTGTGTAGTTTCGTCGCTTCCGACCAGTGAACCGGGTAAGAGGCTTCCATGCATCAGAATGATGTGGATCTCCTTCTTGAGCTTTTTAAAATTGGCTGGATCAATCGTACCGGTGTAATATGCCTGGCCGTTTTCATCCAGTTTCTTCTCAAATTTGCTGATGAGATCGATTCCGGGCTTCATATGGTTTCACCTCCTTTCCTGTTATTTTCAGAATCAGCCTGTTTTGATCGCCGTTTGAGGATGCGGCAATCAGGCACACAATAGATTTGCATCTCGGGTGTATCGCATCCGAGACTTGAATACTCTTTCTTGTAAGCGCTAGATGTTTGATCCTCGATTTCCTCTTCCGTGATGATTTGCTTGCCATTGACAGGGCGATTTTTTTGAGACCATTTTTTAAGGAGAAAAACCGAATACTCTTCGGAGAATCCGAGGTTTCTCAGATGGACAGACAACCGGAAGCAGTACACTCGCTGTTTTTCCGTTACCCCTGTTTCAAGTATCTTTTGTGTGCACGGGAGAAGACCAAATGATTGTCACCCTTTCATTTACGGGGGCTTTGACGACACGCACTCGATTCGTTGTCAGATCATAAGATCCATATACGTTCTGTAGTCCATGGAAGAGTTGCTGATAGAGAGCGATTTTTTCTTGTGTGGATCTGGTTGTATCCGCTTCGATCACACAGTCCGATTGCTTCGATTCGTTGTTCATGAGATTTCACTCCTTGGAAATAAGCATTTCCCCCATAGCGGATGAAATCTCATGCAGATTTCAGAAGTTTGTGTTTTTTCCCTATTGGTTGATTATTTTTTGGAGTTGAAGGTCGACTTTCTGGCATATTTGAATGAGGGATGGCAGGTATGAAATCCATTGAATCGGCGAACTGCGCAACATTTCTTCCGGAAGGAATGACCGGTATTGCTGAAAAAGAAATTCCGCCATCTGGGATTGTGTGGGGATATCAAGGGGAATCAAATACCGGGCATAGACCCAATGTACATATTTCGATCGCATTTCGGATTTCAGGATTTCCGCAATTTGAGGCAAGACAAGTTCTTTTCCGGATTGCCGCCAATCAAGAATGGCGGCAACATATCCACTTCCAGCCATTCCTTGATAATGGTGATCCAATAAATGGAAAACCTCGCAACACGCTTGATCTTTAGAGAGTTGCTGATGAGGACGAATTCCATACGCATATAGAAATTGAAGGAAACCACCTGCCATTTCGAGTAGATTGTTTTTCGTCGCAGGAGATTTGTCATGATTCATAAAATAAGCGGTGGCTTCGTCTATGGGATAGTCGATTTCCTGCACGATCCGTTCTTCCTGCAGCCAATCAAATATCAATTGGACTCTTTCTTGGATGTCTATGGTTGAATTAGAATTCATCGCTTGCCTCATCTTTTCGGAATAAATTGTTCAGGTCGTTGAAAGTCGAACCGGAAAGATGGAGTAGAGAGATGATCGAATACCGCAAAATATGTTCGAGCCGGTGCCCCCATCCTGAATCGAATAATGTTTTAAAGGATTTGACCAAATCATCCGCTGTACGGCCAATATCCTGATTCGGAATGGGAGTGAGAGGATTCCAAAGTGGCACCCAATTACGGTCACCAGGATCAAAGTAAATCACTCTGGAAGAATGCTCCCGGCTGATGAGTCGCAGTAATCTCTCCACCAAATCACCGTGAGGATCGAGGACCGCGATCCCATCTCCTCTTTCGATATCCTGCAAACAGGCATGTTCAAAGACCGTTGATTTTCCCATCCCATGGCTGCCGATTAAATGGAGGTGAAGCATTCGTTCCTGATGAGGGATACACACCGGTATCTCTGTTTCTGCATAATTGCAATTTCCAATGTGAATTCCTTCCGAAAACTCTTCATTTTGAAATAAAAGCGTTTCAAGGGGGGGAACCGGCAATCGACGCCCCTCGAAAATTTCCGGAGAGGGAAGATGAACCAGTCCGCATAACTCGACGGTATTCAGCAAAAATCCGGGCCGATAGGTGATTCCATTCACAATCATTTTGTCAAGCTGAGCCGCATCCAAAATTTGTAGATAATCTGTTTCATTGATGGATTTGAGCGAATGGCCACCATGCTGGAATCTCTGGCTAAACGCTGTTAAAGAACGAAAATCCTGTACATGATTCTTCTCACCATTGAAAAAGGCGACTCGGAATGCCGTAAAAAAACAGTATTTATCATCATGCGCTTTGGTATCGACATCGTGAGCCATCTCGTTAAGGGAATGGGAAGGCTGTTGTTGGCTGTACCGGGGAGATTGAATGTCCTGTAAGGTGGATTGGGAATACTCAAGATTGATCAATTTTTTGACATTGGCATGCCAATCATGATCCGGATGCGCAGGCTGAAACAGAATCTGAATTATGGCAACGGCAGGCGCCGGCACATCCGCTATAATGGAAAGAAGCGAATTGTATGGTGGGACATGCAATTCATTACGGCGAGTCAACAAATGATGATAAGGAGGGCGCGGATAAAAGTCGCTTAAGTGAACCAACGTGTTGGATTCAGGGCACAAACCGGACCAGAACATATCATCTCGCTCACTGATTTCGCAGTACGGGAAGAGACTCAAAAATGTGCTGCGGATCAGACTGGTGTCTTCGCGATGGCATAAAAACAGGAAATGAATTCGATTTTGATTCCCCACGATTTCAAATCCAAGCCGGTGATGCCAGACAGCGGACAGTTGCTGAATGAAAATTTCACATATTCTCCAATCGAATTTTTGGTTAGGCGACAAAAAAACCTCCAACCGGACAAGATCAGCAGGATCGATTGGAGTTTCAAAATCACATTCGATTGTTTGGAGATTTTCCGCTTGATGATGGGGTTTTATATTGAGTGGGGCATAACGTGGTTCCAAACTGACCGGTTGCGGATAAATATCCGGAGAACATCCTTTGGTCACTTCCATCTGAAGGAAATGATCGATTTTGGCCGCCAACATATGCGGTCCGAGTTTTTGCAGCATGATTTGTTCATAACTATCCGGCATGAGCGTACCTTTTTTGAGGTATAAGCGGATGAAAACAACTTTCGATTTCAGAATGGATTCTGTGGACAAGTAAAGCAGATTGGTTCAGCAATAAAAAAAAAGAAGCGATTGAGTGTTCCTGCTGGAAACGGTAATGCATTCAAAACTTTTTCTTTTCATCGGAAATGATGGTTTTAAAATTGTGATATTCTTTTCATGTTCATCATTTTGATTCTGGATAAATGGAACAGTTTAAGGTGTGCTGATCCAGGTGTTTTAAAACAAGAATTTTTATGTGGAAGCGTCTCCGTGTAACCTGTGTTCAAGGCTATGCGCGCTACATTGGTCTGCATCCGTGTATTTCAAATATTGGGTATTGCGATGAAAACCAGGATACCGGTAATCGTCAGCACTATCAGGAATTCGAACGAGGAAAAAGCAAAATGAAACTGTCGATGTCGTATCTGCAACATAGATCGGCACAGATTGAATTTCATGGACATTGAAGCGGAATGTTTCTCTCCCACTCCTATACTCGGCGGGAGAGAACTTTGTAACCGCCGGTTAAAAATTTCTGAAACACTTCTGTTCCGGGGTCAAGTGCCCTGGGCAGTTAAGTGCTCCACAATAATAAATTTCAAGACATTTCTCCCAGGTATTCAAATGTCCGGGACAGCCAAAAGATTTACATTTGAATATAATGGGTCTGCAGATTTCTCCTGGCTTACGGTGGCCCATGCATCCTTTTTCCATACAGTAATACGTTGTTGGGCGACAAGACTCCCATGAATGCAAATGCCCTGGACAGCCTTTTTCAAGACATTTGAATCTGTTGATTTGCAACCATGTTTTTTTTAGTGAAAGTGGATCGAATTTGTCGTACATTTTTTTACTCCTTATCCTTTCTGTTATAACTATAAATAACATAATTCTGCTTTACTATTGCAAGTTAGCGTCAAAATGTCAAAGATTCTAAAAATTCTTTTTCCCCTCTACTTTTATATAGGCTAAAAAAATCTCTCATGCCTTATGGAAAGTTTTGGAAATAATTTGCATGGCGCTGTTGTAATCAAAAACAATTTGTTTGTATTGGCTGATATAATATTCAGGTTTTGTTTGGTCGATCGAAGGATCTAATCCATCTCCGTACGCTTTGAAAAATTCACTGAGGAATTCAGTAATTAAGTCTTTATCATCAGGGGGGATTTCTTGTTCAAGTTTATAGTCAATGTAACTCATGATCGCCTCTTGTTTCATTGAATTTGCAAGGATAGTGATCAAGAAGGAAATTCCCCCTTGAGTTCCTTCCTTTGCCTCATTGAACGCGAGCATAATACCATTTTGGTCTTCAAAATTTCTTGCGAATATCGGTTTTATTTGTTGGAGCGCGTATTCTTTGGAGATTGCCCCTCCCCGGGAAACGCATTTGTTATGATGATAGATATAATAATCGACTACTGTTTCTATGAATTCATTGTAATCTTCTATTTCATAATTAGTGAGATGGTAATCCATTCGTGCTCTATCATGTTGTTTGCCCACGATGGCATGTACGCTCCGAAAGGAGAGCTCAGGAATTAGTTTTCTGATATTTCTCATGATGATTCCTCCTATTGATATCGTTTTATATTGTCGTTCAGAGAATCGATCCCACATACATAATCCAGAACAATTTGATCGCAATGATTCACATACCATTCCGGCGGTCCTTCAATGGTTCCTTCCGGAAGAATCGGTTTGATTTTATCGAAAAAATGGCGTATGAATTCGACTTTTTGTGATGGATTCGTGGGATCGAGAATCCGTTTTAATACAAAATTGACATATTTTTGCTTTTGCTCTTTAATAAGTTGTTCGGCCATTTGGGTGAGGATGTAGGGTATTCCGCCATGTACTCCTTCCCGCGCTTCTAGTAACGCAAGTTTTACACCTCCTTGGTCTCTGAATGCTTTTTCTAAAAGATTCAGAGCGTCGGCTCGGATGTCTTCCTCTTCAATTGGGGATACTAATTGTCGAGTATGGTTTAATAAATGCATAAAAAAAGATTCGATACAGCCATAGAATTGGTTAGTGTCTTCTGTGGTGAATACATCTTCAAAAAAACTTGATCGTGCTTTATAAATAGGATGGCTGATCAAGTGGGTTAAATTCCGCTTACTGATTTCAAGGACTACAAGATCTACCGTAGCTTTCGTAATCATCGAAGGCGAAATGGGAATCTCTTGTGTTTCTGTAGCGCCCTCTTTGATCCGATACTGTGGATTTATTGCACGGAGAAACAGAAACACATCCGATTCCTGGTTCTGTTGGGCGTATTGAATGAATCGGCTCCATGATTGAATCGGCAAAAATGAGCGAGCATTCTTCGGCTTCAAAACATTCGGGGGGATGGATCGAAAAATCTGGTACAATTTTCTTCCAAAATTGCACGGATACATTTTATTGCGAATATGATGGTTTACACGATCCAGGAGCAATTTTTTCGCTTCATCCTGGGCGTCATGTTTTAATGAATCTTCAAAACATTTCCAGAATCGCGCATCCAAATCATTTACGAGATACCGAATCATGCTTTTTTCGATGGAGGTACGAAGATCGGTAGGGATAATATTGCCGAAATAATCCTTCGTTAAACTCGATGTGATGATATCTGTCTCTCGAAAAAAGAATTCCAATACTTCAGCGATGTTATTTACTGGAATGGTTCGAAACGAATCTTTTATTATGGATAATGCTTCTTCCACTTCGCTTCTTTCTTCTTCCGAAAGAACGGTTTCAATGGAACGATCAGATTCCAATGATGGATAAATAAACGCACGGATTCCGGAGGTTTCTTGGGCGGCAGACAATTTGCTCTTTATGGATTTGACCAATGAAACGTCACCATCCGGTGACGAAATGTGCCCGGTGCTTACCACATCCTGTGGAATGGGAATATCAAGAGCTGAAGAAAGCATCGCGACAAACAAGGCTAGATCCGCCGAATAACCAGATACTTTAGGAGCGATTCCATAAAGTGATGTTGCATGGATATTGTTGACTGATATATCAAATGATTTCGGCGGTAGTCCCAATATCCTCAAAATCCGGTCGAGAAGCGGTACTAAAATATTCTGGATATGATTCCAGGTTTTGGGATGAAATTCGCCGGGACCTATGCATTTTACGCGTACACTTTCATCATTTGATTCTTTGACGTTTACCGTCGAGAGGACAGCATCTTCACCTGAAACCGTAACGGTAAAAGTGCGGCCTATAGCCATATCGGTATTCATTTTCCGGTCTCCTACAAATTGATCTGCAATTTCATTGTCCCTTGTTTCAAACCCTGTGTTACGGTTATTTCAATCGTTTCCTCAAATACAACCGTTTTGAAAGTGATCAGTTCCGAAATGTCTTCGGTATCGGCTGCGAGCGGATAGTCTTCCTCGGGATTAGCATCTGCCCAGGAAACATCGGAAGACTCTAATTCAAATCGAGTAAGAACACGCCCGTCACTCAGGCATATACGGTAGGAGCCGGCTCCTACCTTTTTTACGGTCTCCGTATGTTTTCCGGGTGAAAGTTGTATATTCTGTATCTCGTTTCCGTCCTTTTCGACGATCAACGATGGATAAGCAGGGGATTGATGTGGAGGTAGAAGTTCCCGAAATAATTCTTCATAATCTTCGATCAATTCCGGATATCGATCCATAAGTTCGATCATCAGTACGTTATCCAGGATGGAAACGTCCTTCTTTTCAGCGTAATAGACAATCTGTTGCACAAACACTTGAAATTGGCGAAATCCCTCTTGGTGTTCCGGCTTTTGTCCCAACTCTTGAATGCGCCGGAATGCCTCGATCAGAGATTCTTTCAGATCAGACTTTTTCAGCGCTTCAAAAAGAATGGGGAAAAAATACAAGTCTTTACTCATTTTTGGAGCTCCCGTGCGATTCCTCTATATTTCAGAAAGAAAATCGTTACATATTTTGTACAATTCCGGGATATTGGAAAGAACCTGTATGGTGTTCTTCCATAAATCGCTTATGCCATTCTTTCCATTTTTGCTTGTTTGTTTTATCCATTTGAGACCACAGAAGCGGTTGAATGTCGGATATGTCAATCCGTATTTATCGGCTAGAGTTTTCATAACCAAGCAGTCATTCATCAGGTCATCAAAATATTCGAGGATGAAATTGAATAAACGTGAGGATTCCATGTTTCGGATCGTTGGGCGCAGTTTCTTCTGAATAATCGGGTGGCTTTTTTCTTGGGCGACTGCATGATCCACCCCTTTTTCACAAATCAATCGCACTAGAACATTGATTGTCAATCGATTTAAATTTTGAGTATTCATTTGATTGAACTTGGATTGATAAATGGCTCTATTCAAGTAATCCAAAGAAACCGAATCGATAATTTTTTGGATACGTTTTTGTTCACCTGGCCGGAACGGATCAGGATCGGGAATGTTCCTTTCCAGAAAGCGAGCCCGGTCTCTTCCACGAATTTGGCGAGGCATCCAGAGCGCGATAATCCCCTCGTTGATCTTCCATTTGTAGCGTGTATAAGGTAAATTTTTGATCTTTACATCCTTTTTCACAAACTCGTAATGTCTTTTCAGCTGCCTTTGGAATGCCGAGGTTACCAATGCTTCTTTTTCCAAAGGAGAGAGATTCGGTTTCTTCTTCAGTTCTTTACTAAGGTAGCTCACATAGGCTTTGTAAAACTTCCGGCAATCGACTTGTTTCCTTTTTTTCCCTGCCGGCGTAAGAAAGGGTGGTTCCGGGAAATGGGTGATCCGTTGCCATACTTTTTCGAGTATTTCGTCGGTGTGCTCAATATTTCTTTCTTGATCCTTTTGGCTTAAATATGCCAGATAATCCTGAACGTAACACCATTCCATCCTGTCAGGATTCAAAATCTTTCGATTGTTTATAATTTCTTCAAGGACATCTGTTCCGTGAGTGGGAATCAATAAGCACAGCTCATAGAGAGAAAGAGTTTCATATTGCAGTCCGGATAACGTTGAGGGAGTGGAAAGGGATATCTTGGTGGACACTTTTTACTCCTATGCTGATTTATACAATCGAATCAATGATTACCGCCGAGACCGTTGCTGGAGAATAAAGGGGTGATTTCTAAGAATATTCACCATTTTAATAGGTGTCACAAGATAATTCGAATAACTGGGAGGAACCATGTCGGAATAACGATCCATGTATTCTTTGCGTACGTCTTCCCATTCGTTGGAAGACAAACTATTCCAAAAACTGTATACAAGTACATCGATCCTTTTTTTCAGGGCTTTTGTAGCCATATGAATTGCAAATTTTTCCATGACATCATTAATAGAATAATCACCGTCTTCCATTGATCTTTTTGCACTTAACCAACCGTTCATTCCGCCAAATATTTCTGATAGCAGTTCAAGTGCCCAATCCTTGTGTAGATCATAATGGTCGTCTGCAGATAAATGGATACCCATTATATGACATCTAATATGACAGTGGAAACGTGCAAAAAAATCATTGAATTCTTCAATCGTGCCTGTCGGGTTGTATCTTAACGGGTAAGAATCGATTGCTTTCAAAGCATTTACATGATAGTTCGATGGAAGTGGTTCGAGTTGCTCTAGTAGGTCACTAAGTTTTGAAGCCATGAGTTATACACCTTTCTTGATAAAATTTTATGAACGTTTAAATTTGTTCAAAAAAGAATTGGCCGCGTTTTTACTTGCTCTTTCATAATTCTCAAGTTTGTCCGATTGATCGTTTGAATATCGCTTTTGCAATGCATACTTGACATAATCAATCAACCTGATACCGTTCTCGTCAAAGCATTCACTAGACCATGAGAAACTTCCAATCATAATTTCTAAAAAAACAAAATCTTGATCTGCTGTTGATGCTTGTGCAGGGGAGGGGAAATTCCCCACAATTGCAAAATAGCTATCAAACATGGCTTTGGTTTTTTTCTGGTAATTCAACGGTAATAATTCCGCATCTTCTTCGCTCTCTCTTTTTAAAACGGATGCTGTTTTGATACCGATTCCTTTGTGATAGTTAAAAATATTGGTATAGCATTCTTCCGAAGAAGGATCTTGTCCATATATTCTTTTCATTGATAACCGATCATTGAAATAGTGGTGCTCTATCGCTTGATTTTTCGGAGAATTATGAAGCATGATTCATATCCTTTCTTTTTTGGGGTTATTATTTGTGTCCATTTTTTTATTCAAATATAAATTACATCACTGTTACCTTCTTTGACCCATTTGAATGTCTTGATTGTTTATTCCCATCGTCAAAAACAGTTTGATTTTGGGTAGAAGTCGCTTTCGTTATACGTTTGATTATTTTTTTTCCTTAACGGATGGACATTCCTGCTTCCATGTACTGCGTCGCTCATATATTATAGCAGTGCCCACACAAAAGAAAAGCTGTATCTATCTGATTTTCTTACACTTACTGATCGATCAAGTAATTGATTTGTTAATCGATCACCTGATCAATTATCTATATTTTTAAAAAAATTCTTGCAAATCTTGATGAAATGATATAGAATAAAATTGTGGGAGAAATATTGTTTCAATAGGAAAGATTTGAAAAATGGAGCCTCAAACAACGGAAAAGGGAACAT